>CABJAE010000005.1 GCA_902363535.1 Peptoniphilaceae bacterium
TATATGCACTTGGTTCGTCCGGTGACGATAGCAAGAGGGACACACCTGTACCCATGCCGAACACAGAAGTTAAGCCTCTTAACGCCGATGGTACTTGGTTGGTAACGACCTGGGAGAGTAGGAAATTGCCGGGCAGAAGATTTTTCTTCTGAATTAGATTGAATAGAATGCTTATCGACCGGATGGCCGGTAAGTTCTTCTTTATTCACTTGTGTATTCTTAGGTAGCTCAATGGTGGAGCAACCGGCTGTTAACCGGTAGGTTGTGGGTTCGAGTCCCACCCTGAGAGCCATAAGCCGGGGTGGCGGAACTGGCAGACGCACAGGACTTAAAATCCTGCGGTCGTTGAGATCGTACCGGTTCGATTCCGGTCCTCGGCACCACCATGGATAGTGTGTCCATCAGCAATATGTATCGCGGGATGGAGCAGTCTGGTAGCTCGTCGGGCTCATAACCCGAAGGTCGTAGGTTCAAATCCTGCTCCCGCTACCATTATTTTTTTGAGGCGATTCGCATTGGTTTCAAAGCGAAGGACCATATTATGGCGGTGTAGCTCAGTTGGCTAGAGCATACGGTTCATACCCGTAGTGTCAGCAGTTCAAATCTGTTCACCGCTACCAAATGGCCCCGTGGTCAAGCGGTTAAGACACCGCCCTTTCACGGCGGTTACCCGGGTTCGAATCCCGGCGGGGTCACCATATAAGGGCGCATAGCTCAGTTGGGAGAGCATCTGCCTTACAAGCAGGGGGTCATAGGTTCGAGCCCTATTGCGCCCACCAACCTGGCCTGGTAGTTCAGTTGGTTAGAATGCCAGCCTGTCACGCTGGAGGTCGTCGGTTCGAGTCCGATCCAGGTCGCCATTTTTACTTAAAGCATACAATCACATAGGGAGGAGTTCCCGAGTTGGCCAAAGGGGACGGACTGTAAATCCGTTAGCTCAGCTTTCAGTGGTTCGAATCCACTCTCCTCCACCATTTGCGGAAGTGGCTCAGTGGTAGAGCATCGCCTTGCCAAGGCGAGGGTCGCGAGTTCGAATCTCGTCTTCCGCTCCACTTGTACCGCTAGCTCAGCTGGATAGAGCGTCTGGCTACGGACCAGAAGGTCGAGGGTTCGAATCCTTTGCGGTACGCCAAAGCAAGTTTACTTTTGTAAGCTTAGCAAAATACGCATTTGTTGCGTTTTTAGATTTAAATAACTTACTTTATATCCGAATTCTTTTAACCTCTAACTATTGGAGTATGAAAAGAGGGTGATATGAAGAAAAGTCAATTTAAACTAGACACGTTACAGATGCGTTTTTTGTTGTCTAAAAAAGTGAATGGCATTAAAGAAATTACTCTGGAAGGCTATCGCAAAATATTCATGAACTTTGAACACCAAACTGAAAGGCCTATGGATTATGATAATCTTCTAGAGCAAACAGCGGACTTCTTCTATAAGATCAATTGGTATTCTGATATGGCGTTCAATAACCAACGAGCACACTTGAATTGTTATTTTAATTTTCTTGTTGAGGAAGAAATACTGGAAGCAAATCCAATCAAGGAACTTAAGATCACAAGACGAAAAGAAGATGATCAACCGAAGCCTACCTGTATTGAAGAACTGGAAGCCTTGTTGGCGGTTATACCCACTTACAGTTATGTAGGCAAGCGAGATAGAACAATGATTCTGCTAATGGCAGATACAGGGATAAGACCGGCGGAAGTGGTACGCCTTAAGGTGAGTCATGTAGACTTGCAGAAGGGATATATCTTCCTCACAAAAGACATTACAAAAACGAAAAAAGATAGGATCACGCCTATATCCAATGAAGTGAAGAACAGCCTTGTCGATCTTCGGGAAATCGTCTTAAGTCAATGGGAGAACAAAGACCATCTATTCTTAACGGAAGACGGCGAAGAAATGGAAACCCACGTCCTAAGAAATAACATGAAGCGATATTCAAAGTTAGCAGGCGTAAAGGTAACACCTTATCAACTACGCCACTTCTTCGGAACAGAATACCTTCGCCATGAAGGGAATCTTCTCTATCTTCAAAAGGTCATGGGGCATAGCAATCTAAACACGACAAAAAAATATATTCAGATCGATGAAAATGACCTGTTACGTTCGCACAAGACCGCTTCGCCTATAAAAGGGCTTATACGGAAGAAGAATACAGATAATCAACGCTTGAGGATTAGAAATAAGGATAATATCACTATATAAGGCTACACAATCAAATATAAGGCGTTATAGATAAATAGGAATAGAATTCCATCTATAAAAGATTAAAACGCCTTAAAATGGACGTGAGAGCCTCAAATAAGAAGAAGTAACAAAAAAAGAAGCATGAAAGGTAGGAATTGGAATGAATTATAGAGAATTTGAAGAGTGTATGGAATTTTGCGGCTGTGAAACAACCTTCGAAGAGGACACCATTACCGTTAGCGAAGGTGGAGATGTAAGTATTTTAGCAGAGATTGATACGTCGTCGGGTTCACCGGCACAAGTACAATTCAACATTGATAACCTTCGGGATTATTACTATTCACAAGTCAATACAGACGGCGAGCGGAAACAAGATTGGCATATACCCGTTCACCAATTCGCAAACTTAGTATTTACTTTTGTTCTTACGAATCAAGATGCTAAATACGATCCGCCAATTGATTGTGAAGAAGTGGAACCGTTCTTTGATTATGAAGATATTGATTTAGAAGATTTTTTAACGGACTATTAAGGAAGAAGCCCTAACGCTTATGTTAGGGCTTTTAATTTAGATCATGATAGCGACCGGGAAAAACGGGAAAACAAGCACAAAAAACGAATCAATGTTCTTATATTACGATTCTATTACAAATATAAACGGCTTAACCATGCGGGTTATAGAAGCTAAGAAATTTGAAAAAGGTTGTTAACGCTTGCCCAAATGGGTATAATATAAGTGAAAAGAGAATAAGAGATAGTGATGTTCACAAAAATAGATCAAATTAGGAAGGTGATGTTACTAAAGTTACTTAGAAAATAGTGCGAGCCATAAGCAACCCAACTGATTCATAAAGGCGAAGCCTACATATTGTTCCACTACAAGGCAAGCCGGATAGACGAAACATAAAGCAGAAAATAACCTGCTTAGGCGATGAACATCATTCGATACTCAACTTCTTTTTTCGATGAACCATAACAAATTCATAAGGCTATTGTGCTAAACAGCAATAGCCTTTTTCTATTTTTAGGCAAGTGTAACTATCAATAAAAATTTAAAACGCCTTAAATTAGATCCTAGAGCCTTAGAATAGATATAGAACTAGAACAATAAAGTTAGGAGAGAAATTATTGGCGATTCAAAACGTAAAAGACTATAAGGGATTAAAGGAAAACATGAACCGTATAGGGCTTCGAAGCAAGGTAGAAGATAGAGGAAGAAAAGTCGTTATTTATTACTTCGATAAGGAAATGAACGAAAATAAAGCGGTCGTTCTTATCCACTTAGCAAGTGAAAAATACTATCCGATGTGCTTCAATATTGATTCTTATGTGGCGTATAGAAAACGATACGCCGAAGCAAAACCGAAGAAATTTAAAAATAGAACAGTACAAGATGATGTGGAAACACTTTATAGAAGCATAGCCACCTATTACCTTAACGCAAAGAAGCTTGTAGATAATCAAAAGGAGAAATAAAAATAGATAAGGAACAAAAGAAAATGAATTGTGGAATTGATTTTGAATATGTGAATGTATTTGTGGATCAGTACTTAAAACTATACGATCAAATGAACCGAATCGGGCTGGACATAAAAACAGAAAATAACGGGAATCGTGTAGTGATTTATCAAAAGAGCAAGAGCAAGAAAACAGATATAGCCATAACTACTATTCACTTAGATGATACGAAACGAGAGGTGGAATTTCACTTCACGCCTTGTCTTCATCGTATGGGGAAGAAGCCCAACCATAAGCGAAACACAAAAAAAGATTGGCGATTCAATATTCAAATCTTAGTGGATAGTGCTTATTACTTTTATGCTAGTATTAAGGACATGAACCGGCGAAAAGAATTAGGTTCGAATCCAATTTCGAGACGATACGATGAGATTTAAAGGCGATTGAGATTTTGATATAATGGTGATTATTCAGGGAAGGAAATTCCTTCCCTGTTTCACTATTAGAGAACGGAATTGCATTTTAGCCTTTATAACGGAGCGGGGAATATGAGTAGAAGAAACACGAAACAATCAGATAATCGCCTTTTTGTTGATGGGGAGCGGTTATTCAAAAAGGTAATGTTCCTTGAAGATAAGGGATTTAAAAATATTTTAGTAACAGCCCCATTAGAAAGCGGAAAAACCAGTTTCGTGTATGACTACTTATTGGGTGCGGGAAAGAAGGTAGCCATTCTTTCGAACCGTTCATTGCTAAAAGACCAAAACAAAAAATATGTGAAACGTACTCAAGCACAAAAAAATAAAAATGAAAGCAATAACCGAGAGATTATAGACAACACATTGATATATTGTTATCAAATAATTGGGAATATTTTATTCGAAACTGATAAAGATAAAAGACGAAAATTCAAAAATAACTTCAAGAAGCGCACGGGATTATCACAACAATTAGTTGATGAGTATTTCCGAAGAACGGAAGAATTCGTAGAGAAAGATATTAAAGAAGTGGATTATCTGATTTTAGATGAAGCCCACTATTTTACAAGTGATTCTGAATTTAATGACAACACTGAAAAAGAATTTGAGTACCTTTTTAGTCATTGTAACGGGGTAAAAGTATTCATGACTGCTACACCCGAAGCGTTTATTGAAGCCGTTAGAGCGTATGAAGAAAAAAACAAGATTGAACATTTTGAGAGAATGAAGGAAGTTGATTTACTAAAACAATTGACACCGGGTATTCAAGACTTAATAGATAATTGCGACAGTGAATACATGACGATACCGGAAGAAAATGATAATATTATTCAACACGTAAACAATCACTTAATATTTAACTACATTCATGAAAAGGATAAGGATAAATTTATTAGCGAACAAGTAAAGTTAAGCAATCCATACAATAAGATGATATACTTCGCCAACAATAAACGATATGCCTTGATTGTTAAGGGAATGGCAGATGGTAAATCCTTATTAGATAAGAAATACAAAGGGGGTGCCTTTCTATGTAGCCTCTATGATACAGACGGGTTCAGTAGATTTATTGACCATGAAGAAAGGGAACGCATTGTAGATAATGAAAAATTCAATAAAGATGTACTGGTTACGACCAAAGTATTAGATAATGGCATTAACATTCGTGATAGGCAGGTAAAGCGTGTAATCATAGATTATGTGAATTACGATTCGGTGGTTCAAATGATCGGGCGAATAAGAACAAAAAACAGAACAGATAAAGAGAAATTAGAGATTACATTAATTGTGCCGGAATTAGGAGACATTAAAAATAAAATCAGAGATTCACAAAGGGCAATAAACGGCGAAGAAGCTAAAAAAAATAATAGCGGCGAAGATTCCGAGCCGAATCTGTTTAGAATTGAGCAGTGTAGATACACAAAAAAAGCCTATGAAGAATTGTTGAAATTTGATAGCTTAGATGGTGAGAATATATTTAACTATCACTTCGGGCACATTTATACACTGCTAACACATTCAGATAATACTGTTCTTCTTCCGCCGGTAAGGGGTTTAGATAAAGTAGAAGAAGAATTTAAAAGGGAAGAAGACCGAATCGAAAGTGAAAAGCGAATTCAAGCAGTACTAAGGGAACAAGAAAATGAAGAAGAGCGAAAACTATTAGCACAAAGAATTCAATCTTGCTTCGCCAAATATGGGAATAGGGAATTACTAAAAGATGAATTTGATATGTTGGCGAAAGACTTGAATTTTAAAAATAAAGACGGTTCCATTTCAAAAACTGCTAATAAGATTAACGATCACTTAGCAGAACATGGTTATAGGGTAGAATCAAGAATTTCTAGAGAAAAAAATACTAGAGATAAAAAGACATACAGAATCGTCAAACGATGTTAAACATTTAACTATGGTGTATGTTTCATGGTTTTCGCCTTATATATACGCATATCATGAAATGCACACCATTTATGCGTTAACTTAATTTTAAATTAAATTAAGGCGATAGAGGGCAGAAAAGCCCCTATTCGCCGTTTTAATTTTATAAAATCGTACAAAGATCGGTGTATTCGCTTCTTTTAAAGAGTAGCAAGATTCTTAACAGAATGCTTTCATTTTCTGAATTGGGCGAATACCTGACGAGGAACGATATTCCCCTCATGAGAAAATTAGAAAAAATTTTCGAATGATTAAATTGTCTTTATTAAGTTTAGTCTATTCCCAAAGTATGTAGGTTCATCAGAGAGTTGATATGACAAGAAGAATGATGGATTTGTTCTTATATCCTGATGGTTCTTCCTGCTTGGGGCTTCCTAAGTTGTAATGGTTCATCTCGTTAAGTTATTTTTTTAGAATTTATCTTTAAATTTATTTTTACAAGAATAGCAGATTAAGAGAGGTTATTCTTAGCCATATATAGAGAACCTATTTACTTGATAGGTTATTAACAATAATCTATTGCTAAACTTTAAAAGATCAAGTCAAACAAATGGCATGAAGTAGGCGTATAGGTTAAGTAATACAGAAAAAGAAATAGATTATATAGTTGACAAAAATATAACATAGAGAAAGTGAATGCTTAAAAGATTAGTCTATGATTGATAGGCATTGAATATGAAGTGAATAAATAGAACGTATGTTCTAAAGGCATTTATTTTTTTCTTAACCACAAACCTTTTATGACTGCTTAACATACAACATTCAAATTCATTTGTGCTAAACATAGAAGTTAGGTCGTGTATGGTGGAAGCATATTTAGTGAAGTACCGGCGAAGGGTAGTAGTGTTGAGGTTAATAGGTTTAATAGGGTAGTGTCAAAACAACACCACCTTGAAGACCAAAGTTCTAAGTTGCTAAGGTGAATCTGCTTACCATGTTTGAATAAGGTAGTTCAGAACGAACCTACTCTATCAAACGTTAGTTCTAAGTCATGATATAGCAACTGAAATAGAATATTACTTTACAGAGCCGTTTTCATTTGTCAAAGTTTCGTAAAACAGGCATAAAAAAGTTAGTGTATAGGCAACCTTGGTGGAGATGAGGAGACAACCCTATTCTTTTTTCTTCGCCAATTTTATGGAAGAGGTTAGGGGGCATATTAGCAATCATCAAAACTTTTCAAAGATTAGTTAACTACCCCCCTTCTAATTCGTTGTGGTGCTAACAGTATGAATCAGATATGAAAGTAGGGGATAATATACTACGACAAATCATAGAGCGTATGAATAGAGAGTGTATAGCTTTCCCCGCCTATCATTTTCTTGTTGCTAATAAATAAGAACGAATAGAATGATCCATAGATTGTAGGTTCAAAACAGAATGGAAATATGATCCATCTTTTTTTGTTGCTAAAGGTTTATCGACCATACATAGAAGGAACAAACGGAAGATATCTATTCATGACCATTTAAAAATATCTGTTTATAAAAGTACACAAAAATAAACAAGGCGAAACAAACGGAAACAATGTTTATAAACATATCAAAAATAATTTACAAATGTTTATAAAAAAGACTGGACATATAAAAACACTTCGGCTAAAATAGAATCACCAAATCAAAAGGGGGTTCTATTATGGCAGATAGTTACACTTACGGTTATGCGAGAGTATCGACGAAAGAACAAAATGCAGATAGGCAAGTAAAAGCGATTTATGATTATTGCAATCAAAAGGGAATTTCCATTGACGAACGCCATATGATTGTTGACAAAGCAAGCGGAAAAGACTTCAAGCGAGAAAACTATTCTGCACTTCGGAACACCATGCTACGTTCCGGCGATACGCTTATTGTGAAGGAACTTGACCGCTTAGGGCGTAACAAGGAAGAAATCAAAAGGGAACTGGAACACTTCAAAGAGCAAGGCATAAGGGTGAAGATACTTAACATTCCAACAACGCTGGTAGACTTAGAGGGCGAACAATCTTCTCAATGGGTCATGGAGATGGTGAATAACATTCTAATCGAAGTATTAGGTGCTATTGCCGAAGAAGAACGATTGAAGATAAGGCAACGCCAAAGGGAAGGAATCGACCTTGCCAAAGCGAAAGGGGTAGAGTTGGGTAGACCGAAGATGAACTATTCCACGCTAACGGATCAACAAAGAGATATTATAGAAGCGAACTATCCAAAGTGGAAAGAGAAGGAAATTACCGCTACAAGGTTTATGGAACTTGTAGGACTAAAGCGTAACACCTTCTATAAGATCATGAAGGAATACGGGGAAGAAGTGTTGTAATTTGAATAGGCTTATGGTATCTTAAGTTAAGGTTCAAAATGAATTCAGATATAAATAAATACAAATCAATGGCGACGGGCTATACGATCAAACGAGAGTTGATGAGGCTTCAAAGATTGAATCTTAAGTGCGTTAGGGTTCGAATCCTTTGCGGTACGCCAAAGCAAGTTTACTTTTGTAAGCTTGCTTTTTTATTGCTTTCATAGAATAATAAAATTGCTGTAAATGATTTTAGAAAGCCGTCGATTGCGCTGCCGATTTCTATGTCGTCAACGTGTAAGAGTTCCGTTGCGGGACCGCTATAAAGGGATTGAGATTAAGAATGATCTCCCGACAAGTAATTTTTTGATCGTAAGGAGGATGGGATGGACGCATCCGTTTTGTTTATCGCTTTACTCGCCATCGCGTTTTTTGCCGTGATTATTTCTTACAATTTAAAACGTCCTTCGGTTCCGGCACATGAAAACAATAGTCCCATTCAACGGCCGACGTCGTCTCCCACGGATAGGGAGCGGATCATTCAGTCATTAGGACTCAATGCCTCCGATGAAGGTGTCGACGAAGTCATCGAAGCGGCGCGCAAAGTTTACAACGACGTATACGACTGCGTCATGACCGCCAACACCGGCGAAGAGGTCGCCGGTTTTTTGGCCCGCCTGATCATAACCAATCCCTATTTGATTCAAAAAAGTCAATTCCAAGCCATACTGGATTTAGAAGTGCTCATGGATAAGGGCGCCGTACACAATGAAGACGGTTCCCTGTGGAATTTGGAGCTTTTAAAAAAAGTATTGGACAGCATGGCCGATTTTTTTCTTGAAAAGGTGGATTCTCATTTCTTTGCCTCCGAGGAGTCTAAGGAGTCCGCGGATTTCGGTGTGAAATTCGGCTTTTTGGAGACGCTGGTAAAAGGAGCCGGGGGAGTGCAGGGATCGGATGCGCCTTCTGAGGCGACGTCAGCTTTTTTAAATGCGAAAGCAGACGAGGAAGAGGCCCGCATCATCGAAGAGGAATATTTTGAATGGTGGCTCGTCCATTGGATAATCGAAGAAGAGGAACGCCGTCGCGAATCACAGCCCGATCGAAGCATCTTTACGCACAAGGAAACCCACGAATCATCCTTCGATGAACAGGATCTTCTGTACGACGAAGCCTATGACGGAGGCGGCGACGTGGAAGAGGTTTACGACGATTACGACAATTATTGGGATCGCTACGATGCGGGGGATGTAGACGATTTGGATTTAGACGATTAATGCCTTATGATGGAATGCTTCGATGCTTATCGGAGCATTTTTTTGGTAAAAACCATCGAATCGTTGACAAAATCAGAGGAAAAGCATATTCTATAAGAAGTGACAAGGTGTCATTAAGGAGGTTATGATGGCGAGAGCGACATTTGAAAATTTAGAGGCGTCGAAAAAAGAGCGACTGCAGAAAGAGCTGCAGACATTTTTTGAAGAGACGCCGATGAAGTCCATAAATGTAACGAATATTGTAAAGGCGCTGGGCATTGCCCGCGGATCATTTTACCAGTATTTCGACGATTTGGACGATTGCTATTTCACCGTGTTGAGAGAGGCCACGGGGCAGGTGCACCACGTGTTCTTCGATTTGTTGGAGAAGAATCATCACGATCCGGAAGCCACCCTCTGGGCCTATCAGGATTTTTTGCTGGAAACTCTTTATGATCACAATTTAAGAAATTTGTATCGGCCACAGTTTTTGGCATTCGAAAAGGCGTCCCTTTCTCACGGAAAGGCTTATATAAAAACGCACTACGGCAAGAGTGAAGCCAATTTGATTTTTTACATGATGGCGGTTTTTCACGAATTGATCAAAGACAGCATGACGGAAGATTATTCGAAGGAAGAATTTAAAGAAACGTCGACGCAGTACATCGAGTATTTGTTGGGAGGTATCGGGGATGAAAGAATTTGAGCTGTTTTTCGACAGCATGTATTTAATTTTCGTCATATTTATCGGCATCCGCCTCTTGCTTTTAAGAAAGGAAAACACCGGCCTCGTCGGGGCCATGGCCATGCTGCTGGGCTTAGGCGACGCCTTCCACTTGATTCCAAGAATCGTCGCCAATGTGGAAGTTAACGGGTTTGAAGTGAACGCGACCGGACTTTTTATCGGCACGCGGGTCTCGGCCATGACCATGTCATTATTTTATCTCTTGTTTTATTACTACATTCGTCGGGAAATGAAGGCGTCCAATCGCACCCTGGACCTGGCCATGCCGGCGCTCTTTCTCATTCGCGTCGTTACGGTGATTTTATCCTTCAACCGGTCCCAAACCATGGACTTGATCTCAAACATTCCCTTCGTGATCATGGGCCTGGTGGATATCGTGCTTCTTTTTAACAGACGAGAAAACACGAACTTAGGCAAGCTTTACCTCTACGTATTCTTCAGCTTCCTCTTCTACGTTCCCGTGGTTTTATTTAAAGAAACCATGCCCACCATCGGCATGTTAATGATGCCGAAGACGGTCATGTACGTCCTCATTGTTTGGAAACTCTACTGTAATTTAAAAGGCGAGTTTAATAGAGACGATCTGCTGCAATTTGCCCTGGCCTATTTATTCTTCGGAATTTTCGCCGGCGCTTTTTATCGGGAAATCGGCAAGATCTATCCCGTGGTCACGAAAATGGCCTTCCTGCACGTCCACTTAATCGTCTTGGGATTCGTCCTCTTAACCATAGCCTATCTGCTTCTTCGGGACCGGGCCTTTGAAAATGCCCGCCTGAAAAAACTGCTCACCATTTACAACTTCGGCATGTTCTTTTCATTCAGCTCCATGTTCCTTCACGGCCTCATCGACAGCTACACCGTCGGCGCCTTCGCGCGAATCGGCATGGTAGCCGTATCGGGTGTGGGGCACATTTTGCTCACCGTAGCTCTCATTTGGGCGGTTGCATCGGGATTGAAATTCGTAGAAGCATAAGACGAATCGGCACAAGAAATTGTGTCGATTTTTTTGTGGGGATTTTCACTTTGGGCAAATCAGCTGAAAACGAATCCTTCGCCGTCTCCGCTTTTTTCCATGCTATAATAAAACTCGGAATCGATACGAACGGATTGAACGCAGCGACTGTAGATTCGTGAAAATCGGGTATAAATTTCATGAGGTGTTTTTTATGAAAAAGACGAATGCGCTCAGGCATTTAGATGCCGAAGGTATCCCTTACGAAACCTTTGAATACGACGCAGATGCCGAGGTAGACGGCGTAAAAATCGCCGAGTTAAATCATTTGCCCGTTGAGGCTGTATTTAAGACATTAATCACCGAGGGAAAAGACAAGGAACATTTCGTCTTCGTCATTCCCGTGGCCGAGGAATTGGATTTAAAAAAGGCGGCCAAAGTGTGCGGAGAGAAAAAAATCGAGATGCTGCACGTAAAAGATCTCTTGCCCCTTACAGGCTATGTGCGCGGTGGTTGCTCGCCGGTCGGGATGAAGAAATTATTTCCCACTTATATTCACGAAACCGCCATTCTATACGACGCGATTTACGTAAGCGCCGGAAAAAAAGGTCTGCAAATGCGCGTGAATCCCGAGGAATTAGGCGAGCTGACGCGTGCCGAATTTGCAGATATTACGAAAGAAGGTTGAATGATGATTCACGATGGATTTAATCAATGGAGAAAACTCGAGACCCTCTGTGACGAAGACCGTAAAAAGCTTCTGAACATGACCGACGAGGAAATGAAGGACAGTTTTTACCAAGAACTTGCCTTCGGAACGGCCGGCCTTCGAGGGAAGATCGGCCCGGGCACCAACCGCATGAACGAGCAGGTCATCGCCCGCGCCACTCGGGGATTGGCCGGTGTCATCGAAAAGCGCGGACAAAAGGCCATGGACCGCGGCGTCGCCATCGCTTGGGACGTGCGGGAAAGAAGTGAGCGCTTTATGGAAGTTGCCGCATCGATGCTGGCCTCCTGCGGCATTCAAGTGCATATTTTCTCGGGGATTCGGCCAACGCCCATGCTGTCCTTTGCCGTAAGGGAGCTTAGGACGCAGGCCGGCATTGTGGTAACGGCCAGCCATAACCCGAAGGAATACAACGGCTACAAGGTCTATTGGAAGGAAGGCTCTCAAATTCGCGACGACATCGCCGATGAAATCTCGCGGGAGATCGCCAAATTCGATTACAGCGTGTGGCCGGAAAAATCCTTCGACGAATACAAAGACGAAGGCTTTATCCACATCATCGACGAAGCCTTGGAAGAAAAATACTACGCCCTCACCTTGGCAAAGGCCGTGGAAGAGGACATCAAAAAAGACATTTCCATCGTCTACACGCCCCTAAACGGCACGGGAAATTTGCCTGTTCGTCGGGTATTCAAGGCGCGGGGTTTCGACATCATTCATTTGGTCGAGGAGCAAACGGAGCCGGACAGCAGCTTTAAATCCGTGGGCTACCCAAATCCGGAAGATTTCAAGGCCTTCGAAAAGGCGTTGGCCCTGGGAAAAGAAGTGGATGCGGATATTTTAATCGCCACGGATCCGGATTGCGACCGCGTGGCCTTGGTGGCAAAGGACGCATCCGGTGAATTTATTCCCTTTACGGGCAATCAGACCGGAGCCCTTCTCTTGGAATATATTTTGTCCCGACGCGAAGTGAAAGGCGATTTGCCGGCAAACGGCGCCGTGGTCAAAAGCATCGTCACCGGAGACATCGGTCGCAGAATCTGCGATCACTTCGGCGTCGCCATGTTCGACGCGTTGACGGGCTTTAAAAACATCTGCGCCCTGGCCAACGAGTGGGACGATACCGGTGCCTATGAATTTTTATTCGGCTACGAAGAAAGCATCGGCTACGTCTACGGCGATCACGTCCGCGACAAAGACGCCGTGGTCACTTCCATGATGGTGGCGGAAATGGCGGCCTATTACCTGAGCATAGACAAGCGCCTGCCGGAGGTCCTTGGGGAAATCTTTAAGGCCTACGGCTACCAAGGCGAAAAACTTCTTTCCGTCGTGAAAGAAGGGCAGGAAGGTCAGGCTTTGATTCAGGGAATCATGGCGGATTTGCGGGAAAACCCCATTTCCTCCGTGGAAAGCCTGAAGGTCGAAAAAGTCGTGGACTATGCCGAGGGCGTGGAAGGCATCGGCACGAGCAATGTGCTGGAATACCATCTGGACGACGGCAGCTGCTTCTTTGTGCGGCCTTCCGGCACGGAACCGAAGATCAAACTGTATATTTACACCAACGACAAAGACGAAGAAAAAGCGAAGGAAAAAATCGAATGGATCGAGTCTGCCGTACTCCGTCGATTTGATCTGAAATGATTCTCTTAGTCGACACCAATCCTCTCTTAGAGCAGCGCTTGAAAGGCGAAAGTTTTCCGAAAGGTGCGCGCGCCCGCGCGACAGAAAAGCAGACCACACCGGCCGGATACGGCGCCCACATGGCGCGGCTCGCGAGAAGCATCAACGAAGATGCGCGGCTTATGGCATTTCTCGGCGGCGACGCCGGGGAGCGCTATAAAAAGCTCATGGAAGCCGAAGGCATCCCCGTAGTGGCGAAGACGATTCGCGACGAAACCGTGGAACGCCTGATTTTAGAGGAAAAAAATCGAAAGACCACCATCGAAACCAAAGCGCCGCGACTCACGCGAGAAGACATGGTGGATTTCTACGACCGCTTTTTAAACGAAGCGGCGGCAGCGGATGCGGTGGTTCTCGCCGAATCTTCGGATGATGACGGAGCCGACGAAATGAAGTTGCCCCTGGTTCGCTATGCCCGCAGACTATCGAAGCCTGTGATTATCATCGCCAATGAAGAGGACGATGTGGAGGAAGTGAAGGAAGCGAAGCCCTTCGGCATCGTCGTCGATCGGGACGTTTTGGCGGCGAAGTTGAACAAGCCCATTCACTTTTTAGGCGAGATCGTCTCGGCCCTGGACGTGCTTTACGGCGGCGAGATCCCCCTGATTCTCGTAACGGGAAGCGAGCGCGGCTCCATACTCTGCGCCCGTGGAAGCTATTATTTCGCGAAAAACGAAGAAAAGGGCGGAGCCTTCGATGCCCACTACGCCGCCGCGGCACTGGCCGCAGGCATCGTGCGTAAATACGACGCTCCCACGGTGTTGAAATTGGCCCACGGGGCGGCATCCACCGAAGGCGACGCGGATTTCGCCGATTTAAAAGGACGCATGAATAAAATAGATGTACAACAAATGGAGGTTTAAAATGAATTTTTGCTTGGATCGAAATAAGGTATTATTTTTATTTATAGATATTCAGGATTCCCTGGCTTCCGCCATTCACGATATTGATAAGGTGAAGAAGTATGCTGACGTCTTGGCCGAAGGGGCCGAAATCATGAACATTCCCGCCGTCTTTACCACCCAATACAAACGGGGACTCGGCGAATTCAACGAAGCTATTCGCGGAAAAGTCTCCGGTGGCGAAGATTTCGACAAAAAAGCCTTCTCTTGCATGTTGGACGAGGAAATCGCCGCCTACATTGAGGAAAAGAAACCGGAACAAGTGGTGGTTTGCGGTATCGAAACCCATATTTGCGTGCTCATGACCGTGCGCGATTTAATCGCCAAGGGCATCGACGTTTACGTCGCCCACGACGCCGTGGGATCCAGAGTGAAGGAAAACGCCCTTTATGCCCTCGAAGAAATGCGGCAAATGGGCGCCTCCGTTCGCTCCACGGAAACCATTCTCTTCGATCTGAACAGCGTCTCCGGTACCGACGAATTTAAAGCGGTACAAAAATTAATCAAGTAATGCGCTTTCTGCACACTGCGGATCTGCATTTAGGACGAAGTTTTCCCTACGAAAGAGAAGAAGACCGCGCCACCGGCCGGAAGGATCGCTTTCGCACCTTTGAGCGCATTTTAAAGCTGGGGATTCAGGAGCAGGTGGACTATCTTTTTCTCGTCGGCGACATTTTCGAACAGGACAAGGTGACTGCCGCCGAGGTGGATTACGTCTTGGCCTGCTTGGATCACGCGCCTTTCACCACCTTGCTTCTGTTGGGCAATCACGATTACAAGCTTTACGACGATGTGGCGGCCCGTTTGCCGGAAAATGTGCGATTGTTTTCCAACGAAACCATGGATCGTTACGAAGATTCCTCGCGGGGCGTGGTCTTTTACGGCACGAGCTGGACCCGGGCGAGCTACAATAAAATCCTGCAGTTTGACGGGGAGTCCGGCGACGAAGGCCTTCACCGCGTCCTCCTCCATCACGGCAACTGGAGCGGCGGCGACGGGTATTTTCCCGTGGACGCGAATCTCCTCCACGCCTTCGACTACGTGGCCTTGGGCCATGTGCACAAGCCGACCATGTACGAGAACAAGCTGCAGATGTGCGGTACGCCGGAGCCTTTGGACCACACGGACCGAGGCAATTTGGGCGTGGTATTAGGGGAGCTCGACGAGGTACTTACCACGCGCTACGTGCCCGTGGCGGCGCGCAGCCTGAAGCAGAAGAATTACCTGCGAAGGGACGCATCGGATGACGAGGCCATCGTGGCCGATGCCAAGGCACTGGTGCGATCCGGAGATTTCATTTACAGCTTTTACCTCGCCGGCGCGTACAGCGGCATATTGGAGAGGGAGCTTCGGAGGCTTTTCGACGAGAAGGGTATTTTGTATGAGCTTCATTGGGAAAAAGATCTGCCGAGAATTATTGAGCGCATGGAAAGAGAACACGAAGGCGATCTGCTCGGCGCCTTTCTGGCGCGGGCGAAGGCCTATGACGGCGACGAAGAGACGCGACTCGCCTTGTGTGATTTAGGTTTGCGCGCCCTTTTGGGGGATGACTATGATTCATAAACTCTATATGCGGGACTTCGGCTGCTTTCACGACACGACGGTTTCTTTTAAAGAGGGCTATCAATGCCTTCCCGGCCCCAACGAATCGGGAAAGACCACGACGGCGGCCTGCATTCAGGCGATTTTATACGGCTTTTCCAAAGACAGCCCGGCCCGAAAGCTCTACACCACGGCCTACGAGGATTACTTTCCCTTGGAAGGACGGGATTTTTCCGCCGCCATGGAACTGGAGGTAGAGGGCAAGCGCTACGTCATCGAGCGAAACTTCATCAAGGAAAAGGAATCGCTGAAAATCTACGACGTGGCGGCCAATCGGCTCTTGCCGGATGATGAAGCCCTCTACACCTTCTCCGGCATCGCCCAACCGGGCGCCCTGTTTTGGCAGCTCTCCCAAGGGGATTTTCTGCGCTTCTTCGCCATGGACGATTTGCAGTCCACGGGATCGGAGGCAATTTTTAAGCGCATTCAGGAAATGAAGAATTTTCTGCGCTCAAACAGCACTGCCCTGGATGTAGAAGGGGCCTTCGACTATTTGGCGAAGGAGAAAAAAGCATTGGGCACGGAACGGGCGAAAAAATCCCCCATTGGAGACAATCGGGAGCGGCTCAAGGGGATGGAGGCGACCTTGGCCGATTACCGGGCGAAGTCCAGGCATTTGAACGAGGATGAGACGGAGCGCGAGGCCCTTCTCGAAGAACTTCGCGTCTTAAAAGGGCGGCAAAAACAGGCTCGGGACAAAGCCGTGCTCTTGCCCCGGCTGGCCGTCGCTACGGAAGAAGTGGAGGCTTGGGACCGGGCTTTGGTTGAAAACGAGGCGAAGATCGAGCGCTATGAAAGAAAGCGGGGCAAGGGTCTCTCAAGAGGCGTTTACTACAAGCTCGCCGGCATCGCGGCCTTTTTGGCAGCGGCCTTGGCCGTGTTTTTCATGACGAGGGACCGCGCGGATTTGGCTTCCCTGTCTGCTCTTGCAGGGGGAGTGGCATTTGTCGTCGCCCTGATCTTCTTTATCTTGCGGCGGCTGACTTTAAAAAATATTCAGCGCTACCACCGGGCCTTTTACGAACGGGATCAACTCCTCGAAAAGAAGAATGCCCGCTTCAACTGGTTTGACGCCTTGGTGGAAGAGGACATTACCATGGAAAATCTCGCCGAGGCCATGAAACGGCGCGCGCGGGAGCTGGAGAAGGCGCCTCTTGAAACGGGCATCGACGAAAAAATAGAAGCCCTGCAGCGGCAAGTGGGCCAAGCCGATGCACGCCGAGAAGAAAAAGATGCTCTGGAGCGAAAAATGCAACAGACGACAAAGGCCTACGAAGACGAGCGCGCCCGCGGCGAAGCGCTGAGTAAAAAGCTGGCGCTTGTTGAAGCCTGCGAAAGCATCCTCAGGGAGCTGGACGACGCGGGAAGAGACGATTTCAATCGAGCCGTTTTAGAGGACGGGTCCCGCTACATGGAAGATCTTTCCGACGGGCGCTACAAAAAAATCGCCCTCTCAGGCGACGGATTCGTCCTTCAAAAATCAGACGGCCGCTGGCTGAAAGAAACACAACTGAGCAGATCCACGGCGGATCTCTTGGTTCTTTCCCTGCGCCTGGCCGCCGTGGAAAAGATGGATCCTTCCATCCCCATGGTCTTCGACGATGGCTTCGTCTACTTGGACGAAGAGAGAAAAGGGCGACTGAAAGATGTATTACAAAAACTGAACCGGCAGGTGATCGAATTTACCACGCCGAAAAGAGAAAGGAGTACCGATTGATCTGGGCGATTGGCGATCTGCATTTGGATCATAAAAAAGAAAAGCCCATGGATGTATTCGGAAAGAAATGGGAAAATCACGAGGAGAAAATTTTCTCCTCCTGGGAAAATTCCGTCGCCGAAGACGATCGGGTCTTGGTCGTCGGCGACATTTCATGGGCCCTGAAACTGGAAGAGGGGGAAGAGGACCTGCGGCGCATCGACGCTCTGCCCGGAAAAAAATTCCTAATTAAGGGCAATCACGATTACTGGTGGTCTTCCATGAACAAATTAAAGGGCTTGGATTTAAAGACCGTGGAGTTTTTACACAACACAGGTGCCGTAGACGGAAACGTGGCCTTTTGCGGCAGCCGCGGCTGGACCGACATCGACGCCACGGGATTCGACGAGCAGGACGAGAAAATCTATAAGCGGGAATTGAATCGCCTGCAGCTCAGCATCGACGATATGGAGAAGAAGGCGAAAGATTCGGTCATCTCCAAGCGAATCGCCCTTTTGCACTACCCGCCTTTTAACGCAAAGGGCGAACCCAACGACTTCGCCGATCTTTTGAGCGCCGCGGGCATCGACATCTGCATCTACGGCCATCTGCATAGCTTCGGCCACAAATTTATCGTTGAAGGAGAAATCAACGGCGTCCGCTACTACTGCGTCTCGTCGGACTACATCGACTTCGAACCGCGAAAGATCGAGGTGTAGGATGGAGCGGGAAATCGAAGTAAAAATACTTCACGTGGATTTAAAGGCCATGGAAGAAAAACTGATTAGGGAAGGCGCCGTAAAAATCGGCGAGGAACATCAGACCAATTACCTCATCGACTCGACGTCAGGGCCCATCCCCGCCGAGCGGGGCTACCTGCGCATTCGTCGGATTAAAAAAGACGACGAAGAGGAGATTCAGTGCACCTTTAAAGAAAAAAAGACGGAAGCGGGCGTTCGGGTCTACGACGAGCACACGGTGCATATCGACAGTGCGGAAGAGATGCTCGCCGTCTTTGCCCTTTTGGGCTACGACGAGGTGGAGGTGGCAAAGAAGCATCGCATCAGCTATGCCTATAAAAATTGCCGACTGGATCTGGACCTGTGGGATCCCGAAAGTTTCCCCGAACCCTATATGGAAATCGAAGGCCCGGACAGAGATGCCATCGAGGCGGTGATTGAGGCCTTAAACATCGACCGTAGTCAGGTGAGCACGAAATCCATCGCCGAGTTAAAAAAATCTCGGAATAAATAGTACAACATATATGGCGAGTATGCTATAATAAATGCCGAGGAGGAATTCTATGACAGGTTTTAAGTACATTCGTTTTTTTCATGAAATCCGCAAAGACAACGTGGACATCGTCGGCGGCAAGGGAGCCAATCTCGGTGAAATGACCAATTTCGGTCTGGACGTACCCCCGGGATTCTGCGTCACATCGAAAGGCTACGACGCCTTTATCGAATACGCCGGCCTCGATGAAAAAGTTCGTTTTTTAATGCAAGATTTAGATGTGGACGACGTGGACATGCTTACAGCAGCATCCAACGACATTCGCAGAAACATCGAACAGGGCGAAATCGATCCGGCTCTGGAAGAAGAAATCATTTTAGCTTATAAAGAATTCAGTCGTTCCATCGACTTGAGAGATCCCCAAGTGGCCGTTCGTTCCTCGGCTACGGCGGAAGACTTGCCCGACGCATCCTTCGCCGGCCAACAAGATACTTATCTGCACATTGCAGGGGAAGAAGAATTAGTACAACACGTACGGAAATGCTGGGCATCTCTGTGGACGCCCCGGGCCATTTACTACAGAGAAAAACAAAAATACGACCACTTCGCCGTATCCTTGGCCGTCGTCGTACAAAAAATGGTCAATTCCGAAAAATCCGGCGTTATGTTTACGGCCAACCCCATTAACAACAGTCGCGACGAAATGATGATTAACGCCAGCTACGGCTTAGGCGAAGCCGTCGTCAGCGGCACCGTCACCCCCGACGAATACGTCATCAAGAAGAGCGACAAGTCGATCCTGGAAAAAGTCATCGCCGACAAGAAGAAAATCGTCGTACAAAACGATTCGGGCATCGGCACCCACGAAGCCGATGTGGAAGATATTTTAGGCGCCGGCGCCGTGAAGGAAGAATGTCTGACGAAAGAAGAGCTGAACACCTTAATCGACGCAGGGCTGAAAATCGAAAGCCTCTACGGCAGCGTGCAAGACATCGAATGGGGCATGGACAGAGACACCAAGGGCCTCTACATTTTACAATCTCGACCCATTACCACACTGGGCGATGCCCCGAGCGCATCGGACAATTCGAAAGAGGAAGGCATGAATCAAGCACCTGAAAAATTAAATCCCCTGGTTCGCGGCTTGGCTGCATCGCCGGGCATCGGACGCGGCAAAGTGAAGAAGATCAAAGACGTCAGTGAAATTAACTTGGTCAAAGAAGGGGACATCCTCGTCACGGCCATGACCAATCCGGACATGGTACCTGCCATGCGTACCGCCGCCGCCGTCGTCACCGACGAAGGGGGCAGAACCTGTCACGCCGCTATCGTTAGCCGGGAATTGGGTATTCCCTGCGTCGTCGGCAGCAACAACGCCACGTCTGTTTTGGAAGAAGGCCAATTCATCACCGTCGATGCCACACGCGGCGTCGTTTACGAAGGCGATGTATTGAAAGACAAGGAAAAGAAGAGCGATGAAGGCGCCGAAAGCACAGGCGCAGGCCTGGGCATTTCCGCCGAAGAACTTCGCAAAATCGTCGCGCCCACCACGGCGACGAAGATCTACATGAACCTCGGCGAACCGGCTCTCATCGAAAAATACAAGAACCTGCCCTTCGACGGCATTGGCCTCATGCGCACGGAATTTATTTTCACCAATAAAATCGGCGCACACCCCATGTACCTGGCAAAAACCGACCAAGGCGACATTCTCATCGACCAATTGGCCGAAGGCATCGCCGAAGTTGCCGGAGCCATCTACCCGAGACAAGTTGTCGTTCGCATGAGCGACTTCCGTACCAACGAATTCCGCGGCCTCAAGGGCGGCGACGAAGTGGAACCCCACGAAGAAAACCCCATGATCGGATGGCGTGGCGTCAGCCGCTACATTTCGCCGGAATACGAAAAAGGCTTCCGTCTGGAATGTAAGGCCATGCGCAAAGTGCGCGAAGACTTCGGTCTGGACAATGTGGTCGCCATGTTGCCCTTCGTCCGTACGCCGGAAGAATTGGTTACCGTCAAAGAAATTATGGCGGAAGAAGGCCTGAAACAATCCAAGAACTTTAAGATCTGGATTATGGCGGAAGTGCCCTCCGTGGTCTTCCAAGCCGAAGAATTTGCGAAATTGGTCGACGGCTTCTCCATCGGCTCCAACGACTTGACCCAACTCACCATGGGCGCCGACCGCGACAGCGGCATCTTGAACCGCATGGGCTACTTCGACGAACGCAACGAAGCCGTGAAGCGCGCCATTAAGATCTTGGTCGATGCGGCCAACAAAGAAGGCATTACCTGCTCCATCTGCGGCCAAGGCCCGAGCCAATACCCTGAATTTGCAGAATTCCTCGTAGAATGCGGCATTACCTCCATGTCCGTTAACCCGGACACCGTCGACTATACCCGTCGTTTAGTCGCCGGCGTAGAACAAAAAATGATTCTGCGCAAATTAAGAGAACAAAAATAACAACATTTCTGAAAAATCCGTCTTTTGAAGGCGGATTTTTTGGTGCAAAGAAACAGGTCCTCGAATAAAAAGGCAAATAAAAAAAGCTCGAGTGGGTGCTCGAACTTTTGATTTTAGAATGAAGTTTAAGGGTGGAATTTGAAATTACAGATCAACGTGAAAGAGCTTCGCGTAGTCGCGGAGGCCGGTTTCGATTTCCTTTAGGGAAAAATCGCCCTTTCGCAATTCTTTTTCGTCGACGCGAAGCAGGGATTCGTAGAAGAGAATGCCCGTGGCGAGATCCGCTTCGCCTTCGTCGAAGGCGTCGAAGAGGGCGTCTTCCGCTTCGCCGTACTTGCCTTCAAGGGCGAGGGCATAGAGTTTTTTCGAAATGGAAGAAGACTGCGTCTCGGTTTTTTTCTCGTCGCTGAAACCCATGGGATAGGCAAGGCCCAAGAGAAATTGGATCAGCTCCTTGATTTGCTGCATGAGAAAGTCGTTTTTTATCATAATATGCTCCCTTTATCTCCGATATCTGCATGGGGAAAACCCGCTGATTTATTTTTCGAGGTCCGCTTCCCGTCGCGAAAGCTTTTCGATGACCGCTTCGCAGAGGGATTCTTGCGTTGCTTTTTCTCCCGTCACAATATTTTCCTCTTTTATGCTGGATTTGACAAGGCTTCCCTTCGTCGTCTCGCCGATGGCAAAGCAGCTTGGAGGAATAGAGGAGAGGCCGTAGGCGGCGATGAAGTGCTTCACGGCGGAAGGAGATAAAAAGACGACTGCATCATAGGCCTCGGGAAGGGGGTGGATGTCTGTGGGTGCCACGCTGCGGTAAATAATGCGATCCGTAGTGCAGGCGATTTCTCGAAGCGTATCCCCTAAATAGGGGTCGCTTCCGGCGGCGTGGGGGTAGTAGATGCGGTTCGATGCATTCACGCGGTTTTTTAAAAATTCCGCTAAATGGCGGCCGTCATAGGTATCCGGATGGCCGTCGGCGCGGAGGCCGTAGCGGGCAAGGGCGCGGGCGGTTTTTTCGCCTACGACGTAAATGGAAGTGCCTGCGAGATCTCGAATATCGCGGTTTTTGAGGAAGGCATCGAAGAAGAAATCCACGGCGTTTTTCGACGTAAAGACCAAGGCATCGTAGGAAAAATCCGCGAGATCTTTTTCGAGCAACGAATGATTCACAGCTTCGGTTTCGATCATGGGGCGGAGAAAAACCCGGGCCCCCACATCCCGCAGGTCCTCGGCCATGGCGTGCTGATCTTCCCCGGTTAAAATAATTTTGCGCCCGGTCAAGGGCAAGTGATTCATCGGCTGCAAATCTTCGTGAAGATCCACTACATCCCCCACGACGATGAGCCCCGGGCTCGTTATGTGCTCGGGCAGGCCGCAGGCGGCGACTTTTTCGAGGCTGCTGTAAAAGGATGTTACCTCGCCGTCGTCGGAAGCCTTCAGCACGGCGAAGGGCGTGCTCGGCTCTTTTCCTCCCGAAAGAAGATCCACCGCGATTTTTTGGGCATTTCTCAGCCCCATGTAAAAGACCAGGGTTCCGGGCACGGCTGCGTAAGTGGAAAAATCATTTTCACCTGTGGCGCGGTGGCCCGTAATAAAGGACACAGAGGTGGCCACATCCCGCTGCGTAACGGGAATGCCCGCCATGGCGGGAACGGCGACGCCGGAGGTGATCCCCGAAATCACCCGAAAGGGAATGGACCGCTCGGAAAGATAGAGGGCCTCCTCGCCGCCGCGGCCGAAGACGTAGGGATCGCCGCCCTTCAGGCGAATCACCCGCTTGCCGGCGCGGTAATAGTTTTCGAGAAGCGTCTGAATATCCTCCTGGGCCATGGTATGCTTCTCTGCGGCTTTTCCGACATAGATCTTTTCCGCATTGGGAGCGAAATCCAATATCGTCGGATCCATGAGGCGGTCATAGACGATGACATCGGCGCGACCGAGGGCTTTAAAAAGGGCGAGAGTGATATTGTCGCGGCCACCGATGCCGGCGCCGGCTAAAATCACGGGATACTTACTCATGGCCTTTCACCTTTCTCACCAATTCAAGGACATCGTTCGAGGCTTTTTCTTTCGTCGTGGTCACCGTGGCATAGATCAAAGGATCCTCGGCGGTTTCTGCGAAGCAGCCGTGGAGAAGGATTTCGCCTTCCCTCTCTTCGATATGAATGCCGATGGGAGATGCGCAGGAGGCACTTAAAGCCCGTTGAAAAGCGCGCTCCACCTTCATGCGAAAGGCGGCGCGGGAATCGGAAGCTTGGGTAAAGACCTTCAAAAGATCCCGCCGGTCCTCGGCGAGCTCGATGCCCAAAAGGCCCTGAGAGGGCGAGGGGATAAAGCGCGTGGGGTCCAGCTCTGCGGTCACCTTGTGGGCAAGCCCCGCCCGCAAAAGGCCGGCGTAGGCGAGAAGGGTGCCGTCGGCCAGGCCGCTTTCCACTTTATTGATGCGGGTTTCCACATTGCCGCGAATGGGCACGATCTTTACGTCCGGGTAGAAGTGCTTCAGCTGGGCGATGCGCCGATTGCTTCCCGTGGCGACCACCATGGAAGCCAAGTCCTCTTCCCTGAACTTGTCGCCCGTTCCTACGAACACATCCACGTCCGCCGGGGCCGCAGGCGGCGGGGCCAGGGTAAAGCCCGGTGCGATTTTTGAAGGCATGTCCTTTAATGAGTGAACGGCAATATCCACCGCCCCCTCCCGAAGGGCACCTTCTAATTCGCCGACGAAGACGCCGTTTTTGCCCACCTTGTGGATGGGAAGGTGTTGGATGCGGTCGCCTTTTGTGGAAATGATCTCGAGCTCCGCGTCCAGGCCCGCCTCCTTAAGAATCTCCACCACTGCCGTGGCTTGAATCTTCGCCAGATTACTGCCCCTCGTTCCTACTTTAAGTTTCATCCAATGACTCCCCGTAATTTTTACTAATTATCTCATCGTTCCATAATTCTTCCATAATTTCCGAAATGTGCGCGCTCTTTCGCTCCACCAAAAGCCTTCGTATGCGGTTCATTTCAAAAAGCTTTTCTTCGTCGTAATTCGAAAGAAATTCCTCCATATCCACCTTCACATACTTGCTCACCGTGGGATTGTCCGCGGAAATGCTCACTGCGAGGGGCCCGCGGCGGAGCACCGAGGCCATGTGAAAATCCGAGGTCTCGGGATCCGAGGTAGAAAGAACCGGCACCGATGCCGCCTTGGCGCGGCGAAGAAGGGCGGCATTTAAGGCTTCGTCGTCTGTGGCGACGATGAAATAGTCGTAGGCGAAAAAGCGGAAATCGCCGTCGACCTTTTTTTCCTTCAGAAAAATTCGCTCCGGATAAGCGTCGGCTAAAGCTATTAGATCGTCGCAAAAGGCGGGAGCTAAACAGTAAAAGAGAAAAGAGGAGTCGACGAGCCCCTGAATCTTTATGGCCGCCGCCTTCCCGCCGCCGACGACGAGCATTTTTTTATCTTGCGTGTCTACCATGAGAGGAAAATATCGCATAAGCCCTCCTAATTGATCAATGCATACTCTCTCTATTATAGCAAAGGAAAGGAGAAACGCCCGCCTATATGAAACAAAAACGTAACAGCGAGGCGCGATTGCCATGTTATAATAGGGACAGGTAGGATTTTTTATAAGAATTCTAGGAGGAAACTATGAAGAAAAACAAGGCAAAAGCAGTGGCCACTCTGGCCTTAGCAGGCGCATTATTGACGACACCTTTTGCGGCACAAGCTGCAAACTTTAAAGACGTCGGCGTAGGTCACTGGGCATACAGCTATATTTCGAAATTAAGTGATTTGAGAATCATTAAAGGCTACGACGACGGCACCTTTAAGCCGTTGCGTAATGTCAGCTATTTGGAAATTCTGGAACTCCTTAAAGGCGTTCAAAATCCAACGAGTACTGAAATGACCTCGGCCATCGCAACGTACGGCTACATCGCCGATGCTTACAAAGTACCGAATTGGGCAAAGCCCGCGGTTTGCATCGCCCTTCAAAACAATGTCATCACCGAAGGCAATTTAAAAGCGGCATACAAACTGAATTACATTAACAATGTACGAAACGCCGATCAATTCCCCAGTCGTGAACTGGCCTTGGTTTACTACGCCAAAGCCCTGCGCATTGAACCGAAGAAAGACACGTCCAATATTAAAGTCACCGACATCGACTCCATCGGCAAAACGTCGAAAGAGCTCATCGGCGACGTGGATGTAAAGGGCCTCTTGGCATCCATGATCGATGCGGGCATCTTCAATGCATTCGGTACCGGCGCTGAATTTAAGGGGAACCTGCCTCTGCAAAGAGACCAAATGGCGAAGATTACGGACACGAGCTACGAATACAAATCCGTCAAATCCTTTGAAGGGGAAGTCGTGGCCATCGTTAAAAATAACGACGTTCCCGCCCTGACCATTAAAGACAAAGACGGAAAGACGCAGGCTTTCGTTCTCTCGAAGGACACCGTCATTACCATTAACGGCAAGAGCGCCAAGGCCGAAGACCTAAATGCAGGCAGCAAGGTAAAAGTAAAAGCCTTCCCCCAAAGCGGCAGCATCGCTCCCTATCAAGCGGTATCCGTCGATGTAATCAGCACCGAGTTGAGCGGCGTCGGAATGGTGGAAAGCGCGAAATTCGATGAAATCAAAATCGCTTATTCCACGAAGAAAGATGCGCCCATAGACGAAAGCTTTAAGGCGGAAAAGACCGAAACCTTTAAATTGGATAAGGACGCCACGATCACCAGCTTCGGCAAGAAGTTTGACTTAAAATCCCTCAGCTCGAGAGATATGGTCGTCTTCAAGGCCCAAGACGGCGTAGTGAAGGAATTGGAAGTTATCCCCAATAATGGCACGGTGGACGGCGAATTTGTCAGCTATACCTACAACGGTTACGGCGAAACCTCTACCTTGGTGTTAAAGCTTGCAAATAAAAAGGAAATCTCCTTTACAGCGAAGGGCGACGATGCTGCGAAGTTATCTGAAGTGACCAAGGGATTAAACAAGGGCTATCCCCTTACCTTGACCACACATTACCTGCAAATTAAAAAAGCCGGCGTTACGGAAGGTAAATTAGAAGGCTTTTTGGTGGATGTCAGCAATAAAACCTACGGCAACGGTACCATTGAAATTCAAAAACAGGATGGTAATAAAGAAACCAAGTTATTGGCTGAAAAAATTGACTTCAAGGGATTGAAAGATAAGCAATCCTCGTCGATCAATGCTTACGATTTACCGGGAAAGTTGATGAATAAAAAAGTCTACTTGGAATTGCAAGTCAAGGGCGAAAATGTCGTCGCAGTTACAGTTAAGTCTGAATTGCTCAAAGAAGACAAAACCGTCAATGTTAAAGAAGTGAAGCGAGTCAATGAGGGCTTCACTTGGAATGGTGGCCCCGTTATCGCTTCGACCGGCAAAACTTACGGCGAATACGAGTTTACCTTAGAAGACGGAGCAACGGACTTCAAGGACAAGAAATTCAGAGGTCTTGTAGAAATTGACGAATTTGACAAGATGAGAGGCACCAACTCGTTAACGGTTGTCTACGATCTTTACAAAGATGAAACGGAAGGCGGTACAATCACGAACCTGCGCGTAATGGGTGGAAGTTCTATCCTCCCCATATATAGAGATAGATAGTGAGTACCTTTCCACTCATACAAAAGGCCCTATGGTTTGTCTCCATAGGGTCTTTTTTGATATAATGAGGTGTTAGTATGGGAGGTAGTTATGGATCCGTTTTTGCGAACGCGTTGGTTGATCGGCTCGGATGCCGTGGATCATCTGCAGAAATCTTGCGTCGCCGTTTTCGGCGTCGGCGGCGTCGGCGGCTTTTGCATCGAGGCATTGGCGCGGGCCGGCGTCGGTCGATTGGACATCGTGGATTACGACCGGGTGGATGTGACGAATATCAATCGCCAGATCATCGCCACCACAGAAACCGTGGGCGAGCTGAAAGTGGATGTTATGAAGGCGCGCATCGCATCCATCGTGCCGGAGACGGAGGTGCGCACCCATCCCATGATGTTTAGCGAAGCCACCGCAGAGAAAATCGACTTCAGGGACTACGACTACGTGGTGGATGCCGTGGACCAGGTGACGGCGAAGCTTTTAATTATCGAAAAGGCCAAGGCCTGTGGCGTACCCGTCCTATCGGCCATGGGCGCGGGAAACAAACTGCATCCGGAAGCCCTCGAGCTCGCCATGCTTTCGGAAACGAAAGTCTGTCCCCTGGCGCGGGTCATGCGCAGGGAAGTGAAGAAGCGGGGCCTCGGCGACATTCCCGTGGTCTATTCTACGGAAGAGCCTAAAAAGATCGAGGGCATGGAAGAACGTTCGCCGGCCAGTATTTCCTTCGTGCCTTCCGCGGCGGGGCTGATTGCGGCGTCGAAGGTGATCCGAGATTTAGTTCAAAGTGAGAAAGAGGATAGTCTTGTTAGAAAATTACAATGATCGTCAGAAAGAAGCCATACTCCACACAGAGGGGCCTCTCTTGGTGCTCGCCGGAGCCGGCAGCGGCAAGACCCGCGTGGTCACGGGAAAAATCGCCTATTTGATCGAAGAGATGGGCGTCTCCCCCTACCGCATTCTCGCCATTACTTTTACGAACAAGGCGGCGAAAGAAATGAAGGAGCGGGTGGCCAAGCAATTGGGCCGCACCATCGAAGGCATGTGGATCAGCACATTCCACTCCATGTGCGTGCGCATTCTTCGCGGCGACATTCATTACCTGGGCTACGACAAAAACTTCGCCATTTACGACAGCGCCGATCAAAAGACCCTCATTAAGGAGTGCATGAAGGAATTAAACATCAGCAAGGAAATGTTTAAGCCCTACGGCCTCTTGAGCCAAATTTCCTCCTGGAAAAACGAAGGCACAGATGCGGATGCCGCCATGAAGGAAAATTTCGGCGATTTCTACGGACGGCAAACGGCGGAGGTCTACCGCCTCTACGAAAAGAAGAAGCGGGAGAATAACGCCCTGGATTTCGACGATCTCTTGGTAAAGACCGTGGAGCTCTTTCAACTGAAGGCCGACGTATTGGCCTATTACCAACAGAAATTCGAATACATTTTCGTGGACGAATACCAAGACACGAACCACATTCAATACTTACTGGTCAAAATGCTCTCGGCCAAGGCGAAAAACCTCACCGTCGTCGGCGATAACGACCAATCCATCTATCGCTGGCGGGGCGCGGACATCGGCAATATTCTTTCCTTCGAGAAAGATTTTCCCGGCGCGAAGACCATTTTACTGGAGCAAAACTACCGTTCCACCACGCCGATTTTGGACTGCGCCAACGCCCTCATCGCCAACAATCCCACGTTGAAAGAAAAGAATTTGTGGACGGCGAAAAGCGGCGGCGATCCCGTAGTCTACCGGGAATTCTACCACAGCTCCGAAGAGGAATTGGCCGTGGTGCAAAAGATGCAGCACTTAAATTACAAGGGCACGGCCTACGGGGACATGGCGATACTGTATCGCACCAACGCCCAGTCGCGGGGCTTTGAGGAAGCCCTTATGCGGGAAGGTATTCCCTACCGCGTCGTGGGCGGCCTACGCTTTTACGACCGAAGGGAAATCAAGGATGTCATCGCCTATTTGGCGGCGGTAAACAATCCGAAAGACGACATCAATATCAGCCGCATCGTGAATGTGCCGAAAAGGGGTATAGGTGATACGACTTTAGAGAAGCTTCGCGCCTTTTCGGCCGAGCGTGGCATGAGCCTCTTCGCCCTCATGGAAGAGTTGGAGTCTTATCCGGAATTGAAAATTCGCGCACAGAAAAACATTCGCGAATTTGTGAATTTAATCCACCTTCTGCAAAACAAGGCGGCGGAGCTCAGCCTGGCGGAGTTGGTGGAAGCGATTTTATTTGAAAGCGGCTATGCCGACGAGCTGAAGCGGGAGGATACGGTGGAATCCCGTACCCGATTGGAAAACGTGGAGGAATTTATCTCCGCGGCGGCGGAATTCGAAGAATCCAATCCGGAAATGAGCCTTACCGATTACCTGGGCAACCTCAGTTTGATTTCCGATAAAAATGAATTGGACGACGAATCCCATGCCGTCAAGCTCATGACCATTCACGGCGCCAAGGGCTTGGAATTTCCCGTGGTCTTCGTGGTGGGCCTTGAAGAGCGACTGTTCCCCACCTCGCGAAGCTACGACGACGAGGAAAGCATGGAGGAGGAACGCAGGCTCATGTACGTGGCGGTGACCCGGGCGGAAGAGAAGCTATTCCTATCTTCGGCCAAGTCCCGCACCCTCTACGGCAAGCGCAACAGCGCCATGAGAAGTCGCTTTGTGGAAGAGATCAAAGAGAATATTACCGTCCACGAAGAAGAGCCGCGGAAGAAGGATTTAAAAAGTCGCCACGACATTTACACCGGGGCGGCAGTGGTTGAGCAAAAGCCCGTGAAAAAACCGGAACCTCTCCCTGAATTAAGCGTCGGCGACACGATCGTTCACAAGAAATGGGGCGAAGGGATGCTCGTGCAGTTAAAAGGCGACGAAGGCGTCATTTCCTTTGAGGGCAAGGGGCTGAAGACCTTGAACCTGAAGGTGGCGCCCATTCGAAAGAAGGAATAAGATGGAGAAGATGCGAGGGATCATCGACCAACTAAATACTTGGGCCCATGCCTACTACACCTTGGACACGCCTTTGGTGGACGACAAAACCTACGACGCCCTCTACGACAAGCTCGTGGCTATGGAGAAGGAGACAGGGGAAGTGGCGAGCGATTCTCCCACTCGTCGTGTCGGCGGGGATCTCTTGGAAGGCTTTGAAAAGTTTACCCACGAAAAGCCCCTCTATTCCCTGGACAAGGCCCAAAGCTATGAGCGGCTCAAGGCCTGGTGCGATCGCATGCATGCAGCCGGGGCCGACGACAAGGGCTATATGGCGGAGCTGAAGTTCGACGGGCTCACCATTTCCCTGACCTACGACGACGGCAAGCTCACCCGCGCCGTCACCCGTGGCAACGGCACCGTGGGCGAAGTGATTACGGAGCAGGTGGTCACCATATCCACCGTGCCCTTAAGCATTCCCTTTACGGGCCATTTGGTGGTGCAGGGCGAGGGGCTTATGCCTTATAAGAGTCTTAAAAAATACAACGAAACGGCAGCGGAACCCTTAAAAAATCCGAGAAACGGTGCCGCCGGCGCCCTGAGAAATCTCGATCCCAAGGAAACCAGGCGGCGCAGGCTCACGGCCTACTTATATAATCTCACCGATGCCGAAGGCATCGTTTTCAAAACGGACGAAGAGATAAAGGCCTTTTTAAAAGAGCAGGGCTTTCTCGTCCATCCCATGACCCGCCGCTGCGAAGATTTTCACGGGATTTTAGATTACATCGACGAAGTGGAAAACGCCCGCGACCGGCTGGACGTCATGATCGACGGCATCGTCCTTAAAATCAACGACGTCACCCAGCGCGAATCCTTGGGCTACACGGTGAAATTTCCCCGCTGGGCCATCGCCTATAAATTCGAGGCGAAGGAAGTGGTCACGAAACTTCTCGACGTGGAATGGAATGTAGGCCGCACGGGGAAGGTGACACCCACAGCCATCTTGGCGCCCGTGGATATCGACGGCGTGACCATTCAGCGGGCCACGCTGAATAATTATGACGACATTCTGAGAAAAGATGTGCGAATCGGCGGCGAGGTGCTTTTAAGGCGAAGCAATGACGTCATTCCCGAAATTTTAGAGGGAATCGGCGAAGAAGGTGATAGAATAGAGATGATCACCAAATGTCCCGCCTGCGCCACGGAGCTGGTGCAAAAAGGCGTGCACAGCTTCTGCCCGAATACCATCGGTTGCGAGCCCCAATTGGTGGCGCGGATCGATCACTTCGCCTCCCGAGATGCGATGGACATTACGGGGCTCAGCGAAAAGACAGCGGCAAAATTAATCGCCGCAGGTCTGTTGCACGAGATTCCAGATATTTACGCACTGAAGAGGGAAGAGCTCATGGGCCTCGAGGGCTTCGGCGAAAAAAAGGCGGACAATCTTTTAAACGCCATCGAGGAATCAAAAAAAATCAGTTTCAAGCGCTTTATCTATGCCTTGGGCATCGGTCAGGTAGGCATTAAGACCGCCGGCGATCTGGCGGATCACTTCGCCGATTTCGACGCCCTGGCAAAGGCCGAAGAAGCAGAGCTTGTGACCATCGAAGAGATCGGCCCGGAGACGGCGAGAGAGATTCGCCTCTTCTTTACCGATCCCGTTATCGGCGGCTACGTCCACGATTTAATGGATGCGGGGATCGAGCTGATCTACGAGCAATCGAAAAAATCCGGCGTCCTCGACGGCATAACCGTGGTGCTTACGGGCACATTGTCCAGGCCGAGAAGCGAAGTAAAAGCGGCCCTGGAAGCGGAAGGCGCGAAGGTAACCGGATCCGTGTCGAAAAATACCGATCTCGTTCTCGCAGGGGATGCGGCGGGATCGAAAGCGGAAAAAGCGGAAAAATTAGGCGTACCCGTCTTATCGGAAGAAGCCTTTAATAGAAAGTGGGGAGACCTCCTATGAAAAAAGACGAAATCAGACATATTGCGGAAATATCCAAACTTTACTTCACCGACGAAGAGTTGGAAGCCATGGAAAAAGAATTTTCCGACACCATGGATTTGATGGATACGATCAAACAGGCGAAAGTACACTGTTCGCCCACCTTCCATACGAACGTTTTGCCCAATCGCCTGCGGGAGGACGAAATTCGTCCATCTCTGGATCGGGAAGACGCCACAGGCAATGCCGTGGCCGTGAAGTACGGCTACTTCGAAATCATTAAATTTGTGGAATAAGGAGGCCTCATGAATCTGACCCAATTAAGCGGCTTGGAAACCAGACAACTTTTCCTCGACGGGAAAATCACCTGTACGGAATTGGTAGAAGCCTATTTAGAAAACATCAAGCGGGACGAAGAGGATTTAAACGTCTTTATTACCCTCACCGACGAAATCGCCCTTGAAAAGGCCAAGGAACTGGACGAAAAGCGAGAAAAAGGCGAAGAACTCGGCAAAATGGCCGGCATGGTCGTCACCCTGAAAGACAATATCGCCATGAAAGACGTCCTCATGACCTGCGCCTCGAAAATGCTCGCGGACTTCGTTTCGCCCTACGACGCCGTGGTTACCACGAAGTTAAAAGCGGCGGATGCCATTATTATCGGCAAGGTCAACTTGGATGAATTCGCCATGGGCTCCTCCACGAAGACATCGTACTTCGGCACGACGAAAAATCCCGTGGACCGAACCCGCGTATCCGGCGGTTCCTCCGGCGGAAGCGCGGCAGCTGTGGCGGCAAACTTCTGCTCCATCAGCTTGGGAACCGACACCGGCGGATCCGTGCGTCAACCGGCGTCCTTCTGCGGCGTCGTGGGCATGAAGCCTTCCCACGGGAGCATTTCCCGCTACGGCGTGTCTTCCATGGCCAACACCTTCGATCAAGTGGGCGTCTTGGCCCACACCGTCGACGATGTGGAATACGTCCTGGAAATTTTGGAAGGCTCCGACTTGCGCGACGCCACCTGCATCGGCAATGATTCTCTGAACGCCGAAGCCGTAAAAGCGGCGAAGCCTTTAAGCCAATTAAAAGTCGCCATTCCCGACACCTTTAAGACCTTCGAAGTGGAAGAGCCCGTGAGAGACGCCTTCCAACGCACCGTGGACTTTATGCGGGATCAGGGCGCTGAAGTGGAATACGTCCACATCGCCAGCTTGGATCTGGCCATCGCCGTGTACCATATTTTGGTCAACGGCGAAATCGCACCAAACATGAGTCGTTTCGACGGCATCTTATACGGCTTTATCGCCGACGATTACGACAATATCGACGAGCTCTACATCAAAACCCGCAGCGAAGGCTTCGGCGACGAAGTGAAGCGCCGGATTATGATCGGCTCCTATATTATGAGCATGGATCACTCCAAGGAATACTTCGAGCAATCCCTGGAAATGCGTCACTGCATGATGAGTGAATTCAACGAAGTATTTGAAACCCACGACGTGATCCTCTGTCCCACGTCGCCGACGGTGGCGTTGCCCATCGACAAAAACATGACGCCGGTACAAATCTACATGCTGGATTTGTTTACCGTTCCCGTCAACCTTATCGGTACCGGCGGCATTAGCGTGCCCGCATCGACGAAAGACGGACTTCCCGTAGGGATTCAAATCATTCCGAAAAAGAGCCACGACAATCAAGCCATTGCCACGGCGAAAGAATTGGAGGGAAATATCTAATGGGTTACAAGACAATCGTGGGATTGGAAATCCACGTCGAATTATCCACAAAGACCAAAGCCTTCTGCGGCTGTGAAAATGCCTACGGCAGAGAGCCCAACACCTGCACCTGCCCGGTATGCTTGGGCCTTCCCGGCGCCACCCCTGTGTTGAACAAGGGCGCCGTGGAGCGGGCCATTGAAATCGCCACGGCCTTTCACATGCGTATCAATCATAAATCCACCTTCTCCAGAAAGAATTACTTCTATCCCGACTTAACCAAGGGCTATCAAATTACCCAAACGGACGAGGCCGTGGCCAACGACGGTTACATTGAAATCGAAACCGATGACGGTCCGAAAAAGATCGGCATCCATCAAATTCAACTGGAAGAAGACACGGGCAAGAGTCTCCACACGGAAAACGGCACCACCCTCATGGACTACAACCGCTGCGGCGTGCCCTTGGTGGAAATCGTCTCCGATCCGGACATGGCGTCGGGCCTGGAAGCGCGCCTGTTCTTGGAAAAGCTGAGAAATACCCTGCGCTATCTGGAAGTCAGCGACGTGAAGATGGAAGAAGGCTCCCTGCGCTGCGACGTGAATGTCAATATTAAGAACACGGAAACCGGGGAGCGAAGCGCCATTTCCGAAGTGAAGAATCTGAACTCCTTCCGCGCCGTTGAAAAGGCCATCGACTACGAAGTGGCCCGCCAAATCGAGCTCATGGAAAAGGGCGAGACGGAACTTCGCGCCACCCGCCGCTGGGACGACGCGGAAAACAAAACCGTGGTTATGCGCGTAAAATACACGGCCAGCGACTATCGCTTCGCCCCGGAAGGAGACTTGGGCCCGCTGTTTATCGACGACGAATGGATCGAAAAGGTGCGCGCAGGCATGGCGGAGCTTCCCGATGTGAAGATCGCCCGCTTTATGGACACCTACGGCTTGAAAGAATACGACGCGAAAGTTATTTGCGGTTCGAAAAAAGTTGCCGACTTCTATGAAGAAGTGGCGAAGCACTTTACGGACTACGACATGCTTTCCAATTGGTTTATGACGGAATTTCTGCGCCGTGTGGAAGTCTCCGACGAGGGGGAAATGAATGTTCCCTTCGAAGGAAAAGATTTCGCCTACCTGCTCGAGCAAATTAAATCCGGCAAGATCAACAACAATGCCGGGAAGAAAGTCTTCCGCAAAATGTGCGAAGAAGGCAAGAAGCCCAAGGCAATCATCGAGGAAGAGGGTCTCGTACAAATCGGCGACGCGTCTGAAATCGAAGCCATGGTCAAGGAAGTCTTGGAAGAGAATCCCGAGTCCGTGGAACAATTTAAGGCGGGCAAGGACCGCGTCGTCGGCTTCCTCGTGGGCCAAGTGATGAAGAAAAGTCGCGGCAAGGCCAATCCTCAAATGGCCAACGAAATGCTCGTGAAATTTCTTAAGCAATAAAAAGGGGAATGTTCAGTGGAACGTGTGATCACCTCGGCCATCACCGATTACGGGTACCTGGCCGTCTTCGCATTGATTTTTATTGAAAATGTGTTTCCGCCCATTCCATCGGAAGTGATTTTGCTCCTCGGCGGCTTCTTCGTCGGGCGGGGCAATCTCGCCTTTCTTCCCACCACCTTGGCGGCCACGGCGGGATCCCTTTTAGGCGCTTACATTCTCTACGGAATCGGGCGCCTGGTTCCCACGGAAAAAATTTACGACTCCGCCGAGCACGGTTGGATGGGAAGGCTGGGCTTTAAGAAAAAAGAAATCATGGGCGTGGTAAACACGTTCGAGCACAAGGGGAAGGCCCTCGTCCTCGTCGGCCGCTGCGTGCCCGTGGTTCGTAGCCTGATTTCCATTCCCGCCGGCATGGTATCCATGCGGCTTTCCGTGTTTTCCTTACTTACGGCGGCGGGTTCCTTCGTATGGAACTGCGTGCTCACTTTTCTCGGCTACAAAACCGGCGAAAATTGGCACGTGATCCTCACCTATTTGGATTACTATAAATACGCCATCGTGGCTCTCTTGGCGGTATTGGCCGTGGGCTACTTGATTTGGCATTTTAAACAAAAGGATGCAGAATGAAATATAAACGCATGGAAGAAGCGATTTTTCTTAACAGGGAAAATCGCTTCATTGCTATGGTAGAAAAAAACGGGGAAAGGATTCGGGTTCACGTGCCCAATACCGGGCGATGTCGTGAGCTATTCGTTCCCGGTGCAAACGTGCTTCTCGAGGGGGCTGATCCTGCGAAGAAGCGAAAGACGCCATACAGTCTGGTCACCGTTTATAAGGGAGAAAATCCCATAAACATCGACTCACAGGCCCCCAATCAATTGGCGGCGGAGTATTTCGACGGCGCGCCTTATCTAAAGGGCTTCGGGAAAATCACGTCCTATGAGCGGGAAGTAAAGCACGACGACAGTCGCTTCGACTTTTATCTCAAAGGAACAGAGGGCGAGGGCTTTTTGGAAGTGAAGGGCGTCACCTTGGAAGAAGACGGCCTGGCGAAATTTCCCGACGCGCCCACGGTGCGCGGCGCGAAGCACATCCGAGAACTCGGCGAGATGGCCGAGGCGGGCGGATGCTGTGGCGTCTTGTTTGTGGTGCAGATGAAAGGCATATGGGGCTTTACACCTAACGAAGAGACGGACCCTGAATTTACCGCGGCACTAAGAAAAGCGGAAGCAAAGGGGCTTCATATTTTCGTCGCGGATACAATCGTCGACGGGGCGGAGATGGCCATGGACAAAGCCGTGCCTTACTTCAGAAAAATGCCTCTCGCTCTCGTGAAGGCAAGAGAAGAAGATTTGCCTCGCGTCGTAAACCTGATCGACGAGGCTCGAGTCGCCTTAAAGGCCGACGGCGTGGATCAATGGCAGGGAAAGGATCCCATGCCGGAAGATCTCTCGGAAAATATTAAAGCCGGCTGTTGCTATTTCTTTAAAGACGATGACGTCGTCGGCATGGCCGTGTTAAAAGAAGGGGCGGACCCAACGTACGATCAAATCGACGGCAAGTGGCTTACGGAAGGCGATTACCTCACTGTCCATCAATTCGTCGTCGCCGAAAACAAAAGGGGTGAGGGCATGAGCCGGCGCATGATGGAGCGGATTTTCGCCGATGCAAAGTTAAAGAAGATTCCCGCCATTCGCATCGACACCCACGCCGATAATTTCCGGATGCGGGGTTTAATCGAGTCCGCGGGCTTTACCTATTGCGGTGTCATTACCGTGGCCGACGGCACCGAGCGGGTGGCCTACGAGCAGGTGATATGATGAAGCGCATGTTATTATCCGCAGGCCATTCCGGTGCGGGAAAGACCTCCATCACCATGGGGATCATCGGCGCCCTCATTCGCCGGGGAATGACGGTAGCATCGGCGAAGATCGGGCCCGATTACATCGACCCTATGTATCATCGGGCGCTCGGGGCCTACGGCGTGAACCTGGATCGTCATTTGATGGATGACGATTACATTCTTCACCTTATGGCGCAGTTGGAGAAAAAGGACGTCATTGTCATGGAAGGGGCCATGGGCTACTACGACGGCATGGCCACCACGACAGCTTGTTCGGCGGCGGAGATGGCGAATTTCACCAAGACGCCGACGATTTTCATCGCATCGGGACGAGGAAAAGGCGCGAGCCTCGGCGCGGAGCTTCAGGGATTTTTAAATTATGGGGAAAATACCATTTCAGGCGTAATTTTAAATCACACGAAGCCCGCCATGGCCTCTTACTACGAAAAAATCATTAAAGAAGCCACGGGACTTCCCCTCTTCGGCAGCATTCCCGATTTGGATCGGGATTTGCCCGAGCGCCACTTGGGCCTGCACCGACCGGAGGAGATCGAAAACTTTCGCGCATTCGCCGAAAATTGGGCGGATGTCGTGGAAAACTATGTGGATTTAGATAAGCTCCTCGCCGCCTGTGCGGCAAAGTCCGTATGTCGTGAAATGGCGATGAATCCTTTGCGAAAAAAAATTCCCGTGGCCATTGCAAAAGACGAAGCCTTTTTCTTTTATTACGAAGACGTCCTCGACGATCTCGCCGAGCGCGGCGTGGAATGGATTCCCTTTTCGCCCCTCGCGGATCCTCTGCCGAAAGGGATCTGCGGCGTCTATTTGGGCGGCGGCTATCCGGAGCTTCACAAAGAAGCCTTGGCGAAAAATAAAACCCTTGCCTGGGATTTAAAATCTTTCGTCGAAAGTGGCGGCGTCATCGTAGCCGAGAGCGGCGGCTTTATGAGCCTTCTTGAAAAAATCGACGGCAGCGAAGCCTTCGGACTTTTTCACGGCGAGGCGAAGATGACCGATCGCCTGCAGCACTTCGGCTATCAAGTGATCACGGCGGAAGAAGACGGTCTTCTGTTGAAGGCAGGCGAGTCGGCTCCCGTCCACGAATTTCATTACAGCGCCGCCGATGAGGAGGGGGAAGACCTTCTCATCCAAAAGCCGAGCGGCAGGGGAGAGAGGCGAACGGCCTACCATGGGAAAAATGTTTATGCAGGTTATCCGCAACTTCACTTAAGCGGCAACGAGAGACTTAGAGAGAATTTTCTTGAGGCATTAAAGGAGGCGACACCGTGGCAGGGTTAATGGTATTGGGAACGGCGTCCAACGCGGGGAAGAGTGCCATGGTGGCGGCGCTCCTTCGCATTTACGCCAACAGAGGCTACCGGGTGGCGCCCTTTAAGGCACAGAACATGGCACTGAACAGCGGCATCACCGACGACGGATCGGAAATCGGGCGGGCGCAAATCGTGCAGGCGGAGGCGGCGCGGATACCCGCCGACGTGCGCATGAATCCGATCCTCTTAAAGCCCACGGCGCCGGGAGTGAGCCAGGTCATCGTAAATGGCCGCGTCTACAAAAATCTCGAGACCCGCGCCTACTACGCCGAAAAGAAGAAGCTATTTCCCAAGGCCCTGGCGGCCTACGAATCCTTGGCCGATGAATTTGACTTCGTCTTGTGCGAAGGAGCGGGGAGCGCATCGGAGATCAATTTAAAAAGCGTGGACATGGTAAACATGGGCTTCGCCAAGGCGGCGGACATTCCCGCCATTCTCATCGCCGACATCGATCGAGGTGGCATGTTCGCCTCTGTGGTAGGGACATGGGAGCTTTTCGATGACGACGAGCGAAGAAGGCTCAAGGGCATCGTCGTGAACCGCTTCCGTGGCGACGTGTCCATACTGGAGCCGGGCCTCAAAATTTTAGAGGAGCGCACCGGCGTTCCCGTCCTCGGCGTCGTGCCCTATGCCGACGTGCGATTGGAGGCGGAAGATTCCCTGGCCATGGAATTCCACGAGACGGATCGTGCATCCGTGGACATCGCCGTCATTCGCCTTCCCCACATCTCCAATGTCACCGACGTGGCGCCTTTTCAAATGATGGCCGATGTTTCCGTTCGCGCCATTACGCGAGTGGGAGAATTCGGCGAGCCGGATCTCTTGATCATCCCCGGGACGAAAAACACCATGGCCGACTTAAAATGGCTGAAAGAAACGGGGATCTATGCCCGAATTTTGCGCCACGCCGAAAAAGGAGGCATTATCTTTTCCATTTGCGGCGGCTTTCAAATGATGGGAGACACCCTTTCCGATCCGGAGGGAGTGGAAAGCGGCGGCACCATGGAGGGGCTCAAGCTCTTTCCCATGGACACCATCTTTTCAAAAGAAAAGAAGCAGTGCCGCGTGGAAACGACGATTTCCCCTTCCGAGGGCCTGCTGAAAAATCTGAGCGGAAAAAAAGTGGCGGGCTATGAAATTCATATGGGGCAAAGCGAGATAAAAGAGGCGGGCGAAATAAAAAGACTGACAGAAACCGGCGGCGTGGTAAAAAACGGCCGCCTCTACGGCACCTACATTCACGGTTTTTTCGACGCTCCTCACATCGCCGAAGAGATCGTGGCCGCACTAAAGAAGGAAAAAAATCTGCCGCCGAAAGTAGCGATGGACTACGCCGCCTTTAAAGACAGCCAGATCGAAAAATTGGCATCCGTGGTGGAAGAGGCACTGGATATGAAGAAGCTGGACGAAATTTTGGGCTTGTTGTAAAGGGAGGCGACCATTGAAGATACTGATGATCGAAGACGACGAGACCATCGTCTACGGCGTGAAAACTTATCTGGCTCGGTACGACATGGAAGTGGTGGCGGCGGGTCGATTGGGCGATGTGGGCGAAGAGCAAATTCGCTCCGCCGATCTGCTCATTCTCGATGTAAATCTTCCCGACGGATCGGGTTTCGATTTCTTAAATTGGGTCCGTTCCTTTTCTAAACTGCCCATTCTCATGCTTACGGTAAAAGGCGACGAGGACTATGTCGTGAAAGGCTTATCTCAAGGGGCCGATGAATACGTGGCGAAGCCATTTTCCCTTCCCGTATTGAAGGCGCGAATTGACAATCTTTTTAAGCGCCTCGGACCGGAAGAAGAGTCCATGGAATTTAAAGAGTTGATCTTAGACAGGCAATCGAAGATGGCGATTTTGCGGGGCAAAGCCGTGGACTTGAATAGGCAGGAATTTGATCTGCTGGCCATGCTATTGGCAAATCGAGGCAGACAATTGTTGCGAAGCCAATTAATCGACGAGGTGTGGGGCTTTGGCGACGAAGTTAACGATAATACACTCACCGTCGCCGTGAAGCGCCTTCGCAAGAAGCTGGGACCTTACGGCCATTTTATAAAAACTGTGCGGGGCATGGGCTATTTTTGGGAGGATGGCGATGACTAAAAGACAGACCCTATTGATCCTATCGCTAAATCTCGTCCTTTCCATGGTTGTAGTTGCTTTCTTTCCACGCTTCGATTGGTTGACCGTCGCGCTATTTTTTATGATTAACGGAGGGCTCTACTTTGCCATCGATTGCTTTGAAGGGAATGCTTCCATGGAAGTTGAAGAGAAAATCGACGACATGATCCGCCTCCTACATAGTTCGGATCCGGAGTCTCGAGTCGATGAGGCCGAAGAAGACGATTTTTCTAAGCTGAGAGATGAAATCGTGAAGATGACATCAGAAAATAAGCGCATCGCTCAAGAGGCTGAGAACCGTCGCGTTCAACTGACGGAGTATACGGAAGATATCGCCCATCAAATCAAGACGCCAATTACAGGCACCTTGCTTATGCTGGATCTCATCGACGATGCATCGGACAAAGAGGCCCTTGAACGTATGGGCCGATCCATGGAGCGCCTCTTGGGCCTTTCCGATGCGCTACTTAAATTGGCGGCGGTGGACAGTGATGTGGTGGCGATGAAAAAAGAAGCGGTCGACGGCATGGAGCTGGCGACAACCGTGGCGGAAGGATTGGAAAATGCCTTCGCAAGAGAAAAGATCCCTTGCACTATTTATGGCGAATCAGTGGCTCTCTATTGTGATAAGAAATGGACCTACGAAGCCCTGTTTAATCTCGCGAAGAACGGCATGGAAGCGTCCAAAGAAAGAGGCATCGCCATGACTTTTATAAAAACCAATGTCTACAAATCCATTGTCGTCGAAGATTTCGGCGAAGGCATGGATCGGGACACCTTGGAACAAGCATTTCGGCGCTTTTATAAAAAAGATCCCAACACATCCGGCTTTGGAATCGGCCTCCCCATGGCAAGGGCGATTATGAAAAGACAAGGCGGCGATCTCCTCTATACAAAAGGCAAGGAATCAAATCGATTTGAGTTGCGCTTTTACGAATAGACGAGGCGCAGGTACTCGGTCACCGACCGGTCACTTTCACTTGATATCGTAGGCTCAGAAAAGGAGGAAGCCTATGCCTATTGTAAAAACAGTGAATCTTACGAAGACCTACGGTCGGTCGGTGGAAGTCCGCGCTCTGGACGGCGTGAATTTTCAGTTGGAAAAAGGAGACTTGGTGGCGATCATCGGCGACAGCGGATCGGGAAAGTCCACCTTGCTCCACCTTTTGGCGGGCATCGACAGGCCTACCGGCGGCGAAATTTTCATTCAGGATAAAAACATTACGACCCTTAGCAACGAGGAAATGACCATTTTCCGTCGCAGGAACATCGGAGTCATCTACCAATTTTTCAATCTGATCCCAAATATAACGGCGCGGAAAAATATCTTGCTCCCCCTGCTTCTGGACGGAAGAAAGGAAGATGAAGCTTATTTTAAAGAGATTATTTCGATTCTCGGGATCGAAGATAAATTGGATCGCTATCCGAAACAACTTTCCGGCGGCGAGCAACAGCGAGTGGCCATTGCCCGAAGCTTAATCACGAGGCCCGCCCTGATTTTAGCGGATGAGCCCACGGGGAACTTGGATCGCCGCAATTCCGAAGAAATCACCGCCCTTTTCCGATTGGTCAACGAGCGCACCGGCTCCACCATGGCCATCGTGACCCACGATGAAAAGGTGGCCAACAGCTGCCAAAAAGTATTCCGCATGATCGACGGAAAACTCTTCCCTTCGGAGGTGTAGACGATGAAAATCATTAGTGAATTAGCTGCCTCCGTGGTCAATGCCGGCAAAAAAGACGCCCTGGCGGTAAAAACCAGCATACTACTTGCCGTGATTTTACTGGGGACCATTCTGTTTATCACTACCTCTTTAAGAAAAGCGGAAGTTGATTTTGCCGTCGCCGATCAAGGTGATTACCACGCGTCCATTGCCGAGGTCGACGCCTCTTTTTACGATGATTTAAAAAAGAATCCGGCCATCGAGAAAATTGCCTTTGATCGCATCGTAAAAACGGACCGAAACGCCGTGATTTACGAACGGGAAGATTGTTTCTCTCAATTAAAAAGCTTTGAACCCGTCGAGGGCAGGCGGCCGGAAAGAGACGACGAATTGTTAGTGCCTGATTCATTTTTGAAGCAAAATCGAGATCTGCATCTGAACAGCACATTGGAGGCGGAAGGGAAGACTTATCGGATCGTAGGCGTTTACGAGAACCCCGAATTATCGTTTGATGAGTATTATTTGATCGGTCGCGTATCAGATGTGTCGAAAGACGCACTTTATGACGGTTCGAGTGTCGTAGAGGCCTATATATGGTACAAAAACCCACGAGATACCTACACTCTGACGCGGGAGATTTTACAGAAGCGAAGCATCGATCCGAAAGTGGCGGAAAGTCAGGGGCGATTGGGTTACAACATCCCTCTCTTGAATTATAAATTGATCTATCCCAATGGAATTATTCCGCCGAAAAATGTGCTATCTCGTGCACTGGAAATGTATATTCCCATGAGTCTGTTGGTACTCTTATTTGCCTTTATTATTTACGGCGCTTTTAACGTGTGGAACAGTCGGGATCAGCGGGAGATCGCCCTGTTAAAAAGTGTGGGCATGACGGAGAAACAAGTAAAGGAAATGATCCGCAGGCGCGCTTTTCTTTTGGCGAGGGGACCGATTCTGCTGGGCACGGCTCTGTCCTATGGCGTGGCCAACGGACTCTTGTATTTAATGTGGCGCAACAATGCCAAGAGCATCCATGCTATGGCCGACATATTAAGCGAGCGAATTAAGGCGCCGGATTTTCAAGCGGTGAGCATTTCGCCCTTTGTGGTTTTGGCTATTTTAGTTTTATCTGCGGCGACGGTTTATCTATCCGCCATGGTGCCGGCGAAGCGCTGCGGGAAATTAAATATTATCGAGGGACTAAACGGCCTGTCGGAAAAAGACGGGCGGCTGGGTCCGTCGAAATTAAGGGGAAAAATCGAAAGAACTTTGGCCAAAGATTGTTACGTTTCTTACAAGAGAACCTACCGCACGATCCGTTTGTCCACGGCGCTTTCGGCCGTGATTCTCACCGTGGTCATGGTATCCGGCGCCTATTCAGGGCTCACTGAAGCCTACGACAAATTTCGCAGTCCCTATTCCTTTTCCTCGGTTATTTACACCCCGGGATCGATGGATCCCCAAATGACCGAGGACCTAAAAGCTCTAAAAGGCGCGGATGAATGGCATGTATATCGCAAGCAAGATTTTAAGTGCTTTGTCGGAGACAACGGAGCGTTCTTTTCAGATCCTATGAAACAGGCGTTAAAAGATGGCAAGAAGTCAAAGGATTTGTATGCCAGGATGTACGGACTTACCGACGAGGATTACGAGAAGCTTTTGGCAGCGAATGGATACGATAACGATACGGCGTATTTGCTCTTAAATAGAACCGCCGCCGACGACGGAAGTCCCTATGCCTTTCGAAATTACATTCCCGTCACCGATGGAAGCGGGGCCGTAAAGCTGCGCTACGCCGCGGAAGGTAAGGTAATGGCCATCGGCATCGGCGGCGTGATCGACGAGATGCCCTTCGCCATCGAGCCCATGACGGCTCGAGAAGTCTCCCTGTTTACGCGACATTCCACCATGGAGGCATTTTTCCAAAAGGAAGGACACGATCCGTCGGATCCGGTGAACTATTACAATATAAAAATGCGAGCGGACAAAAACGTGGACAAGGTATCTGAAGATTTTGAGAGAGTCATCGCATCTTATATTCCGAAGACCGACCACTCCACCTTAACTCAAGCCATGAGTCGGGCTTTGGATAATGAGGCGGAGAGGAATGTGCGCGTACTGAACGGAGGCATTCAAGGGATTCTCATCCTCATTGCCTTGACCAATGCTTACAATAGTTTTATCGGCAACTTGCGGGCCAGAAAGAGAGAGTTTGAACTGCTTATGACGGCGGGCATGACGGAAAGGCAAATGAAGTCCATGGTTTACAGAGAAGGCGGCATGCTCTTTTTGCGCTTACTTGCCCTTTATGGCATCTTGCTTCCCGTAGTCATCTTAGGACGATCGGCGAGGAGCAAATTCGCCATTGCATTCGCAGCGAAAAATCTTTTCTTCACGACGAACTATCTGCCCATTGTTTTGGTCTTCGTCGTCATGGGCATCGGGATTAGCCTTTCTATAAGAAAGGGTTTAGAGCAAGTATTCGTTGAAGACTTAAATTGAATTGCGCTCAAAAAAGGACTTCTCAGGTTGGGAAGTCCTTTTTGCATGAAAAAATCGGCACAAGAAGCCTTGTGCCGATTCGTTATTTTTATTCGACGGTTACGGATTTCGCCAGGTTTCTCGGTTTGTCCACGTCGTTGCTCAAGAGAACGCTCACTTTGTAGGCGAGGATTTGTTGGGGCAAGACGGCGAGAATGGGGGCGTAGAGATCGGAGATGGCGGGGATGCGAATGAGATCGTCGGCCACTTCGTCGATGTGGGCACTGACGTCGTCGGTAATGACGATGTTGTAAGCGCCTCTGGCCTTCACTTCTTTAATATTGGAAATGCTTTTTTCCACGAGAAGGGATTGGGTGATAATGGTGACGATGGGGAGGCCCTCTTCCACGAGGGCGATGCTGCCGTGTTTTAATTCCCCGGCGGGCATGGATTGGGCGTGGATGTAGGAGATTTCCTTGAGCTTTAAGGCGCCTTCCTTTGCGCTCAGGTAGTCGATACCGCGGCCCAGGTAGAAGATGGCCGGGTGAGAAGCGAGGCGTTTGGCAATGGGATCCAAATCATCCACATGCTCCAAAATGGATTCGATTTTTTCCGGAACGCCGGAGAGCTCTTCGATGGCAACCTTCACCGCTTCTTCGTCGTAGGTGCCCAGCTTGTAGCCGAAGTCCAGGGCCAAGAGATAAAGGCTCAAGAGCTGAGTGGAGTAGGCCTTGGTGCTGGCCACGGAAATTTCGGGGCCGGCGTCGCAGTAAATGACTTTGTCGCTTTCCCGGTCGATACTGGAGCCCAACACATTGGTAATGGCGAGGACCTTCGCGCCCCGTTGCTTCGCTTCCCGAAGCACGGCCAAGGTGTCGCCGGTTTCGCCGGATTGGCTCACGACGATAAGCAGGCTGTTTTCGTTTAAGAAGGGCATATTGTAACGGAATTCCGATGCGATTTCCGCCGTAATTTCCTTTTGCATGGCCTCTTCCAAGGCGCGTTTGCCCACTTGGGAAGCGTGGAAGGCCGTGCCGCAGGCCGTCATAAAGACGTGGTCGAAGGCTTCGATTTCATCTTTCGTAAAGGATTGTTCGCCGAAGCTCACAAAGCCCTCATCGACTTTGCGGAGTAAACAGTCGCGAATGGCCTTGGGCTGTTCGAAGATTTCTTTCATCATGTAGTGATCGAAACCTTCTTTGCCGGCACTTTCCATGCTCCATTCCACGGTTTTCACTTCTTTGTCGATGACCTCGCCGTGGTTGTAGATGGTGTAGTTGCCCTTTTCGATAACCACGAGATCGTCATTGTCTAAATAGATGACATCGCGAGTGTAGGCCAAGAGGGCGGGGATGTCCGATGCGGCAAAAATGCCGTCGTCGGCGATGCCCAAGATCAAGGGCGATTCTCTGCGAGTGACGATTAAAGTTTCCGGATCGTCGGAGGAGAGAACGGCCAGGCTGAAGGTGCCGCGCAGTTCTTTCGTGGCTTCTTGCACGGCGGATTTCAAATCTCCGTGAAGTTTCGATGCGATTAAATTGGCCACCACTTCCGTATCCGTTTCGGAGTAGAAGGTGAAGCCTTCTTCCATAAGGCGGTTTTTAATGGCCTGGAAATTTTCGATAATGCCGTTGTGTACCACGGCCACCTTGTGGTCGCTGGACACGTGGGGGTGGGCATTCATTTCGCTGGGAACGCCGTGGGTGGCCCAGCGGGTATGGCCGATGCCGTTGTGGCCTACGAGGGGATGGGCGCGAAGTTTTTCTTCCAGTGCGTCCAAGCGGCCGGCGGCCTTCGTTACTTTCAAGAGGCCATGGTCGATCATGGCGATGCCGGCGCTGTCGTAGCCGCGGTATTCTAATTTTTCAAGTCCCTGAAGAATGCGTTCTTCAGCATTTTCCTTGCCGTTAAAGGCAACAATTCCACACATAATATCCTCCTAATCTCGGGAGCTGCCGTATTGATTTTGTGCCAAGATTGCTCCGGGTTTTGTACAATACTCAGGTTGCAGACCTATGAAGCATCCGCCGAAAATTCGATCACTTCATTCCTCGTCCACCTAAATGGTGCTGGCGCTTAGTATCTTCTCCCGTTTAAATAAATTGCGTACGTATTTCATTATACCATAGCTTTCGCAATTAATAGAATAGCAACAATCTTGACGGAAACACAGGGGATTGTTATGATAAAGAGCAGTAAAAGGCAAACAGCCACGATCATTAGGAGGTAAATTAATGACAGAAGAAAATAAAGTATTGGCGTCCATCGGCAATGTGGACATTCACGAATCCGATGTGGATGCCTATTTAAAGAGCATGAATCCCCAAATGGCCATTCAATTCCAAGGGGATGAAGGAAAGAAACACATCTTAGACGAATTGGTGCGCCAAGAGCTCTTGCTTATGGATGCCATGGACAAGAAGATGGATGAAGACGAAGAATTTAAAAAGGTCTTTGCCGACACGAAGAAGTCTCTTTTAAAATCCTACAACTTCAGCAAGACCATCGAAGGCGTTGAAGTGTCGGAAGAAGACATGAAAAAATTCTACGAAGAAAACAAGCGCTTCTTCAAGAACCCTGAATCCGTTCACGCCGCACACATTTTAGTCGACGAAGAAGAAAAGGCCGCCGACCTTGCCAAGCAAGCCCGCGATGGCGCAGACTTCGGCGAATTAGCGAAAGAACACTCTTCCTGCCCCTCCAATCAAAACGGCGGAGACTTAGGTACCTTCGGACGCGGCCAAATGGTGCCGGAATTCGACGAAAAGGTCTTCGACATGAAAGACGGCGAAATTTCCGATCCCGTAAAGACCCAATTCGGCTACCACGTCATTAAGCGCATCGAAGGTAATCCGGAAGAAGAAAAGAGCTTCGACGAAGTGCGCGGCGAAATCCAAATGGAACTCACCCGCCAAAAACAACAAGAACGCTACTTGGAAAAAGTGGCCGAACTCGAAAAGAAATACAAAGTCGAATACAAATAAAATGAGCGGCTCCGGCCGCTTTTTTATTTACAAGTATTGAAATTAAGCCATTTCCGTGCCAGAGAGCCGCTTTTTTGATCGGGGAGAAGGATCGTTTTCCTGCACGATTCTGTGATATACTGGTTCTATGTCAGGGGGAAGATATGGAACTGGATTTATTCAACTTTATTGACCGCTCCATCGAGCTGTTGAACAATAAATACGAGTTTATAGCGGAGCTCGAGCGGGAGCTTGAAAACTTTTTTGAAATGGAATTTAAAGACAACGACAGTTTTCTCGCGGTCAATTCACGAATCAAATCGGCAAATTCTTTAAGAGAAAAAATTATTCGAAACAGCCTCTATATGCGCTACGACGATGCCGCGGAAATGCTCCGGCACATGCAGGATATTATCGGGCTGAGAATCGAATGTCGTTTTACCGACGACGAAGTGGACATTTACCGGGCCATTAAAGATCTGTTTTACATTCCCGTGGGAAACGGCTACTACAGGTCGCCGAGTCACAAACACATTTTGCTGGATATGGAAACGGCCCAGCCCATGATTCAAAAAAACGGCTTCGGCATTTATAAAATCGACGGAATCATTCAAAAGGACGACGAAAAGCTTAATTTCGAATTGCAGATCAAGTCCCTGGTTAATGTATTCTGGGGTGAAATCGACCACAAGGTCTTATATAAAAATTACAACTACATGCTCACGGAAGAATTTTTCCGAGACATTATGCATTCCATTAAGGACAATCTGTCCATGATCGACCGCCAGTTGCGAATCCTATACGAACACGTCAACGACATGGATTCTTCGGCGGTGAAGAGCAATCATCGGCAGCTGAAAAGCCTTTTGTCGAAAATCATTCACGATATTTTCGTGGGCACCATTCGCAAGGAGCTTGGTTTTGTCGTGGACTTTAACGAGACCTCGGACATTATCGTGGAATATTTGGACTACAAATGCCAGGCCCTGTTGGATTACGACGAGGGGGAAAATTTCATTCGCCTGTTGAACCGAATCAACCACATCGACCAAAAGGGCTTTAAAGTTGCCGAGGGCGTCGAATTCGATCGCCGGCCCACCTTTACCACGGCCTTTACCGAGCGGGTAGGCAAAGCGGTGTACGCCGTTATGCAGCGGGAGTTCGGATGGAATCTGTTTTTTAAGATTATCGCCGAAATCGAGCAATCGGAGCCCAGGATCGACTTCGAAGAATTTTTCCGCTATCTGGAAAGTTTGTTAATCGAGACCATAAAAAGGGAAGTGGACAGCAGCGGCTTTACCGAGGAAGAATACGCGTCCGTCATTGACTTTATTTTAAATTGCTATGCTTCCATGGTGGAAAAAGATCCCTCCATGAACCACATGATCAGCAGTTACTATGGCTTGAGCACCCATTCCATTTCTCAGGTATTCAGAAACATTCGGTCCTACGAAGATTTTCAGAATAATAAAGGGCGCATCGAGCGCATGTTAAACTATTAGGAGGTACCATGGCAGAAATTATTTTGGCCGGCGGTTGTTTTTGGGGCGTGGAAGAATATTTTCGGCGCACCGATGGAATCACCGCCACTGTGGTGGGCTATATTAACTCCGACATTCCGAGTCCCACCTACGAAGACCTTTGCTACGGCAAGAGCAAGGCGGCGGAAGGCGTGATCATCGAATTCGATCCCGAGGTCCTATCGCGGGAAAAAATCGTGGATTTATTTTACAAAATCATCGACCCATACAGTTATTTCCGCCAAGGCAATGACGTGGGGCGCCAGTACCGTACCGGGCTCTATTACAGGCCCGGAGACGAGGCCCTGAAGGACTTCTACGAAGAGGATAAACAGAAGCGCCAAAGCCAATCGACGCGCAAGATTTGGGTGGAGGTGGCGCCTCTTGAAAACTTTACGGAAGCCGAGGAATACCACCAACAATATTTAGTGAAAAATCCCGGCGGCTATTGCCATATTCCTTTACCGAATAAAAGCGAAAAGTAATGACGAAGCGGCGCGTTTCGTGTAATATGTAGTATAAAGAAGAGGTGATAGAATGATAAAAGGTTTAACCGGCGATTCACCGGTTCTAAACTTCTTTGCCGCCATAACGGACATTCCCCGTTGCAGCAAAGAAGAAGAAAAAATCAGCGACTTCCTGGTTCAATGGGCCAAGGATCGCGATCTCGAGGTCATTCAAGATAAATGGAAAAACATCGTTATTAAAAAGCCCGCATCGAAAGGCTACGAAAACGAGCTAACCGTAATTTTGCAGGGCCACATGGATATGGTCTGCGAAGCGGTAAAAGGCTACGAACACGACTTTTCAAATGATCCCATCGAAGCCGTGGTGGAAGGCGATCGAATCATCGCGAAGAACACCACACTCGGTGCCGATGACGGCATCGCCGTGGCCATGATGCTCGCCATCTTAGACGGCGACTACGAACACCCGGCTCTTGAATGCTTGGTTACCGTCGAGGAAGAAACGTCCATGGCCGGAGCCCATACCATCGACGGCAAGTATTTCGAAGGTCGCACATTAATCAACATCGACTCGGAAGAAGAAGGCATTATTACCGTCGGTTGTGCCGGCGGCATGGTGTCCGAAATTATCTTCGAAAAAGAATTTAAGGCGCCCGAAAAGGATGCGTTCCTCGCCATCGATCTCGGCGGCTTCCGCGGCGGCCACTCCGGCTCGGATATCGACGACGAAAGGGGCAATCCCATTCTTCTGTTGGCGCGGATCTTGAGAGAAGTCTCCTACGACTACGATTTCGAACTGGCGGATTTCTCCGGCGGTTCGAAGCCCAACGCCATTCCGAGAGATGCCGAAGCCCTTATCGGCGTCGATGCCAAAGATGTGGACGGCATCAAGGCGGCACTGAAGGCATCCGCCGACACGATCTTAAAGGAATTTGTCGCCACGGATCCCAATGGCGTGCTTAAAATCGAAACCGCTTCCGCCGACAAAGTCCTCGCTCAGGAGGTAGCCGACGGCGTTATTAATTACCTTCTCGTCGCGCCCAACGGCGTCAACACCTTCAGCAAGAAAATCGAAGGCTTGGTGGAATCCTCCACCAACATCGGCGTCGCCGCAAGTGACGATGAAAAAATTGTCTTTACCATGCAAATTCGTAGCGATGTGGAAAGCAAGATTCATGAAATCGCCCTGAAAAACCGCATCGCCGGCGAATTAAGCGGCGGCACATTCCGAGAACTTTCCGCCTACGCCCCTTGGGAATACGCGGAAGAATCGCCTCTTCGGGACAAAGCCGTGAAATTATGGAAAGACATGACCGGCAAAGATGCCACGGTGGAAATGATTCACGCCGGTTTGGAATGCGGCATTCTGCAAGATTCCATCGGCAAGATGGACATGATTTCCATTGGCCCCGACATGGACGGCGTCCATGCCCCCGGCGAAAACTTATCGATCGCCTCGACCAATCGGGTATTCGATTACCTTCTGGAACTTTTAAAAATGAAAGGATAAATATGAGCCACGAACACGAACACGATCACGATCACGAACACGAGGAAATGGACGTCATTACGCTGACATTGGAAGATGACAGCGAATTGGACTGCGCCGTCATCGGCATTTTCCCCTTTGAAGAAAAAGACTACATCGCTTTGTTGCCCTTAAAAGGCGACGAAGTGGACGAAGACGCCTCCGTTCTGATTTACGAATACACCGAATTGGAAGACGAAGAATTGGAATTGGTCTTTATCGAAGACGAAGACTATTTCAACCGCGTCGCCGACGAATTCGAAAGCCTCTATGCGGAAGACGTGGAAGATCAAGGAGAATAACATTACGGAGCCATTTCCCTATCGAAGCTTCAGCACCTACGCCAAGGATGCTTTCGGCATGAAAGTATACAAGGTGCCCATTCACTTGAAGGGCAGCTGTCCCAATCGCGACGGCACCGTCGGGGTGGGCGGCTGCATCTTTTGCGGCGAAGAGGGAGGCAGCTTCGAATGGATTCAAGGAAGCGTACGGGAACAGTTTCGAGAAAACAAGGCGCGAATGAAGGCGCGGTACAAGGCCCAAGGCTTTATCCCGTATTTTCAAAATTTTACGGGCACCTACCTTCCTCTGGCCGACTTTAAAGAAAATTTAGAGGCGGTGGCGGAAGAAGACATCGTCGGCGTCTCCGTATCCACGCGGCCGGACTGTGTGGACGACGAATATTTATCGGCGGCGAAGGAAATTTTTCCGGATAAGGTCGTCACCTTCGAATTGGGCCTGCAATCGGCCAATGAAAAGACACTGGAAGCGATCAATCGCGGCCACGGCATCGACGAATTTATCGACGCGTCGAAGCGGATCAAGGAAAAAGGCCTGAGGCTTGCGGTCCATATGATTTTGGATCTGCCTTGGGACAGCCGAGACGACGTGCTCAGAGGCGCCGAATTATTGGCCCGCGTCGGTGCCGACGAGGTGAAGATTCACAATCTTTACGTGGCGAAGCACACCAAACTCGCCGACATGTACACCACCGGCACCTTCGTGCCCCTTCCCATGGAAGAGTTTATGGAGCGGGTGATCTCATTTCTGGAGCATCTGCCTCCGGAGACGGTTATCGGCCGTCTTTTGGGACGTGCGCCGGAAAAAGACGTGTTGTTCGCCAATTGGAATAGAAGCTGGTACTACATTCGCGACGAAATCGTACGGCGAATGATTGAGGAAAATCGGCCGCAAGGTCATTTGTATAGGAAATAGAGAAAGGATGATTACAATGATTCGTTATATCTTAGGAGCAAAAGGTGCAGGAAAAACGAAATGGTTAATCGACCACGCCAATGAAGACCACGAAGGCGGCAACGGCAACATCGCTTTTGTTGAAGTCGACGACGACCACATTTTCAGCTTGGATTACAATGTGCGCTTAATTAACGCCACGGAATACAATCTCACCAATTTAGACGAATTCTACGGCTTTTTAAGCGGCATGTTCGCCATGGACTACGACTTGGAAAAAGTTTACGTCGACGGCATGTACAAGGTCATGGACCTCTCCATCGAAGACTTGAAGGATTTGGCCAATCGCCTGGAAACCTTGGGCATGGAAAACCGCCAAATCTACATTAACGTCAATTACGTGGAAGCGGACTTCCCGGAAGAATTAAAACAATACGCACAAGAAGTTTCTTTGGAAGGTTAACGACTGACAGGGGATTGGAATGAAATCGAACAAGACATTTATCCGAATCGTGGCCGTAATTTTATGCTTAGCAATGGTGTTGCCGGTACTGATCAATGCATTCTTATGATGAGGACTCCATGGCCATGGAGCCGATTTGCGACAAGTGGTTTCAGCACTTTATGGAGAGGCGTAGCGCCTTGATTCGCGCCTATGAGCGCGGCGATTTAAACAAAAAGGAATTTTTGCAGACGAATTTAAAGGACATGCACAGCAGCAATGTGCGCCCCTTTTTTCTCATCGATCGGCTGGAGAAGGGGATCTTTAATTACCAATACTACAACGCCTTGGCCAAAAGCTACCGCATGGAGGCTCGGCGCGTGAAGCGGATGCAGAAGAGCAACCGAGAGTATTGCCGCTCCCTTTCTTTGGCTGAAAAATATTACGGAAAAAAAGATGACACGATCTTGGAAATTTTGGATTTTGTCGATTACAAAAATGTCTACGGCTACTTCGTTCACTGCGACGGAAAGAAATTGCAAGACCGTCTCTTTGAAATCGTCTTTATCGAGTATCCGGAGTATATTTTGCATTCCACGTCCAAACGGGTTTATGAAGACTTAGTCGATCGGGGCGTTTTCATGGAAGAAAAAAAACGCTCCAAAATCGACACCTACATCAACGACAGGTATTAGAACCGAGAAAGGGGCAAGGATTGGATTACAAGCACTTAGAAAAGACGGATCCTGAAATCTATTCGCTGGTACAAAAGGAAACCGAGCGGCAACAAAGTCACATCGAGCTCATCGCCTCGGAAAACTTTGTCTCTTACGCCGTCATGGAGGCTATGGGATCGCCACTGACCAATAAATACGCCGAAGGCCTGCCCGGCGCCCGCTACTACGGCGGCTGCCAAGTGGTGGACGAAGTGGAACAATTGGCCATCGATCGCTTTAAAGCCCTCTACGGTGCCGATCACGCCAATGTACAGCCCCATAGCGGCGCCAATGCCAATATGGCCGTGTACTTGGGTCTCTTAAAGCCCGGCGATCGGATCTTGGGCATGAACTTAAGTCAGGGCGGCCACTTGTCTCACGGAAGCCCGGTGAATATCTCGGGAAAATACTTCGACATCGTGGATTACGGCGTCGATGAAAAGACGGGTCGCATCGACTACGACGCCTTTGAAGCAGCGGTAAAGGAATACAAACCGAAGCTCGTTATCGGCGGCGCGTCGGCCTATCCGAGAAAGATCGACTTTAAGCGCATGGCGGAGGTCGTGAAGGCGAGCGGTGCCTACTTTATGGTGGACATGGCCCACATTGCCGGCCTCGTGGCCACGGGCTATCACGAAAATCCTGTGCCCTACGCCGACGTGGTAACCACCACCACCCATAAGACTCTCAGGGGCCCCAGAGGCGGCGCCATTCTTTGCACGGAAGAATTGCACAAAACCATCGACAAGGCCGTGTTCCCCGGACTGCAAGGCGGCCCCTTGGAACACGTAATCGCGGCAAAAGCCGTGGCCTTCCACGAAGCGGCGCAACCGGATTTCAAGGTGTACTGCAAGCAAATCATCGACAACGCCAAGGCCATGGAAAAAGTGTTCTTGGAACAAGGCGTGGATTTGGTTTCCGGCGGTACGGACAATCACCTGTTGCTCTTGGACCTTCGTTCCCTGAAGTTAACGGGTAAAGAGGCTGAAAAGTTGTTAAACGACAGCGGCCTCGCCACAAATAAAAACATGATCCCCTACGATCCCGAATCGCCCATGGTGACCAGCGGCATTCGCATCGGCACCCCGGCCATGACGACCTTGGGCGCGAAAGAAGAAGACGCGGCCTATGTGGCGCAAATCATGGTGGATCTCTTGAAAAAAGAAATTACGGAAGACCAAGCAAAAGACCGCGTGCGGATTTTTTGCGAAAAATTTCCTCTGTACAAATAAAGCGGGAAGGACTCGAAAGAGTCCTTTTCTATTACGGCCATAGGAGGCGCCATGAACCCTTATGAAATCGACATCGTTCATAAAGCATTAAATACCATTCGCTCTGTCGATCCCGGGTCCATCGGCGAAGAGTTGGAAATCGAAGCCGGCGACCGATTGATCGCCATTAACGACAACGAGGTGAGGGATGTCATCGACTATCGCTACGAATCGGCCAACGAATACATCACCCTCACCATCGAAAAGAAAGACGGCGAACTGATTCTCTACGACATTGAAAAAGACGTGGAGGAGCCTATCGGACTCAATTTCGTCACGCCGCTTTTGGACACGCAAAAGACCTGCTCCAATCGCTGCCTCTTTTGCTTTATCGACCAGATGCCGCCGAATATGCGCGACAGCCTCTACATTAAAGACGACGACTCCAGGCTCTCTTTTCTTCAGGGCAATTACATTACCCTTACCAATATAAAAAAAGAAGATTTCGATCGCATGATCGCCTATGGCCTGAGCCCCATCAATGTGTCGGTGCATACGACCAATCCCGAGCTCCGGGTGGAGCTGTTAAAGAATCCGTCGGCGGGAAAGATTATGGAGGACATGAAGCGCCTGGCCCATGCGGGCATCGTCATGAACGCGCAAATCGTGCTGCTCCCCGGTGTGAACGACGGGGAGGAACTGAAGCGCACCTTGAGGGACTTGGCGTCTCTCATGCCCCAAGTAGCCTCTGTGGCCATGGTGCCCGTGGGGCTATCCAAGTATCGGGACCATTTGCCGAAGCTTTCCCCCTACACGAAGGATCAGGCGCGGGAAGTGATCGCCATCGCCGAGGCCTTTGCGGAGGAGATGCGAAAAATCTGCGGTCGCCATTGGGTCTACGCCTCCGATGAGTTTTACCTCATCGCCGAAAAGGATATGCCCGAGGCGGATTTCTACGACGGCTACCCGCAGTACGAAAACGGCGTGGGGCTTATGCGCTCCTTCTACGAAGAATTCAAAGAAGCCCTGGATCGGGCGGAAGGGACGTATCGTTCCAAAATCACTTTAGCCACGGGAGAGTATGCGGCGCCTTTGTTTGAAGAACTGGCCCATATGATTCACGAAAAATTCCCCGGCATTCAATGCGACGTGGTTACCATAAAGAACGACTTTTTCGGCGACACGGTAAAAGTGGCGGGGCTCTTGACGGCGGAGGACGTAGTCCGTCAATTGAAAGGTAAAATCCACGATGCTATAATGTTACCTATGTCAATGTTTCGAAGCGACCGTGCCATCACTTTGGACGATGTAACGGTGGAAGCTTTGGAAAAAGAATTAGGTGCGAAGATTATAACCGTAAGCAACAACGGTGCGGAATTTTTAGAAAAATGTTTGGAGGTGCGTCCTGTTGAATAGACCGGTCGTCTGTATATTGGGTCGCCCCAATGTGGGCAAAAGTACCTTATTTAATGTGCTGACGCGCTCGAAAATATCCATTACCGAGGATACGCCGGGCGTGACGCGAGACAGAATCTATGCCAAGGCTACGTGGCTCGATCATGAATTTACTTTAATCGATACGGGCGGGCTGGATCCCTCCAGCGACGAGACCTTTATGCCTGAGATCATGGCCCAGGCGGAAGTGGCCGTGGAAAATGCGCAAATCATTTTGTTTGTCGTCGACGGAAAAGAAGGCCTGACTACCGTGGATCGGGAAGTGGCCGCCTACATTCGAAAGAGCGGAAAAGAAGCCCTTCTCGTCGTCAATAAAATGGATGCCAAGGAATCGGAAGACCATCGCTACGATTTTTACGAGTTGGGCTTAGGCGAGCCCTACACAATCAGCGCCGAGCAGTCCCGGGGCATCGGCGATTTGCTGGACGCCACGGTGGCCTCCTTTCCAAAGGTGGAAGAAGATGATTTCCGCGACGAAATTAAAGTGGCCTTTATCGGAAAACCCAATGCGGGAAAATCATCCCTGGTGAACCGCATTTTAGGGGAAGAGCGCTCCATCGTAACGAACATTCCCGGTACGACTCGGGACTCCATTCACTCCTTCTTCGAATACGAAGACACGGACTACGTGCTCATCGACACGGCGGGCCTTCGAAAGCGCAAAAAAATCAACGAAAAAGTGGAACGCTACTCCGTGGTGCGCACTTTAAGAAGCATCGAGCTGGCCGACGTGTGCGTGCTTTTAATCGACGCCACGGAAGGGGTCAGCGAGCAGGATTCGAAGATCGCAGGCTACGCCCACGACAACAACAAGGCCATGATTATCGCCGTGAACAAGTGGGATGCCATCGAAAAAGAAACCCGCACCATGAAGCAATTCGAAGAGGCCATTCGCATGGAGCTGCCCTTTTTAAACTACGCGCCCATGATTTTCATCTCGGCCCTGACAGGTTCTCGCGTGGAAAAATTGTTGAACATGATTCACGTGGTCAATAACAATTACTCCCTCAGGATTCAAACCGGGGTCTTAAACGACATTATGAACCGGGCCGTCTTAATGAATCAGCCCCCTTCGGATAAGGGCAAGCGCGGGAAGCTTTACTACGCGAGCCAAGTCTCGGCCAGACCGCCGAAAATCGTGCTGTCCGTCAACGACAAGGAACTTTTCCACTTCACCTATTTGCGTTATTTGGAAAATCAAATTCGCGCGGCCTATCGCTTCGACGGCGTACCCATTATTATGGAGTTGAGGAATCGATGAAGACGCTCCTCGTATTTTTCGCCTGCTACTTGGTGGGTTCTGTTTCCGGTGCTTATATTTTAAGCCGCGTGTTTTTCCACAAAGACATTCGCGACGAAGGAAGCGGCAATGCCGGCACCACCAATGCCGTGCGGGTCATGGGGAAGAAGCTGGGCTACACCACGTTCGCCATCGACGTATTAAAAGGCGTGGTGGCCATGGCTTTACTCGCGCCCATGTTGGACGAATCCATACGGCTTTTCGCCGCCCTTTTCGTCGTTCTGGGCCACGACTTTCCCTTTTATCTGGGTTTTCGCGGCGGCAAAGGCATTGCCACAACCTTCGGCTCCTATACGACGCTTGAGCCTCTATGGGGAGGCGTAGCGGCCGTGGCCGGCGTCATCGCAGCGAAGCTCACCAAATACGTGAGCGTCGGGTCCTTGACCTTTCTCAGCCTGAGTAGTGCGGCCATGCTTATAAAATACGGAAGCATCGGCTACAATCGCTGGGCGATTCTCGCCCTGTGGCTTATGGGCTTTATTCGCCATAAAGACAATTTGATTCGCTTGAAAGAAGGCAGAGAAAACAAGATCGGAGGTTGATTCGGTGAAGATCGGAATTTTAGGTTGCGGCAGTTGGGGCAGCGCCATTGCCAATCTCTTGGCCCGCATCGGCCACGAGGTGCATATGTACACACGCAACGAAAAACAATACGCGCGGATTCAATCGGTGGGGGACAATCCCGGCTATTTAGAGGATTTCACCTTCGATCCGTCCATTCAGGTGCACCTTTCTGTGGAAGAAACCATCGACGGTGCCGACGGCATCGTCTTGGCCGTGCCCACAGGGGCGGTGCGCTCCACCATGGAAGCCGTGGCTCGGGCGGGATCGAAAGCCCCGGTCATTAATCTGGCCAAGGGATTGGAACAGGGAAGCCATCTGCGCCTCTCTCAGGTGGCCAAAGAAATCCTGCCCGATTCGCCCTACATCGTCTTATCCGGGCCTTCCCATGCGGAAGAGGTGGCGAAATTCATGCCCACCACCGTCTTGGTCTGCGCCGAAGACGAAAAACACGCCCTGTGGGCCCAAGACTTATTTACTTACGACAGCTTCCGCGTCTACGTTCAAGATGATATGATCGGCGTGGAAATCGGAGGCGCATTAAAAAATATTATCGCCCTCGGCGCCGGTCTTTCCGATGGTCTGGGCTACGGCGACAATGCCAAGGCCGCCTTGATGACCCGGGGCCTTACGGAAATTCAGCGTTTAGGCATCGCCCTCGGCGCAAAGCCAATTACCTTTCAGGGCCTTTCCGGAATCGGCGATTTAATCGTCACTTGCACCAGCGTGCACAGCCGCAATTGGCGCTTCGGCAACCTCATCGGCAAGGGCACGGATCCCGATGCCGCCATCGAAAAAGTGGGCATGGTGGTGGAAGGGTATAAAACCACGAAGGCCTGCTACGAACTCTCTCGGGAGCTTGGCATCGAAATGCCCATTACCGAAAAACTCTACGACGTCTTGTACCGCGGCGCCGATCCCGGGCAGGCCGTGTCGGATCTCATGCAGCGGCCCAATAAACACGAAAACGAGAAGATATTTTTACTATGACTCAAAGTTCGAACGTTCGAAAAAAAATTCGACGGCGGCAGAACCGGAAGAAAAAGCGCAGGCGGCTTCTTCTCGTCCTCCTTCTGTTGTTGATTTTAGCAGGCGGTGGCTACTCCGTTTATTACCGCCTGGTTTGTGCGCCTAAAACGGAGCAGCCCCAAGAGGTGTGTTTTCGCGACGTGGTCCGCGGCGACGGCTACCTGCTTTTTGACGAAGAGACGATCTTCACAAAGGCGAGCGGCACCGCCGTTTACAATGTGCGGGAAGGAAAGAAGGTGCCAAAGGGTTTTCGCGTGGCGGATATTAATGTCATGAACGACAATTCCAAGGTGAAGGACCAGCTTATTCGAATTCAGGCAGCCATCGACTTTAAAAACGACCGCACCTCGGAAAAATCCAAGGACAGGATCAACGAAGAAGACGAAAATGTCATTCGAAACATTCAGCGCTTCATTCGCGACGAGGATTACGAAAAACTGATTTCCTCCATTAATACCTTGGATTTAAGCACGAAACATACGGTGAATGTGTCGGAACTCAACGAGTTGTTGAAACTTTCCATTCCCGAGTTGGAAGAGAAAAAAGATCGGCTCACTCGCCGCATTGCCTCTACCAGTGCCGATTACGTGGCCCCTTCATCGGGGATCGTAAGCTACACTTTCGACGACTTTAAAAAAGAGCTGTCCCTGGAGAATGACGACGATACCTTTACCGCAGCCTATTTGAGCGGAGTGAGCATCGAGCCTTTGACTCGGGGGGAAAATCAGGTAAAAGAAGGCAGGGCCTTTTTCCGTACCATCAGCGACACGGCCTATAAAATTGCCTTGCCTGTGGACGACGCGCGATTGGTAAAAGACGAAATGGGAAAAATGGTGACGGTTAGAATCGGAAAAGTCGTCACCGAAGCGCGGGTGGAATCCGTAGTAGGCGACGACGATTCGCCTGTGGTGATTTTAAGCCTGCAAGATAAACTGCAGGAAGTCTATCGACCCCGGAAGCAAAAGACCACCATTATAAAAAGCGAATCCCCGGCCCTGAAGATTCCAACCACGGCCATCGTCAAAGGAAAACACGGCGAAAAAGGCGTCTACGTCGATGCCGTGCGCCGATTCGTCACCTTTGTGCCGGTGGAGGTCCTGTCGATTCGTGACAAAGCCGCCTACATCAGCATGGGCGACGACAAAGGCATGATTAAAAACAAAAAAGGCAAAGAAGTGACCACTTTGCGCCCCACCAACGAAGTCATCGTGGAGCCGAAGAAGGTCCGAAAAGATAAAATTGTGTATTGATAACAGGAGGTGCGTATGTCGACGATTGGCGACGAACTCAAGCGGGTGCGAGAAGAAATCGAAGAAGCGAGACGCCACAGTTTAACCGGCGAGCCGGTGCAATTGATCGCCGTGACGAAAACCCACGGCGTGGATGTCATCGAAGAAGCATTGAAATACGGCGTCACGGATATCGGCGAAAACAAGGTGCAGGAGCTGACGCAAAAAATAGATGCCCTCGGTTCTCGTGTTCGTTATCATATGATTGGAAACTTGCAGTCAAATAAGGTAAAATATATCTACAATGATGTGGTTTTGATCCATTCACTGGACAGGCCGTCCTTGGCGAAAGAAATTCAAAAACGAGGATGCGAAACGGATCACGTCGTCCATTGTCTGTTGGAAGTAAATATCGGCGACGAGGCCTCCAAAGGCGGCTTGGCCTACGATCAGGTTCTGCCTTTTCTGGAATCCATCGTCGATTACTCCCATCTAAAAGTCGACGGCTTAATGACCGTCGCGCCCAATGTGGATGACGAGGCTTATTTAAGGAAGCTGTTTCGGAAAATGGTGGCCTTAAAAGAAGACATCGCCGGACGCCATTACGAAGGTGTCGACATGACTCACTTGTCCATGGGCATGAGCCAAGACTTTCACATCGCCATTGAAGAAGGCGCAAATATGGTACGCGTAGGCAGTCGCATTTTCGGTGCACGGCATTATTAAGGAGGAAATTATGGCAGATTTTGGTAACAAGTTAAAAAGGGCGTTCGGTTTCGGTGAAGATTACGAATACGACGACGAATACGATTACGCGGAAGACGACGCATTTCAAACGACGGAAGTGGAACCCATCACCACGACCCATTCGCAAAAACCCGTGGCTCCCCGCAGAAAAGACAGCGGCAATGTGTTGAGCATTCAAACGAAAGCCGCCATGGTCATTACGGTGCACGAACCCTTGAGCTACGACGAATCGCCGAAGATCGTTGACGACTTAAAGGAAAACAAGGCCGTCGTCTTAAATTTCGAACAACTGGATTTAGACGTGAAGCGGGAAATTTTTGACTTCGTCAACGGCGCCCTTTACGCCATCGAAGGCAAGATTCAAAAGGTGAACAAAGACATCTTTATTCTCGCGCCGGCGAACATCGCCATCGACGGGTTAAAAGAAGAATTACAAAACTCGGGCATCTTTCCTTGGTAAAGAGCCTTCGGAAGGATGAACTCCTTCGCCACATAAGAGAGCCTGAAAAAATCACTCGGTTGCGCCACGTTCTCGATCTGCCTGAAATCAGCTCGAGAAATTACAGGGCGACAGCCGGTGATTTTTTAGATCCCTACGAACAGAGCCTGGTGGCTTCCTGGGCTGGTCATTTCCCGGATGTGAAGATGACTTTCGAGCCGGCGGGGAACTGGGAGAGGAAGATCCCGGTTTACAAGCCCTTTCCCGTGGAAGAAGAATTTGTCGCGGCCTTTTACTTAGAAGGCGGCGACTTCGATCACCGGCAAATCCTCGGCTCCCTGTTGGGTATGGGCATCGAGCGTGACAAAATCGGCGACATCGCCCCCACCGACGAGGGGGCCTATGTCTTCGTGAAAAAAGAGATCGCGAATTTTATCGCCGTGAATTTCAGAAAAGTCGGCTCTGCGCCCATAAGCCTCAAAGAAATTCCAACGGCCTCCGTGCCTGAAATCGAAGAGGACTGGATCGTGTCCGCGGCCGTGGTGTCGTCCATGCGCTTAGACGCGGTGGTGCGGGCCGTGACCCACAAGTCGCGAGACGAAGTAAAGGGTCTCGTGGCCAAGGGCTTGGTGAAAGTAAATTTTAAGCGGGCGGAGAAGACCCACGACACCGTCGAACCCGGTGATCTGATTTCCGTGCGGGGATTTGGGCGCATAAAAATTTTAGAGCCCCTCTATGAGACGAAAAAGGGGAAAGTGCGCGTTCAGTACGGAACCTTAAACAGCAGATAGGAGCGCTATGGTTACATTCATTATTCTATTACTGATCGCCTTGGACCAGCTGTCCAAACTTGCGGTCTTGCGCCACTTGGCAGGCGGCGGGGAAGTGGAGATTATCCCGGGCTTTTTTCGCCTGCTCTACGTGGAAAATCGCGGCGCCGCCTTCGGCATTTTGCAGGAAGGCCGGCCCCTTTTTATCGTGATTACCGTCGCGGTGATCGGCGTTTTGCTCTACGGCATTTACAGAAAGCGGGATGAAGTGAAGGGGGCTTTGCGGGTGGCCTTGGTTTTGATTCTCGCAGGTGCCGTGGGAAACTTTATCGATCGGCTCCGCCTCCACTTCGTCGTGGACTTTTTGTCCTTCCGCTTCTTCGGCAGAGACTTCGCCGTCTTTAATCTCGCCGATAGTTTCATCGTCGTGGGCACGATTTTGCTTATGATCCACGTCCTTTTCGGGGATGAGAAAAACAGCCATGCTTCATAAATTGACGGCGGAGAATGCCGGCGTCCGCCTGGACAATTTTCTTGCCGAAAAACTGGAAATGAGCCGCTCCCAAGTGAAGCGGGCCGTGGACGAAGGGCGGGTCGCGGTAAACGGACAGAAGGTAAAGGCGGGGTATAAACTTCAGGCGGGGGACGAAATTTCCTTCGAAGAAGAAGCGCCCTATGTACTGGAGCCGAAGGACGTGCCATTCAATGTTCTCTACGAAGACGAGCACCTGGCCTGTATCGACAAGCCCTACGGCCTCGTGGTCCATCCCGGGGCGGGCCGGGAAGAAGAAACCTTGGTTCACGGACTGCTGCACCGCTTCGATAATCTGGCAAAGGGAAGCGATCCCCTTCGCCCGGGCATCGTTCATCGCCTGGACAAGGACACTTCCGGCGTCATGGTGGTAGCGAAAACAGACGCGGCCTATGACGGATTGGTAGAAGCTTTTCAAAATCGGCGGGTGCAAAAGATTTACTACGCTATTTGTCGCGGCGTTATACGGGAAGCGGGCATCATCGATTCACCCATCGGGCGGGATCCGAAAAATCGCATTCGCATGGCGGCGGGTGTGTATCCTTCCAAAGAAGCCTTGACGGAGTATGCGCCGGTGCTCGCTTTTCGCGATTTCACTCTGATTCGCGTGGCCCTTCACACGGGGCGCACCCATCAAATTCGCGTGCACATGGCATCCATCGGTCACGGGCTTTTAGGCGATCCCTTGTATGGGGCGAAGAACGACAGAGAAAAAGAACTTTTGCTCCACAGTTGCCACTTGGCCTTTACCCACCCGATCACGGGAGATGAAGTGGCCGTCACCTCGAAACTTCCCGAGCGCATGCTCGCTTATATACGAAAGGAGAAAGGGGACCGATGCACAAGATTTTAGATGAACTCGCCATGAAACGGGCCACGGCTCGCATCGCCAATGAAATTATCGAGCGAAACAAAGGGCTGGACGATGTGGTCCTCATCGGCATCGTGACGCGGGGCGAATTTTTCGCTCGCCGCCTTCAAGAGAAGATGAAACAAATCGAAGGCGTGCATGTGCCAGTCTATACCCTTGATCCGAGTTTTTTCAGAGACGATCGACGGGACGAGGCCTTTTTGCCCATGGAATTTATGGGAAAAATCGACGGCAAACGGGTGGTCTTGGTAGACGATGTTCTCTACACGGGCCGCACGGTGCGCGCCGCCATGGACGCCCTTATGGTGAAAGATCGGCCCAAGCTTGTGGAACTGGTGGGTCTCGTGGACCGGGGCCACAGGGAGCTGCCCATACGCGGTGATTTTATCGGCAAGAATGTGCCCACGGCTCAGTCGGAAAAAATCATCGTACACTTTAAAGAATCAGACGGCGAAGATGCCGTCTATGTAGAGGGATAAAAAACCGGCGGCGTGATCGGAAGGATCGCGTCGCCGGTTTTTTCTCGGATGAATTACAAGAGATCGATTCGTGCCTCTCGCACCACGCGATCCGAAGTAAAGACCTTATCCACGGCGCGGATAATCTTGTTTCTTACTTCTTCGGATTTGGAAATAACCATGGTGTCACTTACGCCGGTGCAGTAGTTGATGACGTGGCAAATATTGGCGTAGTGGAGGCCCATTTCCCGCGCCAGAACCACTTCCGGCACATTGGTCATGCCCACCACGTCGCCGCCGATGGAGGCGTAAAATTTTATTTCCGCGCGGGATTCGAAGCGGGGGCCTTCCGTGGCCACGTAGACGCCGCGGGGAAGTTTTTCGCCGAAGGCCATTTCAAAAGCGTCATTTAACTCCGAGTCGTAGGGCGCGCCCATGGCGATGTGTTTCGCCGCTTCGTGATCGCCGTCGTAAAAGGTGTGGGGCCGCGTCTTCGTAAAGTCTAAAAAATCGTCGCACAAGACGACGGAATCGGGGCCGTAGGCTTTTTTTAAACTGCCTACGGCGCTGATGCCGTATACTTCCGTAACGCCGATTTCTTTCAGCGCCCAAATGTTTGCCCGATAAGGCACCTTGTGCGGGGGAATGGTGTGGTCCGTGCCGTGGCGAGAGACGAAAACATAAGGCTTGTTTTCGGGATAAATAAGCTTGGCGTCGCCGTAGGGCGTGGAAAAAATTTCTTCTTTGGCGGGAGAAAAGGGAGCTTCAAAGCCGGTGCCGCCGATGATTCCGTAATGCATGATAACCTCGTTTCTCTTTCCTGAATATGGTACTATTATACATGGAAAGAGAGGGACCTATGCAATTTGACGGAGATTTAGCCTACATGCTTCAGGCGGAGCACGTGGCCTATTATAAAGACGGCGTCGTGTCGATTTTGGACCGGCGCATTTACCCGGTGCGGGTGGAATACGTGCGCTGCAAAACCCATGTGGAGGTTCGCGACGCATTGAGGAACATGGTAACCCAATCGGCGGGGCCATACACGGCGGCGGCCATGGGCATGGCCCTTGCGGCCCACGAATCACGCCACTTAAAAGGAGCGGCGCGGCTTCGTTACTTAGAAGAGGCGGCGGAGGTACTGGCGAGCGGCCGCCCCACCACGGCCATGCGTATGGCACAGGTGACTCGAGGCGCCCTTGCTGTGGCGAAGGATCATATAGACGAGGAGGATCTGGATTTGATCCTTCGGGATCACGCCCTTCATTCCATGGAAAAGCGCTACGCTACCATCCACCGCGTGGCGAAGAATTTCATGGAGCTGTTGCCCGAAGAGGGCACAGTCATGACCCAATGTTTCGGCGAAACCATTATCGGGATGTTGGCGCGGGAAATTATAAATAGCGGAAGAGACATCAGCTTTGTCTGCCCGGAGACGCGGCCTTTTTTACAGGGCGCCCGCTTTACCGCCTCGGTCTTATCTCAAATGGGCCTGGACACGACGGTGATCACGGACAATATGGTGGCGGCCTACATTGAAAATCACGGCATCACTCTGTTTACCTCGGCGGCGGATTCCATTTGCATGGACGGCAGCATCGTAAACAAAGTGGGCACCCACCAGATCGCCATCGTTTCGGCATACTTCGGCGTTCCCTATTACGCCACGGGGATTCCCGATATGGACGTAAAAAGTGCAAAGGACTTAACCATCGAAATGCGGGATCCTGAGGAGAGCCTGAGCGCTCACGGCGTCAAGCACACGATAGAAGGCGTGAAGGGCTATTATCCGGCCTTCGACGTGACGCCGCCGAATCTGGTCACCGGCGTGGTGACGGATTTAGGCATTTTCAAATCGAATGAATTAAAGGAATACGAAAAGAAAAAAGGAGCGGGCGATTTTTATTTCGCCGTATAAGTATGAGCCAACGATTAGACAAGCAGATCGAATTTATTTACGCTTTGGAAAAAATGAAAAGCGTCTACCGCAGAACCCATCTCCTCCACGCCGATCGCTTTGAAAACGACGCGGAGCACAGCTTTCACATTGCGGCCATGGCCTTTATATTGAAGGAATATGCCCCGGAGAATGTAGACATGGAGCGGGTGGTGTTTATGCTTTTGTTCCACGATGTGGTGGAAATCGAAGCCGGCGATACCTTCGCCTACGATACTGAAAACAACAAGACCAAGCGAGAGCGGGAAGTGCGCGCGGCGGAGCACTTGTACGGGATGCTTCCCAAAGAGCAGGGGGAAGAGCTGCGGACCCTTTGGGAAGAGTTTGAAGCCCAAGAGACACCGGAGTCGCATTTCGCCCTGGCCATGGACCGAATTGAGCCCATTCTTCTCAATGCGGCCGGTGGCGGCGGCACCTGGATCAGCCACGAAATCAAGCAGGAAGACGTCTACGCGCGCATCGAGCCGGTGCGGGAATTTCCGCCCCTCTACGCCATGATCAAAGAAAAAGTCGACGCGCATTTTGAAGGGAGAGTGAGTCCATGACGAAGATTCTACTCGTCGAAGATGAGGTATCCATTCGTAAATTTATTAAGATTAATTTAGAGCGGGAAGGCTTCGACGTATACGAAGCGGGAAGCGGCGAAGAGGGCCTTGAAATCGCCGAAAGGGAAAAGCCCGCCATCGTGCTTTTGGACATTATGCTCCCGGGCATAGACGGATTCGAAGTGTGCGATCGCCTGAGAAAATCCTTCCCGCACCTGGGCATTATCATGCTCACGGCAAAGGCCGAGGACTACGACAAGATTATGGGCCTGCAAAGCGGCACCGACGACTACCTCACCAAGCCCTTTAATCCCACGGAGCTCACCCTGCGGATAAAATCCCTTGAGCGACGCCTCGGCGGCGAAGACAGGGGCGAGAAAAAAGGCGAGCGCTTCTTGGAATCGGGGATCTTTAAAGTGGATGTCTTCGGCCATAAGTTTTATAAAAGCGGCAAGGAAATCGAGCTGACGCCGACGGAACACGAAATCGTCAAGTTTTTCATTACCCACGCCAACCGCGCCTTGAGTCGCGACGAGATTTTAAACGCCGTGTGGGGCGAAGAATTTTTAGGGGACAGCAAAATCGTCGACGTCAACATTCGACGCCTTCGCTCGAAAGTGGAAGAAGACGCCGCCCATCCCGTCTATATTGAAACCGTGTGGGGCGTAGGCTATCGCTGGAAAAACACAGCTAACGACGCATGAAACATTCCATTCGAAAAACGGTGACGCGAAATTTCGTCGCCCTGATTCTCTTAACCGTGAGCCTTTTGGATCTGGCTCTGATTTTCGGATTTCGCGAATACACCTACGGCGGGGTAAAATTCTACTTAAATCAACAATTGGACAGCGCCGTCTACACCTACGACCGCTATTTTAAAAGCCGAAGCATCGACGAACTTTTGGACGGCGACTACGATATGATCTTTAATCAATTTGGCGGCCAGGTGCAGATGATCGACAAGGATGCCCAGCTGGTCTACGATTCCATCGGCGCCATTAACGACCCGGTGAAAGATTACCCGGATGTCATTCAGGCACTGAAAGGAAAAGCCGGCTTTCGCATCGGGCCCGTGCCCTATTCCGACACGAAACTCTTGTCCGTCTCCCGCCCCCTTTATTCCAATGACAATCGCGTCATCGGCGCGTTGCGCTACTCATCATCTTTGGCGCCTGCCATTCGTTCGGTGTGGACATTGAGCCGCTATCTTCTTCTTTTAACAGCCTTTGTCATGGCCATTGCCGTTGTAGTCAGTCGCATGTTGGCGAAGAGCATTACAAAACCCATCGAGGAGATTCAATCCACCGCTATTCAATTGGCCGACGGCCAGTACAAAAAACACATCGTCATGAAGCGAGACGACGAATTGGGGCAATTGGCCCAGTCCATTAACACGCTGGCTGCGGAAATCGTGCGAAAAGAACAGGTGAAAAACGACTTTATCTCCTCCATTTCCCACGAACTGCGCACCCCGCTTACCTCCATCAAAGGCTGGGCGGCGGTACTGAAAGATACGGATCCGACGGAGACCGAAGTCATGAACGAAGGCTTCGAAATTATCGAAAATGAAACGGATCGTTTGTCGAAAATGGTGGAAGAGCTCTTGGATTTTTCCCGATACATTTCCGGGCGAATCACCCTGAAAAAAGATCGCTTCGACATTACTTCCACCTGCGAAGATGTGTGGAAGCAAATGAAGCCCCGGGCCTCAAAAGAGAACATTCACTTAGTTAACGAAATCAATGAAGATGTGGTGCTTCTGACAGCCGATGAAGACCGCCTGCGCCAGGTGCTCATTAATCTCATCGACAACGCCATAAAATTCACCGATCCAGGCGGATGGGTGCTTTTTGAGGCGCGGAAAAATTTCCCGAACTACGAAATGGTCATCTCCGATAACGGCGTGGGCATGGACGAAAACGAACTGGTCCTGGCCAAAGAAAAGTTTTACAAGGGGAAACACTCCAATTCCCACTCGGGCCTCGGCCTTTCCATCGCCGATGAAATCGTAAAGCTTCACAACGGCGCCATACAAATCGTGTCGGAAAAATCCGTGGGAACCACCATTCGAATCATCATACCCTTGGGAAGCGAGGCGGACGCATGAAAAAACGACTCCCGATCCTACTCCTGCTCCTGTTTTTAACGGCTTGCGGCCCCATTAAGGGCGACTACCGCATCATCGAAAAGCCCGCCCTCAATCGATCCCCTCTCCAGGGACGTTGGGTTGTGACGAAAATTCAAACCGTCACCGACGACAGCGTCGATCTTCGGCCTGTCATCGGATGTGACGCCATTTTCGCTCCCATGGGCGCCCTTTTTAACGGGCAGCGCATCGACAGTCCCACCTATGTCATTCGCAAAGGCAAGACTGACTATTTAATGAAAGTAGGGTATAATAAAACGAAAGACGACGTGGGCATCGCCGGAGACAATTTGTTTATCATCGACATCTACCAAGACGATGAAAAGCTCTTTACCGTCTATCGCGAAAAAGACGATGTGGCCTATATTGACATTTACGGCAATCTCTTGCAATTGGTCAAGACAAAACGCAGCCTCGACGAGCGTCAATTAAAAAATCTTATGGAACAGGCCGAGGCCCATCGGACGTATTACTCCCGGGTGCCCGGCAAGTAGGAGGATCACATGATATCGAAAATCTCTGAAAGTTTAAACGGAAACTTGCAGTATATAGGCATATTGGTACTGGCGGTTATCATCGCCCTTATTCTTACCTTCGTCATCAATATGATGGGGAAACAAATGAAATTTATGCGCTACCTACCCGGTTTGGCCCTGGTATTTATCGGCATGTTTTCGCTCATCATGGTATTGAATCGCCTCTTCGAACGCTCCAGTTTGACCAATATATTTATCTCCGTGGTCTGCATCACGGCGGGCATCTGCTCCCTGCTTTTCGCCCTGTGCATCGGCATCTACAATAAGGACCGCTACCCGGATGGTTCCCGGGAAAGCGAGCGGCGCCGGAGAGAAAACTAAACAGAAGAAATGAATTTGTCGCTTAGGCGGCAAATTTTTTTGTATTTTTAAAAAACAATCTTGCTATAATAGTGAGAAAGAGAATAAGAGGAAGAGAAAAGCCAACTGAATTTTGACGGCCTCAAAAATTGGCGGAATAAAACAATTGTGCTAAATGGGGATTTAGTATATATTATTGAGTATAGCTGGGAGGGATTATGAACGTCGGCGAAACGGGCGAAGGGATTGCGGCGAAGTTTTTGGAAAAACAGGGCCACGAAATTCTGGAGCGAAATTTTCGATTTCAACGTGGTGAAATCGATATCATAAGCTTTACGAAGGGCATCGTGGTCTTTACAGAGGTGAAGACGCGGACCAATGTCTCCTACGGCGACCCGAAGGATGCCGTGGACATCTTTAAACGGCGCCAGATCTATATGACCGCAGAGCACTATTTGACGCAACGATCGCCTTTTTACCGTGCGGCCCGTTTCGATGTGATCGAAGTGTTTTTAACGGACAAGCCGATGATTCATCACATAAAAAATGCCTTCGACGGAAATGACTTGGGGGAATAACATGTATGCCAGAGTGAAAACCTGTAGCTTAGAAGGATTAGACGGATTTGTCGTGGAAGTCGAATGCGATTTAAGTCGCGGGCTTCCGCGCTTTCTTATGGTCGGATTGCCCGACGCGCAAATTCGCGAATCCGGCGAACGGGTCCATGCGGCGATTAAAAACATCGGCATGCCTTACCCCCAACAGCGCATCACGGTCAATTTATCTCCCGCAAACCGACGAAAAGACGGATCCCAAATGGATTTGGCCGTGGCCGTGTCCATATTGGCCGCAGAAGGCTTTGGCGATCCGAAAGTCATCGACGAGTACATATTTTTAGGGGAGCTTCAGTTAAACGGCGAAATCTCCGCCATACGCGGCGCCCTTCCCATGGTGATTTCACTGAGAGAATTGGGATACAAGAAATTCATCGTCCCCAAGGCCAACGAAAACGAAACGGCCATAGTTCGCGACGTAAGCATTTATCCCGCTTCTAATTTAAAAGAAGTAGTTTCTCTCCTGACCGGTGAATCCACCATCGACGAGGCCGTGGTGGAAAATCCGATGGATCACATGAAGACCTACGATGTGGACTTTGCCGATATTAAGGGGCAAAGTCAATTGAAGCGCGCCTTGGAAGTGGCGGCGGCCGGGGCCCACAATCTCTTGATGATCGGCCCGCCGGGTAGCGGAAAGAGCATGAGCGCCAAGCGCCTGCCTACGATTTTGCCGCGCATGGCTTTTGAAGAGGCCATCGAAGTGACAAAGATTTATTCCGTCTCCGGTCTTTTGGCGGAAAACCGGCTGATGACGGAGCGGCCCTTCCGCTCACCTCACCACACGGCCTCCGGCGTCTCCCTCATCGGCGGCGGCCGCATCCCGAAACCGGGAGAAATTTCTCTAGCCCACCGCGGCGTCCTATTCCTCGACGAGATTCCGGAATTTCAGTCCAGCGTATTGGAAGTGCTGCGTCAGCCCATGGAAGACGGGAAGATTCATGTGGCTCGAGCCACGGCAAGTCTGGAATTTCCCGCCGATTTTCAGCTCATCGCCTCTATGAACCCTTGCCCCTGCGGCTATTACCAGGATCCCAATCACGAGTGCAGTTGCAGCATGCAGCAAATTCAAAAGTATCTGGGAAAGATTTCGCATCCTCTTTTGGATCGCATCGATCTGCAGGTGGAAGTGAAGCCCATTAGTTACGAAGACATGAAGGAAACGGTACAGGGCGAAGATTCGAAAACGGTACGGGAGCGGGTGGAACGGGCCCGCGGCTATCAAAAAGCCCGCTTCGAAGGCACGGGGATTATGACCAATGCGGATATTCCCGATCGCGACGTGGAAAAATACTGCTGTTTATCCCCGAGTTCGCAAAAACTCCTGGACATGGCCTATAAGAAATATAAATTCAGCGGACGGTCCTTACATAAAGTGCTGAAGGTGGCCCGTACCATCGCCGATTTGCGAGACGGAGGGCCCATTACGGACCAGGACGTTTTAGAAGCCGTGCGCTACAAATCTGTGGAGGGAAAATATTGGTCGGAATAAGAGAAGATTTGCGGTCCCTGTTCGTCCGATTGTCCCTCGCCGGCATGCCCAACGCCGAAATGATGGAGCTATACGGCTACATGACCGAAGAAGAAGAGCAATTGTCTCTTTTCGAAAGCGACAATATTCCGGAAAAGTTGAAGACGCGCACGGACATGTTCTTGAAAAGGGATTTGAGCAAACGAGAAAAGGTGCTGGAAACCCAATGCATTCAGACTCTGGTGGTGGGCGACGATTTTTATCCCGAGAAACTGGCCCTTACGCCGGATCCGCCCATGGTGATCTATGCCTTGGGCAATTTGGAACTCATGGCGAAGCCGGCCCTTTCCGTGGTTGGCGCGAGAAAACATACGGATTACGGCCAGAGGGTCTGTAAAAAATTCGTGTCTCAGCTGGCGGCATCGGGCCTCGTCATCATCAGCGGCCTGGCTCTCGGAATCGATAAGCTGGCCCATCAGGCCACACTGGACGCCGGCGGTGAAACCATCGCCGTCTTGGGAAACGGCATCGGCGACTGTTATCCCAGGAGCAACCGCGCCTGCTACGAGGCCATTAAATCCACAGGGCTGATTTTAAGCGAGTATCCGCCCTACACCTCGCCCCAGCCTTTTCGCTTTCCCGAGCGAAATCGCATCATCGCGGCTTTAGGCGACGGCGTGTTGGTGGTGGAAGCCAAGGAAAAAAGCGGCTCTTTGATCACCGCGCGCTTGGCGGCGGAATACGGAAGGGAAGTCTTTGCCGTCTGCGGCAATGTGGATTCCATTTACAGTCAAGGCACCAATCGCCTGATTTTCGACGGCGCATCCATCGCCCTTTCCCCGGAAGACATACTGGATCATCCGGTCTATCAGATGAAAAAAGAGAAAACTTCGCCGGATCTTTCCGAACTCTCTTTGGAAGAAAAAACATTGTATGATAGTATAAGAGACGGCCATCAAAATACGGAGGCCCTTATGGAGCATATCGGTTGGGATATTACCGACGTGTTAAGCGTATTAACCATGTTAGAATTAAAAAATTACATTACAGGTGTGGATAGCAACTGCATCGAAATACTTTAGTGCAGGAAAGGATTTGGAATAATTTGGCAAGGAATCTGATCATCGTGGAGTCGCCCACAAAGGCAAAGACCATCCGCAAAATGGCCGGCAGCCATTACAAAGTCGTGGCCACTGTGGGGCACATTCGTGATTTGCCTAAATCGAAATTAGGCATCGATATAGAAGACAATTACCAACCGAAGTACATTAATATTCGGGGCAAGGGTCCGGTTATTAAAGAGCTGAAGGCAGAAGCGAAAAAAGCCAACAAAGTGCTTCTCGCAACTGACCCGGATAGGGAAGGGGAAGCCATCAGTTGGCATTTGACTCATATTTTGGACATGGATCCCGAGGACAATGTGCGGATTTCGTTTAACGAAATCACGAAAAATGCCGTGAAAAACGGGATAAAAAATCCCCGGCCCATCAATATGGAGCTGGTGGACGCACAACAGGCCCGACGGATTTTAGATCGCCTGGTGGGCTATAAAATCAGCCCGCTCTTATGGAAGAAGGTCAAATCCGGACTCAGTGCGGGGCGGGTGCAGTCGGTGGTTTTAAAAATTATTTGCGACCGCGAAGAGGAGATCAACGAGTTTGAACCCGCGGAATACTGGACCATCGTGGCGAAAGCTCTGAAAAACCGGAAAACCTTCGAGGCGAAGTATTTCGGAACCCTAGAAGACGGAAAAATTCAGTCGGTGACTTTAAATACCAAAGCCGATGTGGACGCCGTAATGAATCGCATGGACCCGAAAGAATTGGTGGTCTCGGACATTCAAAAGGGATCGAGAAAGCGCCGCACCTTAGCGCCTTTCACCACCTCAACCATGCAGCAGGAGGCGAACAAGCGCCTGAATTTCACAACCCGCAAGACCATGCAGGTGGCGCAAAAGCTCTACGAAGGGATTACCATTCCCGGGGAAGGCTCCGTGGGTTTAATTACCTACATGCGTACGGACTCCACGCGGATTTCCGAGCAGGCCGTCGCCCAAACAAAGGCCCATATTTTAAAGGCCTACGGGGAAAAATACAGCGCGCCCTCCACCTGGTCGAAGAAGAAAGAAAACACCCAGGACGCCCACGAATGTATTCGCCCGGCGGATGTGAGTCGCACGCCATTGAGCTTAAAAGAAAGTTTGGGGCGCGACGAGTTTCGCCTTTATGAATTGATCTGGTCCCGCTTCGTGGCCTCGCAAATGACGGCGGCCCTTTACGATACGCAAAAAGTGAAGCTTTCAAGCCGCACGGAAATGTTTCAAGTGAACGGCAATACCCTGGTATTCGACGGTTTTTTGAGGGTCTTTCCCTCGAAGGATCAAAAGGACAAGGAGATTCCCGCCTTCGAAGTGGGAGAACACGTAAAAGTAAAAGAGATTTTGCCGGAACAACACTTTACCCAGCCGCCGGCCCGCTACAACGAAGCGTCCCTGATTAAGCTCTTGGAAGAGCTGGGCATCGGACGCCCCAGTACCTACGCGCCGATAATTAACACCTTGCTTTCCCGCTACTACGTGGTGAGCGAGGAGCGGCGCTTCGTGCCCACGGAGCTCGGGGAAACGGTCAATGACCTTTTAACGGATTACTTCCCCATGTTTGTCGACGAGGATTTTACGGCGAAGATGGAACACAGTTTGGACGCCGTGGCCGACGGGGAACTTGCCTGGCAAAAAGCCGTGGATCCCGTGTACAAGCAACTGGCCGAGTACCTGGAGCGGGCGGAAAAAGAAATCGAGAAAGTTGAAATTCGCGACGAGCCCACCGACGTTATCTGCGAAAAATGCGGTCGGAATATGGTCATAAAAATGGGGCGGTACGGCAAATTCCTCGCCTGTCCGGGCTTTCCCGATTGTCGAAACACCAAAGCCTTGGTGGAAAAAATCGGCGTGAAGTGCCCGAAGTGCGGCGAAGGGGAAATCGTCATAAAAAGAAGCAAGCGGGGGCGGAAATTCTTCGGCTGCGACAAGTATCCCGATTGCGATTTCGTTTCGTGGGATGAGCCCATCGACGAGCGTTGCCCGAAATGCGGCGATATATTGACGAAGAAGACCACGAAACGCGGCACGCGCATCCAATGCCACAATTCGGATTGCGATTACCAGCGCACGGAAGGCGACGAGTCAAAAGAATCATAGTGAAGGCGGGCATGGGAAGGGCCGCAATTTTTGGAGGCAGTGATGGACAAGAAATTTTCCTTTTCCGCATCGAAAGACAAAGGGCAAATGAATACCCAATCGACTGTTTCGGCGGGCCGCGTCAGTGCCGTCCAATTAAGCGAAAAAATTTTAAATGATGCCGCCGAAGCGTGCTGTTCCGACGTGCATATTGAACCGGCCGGTGAAAACTGGCGGGTTCGTATGCGTCGAAACGGCACGCTCTTTTTGTACGACACCTATCCGAAGCGATTGTACTCGGAATTTGTCACGCGGATCAAATTTCTCTCTTCCATGGACATAGGCGAAAAGCGGAAGCCTCAAGACGGCCGCTTCACCTTTAAGCACGACGGTCGCGACGTGGACGTGCGGGCATCGGCGATTCCCGTAAAGGGTGAGGAAAAGTTGGTGCTTCGCCTCTTGGACAGAAGCGGCCTAAACTACACCCCGGAAGGCATCGGCTTGGATGGAAAGAACCTGGCCCTAGTTGAAAAACTGCTGCGCCAACCCTTGGGCCTTGTTTTGATCTGCGGGCCCACGGGCTCCGGGAAAACCTCGACCCTCTATACGTTTATCCAACTCTTAAACAGCGTGGAGCGAAATATTCTGACCATCGAAGATCCCGTGGAATTTGCCATCGAAGGGATCAATCAAATGCAGGTGAATCCCAAGGCGAACATTACCTTCTCCACGGGTCTGGAAGCCATGTTGCGTCAGGACCCGGAGGTCATGATGGTCGGGGAAATTCGCTCCATGGAAACGGCGGAGATCGCCCTAAGGTCGTCGATTACGGGTCATCTGATCTTTTCCACGCTCCACACCACGGATTCGCCCTCGGCCATTATCCGCCTCATGGACATGGGCATCGAACCTTATATGTTGTCGGCGGGAATTATCGGCGTGATCTCCCAGCGCCTCGTACGAAAACTTTGCGACCACTGCAAGAAAGAAGTTTACAGAAAAGACGATTACTTTCGAATCGACGGACCGACCTACGAGGCCGCGGGCTGCGAACACTGTTTTGAAGGCTACACCGGTAGGGAAGCCGTCTTCGAAATCATGGCCATGAACGAAAAAATCCGCGACCTAATTAAGCCCGGCGTCACGTTAGATGCTCTGCGGGATGCGGCGGTGATAACGGGCATGATTCCATTGAAAGAGGCCCTGCGGGAGAAGATTCTTGCGGGAACCATCAGCCTCGATGAGGCCTACCGCACCATTATGACCATGTAGGTGAGCCATGAAGTTTAAGTATAAAATCATCGACGCACAGTCGAATCTCGTGACCGATGAAATGGACGCGGAGAATTTACAGGAGGCGCGGGAAAAGCTCCACGAAGCCGGCTACCGCATCGTCGCCTTGAAAGAAGAAGGGCGGCGACTTCAATTAACAAAGCCGCGGCGGGTGATTGCGAAAGGGCAATTGGCCTTATTGTTTTCCCAACTGGCCCTTATGTCGTCCGGAGGTTTGGACATCGTTACGGTCATGGAATTAATGGCCCGGGAGTCCAAAGGCCTTCAGAAAGAAAAATTGGAATTCATCGTGGAGGCGGTGCGGCAAGGGAAGCTCCTCTCCGAGGCTTTCCATGAAGCCGACTGTTTTCCCCATTTCGTCCCCGGCATGATTCGAAGCGGGGAGGCGGCGGGAACCTTGGGCGACATCTTTCGCCAACTGGCGGATTTTTTCGACGAGGAACAACAAATGCACAGAAAACTTGCAAATGCCCTGGCCTATCCCGTCATCCTTATGATTACATCCCTTTTTGTTTTGCAGGTGGTGCTTCATTCGGTGCTTCCCGTATTTACCGACGTCTTTGAATCCCGACAGGTGCCCTTGCCCCTGATGACCCGCATGCTCATCGCCATCGCCGATCATTTTAATCGCTTCGGCCTTCTTTACATCGCGGCGCTTCTCCTTTTGATGCTGATGATTTTGATCCTGAAAAATCATCCGAAAACCGCCGACGGCTTCTACCGCAGATGGTACCATCTGTCGATCGCTGCGCCTTTTTACCGAGACCCCTTTGAGCTGAGGCAATTAAGAACCATGAAGATGCAAATGGATAACGGCGTGGACCTGTTGCGCATTATGGAAAACATGAACGAAGGGGCGGAAAATCCCTACATCGAGAGAAAGGCGCAGGCGATGATTCGCGGCCTGATGAAAGGGGAGGAGCTCTCTCTGGCCATGGAGAAAAGCGATTTGTTTAAAGCGCAGAACTGCTCTTTCGTCGCCTTAGGCGAGGCCTCTTCCGCCGTAAGCGAGATGCTCGCCGTGGCCATCCATTTGGAGGAAGGACGGCAGAAAAATCGCGCCGAGCGCATAAGCATATACATAGAGCCGGCACTAATTCTGCTCATGGCCGTCGTCGTCGGATTTATTATTTTTTCTATTGCCATTCCCATGTTTGACATGGTAAACAGTTTTTAGGAGGAATTATGAAAAAGAAAAAGGGATTCACCCTGATCGAACTCATTATTGTCATCGCCATCTTGGCCCTGCTCATCGCCATCGCCATTCCCCGCTACCAACGCTCCAATTTAAGCGCTCAGGCCACAGCCCACAATGCCAATGTGCGGGTCATAAAAAATGCTGCGATCCTTTACTCCATGGACAAACCGACCGAAGGGACGATTGAATTAGATGATCTCAAGCCCTATTTGGAATCCGGCGAAGTTCCGAAGCCGGCCAAGGCATTAAGTAAATATACTTCTTTTACTGTGAAGGTAGAAAATGGAAACATTATCGTGGAGCCCGGCATGGTAAAAATAGATAATAATAATACTTTGGTGCCTGATACGGGTAAGCCTGATCAAGCAAAACAAAAATGATACTGATCTATCTGGTTGCCTTTTTTCTCGCGGCCTCCTTTGTGTCCTTTTTCAATCTTTTCGACGACAGGCGTAGGCGCGGCGAAAATTGGACCTACGGAAGAAGCCGCTGCGAATCCTGCGGCCGCATCATTCCGTGGCCCTATTTGATTCCCGTCCTCGGCTACATTTTCTGTCGCGGGCGATGCGCTTGCGGCGAAAAAATCTCCCTCTACCATCCGCTGAGCGAAGGAATCGGAGGCGCGCTCGCCGCCTTTTTGCTCCATTACTTGGGCATGGAGAAGGCCTCCGTCCTCCCGGTGGCCGCCGTATTTGTCATGTATCTTTTGGCTCTGGAAGACAGTCGCCACCAGGATGTGTTTACAGGGGATCTTGTCGTAGGCGGCGTTATCTTTGTCGTGGCTCTGATTCTCGATGGATCCATTCATCCCTTAAGCGGCGCCTTTCTCTTTTTCCTGATCGGCGCGCTTTATTTTCTCTTTCCCAAGGCGGTGGGCGAGGGGGACATTTATTATGCTTCGATTCTCGCCTTGGGCATCGGGGAGATATGGAGAAGCTATTTATTTTTTACCGTGACCTTTGTTTCGGCCGCCCTCATCGGCGGGGGCCTTTACTTTTTCAAAGGCCTCAAACAGAAAGCCGTCCCCATGTTTCCCTTTTTTCTGTTGGGTTTTTTGATTGTAGGAATTTATTTGTGAACGAAATTGTTTAAATTACATAAAAATTACGCATTCGTGGGATATAATGCTTGTAGGAGGGCGAAATGAAATTATTTAATAAGCGCGAAGCGATAATTTACTTCGAAGATCGTCGCTGCTATGTAGCAAACGTAGACGAAAACAAATCCGTAAGCACACTTTATTCTTTTGATATACCGATGAACGTCCTTAGTGACGGCGAAATTTTAGACAGCGCACAGTTGCACTATCTTTTGAAAAAGACCTTGGAAGAAAACGAGCTGACCAAGAGCCATGCCTTGTTCGTCATAAATTCCGCCTCGGCGGTAAACCGCACCATGCATGTGCCGTCTATGACGGAGAAGGAGAGGGCTTCGCTAATCGAAAACGAGTGTCCGTCACTTTTCCCTCAGGATTTAGAGGAATATGCCTTGGATTCGGTGGATTTAAAAAGTGACGACGACATCCACCATCTGTTAATTACGATATGTCCCGAAGAACTCTTGGAAGGTTACAGGGATTTAGCGAAAAAATGCGAAATAAAACTTCGCGGGATCATTCCTTTTTCAACGTTATGCCTGGAATACGCCCATTGGCTGGGCGGCGCAAGGGTGAATTTCGTCGGCACGAGCCACTTGGGCTTTTACTACGGCCACGAAAATCGCTTCTTCGACCGCACGGAGGTCAACGATTCCGTCCTGGACTTTATGAGTAGAAACGAACTGGAAGCGGAAGATGTCCTGCGCATTAAAGACGAAAATTTCGACGAGCGCATGAGCGATGTGGATCCCGCCGCCATGAAAAGGGAAATGCAATCGGCTTATTACGAAGCGTTGGGCCATGTGGAGCATATGGGCGGCGATTTTGCCCTGGCCGACAGGCAGTTAATCGCAGGATCTTTCGTGGAAAGCGGTTTATTTTCCGCACTTATGGACGAGGAAGTATACAAGCCGCTGAATTTAGGGGATATCTTTGCCGCCGCGGCGGAACACGGCGATGTTGCCGCCATGTTCTCCGGCACAAGACGCTCCGGCGGCGGAGGCAAAAACTACTACCTGCCCATCGGCGCCCTTGTCGTGGCCTTTGCCATTCTCATCGGCTCCTTTGTCTACGGTGAAAAATTAAAGCAGCAAAACCGAGACCTTATCGTCCGGACCCACGAACAGGAAATGGCGCAAGACGAATCGGATTCGACTGAAGGCGGAAGCGGTGCACAAAAGAGCGCCGACATTGCCGATGCCATTACCAAGGTGAAATCCTCTGCGCCGGATACACTGACCGTAACGGGCATGGATTACCAAAACGGCACCCTGTCCATTCGCGGCGAAGCAAAAGATGCCAACGAAATACAAAACTGGTGCAGTCAATTGGAAGACGTGTTGAAAGTTAAAGTGGAAGAAGAACCGACGGCGACGGTCGGCGATGTGATCTACTTCCAATTAACGGCCTATTTAATCGGCGGCGAAGAAGGTGATTCCACCCCTTCCGAAGAAACGGACGACGGTATGGATTCCGCAGGCGACGAGATGATGGGCGACGAGATGACGGTAAACGACGCCGGCGACAACAGCGCCAGTATATAGGAGTCATAAATGAAAGTTTATAAGGACGTAGGAAAACTATCCAACGAAGAATTGGACTCACTGATTCTTTCAAAAATAAAATCGAAGCGAAGCGAGGTCTTGAGCGCATCTTCCATCGGCGAAGACACGGCCATGTTGGACTTCGGCGGAGATCTGATCGTATTGAGCAGCGATCCCATTACAGGGGCTGCGGAAAACTTGGGCGCACTGGCCATTCATATCAGCGTCAACGACGTGGCGACGAAATCCGCCGACGCCGTGGGCGTGTTGCTGACGTTGCTCCTTCCGGTGAACACCACGTCGAAAGACATCGAAACCATTATGGCCGACGCGCAAAAGGCCGCCGACGCGGTTAATATGGATATTATTGGAGGACACACGGAAATTACCGATACCGTGTCCAAACCCATTATGATCTCCACCGTCGTGGGCCGCGTCAGCAAAGACAAAGTGCCCGATCCGTCGAAAGTGCGGGCAGGGGACGTGGTGGCCATGAGCAAGTACGCGGGCCTTGAAGGCACGGCCATCCTTGCGACGGATTGCGCCGAGGCCCTGAAGGAGATCGGCGAGGAGCTGCTCCGAGAAGGCCGGGGGCTGGTCGATGCCCTCAGTGTGCAAACGGAAGGCGAAGTGGCCGAGGATTTTCGCATTCGCGCCATGCACGATGTCACCGAAGGCGGCGTGGAAGGCGCCATTTGGGAAATGGCACAGGCACTGAAGGTGGGCGTGGCCATCGACAAAGAAGCGATTCCCGTATTGGAATCCACGAAAGCCGTGGCGAAAAAGGCCGAGGTGGATTTGTACCGCCTTATTTCCAGCGGCTCCATGTTGGTTGTATTGGATAAAGACGATTTTGAACCCATGCAAAAGAAATTAACCGACCGGGGCATCTTATTTACGAAAATCGGCGAAGTGACCGATGAAAACCGCGTCGTCTACAAAATGAAAGACGGCTCGGAACAAGAAATCGCCTCCCCCGGCCCCGACGCCCTCTACACGGCTTTAGTAAGATTACAATAAAGTTACAAAGATTACGGACTGTTTGACATTTAAAGGCGAGGGAACCATAATAATTATTGACAAAGTGTTACCAATTTGAAGGAGGTTCCCTTGAAACGATTTTTAAGAAGTTTCGCCTTTTGCTTCGCGTTTATGTTAATCTTTTCAGGATTTTCGGAAGCAGCCGGCGCAACCATGCGTGTTAAAACCAATGGCAACAATCGAAAGGTCAGCGTCGCCAATGTCAAGGTAAATGGCTTTGACCTATACAGTGAATACAAACCTTATGTAGACAACGGCCGCACCTTCGTTCCCATTCGCGAGCTCACGGAACTTATGGGAGCCAATGTTAAATGGAATCAAAAAACCAAATCGGTGAGCATTTCCATGATGGACAAAGACGTGAAGCTGAAGATCAACAGCTCCGTCGTCTACGTCAACGGAAAGAAAATGCGCATCGACGACGCGTCGGTGCCGAAACTGACCCAGTACACGGCCCAAAACAATGAATGCAAGACCATGGTGCCTCTGCGCTTCTTGTCGGAGTCCCTGGGATTCAGCGTCGATTGGGATCAAAACAAACGTTTGGCGATGATCGACAACGGCGTCGTTAAGGCGCCGCAACAACAGAATAATGCGAAACCGGTCCAAGAGCCGAAAGCGCCCGTTGAAAAAGTAAAAGAACCCATGCCTCTGCCGAAAGAGCCGGAAGTAAACGATGCGAAGCCCCAACCCATGGAGCCGGGTCAAAAGAAAAACATTACCGTCGTCATCGATCCCGGTCACGGTGGCAAAGATTCCGGTGCCATCGCTGAAGACAAGACGACGGAAAAAGCCTTGAACCTTCGTGTGGCGCCTCGCGTGGAATCCATGCTGAGAGAGCGGGGCTACAATGTGATTATGACGCGCACCACCGACGAATTTATCGCCTTGAGCGAACGGGCGGCCATCGCCAATCGCAACAATGCGGATATTTTTGTGAGCATCCACTTTAACTCGGCGGGCAGTGCGTCGCCATATGGAATCGAAGTTCTCTACGCCTCCGAAAATGACGTGGAACTGAAAAAAGATGCAGGCGATCAAACGCTCCTTGCGAGAGAGGTACTGAACGCCGTATTAAAAGAAACCGGAGCCAACAGTCGCGGAATCAAGAATCGTCCGGAACTCGCCGTGCTAAGACGAACCAATATGACGGCCTGTTTAATCGAGGGGGGCTTTATGTCCAATCCCGACGAACTTGAAAAGTTGAAGAGCGACAGCTATTTGGACAAATTGGCAACCGGCATCGTCAAGGGAATCGAAAACTACAATCGCAAATACATGTAAGGAAGGCGGGAGCCTTCCTTTTTTAAAGGAGACGCCATGAATATCATCCTGTCCACGGACAACGAACATAAGCTCAGGGAAATTCGTGAATTGGTCGACGAAAAATTCCGCGTCCTGTCGAAAACCGAAGCCGGCTACGGCGACATCCACCCCGTGGAAGACGGCGACACCCTGGAAGCAAACGCCATGATTAAAATCAAGCCCTTGGAGGGCGAAATCGTCATCGGCGACGATACTGGTCTTTTCGTCCAAGCCCTCGAAGGGCGCCCCGGCGTTTATTCCGCACGCTATGCCGGCGAAGACGGAAACGACGAAAAAAATCGCGAAAAACTCTTGCGCGAAATGGAAGGCAAATCCGACCGCAGCGCCTATTTTAAAACGGTCATCGCCGTGAAGAGAGAAAAAGAGATCTACACGGTGGAAGGAATCTGTCCCGGACACATAACCGAATCGCCTCGCGGCGAGGGAGGCTTCGGATACGATCCGCTCTTCGTTCCCGAAGGCTACGACAAAACCTTCGCCGAAATGACCGACGACGAGAAAAATGCCGTCAGTCACCGCGGCCTGGCCCTACGCGCATTTGTTGAATCATTAAAAAGCTAAAAAACATTTGACATGGGTATTAAATGATGTTAATATATATCCATCGTCAAATTTTGTGGTGGGTATGGCCTAGTCGGTTAAGGCGCCAGATTGTGGTCCTGGAGATCGTGGGTTCGATTCCCACTATCCACCCCATAATCCTTCGGGATTTCAACTCGCATCGCGAGTACGCGGGAATGGCGGAATTGGCAGACGCGCTAGACTTAGGATCTAGTGTCAACGACGTGGGGGTTCAAGTCCTCTTTCCCGCACCAGACGATTTAGTATTTTTCCGTTTGCTTACAAATGGCTAAAAATACGCATTTTAAAAGCACGTAGGGTTTTTATCCTTACGTGCTTTTACTTATTTTTACGGCTCCGTAGCCAACTCATAGCCAACAATTTTTATTTTTTCGCATAGATTTTATCGAAAACGGAGACGGCTTCTTTTTTCTTCTCGGGCATGACGTGGGTGTATATGTCCAGTGTCGTTTTATAGTCGGAGTGGCCCATGAGCTCCTGGACGGTTTTTATGTCCACGCCTTCCTCAAAGAGCCGTGTGGCGTAGGAGTGGCGAATGGAGTGTAGTGGCCTGGGTTCCATATTTAACCTTCTACAAATCGATTGTAGGCGCCGATTCGGACGTTTTTCTTCGATGGGATGACATAGGTCATCGGAAAAGATGAAACTGGAAGAAGTAAAGGCTTTGTTTAATCGTTTGTGTTTGCCGATAGATTCTTCTTTCAGACCATTTAAAAAGTCGACGGCGATTTCGGGAAGCGGGATGGTACGGAATGAACATTCCGTTTTCAGAGAATGAATCTTGTTTTTCTCTAAGGTGTTTGCGCCGGTATCGTCGAAGATGTAGTTTCTCCGCATCTGTTGATCGACTATGATGGAGTGATCATGGAAGTGTCGCCACTGGAGTCCTCGGAGTTCGTTGCGCCGAAGCCCGGTGAAGAAATCAAGGTAGAGCATTTGATCGACAAAGAAATTAAGATCGAGGGTAGCCATGATGTTCTCTTGTTCAGATCTTGAGAAAATGCGGTACTTTCCTGAATTAACATGGGTTTCTTTTTTAGGCACTGTTACATAATGACTCGGATTGGCTTGGATAATGCCCAAGACGATGCAGTAGTCCAAAAACAGCTTGATCAAGCTCAGGGTATTTTTAGCGATTAAGGCAGATGAGCCTTCTTCCTCAACCAAATAATTTACAAATTTTTGTAAGTTTAGGATGGTGATATCCTTCACCTTCGTATTGGCGTATGGATAGGGGAGAATGTGCAGCCTCAGCAGTTGGTCGTACCGGATGACGGTGGTGGACTTGATCTCTTTGGCTTTGATGTTAAATATCCAGTACTTTAGGAAGTCGCCGAGGATTTGGCTTCCGTTATCCACAATGCCGGAGACATTTGTAAAAGTGGATGCCTTTTTCATCTTTTCTACGATCTCGGATTTTTTATAGCCGGAGAAGGACTTCCGAATTTGTCTGCCTTGGACGTCCTGGCCAAGGGTGATCCGGCCTGTCCAATATTTCTTTCCGTTTCGCATGGTATAGGTGAGTGAACCTAATCCGCTTGCATTTTTTGACATAAAAATAGCCTCCTTAACTTGTGGAGGCTGTGATATACTAAGTGTGTTGTAGGTATACCACGCCTCAACCATTTGCCTCTATCCTGCTGCAACAGGGTAGGGGCTTTTTTATTCCTTTTCTTCTGGTTTCAAGTTTTTCCGGTAAATCTCTGATCTCATATTGATCAGACAATTATTCCAATAAACCTAAATAAATTGGAATAAGAGAGTAGCATTCCAATAAATCGAAATAAATTGGAATAAGATAACCTCATAATTATCCCGAGTTCTTACCCTATGAACGAAGGTAGGCGCTGATTATCTTCCTAATCCATGCTATTGTTCGATCAACTTTTCAAAGTCATTGCCGAACATGGACCGTAGATAGACATTGGCCGAAGGATCGTTCAGTTGGAAACCGACGACAACTTCAACCGGCGTGTTAGGCTTTATTTGAGTTTCGCCCATTTTGACCGCTTCGGGCTTATAATCATCAGGGAATAAGCCATTCGCTCCATTTAACAAGTCGACAGTGGCATCCGTTTCCTGCTCGCCTTTAATGGCAGTAGCAAAGTTTAACCAAGGATTTTGCGGCTGGTCTGTTTTGTTTACATAATCCATGGTGATGGCCAAGATTTTCTTGCCATATTTTCCATCTAGAAATTCGAAGTTTTTCATGACAAATGAGGCGTCTTTAGTTTCATATTTTGTAACCTCTTGAAAATCAATGGTTTTAGAAACAACCTCATGATCCTTTACGACTAGGAACGGCGTCTCAGAATCGTCTTCAAAAAAATAGTTTAGCGTAAAGTTGGGTGAAATATTTTCCTGCATCCAAGTGGACTCATCCAAGACTGCATCTAAAAATTCAGAGGTAAAGGTGGGGTGTTCATCATTAATATTGAAAACAGTGTGATTAATTGCCATTTGATCTTTGTTGAAAGACGCAGATACAACGCCGTGTTTATTGATCCCATCTAGGTATTCTTGGAGTTTTTGTTCATCAATCTTCTCGTTGGCTGCAGCTGAGTTGGCGGGCGCATTCGAAGCGGCTTCGTTTTTTGTGGCCTCCTGGTTTGAACATGCGGTGATCAAGGTGAGCGATAAAAGCAGCGGGAGTAAGAATTTCTTCATGAGTTCCTCCTTATGTATGGATTTAATGCATGGCGGACATCTATCTAAAAGCGCATGGACGCTGTTGTCGTTTATTTCACCGGGCGAAGGACGTGGGTGGCTTTACCCAGTATGATAACGGTTTGGGTGCCGTCGAGGTCGATAGGCGGGTAGTGGGGGTTATCGGCACGAAGCTGCACTTTATCCGCGATTTTATAGACGCGCTTGAGTGTGGCCTCGTCGTCAATCAAAACGGCGGCGATTTCGCCGTCGTCCACGTCGGATTGTTTTTTTATGAAAACCAGATCGCCGTCATCGATTTCGGCGCCGGTCATGCTGTCGCCTTTGGCGTAGAGGCAGAAGTCGGAGTCCAGGTATTTGTCGTCGGCAGTGAAATAGCCTATGTAGTTTTCTTCCGCGAGGATGGGGTTTCCGCAGGCGATTTGTCCGAGGATGGGGATGCGGCGGAGTTTTTTTATTGGAATGATGCCTTTGATTTTGGTCAGATCGACATCGTCTGAGCTGTTCCATCCCATGAGGTAGGAAGGGGACACGCCCAAGGCCTTGGCAAATTCAATAATTTTTGATTGAGACAAATCTACTTTTCCGGCTTCAATTTTAGCTATCGATGTCCGATCCTTGTATCCTGTCATAGCTGCAAGCTGTTCCTGTGAGAGTTCTTTGCTTAATCGAAGCGATTTAATGTTTTTATATAAATCTAACACTTGCGACCTCCTCCTTGGCTACATTTTAGCATCGACGTGAAATAAATTCAACAAAATTAGGAAATTTAGTTGACAGAAATTCACGGCGCGTATATACTCTAAATAGTGAATGTAATTCACGGAAGTGAGGTGATCGTATTACAACTCTAAGGGATAAAATAGCTGTGTCCGGATATAAGATGGAATATATCGCAGAGCAGCTAGGAGTAAACAGGAAGACGCTATACTTGAAGTTAAATGGGGAAACTGAATTTAAAGCTTCAGAGATTGCCATTTTACGGGATCTTCTTGAGATGAGCCCGGAAGAACAAGAACGTTATTTTTTTACGCCGAAAGGTGAATTAAATTCACTATAAGAGAATAAAGGAGGCGTGGTATGGACAGGGAAATTTATACGGCGAAGGAGCTCGCCAAGGTGATCCCCATTGGGGAGCACAAGCTCAGGGAGATGGCGAAGAAGTATCCGTCGTTTCCGAAGCTGCGTGTCGGGAATCGGACGCTGTTTTTCAAGGAAGAAGTGGAAGAGTGGCTTCGGAAGAGTTCGAAGCAGGGGATTCAACTGTGAAGGAGGCGAATGGCATGGCAAAACGAAGAGCGTGCGTGATGTATAACGATGCGAAGTATGTACGGCGCAGGACGTTGGCGTTTTTGGCCATCGTCGGTTTGGTGGCGCTGGTGAGTTTTATGCTGGCCGTTGCTTGTGACGATTTGGCGGAAAGCGCATGCGTTACGCAGCTTGATAATAAAGCGGCGTGGGCGGTGGCCTACAGTAAGGAACGCGGCCAGTACCCCTATTAGGAGGAAGCATGAACAATCAATGGAAGTCGCTGGCGGACATTCGGCCGAAGGTGATTGCGCTGCTTAAGCATTATGGACCCACCGAGGTTGTGGCCGATGTAGTCGGCATTGGAGATGAAACGGTGCAGCTCATTTACTCGCGGAAAAGGGAGTATGTGATCGGTCCGGTGGCAGAAAAGATTGAAGCCGCATTTGATGCTTTGCCTAAGCAGCGCCACCGGCAGCGTATCGTGGCAGGGCGTAGTCAACGGAAGTCCATCACGGCAAGGTGCAGTGAAGACATAAGGCCTCTAATTGCAGGTGAAGGCACCGAAATGTATTGGGATGCGCCGAAGCCGCAAAATATCGGCGGAACGCTTCGGGCGTTGGAAATAGGAAAGTGGTATTCCGTGACCTACGACAAAATGAATGGAACTAGACATAATAAGAACTTCGTTGCCGGGAAGGTCATCGGCGAGTACGCCCATTACTATTTGTTTGAGACCGAGCATAGGTTGAAGTCTTCGGTGCTGAAGAATGATTTGTGCCGCGAGACGACGCGCGTAAATGAAAAAATCTCGCCGGACAGGTGTCCAAGCGAGATCGATCGTTAACCACCATTAGTATAACACAAAGGAGATCAAAATGTATTACGAACACGTGGAACCCACCACAACCGGTGAAAGGTTGGAAGGGAAATTGGCGGAGTTAAACCGTTGCGATATCGATATCCGCATCGGTGAAGCAGCCAAGGAGAAGAAGCCCCGGCTTTTAGCCGAGATTCAGGAGTTGTGCCGGCAGTTAATGAATGAGGAGGGCGAGAAATGAAGTTGTATGACATTGCCGAGATTTACGAGAATCTCGAGAACATCGACGACGATGTGGCCGTTTCGGCGGCCATGGATTCCGTGGATGCAGCCCTGGAAGAAAAGTTGGAATCGACGGCGAAGGTGATTCGCAATCTGGAAGCGGAGGCGGAGGCGCTGGAAGCGGAGGAAAAGCGGCTCAAGGCGCGGAAGATGGCAGTGAAGAACCGCATCGCGGATATTAAGGGCTATGTGCAACAGAATCTGGAAGCCATGGGCAAGGACAAGGTCACTTCGGGGATCTTTAAGTGGAGCATCCAGGCCAATGCGCCGAGTGTGAACATTCTCGATGAAGATCTTATTCCCGATGCTTACTGGAAGATCGAACGAAAGCCCATGAAGACGGAGATCAAGAAGGCTATTGAGGCCGGAGAGCTGACGGAAGGCGCAGAACTCGTGCGAACGAAGTCGCTGCGGTTGAGATAGGAGGCGAAGATGGATCGCTATCTCGACCGGGAAGCGACGGAGGCGTTCATTGCGGCGCATTTCCGGACGAAAAAAGATTTTGTTTGTGCATGGGGCGTCAGTTATTCTCATTTCCTCAAAATGATGGAAGGGCGGGGCATCTGTGGCGCTAAGTCACTTGAAAAGCTATCGACCATCGCTGATCGTTACGGCGAGGATTTAGAACTGTTCCTGGAGCCGATTCCGATCCTTATGAAGGATATGGAGGTACGAGAAATCATCGTAAAGGACGCAAACGGCCTTTTGATCGCATCAATCGATTCGAATGGCAATGTTTGTTGTGAAGGTTATGTAGTTGAGTACATCCTAAAAGATGAACTAGTCTAAGTTATTTTTTGAGGATTTATCAGGGTTCGATACCGGCGTTTTGATGCCGTTAATCGTTCTGACATGGTACCCGGGATAGTTACCGGCATTTATGGATGTTACAAATTGTTTTCGTGTCATGTATCGGCCGGTGGTCGTGTCTTTAAAATGTGTGTTTCTGCCTGTTTTAGATTCACGCGTCACTTTGATTCGTCCCAATAAAGTTTCTCCTTTCTTCTTCGATGAGTAAACAGGAGGATGTACTCTTAAATAGTTTACTACAAATTACTACAAAAGCAACTATATATAGTAGTTATGGAAAAATACTCACTATATGTAGTACCAAATAGGAGGTCTTCTATGGATTTAAAATTGGATCGCAAGATTAAAATCGCCGCTTTACAGACGTTCTTTGAGGAGGATGCGAATTTAAGCAAGCTTTTCACGCATCGTTTGGCGGCCTATGTCTACGACAATTGGGAGCTGTTGGATCGGGTTATCGCCGGGAAGGTGGAAAATTTAAGTGAGGAGGTTCGCTATGTCGAATGTGAATGAAGTACAAGTGCAAGAAGTAAACGTCCTGTCTTTGATCGAATCGACGAATTTGCAGTCGATTCAAGGAAGTATTCAAAAGATTAAGCAGTTTCAGACGTTGGTGCAAAGTCAATTTACACAAAATCACGACTTCGGCGTGATCCCCGGCACGGGGAAGCCGACGCTTTTAAAGCCCGGCGCGGAAAAGCTGATTATGCTCTTGGGACTGACCAGTGAATTTGAAATTCTGGATTCAACACGGGATTTCGATACGGGCTTCTTCCAGTACCAGGTAGCATGCCGGCTGAAGAAGAACGGCGAGGTCATGACGGAAGGCTTCGGCAGCTGCAATACCCGCGAACGAAAATACATTAAGCAGGATCCTTACACCATGGACAACACGGTGCTGAAGATGGCGAAGAAGCGGGCCATGGTGGATGCAGCATTATTGGTAGGCTCTCTAAGCGATGTCTTTACCCAAGACATTGAGGACATGGACTTAGCCGGCAATCAGGCTTCGGCCTATCAACGGACCTACACGGATCGCGACGGCACGATTTCCCAAGCGCAGGCGAAGCGACTCTATGCCATTGCCAAGGGTGATGCTGAGTTGTGCAAGTCGGTAATGAGTAAGTACGGCTACGGCCACAGTGACGAGATTAAGAAGACGGACTACGAAAAGATTTGTCAGGAAGTCGAGGCAGAAGCAGCCAATAAATAATCGGTGAGGGGCATGTGCCCCTTACCATGCCTTTTGTACGCATATCTAGCGCCGATTCGGTTCTTGGTATGCCTACAGTGATGGAGGTAGTATGGCAACAACACAATATTTCCCGCATTATTCCAATGCCAGGAACGACGAAAAGATCCTCGCATTGCGCATGAAGTATGGGATGGAGGGCTACGGCGTTTTCTTTGCTATCCTCGAGCGACTCCTAGATAGTACAGACTACATGCTTTCCACAAATTATAATTTAATTGCTTTTGACTTCCGGGTGAGTAATGAGTTTATAAAATCGATCGTCGAAGATTTCGGTTTGTTTGAGTTTACGGAAGATCACGAATCTTTTTATTCGGTTCGCTTTTTGGAACACATGGAATATAAGGATGACGTCTCTAAAAAGCGCGCTGAAGCCGGCAGAAAAGGCGGGCTTAGCAAGGCGAAGAAGCAAGAGTCTAGCAATTGCTTAGCAAATGCTAAGCAAAGCTCTAGCATTAAACGAAACGAAACAAAACAAAACGAAACGAGACGAGACGAAACGAAACCAAACCCCGCGGCGGTTTCTTTTTTCGAGGCCGCGTGGCAGGCTTATCCCAACAAAAAAGGCAAGAGTGCCGTAACGAAAAAGGCCAAGGCGGCGATTCAGGACCTCGGGAAAGAGACTATTTTGCGTGCAGTAGAGAACTACAAGCAAGATGTGATGAATCAACGCGCCAATGGGTTTACGTCTCTGGCGTTTATGAACGGGTCGACGTTTTTTAACGGGCGTTATGAAGATTTTTTAGATGCGAGCAGCATCACGCCGTTGAATGGATCTCGCCCGGCATCGGGGACGGAGCGCACAAGGCAGGTACTGGAGGAGATGATGCAGGATGAATGCGAATAAAATACCGCAGGCTTATGCGAATTTGTTTATGGGCATCAAAGAGAGCTACCCGAAGTCCGGCCTTTTTGAAAATCGATTGGCCATTGAATTCTGGTTCAAGATGCTTGGAGACATTCCCATTGATGCCCTCACAAAGGCTGTGGCGAAGCACATCGCGACGAACAAATTTCCGCCGACCATTGCGGAAATTCGGGAACTCGCCACTGAAGAGGATGTGATGATTCGTGATTTTTCGTACGGCTATGGGCTGGTGCAGCGGGCAATATCACGTTTTGGAGGCTACCGGGAAGCGGAGGCCATCGCTTGGATTGAAGAGCGAGACCCGATTGCAGGGAAGGTGATTCGCCGCTTGGGCTTCCAAAGCTTTTGCTTGAGTGAAGATCCGAAGGCAGACCGAGCGAATTTTCGCATGGCCTATCAGAACACGAGCGCCATTGAACGCAGGGAAGCGCAATTGCCTGAGAATCTGCGAGGTCATGGGAGGGAACTGGAAAGTAAAAAAATGAAAATCGAAAATATGCTCGAGGAAGTGGCAAAACAAAGTCCATGGAGGTAGGGATGATTCAGGTACTGATGGTCCCTTACCGTAGCTTTAAGGAGCGAATGAGGCTCGTCGGCGAATTGCTCAAAGAGGGCTACCATGTGGAGGTGGAGGAAAATTATTTGTTTTGCATAAGGCATGTGGAAAGGAGCGTGTTTTGAGAGGCAAGGAAGGGAAGATTCAGAAGGAGATTGCCGATGCCATAAACGGCACAGGGCTGGGTCGCTGTTGGGTGGCGACCAGCGGGCTTTTAAAGAGTCCGGACGGGAAGCGCTTTGTGCGGGCGTTGCCGGAGGGTTTTCCGGATCTCTTCGGTTATAGAAAGGCGGACGGAAAGATGTTTTTCATCGAGGTGAAGACGGCATCGGGCGTGGTTTCTCAGTCGCAGATTGATTTTATGCGGTCGGAGGTATCGCCGAAGGTGCTTTATGGGATCGCCCGGAGCATTGACGATGCTTTCGGGATTCTCGGATATGAGCAGGGGAAACTGTTGTAGTTAACGTTTGTTAATGTTTTTTTGAGGGTTTGAAGGAACGGAGAAGATGATTTTAGATGCTTGTTGCGGGAGTCAGATGTTTTATTTTGACAAGAGCAGAGATGATGTTGTCACCATGGATATACGAAAAGAAAAGTTTGAAATCCATGGAAAGAAAGTAGATGTTAATCCGGATATAGTCGGTGATTTTCGAGACATGCCATTCGATGACGAAACTTTTCATCACGTGATATTTGATCCGCCACATTTGAAATCTCCAGGCAACTCTATCATGCGAGCACAATATGGCGGACTAGATAAAAATACATGGCAAGATGACATAGCACAAGGTTTTTCTGAGTGTTGGCGGGTTTTAAAGCAAAACGGAACTCTAGTGTTTAAATGGTCTGATCATGATATTAGCGTAAATAACGTTTTAAAACTTTTTAACGAGACACCAATTTATGGTCATAGACGAGGAAAGACAGTATGGACTGTTTTTGTTAAGCAGGGAGAAAGATGAAGGCAGAAAATCAAAGCAGAAAAAGGCGCGTCAAGTATAAGACATACCGCTTTAAGGGAGTTGTCGAAATATTTGTACAAAAAATGAACGTCGACGGAATAGAATTTGACGTAAACATCAATGCTTCGGCGTACAAAATCGCGCGAAGGCGACTTGATATGGTTGTTTTAGGCTACAGACCGGACCCGAGCAAAGAGCACTTTGTTTATTATTTTGATATTGACGGCGAGGAGGTAAGCGACGATGAACGAGTTGATTAAGAAAGTGGAAGCGTGGGGCGAAGAAAAAGGGATTGTGGATCCGTCTAATGCCGACAAACAGTTCGCGAAATTCAAGGAAGATGTCATCTGGATTGAGGCGATGTTGGATGTTGAAGTAACGAATTACGCTTCATACGGAGATTACGTGCTCTGCGATAAGACAAAGGTGAAATTTGGCGATGCGTTGGTGACATTGGTTATTTTGGCCAAACAATTGGGGATGGATTTGGAAGAGTGTTTATCTACTGCCTACAAAAAAATAAGGACAGCAAGGGCAAGATAATTGACGGCGTTTTTATAAGAGAGGAGGATTTGGAAGTACGTGGTGCGGTGATGAAAGTTTTTGTGGTGATAGATGGAGAAGAGACTGGAAAGGAATCAATTGTCGGAGTTTTCGAATCATTAGAGAGGGCAAATGCTGCATTCGCTGATTATATACTAAGCACAAAAGTGGGCACAAAATATTCTTGTTGTGTGGATATTGCAGAATTTGAGGTGGAAAAATGAAACTATTCAGCACAATACTAGCCGATTTTACAGAAGAAATTGGCAAGATGTGAAAGATGGAATCAAAGAGAGTATGATAAATCAGTTTGAAGAAATGTGGACGCAGTATTATGTATGGGATAGCGAACAGATCGAGGATATGTTAGCGAGCAAACTAGATGACTTTATTGCCGATCAATTTAGAGAACTCTTTAGTAGAAAAGACATGAAGAAACTTTTTATGCAAGAAATGATGAAGCAGATTAGCGGCAGTGGGAAATAAATTGAGAATTTCGAAAGGAAACACGAACAATGAAAGAAAAAGAAGACATAAAAAGCACGAGAAACTGTTTATGGTGAGGAATAGATAAAAGGAGTGGGAATAGTGAGAGCGTGGATATTAAGTTCAGACGAAAGTCCAGAACCTTATATTAGTCTTGTATGGGCTGAATCAAGAGGCAAAGCCAAGCAAATGGCAAATTGTTGGAGTCCTTATATGTATCAATGGGACCTAGAAGTAGAAAACTTTACAAGCATAAATGCAATTAGAGCCAAGAGTTTAGATAACTGTGAGGATTTATCAGAAAAAGAGATTTGCTTGCGACTTATGAAAGACTACGAGTGTATTTTTTATGTAGATGATGAAATTTATAACGAAGATAACATTGAAGCGTTTGAAAAACTTTTTGAAGCGGAAAGGATAAAAAATGACAACGAATGAACTTATAAAACTAATAGAAGAACTTGGACTTACGCCGGACTTTGATCATGTTTTATACTGCGATGGAGAGGAACGCGATGTGTTATCGGTTTTTAACAGGGAGGGCACGGTGGCAAATGTATACGTTAATATGGTCGGCTTATGGTATTGCCACGAATCGTATTTTGATAAGTTGGAGCCACATAAGCGCCACAAACTTTTAGATGCAATTATAGAGTATTCTTATACGCCTGTTATTGATCGCGAGGAGGAAAAACGATATATTTTCCCGCTTCCGGGGTTAATTACCACAGACGGGGAGCAGCAGTATTTGACGCAAAAAGGGGGACATTGGTTTGCGTGCCGGCGAAAGAAGGATTTGCGGCAGACATGGAAAGAGAAGCATATCAAGTACGTGCCAGAGGTGTACCGTGATTTTAAGGTGGAGTTGAAAAAATGAATGTGGTGGTTTTATACGGACGTCTGACCCGCGATCCGGAGCTGAAGTATAGCCAAGGCGGCGTAGCGAATTGCTTCGCCACGGTTGCCGTGGATCGGGGGATGACGAAAGAGAAGCGGCAGGAAGCGGAAGCAGCGGGCAGACCCACCGCTGATTTTATCAGCATCAAGGCGTTCGGTAAGACCGCCGAGCTGTTGGCCAATTACTTTCGCAAAGGCAATAGAGTGGCCCTTGAAGGACGGATACAGACAGGAAGCTACGAGAAGAACGACGAACGGGTGTATACCACCGATGTCATTGTGAACCGGCTGCACTTCGTAGAAAGCGCGAAAGAAAATGGCGGCGGAAATATCGGAAGCTTCGCACCGATGAATGGACAGGCGGGCTATTATGAGGTGAACGAAAAGGATGTGCCGTTTTAGATCATTGTTTTGCAGGTATTGACCTCTGAGGTAGAATAAGAGATAATAAAAAGAACTAATGTTCTGATTAAATTATTTTACACGGAGGTTCCGGCATGAATTATGGCGAAAAGACGTTTATCCAAGAAGTGTATGATCGAGGTTATGCGACGAAGACAGCGGCCAGAGAGTATGCGAAAGAAAACAAAAAGCATTTTTACACAGAGCAGGATCTTTTGAACGTACATGAACGGTATTGGTCCATTCGGACAAAACGGATGGATGAGGCACGCTTATGGGCGGACAAGTTGCTCCGGGAGGAAGACGGAGAGGATTAACAAAGCATAAGGAAGGAGCTGGCATGGACGCTGAAACGCTAAAGGAGTACCGGTATTTAAAACGTGAAATCAAGAGTCTGCAAAAGCGGATCGACCATCTGAATTCGACGTTGACGGATCGTGTGCGTGCGTCCAACAGCGAGTTTCCGTATCAAGAGATACATATTCAGATTGAGGGGGAAGACCCGAGGAAAAGCAACTTGGAGCTAATTCTACAGGAGCGACTGGATGCGTGTGTCGATAAGGTCATTGAGATCGAGCGATTCATTTCATCCATCGAAGACAGTCGAACCCGGATGATTTTTCAAAGGCGCTATGTCGACGGGTGGAGCTGGCAGAAGATTAGTATGAGCATGGGAAGTGGTGGTGAAGCATACGCTAGAATGGTTCACAATAGATTTTTAATGAGGAAAGAGTAACTTTAACTTTTAGTACAAGACTATTGTGTTATAATTATCCTAGGAGGAGATAGTTATGACCTGTGTAGATATAATAGATGGAGTATACTCTGCTAATGATATTGCCAATTGGTTTTTAAACTATAATTTTCAATTGCGAGAATTTGAAGATGAAGATACAGACAATATTAGTAATTTAAAATTACAAAAGTTGTTATATTATGCACAAGGTACTTTTTTGGCTATTCACAATCAAAAATTATTTAACGACCCTATAGTGGCCTGGAAGCATGGGCCGGTCGTAGAGAGCGTATACCAAAATTTCAAATCTTATGGTGCTTCAGGAATCGATCAATTTCAAGAAGTTAAGTTGGATGATGAGACTGTAGATCTTTTGATCGAAGTCTACGACGTGTTCGGGAAATATTCCGCTTGGGGTTTAAGAGAGATGACGCATCAAGAGGACCCTTGGAAGAATACGAATCAAAGTGATGTTATTGATCCTCGTCTAATAAAAAAATACTTTGAGGAACATTATGTCTCGTAAGAAGAGGGTTTCAAAAAAGCCAGATAACATCAAAATAAAAGAGCCGGATAAGCCACTTCATTATCCGGTTCTTTGTTTTAAGCATTTAACTAAAAATAAGAAATTTAATATTAAGTACTTTAGGGATGACAAAGAGAAATTAAAAGCTTACGGCTCCTTTTTTTATCTTGTAGGTAGTATTCAGGAAACTGATTGGCTGACTTTGTATCAGAAATCAAAAGCATCAGGATTGGAAACCATTCCGAGTAATCAAATTAATTTTAAACCTTATAATTACAAACTAACACCTGACGAGAAAGTAATTGTATTCAGATTTTATCATGGAAAATACAGATTGATTGGTGTGAAATCGGCAAAAAATAAGGACGTGTTACATGTATTAGGATTTGATTTTGATCATTCGGCATACGATCATGGTAAATAGTGGTGCGTTTTGTGCGATTTTGCCGTGGCATAATGATAGTGTGGATAACTAGAGAGATCTCCGGAGGGAGGTTTCTTTTTTTATGTCCTGAGGTAGCTCGGTGGGGCCTTCTTGAATGAATCGTAAGCATGGACTGTTTCGAACGGATGGTACATTTTGATCTCCTATTTCCTCGAACCGAGCGGGGCGCGAAGCACGGCACTTTGATCGCGCGGGGCGGGTTTCAGCCGTGATACATAAGATAAAAGCTATTTACAGTATTGACAGAAAGCATAGAAAATAATCAATTGATAGGACTTTAAAGAGGTGGGGTGATGTCGAGCCGTAAGTTGGATTATTGTGGCGCAAAGACGCGCGCAGGGACAGCGTGCAAAAAAACAGCCGGCTGGGGAACGGATCATGTGGGAACCGGCCGATGCAAATTACATGGCGGAAAGAGCACCGGGCCAAAGCCGGAAAACATGCGCGGCAATAAGAATGCAGAGAAGCACGGTCTCTTTAGTAAATACTTGCCGGAGGAAACACAGGCGCTTTTGGATGCCATCGAATCATTAAGTCCACTGGATATCCTATGGGAGAACATCAAAATTCAGTATGCAGCAATTATTCGGGCACAGACGATCATGGAGGTAAAAAACCGTGAAGACCTAGTGCGATTAGAAAAAAAGAAAAGCGAAGGGGAATTCGGTGATGCCGTCGAGTACGAATATCACACGGCTTGGGATCGCTACGAACGCTTCTTAACATCACAAGCGAGGGCGATGACGAATCTAACAAATATGATTGTGAAGTATGAAGCGCAATGCAATCAAGGATTGGCGACAGAAGAGCAGATGCTTCGGATCGATAAGCTAAAGACTGAAATCGATAAACTGAAAGGAATTTCAGAAGAGATTGAAGACTTAGATGAAATTAAGGAATTGGTTTATGAAGAAAAAGACGATTCCATTTAATTTTAGCGACAAACACGTCAACTATATTCGTAGATGCAAAGAGAACATGTACAACGTGGCGGAAGGTGCTGTTCGTGCGGGTAAAACCGTAGATAATATCTTCGCTTTCGCTATGGAATTGATGACCGTACCCGATAGGATCCATCTCGCAACTGGTTCAACAGTCGCAAATGCAAAATTAAATATCGGTGATGCGAACGGCTTCGGCCTTGAATATATTTTTCGAGGACAATGTCGTTGGAGCAAATATAAAGATAATGAGGCCTTGATTATAAAAGGGCCTCATACTCGTTTTAAAGAGAAAATCGTTATATTTGCAGGCGGCGCGAAAGCCGACAGTTATAAGAAAATACGTGGTAACTCTTATGGAATGTGGATTGCAACAGAGATCAATTTACATCACGACAACACAATCAAAGAAGCATTCAACCGAACAGCAGCAGCGAAGGTAAGAAAATTCTTTTGGGATTTAAACCCTTCGCACCCGAAACATAAGATTTATGTTGATTACATCGATAAGTATCGCGATATGGGCGACGAATTGATTGGCGGATATAACTACGAGCATTTCACCATTGACGATAACATTAATCTTCCGAAAGAACGTATTTTAGAAATCAAAAGCCAATATGATCCTAATACGGTTTGGTATCATCGAGACATTCTAGGTCGCCGAATGGTAGCAGAAGGTTTGATCTATCGGAATTTTGCCAACAATCCAAAGAAATATGTCTTAGAAAAAATCTCAGAACCGTTGATTATTCAAATCGGCTTAGACTTTGGGGGATCCGGTTCAAAGCATGCTTTCGTAGCTAGTGGAATAAGTCGTGATTTGAAACGGTTGTACGCACTGGCAAGTAAGAGAACAGAACCTGAAGATCCTGAAACGCTTTATAGAGATTATCTGGAGTTTGAGCGGTTTGTTTCAATGAAATACGGACCAATTGCAGCGTGTCATGTAGATTCTGCCGAGCAGGTTTTGAGGCGAGGTATCCAGACAAAAACCGTTATTCCGATTAAAAACTCAATAAAAAATGAAATCAACGACCGAATTCGAGTGACGGACCAACTTATGAATTCAGGTCGTTTTTATATGACGAAAGATTGTGAGAGTTTGTCTGAAGCATTATCTATGGCAGTTTGGGATCCAGATAAACCAACTGATTTTATTCGATTGGATGACGGAACATCCGATATAGATACATTGGACGCGTTCGAATATTCGTGGGAAAAGTACATTAAAGCATTGAATATATTGTAGGAGGTGAGATCGTGTTACAAGATGAGATTCGGCAACGCCTTGGAATCAATAAATCAAGCAATCAAAACGACTTTATGTTGTGGATGGATTGCTACCACGGTGAATACCCATGGCTTGGTGGTGATAACTTAGAAAGTTTAGGTTTAGCTGCGAGCATTTCGTCCGAGTTTGCAAGGCTTGCGACCATTGAGTTGGAAAGTGAAATTGTAAATGACGAAGAATTAAATAAAATTTATCAAGAAGTCATTGACCATTGTAGGAACTTTACAGAATATGCCATGGCGTTTGGCGGTTTGATTATAAAGCCGTATCCAGTAGGCGATGAGATTAGGTTTGATTTCGCCACGCCTGATCGTTATGTCATTAAAGATATTAACAGCCACGTTATTTTCATCGATCGAATAATCAAGTTTGAAGACGACAAAGATGTTTATTACACGCGACTTGAAGAACACATGAAAGACGGACATTGGATCGTGACGAATTCATTCTATCGTTCTGAAAATTATTCAACATTAGGCGAATTATGCACTCAAGACGGCATTGCCGAGTGGGCAGGAATTGTTCCTGAATCAGTTATTGAGTATGACCGACCGTTATTTGCCTATTTAAAAAATCCACAAGCGAATAACTTAGATTGGCAGAATAAAGAAGGCGTTTCTTGTTTCGCCAGGGCATTGAGCTTGATTCAAGATGCGGATGAGCAATATCAACGTACCTTGTGGGAGTTTAGAGGTTCTGAACTTGCCATCGATGCGGATGTGACTGTTCTAACGCAAAGAGGAGAGCTACCACATGGGAAAGAAAGGTTATTTCGAAACCTTGGGATTGACCAGGAATCAGGATTTTATGAAGTGTTCAGTCCTGCGATTAGAGATTCTTCCTTGTTTAATGGTTTAAATAAAATTCTTCGCCGAATTGAATTCACTGTAGGACTTGCTTATGGAACATTATCCGAAGTGGATCAAGTGGATAAGACGGCAACAGAAGTGAAGGCAAGTAAGCAACGATCTTATGCCACTATCGTCGACATTCAAAAAGAAATTCAAAAAGCGTTAACTGAGACGGCCGAACTGATTTGCTTCTGGCTAAATAAACAAGAGCCCGACATTAGTTTTAGTTTTGATGATTCCTTGATCGTGGATAGCGAAACGGAACAGAAGATACGGATGCAAGAAGTAGCAGCCGGCTTGATAAAGCCTGAAAACTATTTGATGTGGCGGTATGGAATATCTGAAGAAGAAGCGAGGAAGATGCTTCCGAGCGTTGAAGAAACGGATGATGAAGATGACGAAACGGTGGAGTAACCTATGCTTAGCCCAGATTATTTTGTCGGAGCTGATAAACAGATTCAGAAGTATTTAGAACAACTTGAAGACGATGTGCTTCGGGATGTTGCGAGACATTTAAGAACTGCGACCGGGAGAAATCAAATGGAAGCAATGATTGATGTAGATTACAGCCTTAATGACATGACGAAGAAGGTTGCAAAGTTTTCAAATCAATCGGTCTCCGAAATTGAAAAGATCATGGAAGCGGCAGGTGTAAAATCATATGCCGATGACAAAAAGCTATACGCAAAAGGGGAAAAGCATCTTCCGGATTACCAAGACAATTTATCGGCCATGAAGTTCGTTGAGGCAATTAAAAGACAAAGTGGAAATGATTTAAAGAATATCACCAAAACTACCGGTTTCGCCGGGAAGGGGTTAACGCAGTTTTACCGGACAGAACTTTCTCAGGCAGTTTTAAATTTAAGATCCGGCGCCTTTTCTTCCGATCAAATTATTCGACAAATGGTCAATAAATGCGCCGACCGCGGCTTGGTAAGTGTAGACTATGCCTCGGGAAGAACAATGCGCATGGAAGCTGCTGTGCGAATGTGCGTGAATACAGGATTTAGACAATTAACAACTCAAATGGGGTTAATGAATGCAGAACTCGTCGGCCAAGATTTAATGGAAATATCCGCACACGCAGGAGCAAGGCCGACGCACCAAGAGTGGCAAGGACAGATTGTTTCTTTAAGCGGAAAACCTGATTATTTGTCATTGAATGATATTGGCTATGGTTCCGCCGACGGCTTTAGCGGCGTCAATTGTAGGCATAGCTGGTACCCATTCTTTGAGGGAATCTCTGAACCTGCATATAGTGATTTCGAAGAGCCGCAACCGTTTGAGTATAAAGGGAAAAAATACACTGCGTACGAAGCCGCTCAACGCATACGGCATCTGGAAAATTCCATCAAGAAAGAAAAACGAAAGATTACTATGTATGACGAACTCGGCGATGAAGATAGAGTAACGACGCACAAAGTGCGGGAGCAGCGATTGCGCCAAGAGCGGGATAAATTCAGCAATCATGCGAAGGTGTACAGGACAAAAAAAGATGGGTATAATAGGAATGATAGAAACATTTCCGGCGCAATATCGGATGAGCACTCTCAAGAGGCAAGAAAGCACGCTAAGCTCTATTACAATGAGATTCGAGGACAAACCACCGATATAGCAAGAATTGCATCGAATACCGGTTATGACGAATCTATTATAAAGGAGATAAAAGAGTATCTTTTCATCGATAAACACCAGTTGATTGACGGCTATCGTAGATTCGATCCGGACTTCGCTATTGCTCAAAGCTGGCAACGATTAGCTCAGAATGACATTAAAAAACATGATTTGACATTGTTAAAACACGAAATCCACGAACGAAGGCTGATAGCTAGAGGAATGACGCAAGACGAAGCGCACAAAGAAACATCGAAGTTATACAACTATAAGAAAGAGGCGGGTGAGTATTATGCTAAACTTAAGAAGCGTAAGAAAAGAAAATAATATCATTTCTGCGGACTATTACCCTGAAGATTGGGGTGAGTTTGGCACCGTTTCTGTCAATTGTAACGACTTTGATGACTATGAAATCAATCTTAGTCCGAAGGATAAAAGGGAATATAGTGGCTATCCATATGCAATTAACGCATTAAATGCTCTTAGAGACATGGCAGAAGGTGAACGTGAGATTAAAGACTGCGTAGTGATGTGGTATTAGATGATTGAAGACTTTAAGATAATTTACACCATCCTATCGACGCTCCAAAGCTCTCTAGATTATCCGAAGGTTGATGTCGAACGCTTAAGCGCAGAATATTTGGAAATCAATAAGCACCGGCGCGATCATCTATTAGAAATGCTCGTAGATGCAGGATATATTAAAGGAGTTCAGGTGCGGCGCTACGAAGACGGAAGCTATCTTTTAATGTTGAAAGATGTTCAAATTACCCTGAAAGGCTTAGAGTACTTAGAGGAAAACTCTATTCTAAGGCGCGTTCAACGTGAGTTAAAGGGAATCAAAGAAACAATTCCGGGGTTATAAAACAGAGCTCTTGTTCAAACGAAATAGGAGCTTTTTTAGTGCAAAAATATGAAGCTAACAATAAAACACTATCCAAAGTTGGAGCGGCCTTGGTTATTAAAGCGTGAGCATGGAGATTACGATCAACATGCTCATTTTTATACCGAGAAAGAAGCGAAATGCTGTCGTCGATTGATCGATCAAGGTCGTTATCCTTATGAGAAAAAATATAAAATCGCGATGAAGCGACTTTTATCAGAAGAAGAATTTAAAGCGTTGCGTAAAAAGCAACGCTATTTTAATAGTCAAAAAGGAGTCCGTAGGTCCTGAGTAAGACGTTAAACTGCTCCATGTTTTGGTCTCCTTTCGATCATGGCGGCGAAAAGCCGCCAATATAGAAGTGTAGCTTAGTTAGGCAAAGCATCGGTCTCCAAAACCGAAGATCGAAGGTTCAAATCCTTCCACTTCTGCCAGATTGGCGAATCTAAAACGCAAACACAAGACAGAGCGACGTCTCAAAAAGCTAAGTGTAGGAGGAACACATGACAACAGAAGAACTGAAAGCACTAGGGTTAGATGAAACGCAGATTAAGGAAGTTTTTAGGCTGCATGGATTAGTCGTAAGCGAATTTAAAGACTTAGAAAACGAAAACAAAATCTTGAATTCGGAAAAAGAAAATTTAGAATTGCAATTAAAAAATGCGAATGAAAAAATTGAAGAATTTAAAGATTTAGACGTGGATGCAATCAAGAAGGAAGCCGAAGACTATAAACAAAAATATGAAGAGTCGACAGTGAACCATCAATCGGACATTGATCGATTAAAGCGTGATTTTAATATTGAATCGGCGTTAATGGGTGCAAAGGTAAAAAATACGAAGGCCGCAAAAGCGTTATTGGATATGGACGCGTTAACAACGGCAGAAGATTTTAATAAGGCACTTGACGCACAAATTAAAGGCATTCGCGAAACAGATGCTTATTTGTTCCAACCGACCCAAGGAAGCGGATCTATTGGAGGAACGGGCAATCCTGAAAAGCCGAAAGAAAACATGACTTATTCTGAAATGATGGATTATTTATCGACACATCCAGGTGCTGAAATTTAAGGAGGAAAAGAAATGGCAGGATTATTTGACAGCAAAAACTTTAATGCCGAAGTGTTCGGCAAGTATTACGACACGATTCCGAAACTGAAAAGAAATGAATTAGTTAAGTCGAAAGCGATCGTGATGAATGATCGCATTAAACCGACCATGGCAGAGCAAACAGGCGGAAACATTGTTACTGTTCCCTTGTTCGGTCACATTGGCGGTACTGTATCGAACTATGACGGTCAAACGGACATCGTAGAAAATGATACCCCGACCTTTACCCATACGCGGGTTGTTGTCGGTCGTGCGAACGCATGGGTTGAAAAAGACTTCGCCTATGATATTACAGGCGGCGTCGACTTTATGGACAATGTGGCAAAACAAGTGTCTGAATACTGGGATGAAATCGATCAAGATACGATTCTTTCTATCTTGAAAGGCATCTTCGGTATGACCGGCGCCGAAAACAAAAAGTTTGTCGACGGCCACACTTCCGATATTACGAAAGTTGATAGCGGCAAATTTAATGAAGTAACGCTGAATAACGCACTTCAAGCAGCCGTGGGAGAAAACAAAGTTAACTTTAGTTTGGCGATCATGCATTCTCAAGTTGCTACGAATTTGGAAAATCTGAATTTACTTGAGCATCTGAAATATACCGACGCGACAGGCGTTCAACGCGATCTAACCTTGGCAACGCTGAATGGCCGTTCTGTAATTATTGACGATTCCATGCCTACTGAGGTTGAAACAACTTCCAGCGGCGATGTGGTGAAGTACACCACTTATATTTTAGGCGAAGGTGCGTTCGAATTTACCGATGCAGGGGTTAAGGTTCCCTTCGAAATGGATCGCAATCCCAAGGTAAACGGTGGTCAAGATACTCTGTACTCTCGTCAACGTCACTGCTTCGCCCCTTATGGGATCAACTTTACTAACAAGTCCATGAAGACTTTATCTCCGACCAATCAAGAATTGGAAAACGGAACGAACTGGGAATTAGTCAATACCAACGCATCCAGCGGAAAACAATATATCGATCATAAAGCCGTGCCTATCGCCAGAGTTATTTCTTTGGGTTAATTATGGAAAACTTATATAAGGAATTTACAGACTCGGGCAGAGATATGACTCTGTCTGAGTTTTCCTTAAAGTTTAAACAGGCGAAAGCTCTGATCGATTACTTGACGTTCGGGCGAATTGACTATACTAATCCTCAATTGGTGGAGCGATTCAATGATTGCGTTCTGGAACTAATCACTTATGATTTCGATCAAGAGAAAGACTTTTTAAAAGGTCATCGTTCGGACGGCATAAAGTCTGAGGCGGTCGGATCTCAACGCGTCGATTATTTGACGGCCACTGTTGACGATATGAACAAATTGGACGCAATGAAACAAAACAAATATGTTGGGATTATAAAAAAATATTTTGGATTGACAGGTTTAATGTATCGAGGTGTTTAAATGCTAACAAATGCAAACTTAACAATTTTTAATCGATACATTGAAAACAGGGAAACAAAATATCAAAAGTCCTACGTTTACGATGTTCACTGGGAAGACAATCAAGGGGCAAATATCTTGCAATCTGGACTCGTGAGCGCTGATCGATCGACGGTTTATATTCCTTTCGATTCCTGTGAGACGTATGTTCCGCCTTCTGAATTTAAAACGAATCATCAAGGAAAGATTACTTTTCAGCCGGAAGATGTAATTGTTAAAGGAATTATCGAGGACGAGTTTACTACTGTGAAAGACCTTGAAAAGAAATATGATTTTGTGCGTATGGTGACGACGGTCGACACGAGGGATTATGGGTCACAGAAAATGCGTCACTGGGAAGTAGGTGCGAAATAATGAACATCATATTGAAAAAATTTGATTTCGATCAAGGCGCAGCCTACAGGAAGCGGAAGCTTGGAAAAGGTCAGGAAGTACAGCGATATATTGATTCTGAGTGTATGCGTTTAATGAATCCTTATACGCCGTTTCGGCAAGGGATGTTGATCGGTGCTGCAAGTAACGGAACCAACATTGGTTCTGGAAAGATTATTCAACAAACGCCTTACGCAAAGCGCTGGTATTATGAGACCGCAAATTTTTCAGGCGCTCCAATGCGTGGGAATAAGTGGTTTGAGCGGATGAAGCAATCGCACAAACAATCCATTTTAAAAGGTGCGGCAGCCATTGCAGGAGCTAGATCATGACAGCGATTGAAGCAATTAGACAATATTTCATGGATTGTCCCTTATTAGATGCAGAAGCCAGAATCAATGTGAATTATATTGGAGTTGAGCCGCTGGAATATATTATTTATTCAGATCCTATGGATCCGATTTATAAGAGATATTCCGATGGTGGCGTCATTAAACAATATGGATTCACTTTCGCCACACTGAATTACCACTCGCCCGAAGTGATTCAACAATTGGAAAACTCAGGTTTTTATGAAGATTTTTCACGTTGGATTGAAGAGAATAACAAAAAAGGGGCGCTTCCCGAAGTGGACGGCGCACAACGAATAGAAGTATTGACCAATGGCTATTTGCTCAATGCAGAAGCTGATCGAGGACAATATCAAATACAACTAAAACTTTTATATTTGGAGGTTTAATATGACTACAAAATTAGTACAAAGAGCAGATAAAGTCGCTTTTATGAAGGTAGACGACACCTACCACAGAATGAAAGGCTTTACTGGCCTATCGAATTCCAAGAATCCGAAAGAATACACTCGTCAATATGTCGATGAAATGTTCGAAACTACTGACGTCGTCGGTATTTCGGCATCCATCGAATGGGGCTTTGACCAACTTCTTGGCGATCCTGTTCACGATAAATTGGCTCAACTGATCGATGATGAAATTATCGGCACCGATGCGGTTGTAGAAATTTTGGTCGTCGACTTTACAAAGAAAGCCGGCACCGGTTACGAAGCAAGAGAACGGAAATATTCCGTCATTCCTAACACCGACGGCGGATCCATGGACGCGTACACTTATGAAGGTACGTTTAGAGTAAACGGCGACTTTAAGAAAGTAACCGTTACCTCTAAAGACGAATGGCAAACAGCGACCATCGACGCCTCGGCAGCACCTCAACAGTAATTAGAGAAAGGAGACCATGAACATGGCAAAATTAAAATTTACGAATAATGAAATCAAGGTTGACATTGAAGACAACATTTTTTATATCGACATTTTCGACGATGTAGCAAATGAAGGATTTAAAGAAATCCTTGCTCTTGCAGACGAAATGAAAAGCGGGAATTATGGTTCTTATGATGATCTAATTGCCAAAATGATTCCCATCTTTGACAAAATTCTCGGAGAAGGCGCGATTAAAACCATCTTCGGTGATAAAAAACCTAAAATGATGCACATCATTCAACTTGCCTATTATTTGACAGATGAGATGAATACACAAAGAGAAGAAATTTTCAAATCGATCTATGTAAAAAAATGAGTAATGTAATCTTAGATGATTTACCCTACTCGGTAAAAATCGAAGGTCTAGAATACCAATTTAAAGCCGATTTTAAAACATTTATGCGATTCGAAATTTTAATGGAAGACAAGGAAATTGACGACGCATTGAAGATAGAAATCGCATTGGAAATGTTTTACGGTGACCAATTTATTGTCAATGAATCCGAGGCAATCACTCGGATTCTTGACATTTATGTTGGAGATGTTATTGAAAAGTCAACTGAAAAAGTTGATCCGGTCTATTCGTTTTCAGAAGACGGCGATTTGATTTATGTTAGTTTTGTTGAAGCGTATGGAATTGACTTAACTGAATCAAAGATGCACTGGTGGAAATTCAAAGCCTTATTTTATAATCTCCCAGAAACAACGATCATGGCAAAAGTCATGGGTTATCGGGCGAAGAAAATTACAACCAACATGCAGCGGGATGAAATTAAGTTTTACAAAAACATGAAGAAATTATATGCACTGAAACAGAACAAAACGGCATCTGAAAAAGAGCAAGATTTCGCAGATTCTCTGTGGGGTTAGGCTCTATTTTTTATATAGAAAGCGAGGTGAGAAATGGCAAGTGATGGAAAACTAATATTTGACACAGAGTTAAATGATTCTGGGTTTAAAAAGGGAATGAGCAAGCTCGGCAGTGTGACGGGCAAATTCGCAAAAGGCACCATGAAAGCAATTGGGCTTGTATCGGGTGCAATCGGTGGAATGGGCCTCGCTGCTGCTAAAGTCGGTTCCGAATTTGAGTCTGGAATGAGTCAAGTTGCCGCGACCATGGGATTCACACAAGAACAAATCAAAGGCGGTTCTAAAGAATTCAAACAGCTGGAAGCTGCCGCCCGTGAAATGGGTGCAACGACACAATTCTCAGCAACTCAGGCTTCTGAAGCATTAAACTATATCGCTCTCGCTGGCTATGATGCAGACGATGCTATTAAGTTGTTACCGAAAACATTGAATCTAGCTGCAGCAGGCGGTTTAGATCTAGGTTATGCAACCGACATTGTAACAGACGCCATGAGCGCGCTGGGTTTGTCTATTGAAGATGCTGATTCGTTCATCGACCAGATGGCGAAGACTTCTCAAAAGTCGAACACAAATATCGCTCAACTCGGTGAAGCAATCCTAACTGTAGGTGGTACCGCGAAAGACTTGGCGGGCGGTACAGTTGAATTAAATACCGCATTAGGGATTCTTGCAAACAACGGCATCAAGGGCGCAGAAGGCGGCACAAAACTCCGTAACGTGATTATGTCCTTGACGGCTCCGACAGACAAAGCGCGGAAAGCAATGGAATCCTTGGGAATTACCGCGTTCGATGCTGAAGGCAATATGCGACCGTTAAAAGACGTGTTCCGCGACATTTCACTTGAAATGGCCAATATGACCACGGCAGAACGAAAAGAGTGGTTGAATACCGTCTTTAATAAGCAAGATTTGGCCGCCGTTTCGGCATTGTTGGCCGCCAATGCGACCAATATTGATGATATTTCCATGGCGCTGGAAGCCGCAGGTGGGCCAGGTGAAGAGTTTAAAGAAAACATCGCTGCCCTCGGAAAAGAATTTGACCAATTTGCCGACAAGCAAGATTTCGTCAATCATGCTATGGAAGCCTTCGGGCTATCCGCCGAACAAGCCGGCATTTTATATGAAGGTCTGAAGTCGTCCATTGAAGGTGGCGAATGGAACCAACTTGAACAAAATATCAGGAATTCTGCTGGCGCTGCCGAAGAGATGGCCAAGGTTATGATCGACAACCTAAAGGGCGATCTGGTCATTATGAAATCGGCATTGGAAGAATTGGGCATAGCCTTTTACCAGACCTTCCAGGGAGATTTGAGAACCTCGGTTTCGACGGCCACAGGCTACATTGACGCCCTTTCCATGGCCTTCCGTGGATTAGACATGGGAGAACTCAAGTCGAATCTGGAAGACGCTGGGATTAGTGTCGATGAACTCGGGATTAACCTCGTACAAGCCAGCTTCAAGATGGAACAATTCGCCACAAAAGCGGAATTTGTCGATTGGGCTATGCAACAATTCGGATTAAGTTCTGAACAAGCAAGCACTTTGTTCGACCAACTCGCAGCAAGCATGGAGAATTCCGGTAGTCGGATGGAGTTAATCGGTAAAGTTATCGGCGAAACCATGGCAAGTGTCATCGCCGATATTTCGGCAGTTGCACCACAATTTATGCAACTCGGCATTGATATTACGCAACAATTAATCACCGGCATTTCTCAAAATATCGGTCAAATTGGCGAAAGTGTTTCACAAATTGCGACGACGTTAATCGAAGGTGTTACGACATTACTTCCGCAATTTTTAGCATTAGGTGCTCAGTTAATCGTTAGCTTGGTTCAAGGTCTGGCACAAAATGCGCCTCAAATAGGAACTGCCGTTATGACCGCGATTGGTCAAGTTGCAAGTGTGTTAGGCACAGCAGTTCCGCAATTTATCCAATCCGGCGCTGAAATGATCTTAGGATTGGCTCAAGGAATCGGCGAAAATATTCCTCAGGTTATGACAACTATTCTAGAAATGGTGGTCAATATCGCCGACGCAGTTATCGGCGCGATTCCAACATTGATCCAAGCCGGCGGTGAAATCCTTAAAGGTTTAGCTCAAGGTATCGCGGAAAATTTACCTTTGGTCATTCAGGAAGCTCCGAGACTAATCAATGAATTCGCATCTGCGGTTTATAGTGCGATCCCTCAAGTAATAATGATTGGTATTCAAATTATTGGCACCATCGCAAAGGGCTTGATTCAAGCAATTCCTACGTTAATTGCCAATATCCCCCAAATCATTTTGGCGCTTATTAACGCATTTAGTTTGGCCAACCTCGCAAGCGTTGGTAAAGGCTTAATTAAATCACTAGGTGCTGGAATTAAAAGTGGCGCCGAGACGGTTTATCTTAATGGCCTTTATCTTATTGAAAGATTAAAAACTGGCATCATGTCAGATCCTGCGGCATTACTAAACTCTGCAGTAAAACTGGTTCAAAGTTTTATTGGCGGCATTGTCACGGGTGGCGCTCAACTGTTGAGTACAGGCGCACAGCTAATCGGTCAATTTGTGGCTGGAATCGGCACACAAGGACCCGCATTGCTTGCAAAAGGCGCTGATTTGCTAACGCATTTGGCCGTGGGTATTATTCAAGGTATTCCCACTGTATTAGCAGCGGTTCCAGGTATTATTGCAGCAATCGGCACAGGCATCGTTAGTGCTGGTGGTCAGTTAATATCTGCCGGCGGAAATCTTATAAAATCATTTGCTTCCGGATTATTGGGCGGAAAAGGCGAAGTCGAATCTGCTTCACAATCAACCGGTCAAGCCGCTGTATCTGGACTAGCAAATTCCAGTGGTGAGGCTTCATCTAAAGGCGTTGAAATTACAACCAATTTCAGCTCTGGAATTTTATCTGGACTTGGAGAAGTCGATTCCGCTACCGGTGAAATTAAAAATTCTGCTATTTCTGGATTGGGAGGATCAGGGGAGGCTTCTGGAAAAGGTTCTGAAGTATCCAGTAATTTTAGTGCGGGCATTTTATCAGGTGTCGGAGAAGTTAATTCTGCTTCTAATACGACCAAAACCTCCGCAGTAACTGGATTATCCGATTCTGGTGAAGCTAGTAGCAAAGGTTCTGAATTAGGAACAAGTTATGCAAGCGGGATTTTGGGATCCTCCGGTTCTGCAAGCTCCGCTGGTACTGGATTGTCTCAGGCAGCAATCGGCAATTTAAAAACATCTGCGCCTAAAGCAAGCACTGAAGGTAAATCAACCGGAGACAACTATGCTACCGGGGTTAAGGGTACGCAAGGTCAATCTCAATCTGCTGGTAAGGCTGTGTCGGACGCAGCCGTAAAAGGAGCTCAAGCGTCGAAGTCTCAAATGCAAGCAGCAGGTTCTCAAGCCGGCCAAGCGTTCGCAGCAGGATTCAAGTCTCAAGTCGGATCTATTTCTTCGGCCGTTTCGTCTGCAATGACTTCTATGGTTAGTGGTGTTAATGCTGCGAAAGGTCAAATGCAATCGGCCATGACTTCGATCATAAATGGCTTAATTCAAGCGATTTCTGCAAGTAAAAGCAGATTCCAGAATGAAGGTCGCCAATTGATGACTTCGGTGACGAATGGCATCAGGGCATCTCAAGGACAAGTTATATCAGCTATAAGAGCAGTACTAAATGCCGCAGCAAGTGCTGCTAATTCCTATCGTGGACGATTTGTTTCTATTGGTAGAAATATTTCAGCAGGTATGGCTAGTGGGATCCGTTCTGGTTCAGGTGCCGTTGCTGCCGCAGCTAGAGCTGTAGCAGCTCGAGCAGTCGCTGCAGCGAAGGCATCGTTATCGATTCATTCGCCATCGAAGAAAATGGCAGCAGAAGTCGGTTTGCCAGCAGGTCAAGGGATTGCCGTAGGACTTGAAGATTCAATGCCGGCAATCGAAAAATCCATGCAGATTATTAGTGACGGCATGATTAAAAGCATGACCGATCAACACATGAACATGGCATTATTTGAACAGCGAGAAGTTGAAGAACGGCATCGAAAGTTAACAGACCTCGGCATTCTGAACATCGGCAAGATGTATGAATCTTTCCAAGCGCTTCATAAAGAAAAAATCCAACAAGTTCAATCTGAAATTGAAGCCCTTGAAAGTCAAATCGAAAAAGCCCAAAGCGGTAAAAAATCCGAGGCAAGGAAGAAAGAGCTTGAAGCGGACAAAAAAGCTTTGGAAGAGAAAAAGAAAAACTTAGAAGACTATGCCAAAGCATTCGATGAAACCTATGGTGGCATTGTATCGTCATATGAAAAAGCCGCTGAATCTATTAAAAACAAAGCCGAAAGCCTAAAGCAAAAACTCATCGATTATGGTGATGTTATTGAAGCGGTCCGAGATTCTGAAGGAAAAGTAGTAAAGAATGAATTCGGCGAAGATATGTTGAAGCTGACAGATTTGGAACCTCAGCTGCAACAAGTTGCCACTTATGGAAGTTTGCTCGATCGGTTATCGGCAAGAGGTGCCGACGCACAGGTAATGACGGAAATGCTAACTATGGACATTGACAAAGGCGTTCAATATGCACAATTGCTTCTCAATCAATCAGAGGCCGATTGGGATCGATATATGGATGTTATGAAGCGGAAACGCAACATCGCCGAAGGCATCGCGAAAAAATACTATGACCGTGAATTAAAACAATTGAAAGGTCAATACACTGATAAGCTCGTTACCAATCTTGAAGAAATTGTGGATACAGCCGGCGAAGTCGGGAAGAAATCCGCAACGAAATTGACAAAAGGTTTCGACAAAAACAAAGATGGATTCATTAAATCGGTTAAGGATGTTTTAAATCAAATGCGAAAAATGGCTGAAATGGAAGTTAATGCGACGATACAAGATTCTCAACACAAGCTGAACAACCTGAAAACACAGATTTCCAATGCGCAAGGCGCAGTTAATAATATCAATGTATATCCGCAAGCAGCTGGTCCGTCTCCGTATCAAGCCGGTACGCAGATGGGTCGAGGTATCGACCGCGAATTAAGGCGAAGGGGGATTTAATGCGAGGAACGTTAAGTGATTCTTTTGAGTTTCGAGGCGTCAATTTTAGAGATCGGTTTAATATAAAAGTTGTAAAAACTGATTTTATTTTGCCCCCGAAGCGTGAAAGAAAAATAGCCATCCCAGGGCGTCATGGTCAATATGATTATGGCGCCGAATGCTGGGAAGAGAGAACGATTCGGCTGGAATGCGACGTTATTGAAAAGTTGTCGCGGGCCGATTTGAGAGAAATATCTTATATCTTAGGTAAAAAAGGCAAGTTGTATCTGTGGGATGAGCCTGACAAATACTACGTTGGCGAGATTTATCATGGCGGCGAAATTATGGACTTTCCAAAACAAAACATGCGGACATTTACCCTCGAATTTATCTGCGAACCGTTTGCCTATCGAGAATCTAAAACCATTGAATTCGAAGGTGAACTACAAATCGATTATCAAGGAACAATGGACACTCCTTGTATTCTTGAATTGGACAATCCGTCAAAAGGATCGAACGGCTTTTTGATCACGCAACTGAAAAGGAGATAATTATGTATGCGACAAATTATTTAGAAAGAGCATTTTTAAACACATTAAAAGGAATTCAGTTTACAGCGCCGGCAGTGGTATATGTCGGACTTTATATTACGAGCCCAAGTGAAACTGGTGCGGGCGTAGAAGTTAACTATAACGGTTATGAACGACAACTTGTTCGTTTTAATTCGCCCGCAGAAAAAGATGGCGTCATTAGTATTTCCAATGAAGAACAAATCAACTTCCCGCAGACCGAATCGCCAGCCGGTACGGTCACTTATATCGGCATCAGTGATTCAAAATTAGGTGGAAATATGCTGGCCTATGGGAAGTTAACAGAAGACTTGGAAATCAGGGCACAAGAGGCACCGGTATTTATGCCTGGAGAAATTAAGGTTTATTCTACGGGGAATTTATCGACAGCGTACAAGAAGAAACTTTTAAATATTTTCAATGGTAGAAGCATGAACGGCGTATCGCCTCATCTGGCATTATTTAACAATTCCCCCGATAAAGGTGGAAGTGAATTGATCGGCGACAATTATTCTCGAGTACCCATTGAATTTTCTGCACCAGAAGAAAATGAAACTGGCCAATCGGTGATTAAAAATTCGAACAAGCTAAACTTTAATCGCCCCACGACGGATTGGGGAATGTGGGATCATACGGTAGTTATGGATGATTTAAAACTTGGCGAAGCGATTTGGATTTATGACCGAGGAACTGGCAAAGAACTCAAGAAAGGCTATATGCCTATTGCAAACATCGGCGCATTGAAATTTGCCATTAACTAATCATGAAGTACAACTTAACGCCGTTTAATATTTCAGGCGTCGACACACAAGAGCCGTTAATTACTATGCATTGCTCGGCAACATTGGAGCTGAGTGTCAATTCCTATGCAGATATTTCGCTTTCCATGACAGGAACGAATCAAGTTGGTATGAAGGCTTTATTGTCTGGCGGAACGCCTGTCGAAATCAGTTTTGACGAAGAAATCACGTCAAGCGGCACTATTACTTCGGCATGCGCTATGCAATTTCAACTGAATGAAAAGTTGCACGTAAATGGGTGGTCTTCAGAAGACATTATGATCGAAGATCCATTCGAAGAAGAAATGAATTGCGATGTATGTGTTTCCGAAGACATTGCATTTGACAATGATTTTATTGAAACTTTTGATTCTGTCATCATACTAGATAAATTTATCGACTTGGTCATTATGGAACTAAGCGAAAACCTTGGAATAAATACACAGAGCACCATCTTAGATTTGACGATTATTCCTGTTTACCATAGAACTTCCAATAGCAAACGTGTGACTGTGAACTCTGAAAATTATACGGTTTATTATGATGGGAAAAATATTCTGGATAGTTATGCCAGCAACGAATGGATCGAAATAGGGCGCGATACAAAAAAAATAAGTGTTTATTCCTATAGTAATATTCCAGTTAAGGGGCGGTTGATTTATAAGGAGAGATTCCTATGATTCTATTAGAAGTGCAAGACACAAATCGAAAAAAGATCGCCTATCTGGAAAATGCATTTGACATCACCGAAGAATTAAAAATCAATTCAATCAACTTCGTCAATTTTTCCATGCCGAAAAACGATCCAAAAAATGAGCATTTAAAAATGTTCAACTATGTCAAAACGCCTCATGGATTGTACCGCATTTTAAAAGTAACTGAAAACGAAGATTCTTATGAGTATGAAGCGGAACATGTTATCGCAACATTACTGGATCACGTGATTTTTGGAACTGTGGTCTATGGAAACCTAGGCATCTATACAAAAAACGTTGTTCAGTACGTTTTGAACAAACAAAAAGTAAAAAATTGGGTTCTGGACGAGTGTGATTTTTCCCGACAATTTGAATATTGTTGGGAAAATGAAAACTTGGCTGGGGCTCTTTTTAGTATTCCAAAACCGCTGGAAGCGGAATATATTTGGAAATTTAATACGGATCAATATCCATGGAAATTGAGTTTAAAAAAGCTATCAAAAGAGGAAGCAAAGCTTCACGTCCGCCCGAAGAAAAATCAGATTAGCCTGAAAGCGACGTCAAATCCGAGAGACATTTGCACGCGAATTTATCCGCTCGGTTATGGTGAGGGCGTCAATCAACTGACGATTAAATCTATTAACAACGGAATTCCTTATTTGCAGGCCGAACAAAAATATATTGATAAGTATGGATTACAAGAGCGCGTTTGGATTGATCGCCGTTATGAGAAAGCCGACAGTTTAAAAGATGCAGCGCAAGTTATGCTGGATCGACTGAAAGAACCAATTATGGAATTTGAAGTTGATTTCGCTTTATTTAAAGATGATGATTTCACCCTTGGTGATACGGTTGTTGTTAGTGATAAGTATAGAGACACCATTATCGGCATTCAGTACAATTATTCCGATATTATGACCAGCAAAGTCACCATTGCTAATGACTCAACTTCAATCGCCGGTACGGTCGCAGATTTAGCCGACAGGCAGCGAATCGAAATGACCTATGCGCAAGGTGCAACGCAACTTTACGCACAATCCATTCAAGTAAACGCCGATAATCGTTATGGTGCGGAATTGAATTTTTATGTGCCGCAGGAAATGCGTGTCATAAATAAGGTGATCGCCAAAGTAAAAATCGATTCATTCAGAGCGTATTCTAAGGCAATCAAAGGTGGAGGCGGATCCACTGATTCCACTGACTCGGGCGGCGGTTATTACGACGGGTCTTCCACCGAGGGCGGTGGGTATCAAACGTCCACGTCTGACATCGACCAGCTAATTCCTGGCAGCCAAGGCGGTCACAACCATGGCATGGAAGGCCTCATTCAAATGTTTGGTTACGACGGCCAACCGTGGAAAAAAGATAGATTTCTCCCTTCGGGCAACCACACGCACTTTATGACAGTAAAAAATCACACACACGGTTTCCGCATAAATATTCCGTCTCATCGCCATCGCTTCGAAGTAAAAGATCATACCCACGACATTGAATTCGGTATTTTTAGAAGCCACGGGAACGTGCGATATTTTACAGTGAAAGTAAATGGCAAAGTGAAGGACACGATTTATAGTAATTCTGGCGAAATTGATCTGACAACGTACTTGCTAAATAACAAGAACGTTATTTCTAGGGGATCCTGGCATTCGGTCGAAATTGTACCAAGCGATTTGGCCTATGTGACAATCGACTTGTTTTTCCAAGGGTTTGTACAAAGTAGAGGTGATTACACAGTATGAAAGAAATGTACAAGGGGATGGTCAATTCTCCACAAACAAAATTGTCGAAAGCGATTAATTCTGCAGATACTGATATTTACGTAAAAGATGGGTCAGCATTTCCTAAAGGACCGAATCTTGCGGTAATAGGAACAGACAAGAGTGCTGAAACTATATTGTATAGTTCTGTGAATAATGACATTCTGGTCGGATGCACTCGCGGTTATCAAGGAGAAGCTAAAACTTGGGACGTGAATACACCTATTGCAAGAAATTTTACCGAAGCCGATTTAACTGCGGTGCAGGAAAACATTCGAACACTGGATGAAAAAACATTAGCAGACATGACAGAAGATAGCTTGCATAGAACCGTTTCCGATCAAGAAAAAACATCGTGGAATAATAAAGTTGATAAAGTGGACGGCAAGGCACTCTCAACAAATGACTTTACCGATGCGGCAAAAAAGAAAGTGGATGCTATTCCACCTAATCCAAAATATACAGACACGATTCAAGATTTGAGTGGATATGTAAGAAAAGAAGAAGGTAAAGTCCTTTCTGACTGTAACTTCTCTGGTCTGGAAAAACAGAAGCTACGGCAACTTCCAACCGAAAACGAACTTGGTGCGGTATTGGAAAAAAAAGCAGATAAGACAGAATTGAAAACAAAGCTTTCTGAAATGACTGACGATTCAACACACAGATTGGTGACGGACACAGAAAAAACAACGTGGAATAATAAACTTGATTCCGTGAGTGGAGAAGATGTATCGCGATCTAAAACAAAAGGGTATGAGAATGCCACTGCATGGCAAAGTGTATCTTCTAGCCGAGATGTTGAAGACTGGATTGGTGACTTCGATAAGAGGACGAGAGAAAATAAAGAAGCCATTTCAAATGTAGCTAAAATAGTGGTGTTAACAGAGAGTGAGTACAAAGCATTAAGTAATAAAGATCAAAATACAATTTATTTTGTAAGGTGACAAAAATGTTTTTGCAAGATTTAAAACTTAACAATCACGACCGGTCAATAAGCAACATATATTTGGGCGACCAATATATGATTGGAACCAAGAAAGTGGAATTTAAAAACTACCAAATTTTTAGTATGACAGATAAAAACTTTGTGGTAAATTTTACAGAACCTGTAAACGACACAGGGAGGAAATTCCTGCCAAAGGTGAGTTTTAGTAAGATTCTTCTTCGGTCATTTGAAGCCGACGCCACCAAGTGGTTGAAGTTTATGTATCTATCTTTTAGCATTGTTAGAAAGAGCGATTTGAAACGCTTCACCGTGTCAGTCCAATATAAGGACAAGGAATTAAGAGACTTTCTAACCAGTGAAACTTTTACTTTCATAGATAAGGAATTAAAGGTTTACGACGAAGGAATTTCAACTCAAGATAAGAATTGGCTTCAAAGTCAACCGATAAGGTTATTCAACTTCGACGGATATTATCTTCATCCAATTAAGGGTGAATGGATGTTTGATGAATTAAATGTGTCATCTTTTATCTTTGAAGATAATACTCCTCGACCGACGTTAACGCAATTTCAACGCTGGTTAGATACTGACGGGTGGTTAAAATTGACTGCGAAATGTTGCATAGGTTAGAAAGGAGTGATCTATGGAAGTAACACTGGACATGATTATTGCCGCCTATTCTAGGATTGCGAAAGTAAATTTGTACCACTTATTTACAATCTTGGTGATCCTCGACGTCGTAAGTGGGTGGGCGAAAGCAATAGTAAACAAGGATTTGGATAGCAAAGTGGGTGCCGCAGGAATTGCAAAGCATCTGGCGGTCATACTACTGATATTCTTAACCTGTCCTTATTTGTGGTTGCTGGGTTTTGGTTGGTTAGCTAAATTCCTTATTTACTCTATGGGAGCCACTTATGGAGTATCTATCGTCGAAAATTATTCGGATATGGGAATGCCGCTTCCAAAGTGGTTTGCGCAGTTTTTCAGAAGAATACAATCAGAAATCAATGAGGTAAGTTTAGACGATGTTGAATCTCTAAAATTAAAACATCATGTTAAGGAGGGTGAGAATGATAAAAATCATGCTTGATCCAGGTCACGGGGGCGGACGTGCCTACAATCGCGGTTTTGTCCCGGTTGTTGGTTGGTCCTACTGTAATGAAGGGGACAATAACTTTATTTATTCAAGAGATTTTTTAAAGCCGGCATTGGAACGTGCCGGCTTTTACGTTGAGATGACAAAATCAACGATCGGCCCTGATCCGTCCTTAAAAGCACGAGGTGCAAAAGCCAAGGGGTTTGACCTTTTGATTTCTGTTCACTCTAACGCAGCAAACGGAAGAGCAACGGGCGTGGAAATTTATGACAGCACAAATCCAAAGGAATCTTGTAAATCTCTATGTGATCAATTGTGCAGCGTCATTGCCACCGCGATTGGAACAAACAATCGCGGCACGAAATATAGGAGAAGCCGCAACGGCTCGAATTATTACGGGATTCTCAGGCATGGTCTAGCAAAGAAAAATATTATTATTGAACATGCTTTCCACGATAACCACGAAGATGCTCGGAAGTTTGTAACGAACCTTAGGGCGTGCGCAGAAGCTACCGCCAAAGTGCTGGCTAATTATTATGGTCTTAAAACAAGTGATACTGCACCAGCAAAACCTCAGGACAAAGACTTTGTTGAAATTGTACGAGAACATTTAAACGGTACAAAATTAAGACTTTTGCCGTCGGTAACAATTGCCCAAGCAATTTTAGAAAGCGACTGGGGCAGAAGTGATCTGGCCAAAAATGCGAACAATTTATTTGGGATTAAAGATTCTTTAGATTGGCACGGAGAAACCTATACAAAGGCCACGTGGGAACAAAAAACGTCGGGCGAAAAATATCAAATCAACGCCGCATTTAGAAAATATCCATCTATTAAGGATAGCATTATTGACCACGATAATTTTTTCTTTTCCACTGATTGGAGACGGTTGAATTATACTCGGGTACTAAATGCTAAAAATTATAAGGATCAATGCAAAGCGCTTCAAGAATGTGGGTATGCAACAGATCTTAATTATGCTAAAAAGTTAGTCAGTTTAATAGAAAGACTTGGTTTGCAAAGATACGACAAAGGAGTAATTATGGACATTAACAAAATTTCCGACTGGGCGAAAGATGCTTGGGAGTGGGGAAAAGAAAAAGGAATCACTGACGGCACCCGTCCTGGCGCTGAGATGACGCGAGAAGAAATGGTAACAATGCTTTATCGTTATGATCAAAAAGGAGGCAAAAATGCAACATGCAATTGTTCTGACGTCGGCAGTCGTCGGATTGACACAGGCCTTTAAAATAGCGGGAGTTCCAAATAAGTATTGCCCTACGCTTGCGGTTATAATCGGAATGATTATGCAACTAGCTTTAGCGGGATTGTCTGCAGAAAATGCGATTACAGGAATTGTGATTGGATTGTCCGCCGTTGGTCTCTATGAAAGCGGAACACGCATAGGAGATTACGGAATGGTTAGTGGGCATGAAAATAATCGTAAGTAGACATTGCGGATATACAGAAAAACGAAGGAGCTTCAATTCGCAGCGCCGACTAAGGTGATATAATATCTATAGAGATTGTAAAAGGCCTTAAAATCGATCTGAGGACGTCGAAAAAAATGGAGAAATTAAAAATATGAAAGCAGGCTATAAGCACAATAGCCAACTTGTAGCCAACAATTCAGGCTCTAAAGCGTTGAAAGTATTGGAAAATACAGCGTTATTCGAAATGTGGTATCAAGTCCTCTTTCCCGCACCATGTAGACTCCCTATACCGGGCATATTGTCTCGGTGGCGGGATCGCATTGACGTGTTTAACCTTACAGCTTTCAGAGTTGTAGGGTTATTTTTTTGCAGAAAACTCCTCGTCTTCGGCCAAATAGTTGAATGACGGGAAGGGTTTATATTACAATAGGTTGGATCGAAGAGTCGCATTTATTTCCGGTTTATATATAAGGAGAACGCACATGAAAATAGCTTTTGATTGCCAGGGCGGGGATCACGCACCTCAGGCGATTGTCGAAGGGGCCCTGAAGGCGAAAGAGGCCTTGGGCATCGAGCCGATCTTTTTTGGCGACGCAGCGCGTTTAAAGGCCATCGATGGCGTGGATGAAAGCCATATCGTCCACTGCGCCTCGGCCATTACTCAGGAAGACAGCCCGGCGCTTGCTATTCGGAAAAAGAAGGACAGCGCCATTGTCATGGGCCTCGGTGCCTTAAAAGAGGGAAAAGTCGACGGCATGATCAGCGCGGGAAGCACCGGCGCTTTGTTGGCCGGTGGCATGTTTATCGTGAAGCGAAAAGAAGGCGTTGAACGGGCCGCTCTTCCGGTTTATTTAGAAATCAGCGGCCAAAAGAAATTAATTTTAGACGTGGGGGCCAATATGGACGCCTCCCATGAAATGCTTTTAAGTTTTGCCGAAATGGGCCAAAGTTACCTGCGCGATGTCGAAGGCGTGGAAGCGCCGACGGTAGCCCTGTTAAACGTGGGCACGGAAGAAGGCAAGGGCAATCAACAGGTCAAGGCGGCCTACGCGCTCATGGCCGACGGCATCGAGCACTTTGCCGGAAACATCGAGGCGAGAGATGTCCTGTTTAACAATGTGAACGTCATTGTCACCGACGGCTTCGCCGGAAATATTTTACTGAAGACCATCGAAGGCACGGTGGGATACATTCAACATGGCGTGGCATCGGCTGCCAAAGGGAGCGAGAAGGCCGGTGAACTGAAGATGTTGGCTAAGAGCATCTTAGGGGATCTGGATTACAGTCGTTACGGCGGCGTGCCTTTGTTGGGCCTTGAGAAACCCTTATTTAAAGCCCACGGCGCATCAAATTCCGAGGCCATTTTATCGGCGACGGAGGCACTGGTGCGCATGGTGCGAGGAGACGAATATAGAGAAGGAGCAGGACAATGAGAGAAAGAATTTTAGAAATTATTGCCGAACAGGTGAACCGTTCCGTAGATGAACTGGACCCTTCCATGGATTTTATCGACGATTTAAATATGGACTCCATCGAGTTGGTGGAGTTGATTATGAGCGTGGAAGATGAATTCGACATCGAAATCGACGAGGATCGCCTGGAAAAAGTCCGAAGCATCGGCGATGTGTTGGACTTACTGGAAGAGTTTGATCTGGATTGACGTCCTTTCATGAATTGGAGGCGCGGGTCGGCATTCGTTTTAAGAATCCGGCCCTGTTGACCGAGGCTTTTTCTCACAAGACGTACAGCAAAGAGAGAAATGCACAGTCCTACGAGCGCTTGGAATTTTTAGGCGACAGCTTGTTGAATTTTATCGTCGGCGACTACCTTTACTCGCACTGTGATGAAGAAGAAGGCGCGTTGACGAAGATGCGTGCCGATTTGGTATGCGAATCGGCCTTAAAGGCGGCTGCCGAAGCCTTGGATTTGGGATCTTTTTTGCTTATGGGCGAGGAATTAAAGAAAGATGAGAAGTTCAATATCCACAGCGACGATTTATACGAATCCCTACTCGGCGCCATTTACTGCGATCGAGGCTTGGATGCGGCCCGCGCTTTTGTGGAAAAAACATTGCTCGCCGGGCGCAGAAACTTTAGGGCGGATTACAAATCTCTCTTGCAGGAAGCGGTGCAAAAGAAGTACCGAAAAAACGGCGTGGATTATGATCTCCGCGAAATCAATCCGTCGGCCTTCGGCGATGAAGACCGCTTTGAAGCCACGGTCTATGTTTTGGGCCGGGCCGTGGCCACGGGTCGGGGACGCAACAGGAAGACCGCAGAGGGCGCCGCTGCCGCCGAAGCGCTGAGAAAGATGGATCATGGCGAAGCGTAATATTATTCCCATTTTCATACCCTTTGCCGGTTGCCCGGTGAAGTGCGTTTACTGCGATCAAAATCAGATCACCGGCATTTCGAGCACTGTTTCGGGAGAAGACGTGGACCGTCAGATCGTAAGAGGGCTTGAAAACGGCGCCTACTCGCCTGCGGAGGTGGCTTTTTACGGCGGCACATTTACCATGCTTCCTGTGGAGAAACAAAACGAGCTTCTTCAAGCCGCACAGCCTTTTATCAGCTCCGGCGCCCTTTCGGGCATTCGCCTGTCTACGCGGCCGGAGAAATTATGTGAAGAAGACTTCGCGCGTCTGAAATCTTTCGGCGTAAAAACCGTGGAGTTCGGCATTCAATCGGTTGATCCCGATGTTTTGACGGCCGCAAAGCGCGGCGTATCCGTCGAGGAGATGGACCGCACAGTCGTCTTGGCAAAAGCCGCGGGATTCCACGTGGGCCTGCAGCAGATGATCGGCCTGCCGGAAGATTCCTTTGAAAAAGATGTAAAGACGGCTCGCTGGATCGCCGAGCGCGGGGATTTCGCGCGGATCTATCCCACGGTGGTCTTTAAGAACACGAAACTCTACGCCATGGTTGCGGCGGGAGAATTTCATCCCCTGTCCTTAAAAGAGGCCATTGAGCGGGCGGCATATCTTTTGGATCTTTACGACGCCGCATCAGTCCCCGTCATACGGGTCGGACTGCCGCAAATGGAGCGCGGCGCCTACGTGGAAGGCCCTTACCACGATAATTTCAGAGAATTCGCCGAGTCCCATCGCCTGTTGGCGCCGATTTTTAAAAAGTACAAGGCCGTCGAATCGGTGGAGGGAAGCCACAGGGCGATTAATCGCCTGGTCGGCCCCTTCGGCTACGGCAGGAAGGCCCTCGAGGCCGTTTACGGGCCCGTGGCCTTTCGGAGCAAGAATTCGGTCGAGGAAGAACTGCAGATCAACGGAGAGGAATACACCCATGCATTTAATTGAAATGGAGCTTTACGGCTTTAAATCCTTCGCCAAGCGGACGCACATTCGCTTTTCCGAAGACATTACGGCCATTGTCGGGCCCAACGGCAGCGGCAAGAGCAATATCGTCGACGGCATTATGTGGGCCTTAGGCGAATCCAGCGTCAAACAACTCCGTGGAAATAAAATGGAAGATGTTATTTTCAGCGGCACCGATCGCCATCAAGGCGTGAATTTTGCAGAAGTCGTTCTCACATTTGACAACAAGGACGGCTTTTTTGATTTGCCCTACGAAGAGCTTTCCGTTTCCAGAAAGTATTTCCGCTCCGGCGAAAGTCAGTATACCATTAACAAAAAGCGGGTGCGCCAAAAAGACGTGCGGGAGATTTTTCTCGACACGGGTATCGGAAAAAACGGCTATTCCTTTATCGGCCAAGGCCAAATCGAAGAGATATTAAGCACCCGTCCCCAGGACCGCAGAAATGCCTTCGAAGAAGCTGCGGGAATCAGCAAATTTAAATTGCGCAAGGAGGAAACCCTTCGGAATTTAAATAAAACCACGGAGCATATCGAGCGCATCGACGATATTTTCTCCGAACTGAAGAATCGCTCCGGCGAAATGGAAGAGAAGCGAACGAAGGCCCTGCGGCTCAACGAATTGGATTCGGAAAAGGAAAAGTACAGCTATGCCCTCCTAACGCGGGAAGTGGCCTCGGCGAAAGAAAAGCAGGAGAAAATTCGAGCGCGCTACAAAGAATCGGAGGCCGCCTGGCAGGAAGAGAAAGAGGCGAATCGCCTCCTCGAAGCTGCGATTCAGGAAAAAGAATTAAAAATCGAATCCGACGGCGACAACGAAGGGGCCCTCAGCGACGAAATCCTGACCCTGATTCGAAAAAAGGAGCAAGCCTCCGGGGATCTGCGCTCAAAAATCGAACGAGGTAACTACTTAAAAGAAGCGAAAACCGAAAGAGAAGCCGCCGCCAAAACCCTGCGGACGGAATTGGAAGGTCTTCTAGCCGCATCGGAAAAGCAGGAAAAAGAGGTGCAAGCCCTTAAAGGGCGCATGGACGAAAAAGCGTCTGCCCTCGATGGGATGAAGGCCGACTACGAGCGCGTCGTGGAAAAGGTGGCGGCCGTGGATTCAGGTGAAAAATCCCGCCGCGAGGCCTTGGATCAATTAGCCGACCGACGTCATTCCCTGGAATCGCGCCTGCAGGCCTTGGATTACTTATTAAAAGAACGCGCAGAACGGCTGGCGCAACTGAAGGATCGAAGAAAGGAATGGGCGCGGGAAACAGAAGAACTCGCGAAAAACCTTTTTGATTACGAAGAGAAAGAATCGCAATTAAAAGGCGCGTCGGCGGATTTAGAAAAACGGCTTTCGGGAACCCGCGATTCCCTCGTCGACATAAAAAGCCGAATCGACGCAATCGACGGGCAGATAAAAAATCTGACCATGGGTATGGAAGGGATTGAGCGCGAAAAGCGTTACTTGGAACGTCTTCGGGACAATCACGAAGGTTTTCAACATGGCGTCAAGCAGTTTCTGAAATCTGCTCGGTCGGAATCCTTCTACAATGCCGTGATCGGACCGGTGGCGGAGCATCTTCACGTGGAGGAAGCGGACGCCTTGGCCATATCCACAGCGCTTGGCTACGGCGGACAAAACATCATCCTAAAAGACGATCGAAGAATCGGCACGATTCTTTCTTACCTAAAGAGCCGGAAAATGGGTCGTCTCACCTTCCTACCCTTAAACAACTTGACGCCACGCCCTCTCCCCGGGGATCTCTCTCGACAAACGGCCATTCCCTTCCGCGTGGCATCGGATTGCGTCCGTTGCGAGGATTCCCTGCGCCCGGTGGCGAACTTTCTCTTGGGCCGCATTCTTTTGGTGGAGACGGTGGATGAGGCGAAGCAACTGGCCAAAGACTTAAAGCACCGCTATCGCATCGTCACCAAAGGCGGCGACGTCTTTCAAGTGGGCGGCGCCATTACCGGCGGCCAGGCGAAAAGCGGATCCACGGATCTCTACACGCGAGACGGCGAAATAGCCAAAAAAGCTTCGGAGCTGGTGACGATTTCCAAGGAGCTAAACGAAGCGAAGAAACAATATGAGCATTTGCATGCAGCCTACGGCGATTTAAAAAATAAAGAAAAAGAGCTGGCCGAAGCCCATGAGGAGAAGAAAGAGGCGTGCCGCAGGGCGGAAGAGAAGCTCTATCGCCTGCGCTCCGCCCTGGAACACAGCGAAGAGCAACAGGCGTCCTTAGACGCAGAGATTGAGAAGGAAACGGCGGCTTTAGGTCGCGACGAAGAGGAGTGTAAGGAACAAGAAGAGGCCCTAGAAGAAATTGCAACCTCGGAGAAAGAGTGGACGTCGCTAGAAGACGACGACAGCGACCGATGGCACCGCAGCTTAGATGAAAAGCGAGAGGAATTAAACGGGGCGAAAATCGAGCATCAGAAAATCATCGCCGCTTACAGAGAAGAGTCTCTGCGACTGGAGCAAATTCAGCGCGACGCTTCGGGTACAAAAACCCGTCTCGAAGTCGCGGAAAGAGAAGCTCGTGCCATGGCCGATGAAATGGAAAAGCTTGAGGCATCTGTGGCAGAGGCGCAACCGGAAGAGGCCCGCATGGAAGAGCGAGTGGCGGTGCTCCGAGAATCCCTCGCGTCATTAAAAGAGCATGTCTCCGACGAAAGACAAAAGCTTCGGGAAGAGAAGTCGGCCCTGGAAGCGAAGAAGGAGCATGCCTTTGCCCTGGAAAAAGATTTGGTCCGCCTTCAAAATCAATTGGAAGAAGCGGATCGGGCGGCGATTATCTTCACCGATGCCCTGGCGCAAAGCACCGACCCGGGAGACATCGATGCGCTACTGAACCTTTCCGTCACGACGCTGAGGAATAAAGAAAGCGCCATTGAAAAAGAAATTCTGCAAATCGGACCGGTGGACGGCGATGCCCTGGAGCAGTACAGCATTTGGAAAGAACGGGTAGACTTTTTGTCGGAACAGCGAGAAGACTTGGTGCTTTCCAAGGAAAAATTGGAAAAAATGATCAAGCGCCTGGACAAAGATATGCGCAAGCAATTGGAAGAAGCCCTCATACTAATCAACGGCTACTTCAACGACATCTTCCGCGAGCTCTTTCAAGGAGGAAAGGCATCTCTGGCTTGGGACGAAGGAGACATTTTGGAGGCGGGCATCTTAATTTCCGCCCAACCGCCGGGGAAAAAGCTTCAATCCCTTTCCCTCTTATCCGGCGGCGAGCGGTCCATGACGGCGGTGGCCCTTTTGTTCGCCTTGTTACGCATGCGTCAGTCGCCCTTTTGCATCGTCGACGAAATCGACGCGGCCTTGGACGATGCCAACATTCGCCGCTATTCGAATTACGTGAAACAAATCGAAGACATGCAATTTATTATGATTACCCACAGGAAGCAGACCATGGAAATGGCCAATGAAATTTACGGCGTCACCATGGAAGAAAAAGGAATTTCCCGTTTGTTATTTTTAGAATTAGAGGAGGTCGAATCTCATGTTGGAGTGGATCAAGCGAAAAATCGGTAAACAGGATGCCAATGGAGAGAAGGAAGAAAAACAGGACATAGACAAAGCTGAAACGGAAAAGGCCGAGGAGGCACCGGAAGATATCGCGGATGGCGCCGACGAAGCGCCGGCGGACGAGAAAGAAGATCCGAAAGAGACGGCAGATCCCGTAAAACACAAGGCCTACGATTTTTCCAAACCGGAAGAGAAGGAAGCCTCGGAAGAGGAGGGAGAAAAAGCGGAGGCTGGCATCGAGCCGGAAAAAGAAGCGACAGAGGAATTGCCCGAGGAAGAAGAGTCGGCAGAGGAACAGCCTGAGGAAGAAACGACAATTCCCGCCGAAGAAAGTGAAATCGTACCGGCCGATGCGGATCAGCGGGCGGTTGAATCTGAAACGAAAATTGAAGAAGACAATGCAGCGGCATCTGATGCGCCCGGCGAAAAAGAAGTCGAGGAGGAACAAGCGGCGGATGAAGTCGCCTCAGAATCCGAAGTGACCGGGGAAGAAGCACCTGCAGAAGAAGATAAATCGAAAGAAGATGCATCCGACGAAGTTGAAGAGAAAGTCGGCTGGTTTAAGCGCCTGAAACAAGGGCTTGAAAAAACCAGAGACGACATGAACTATAAGATCAACGATATTTTGGGCAATTACGTCAAGATCGACGACGAGATGATGGAAGATTTGGAAGACCTCTTAATCTCCTCGGACATGGGCATGGAAACTACCATGACCTTAATCGATCGCCTAAAAGAAACCATTCGCGAAAAACAAATCCAAGACCCGAAAAAAGTGAAGGGCCTTTTGGCGGAAGAGATTCGCGCCATTTTGGAAGGAGATCCGGAACGGAACCGCTTACATGTGGAGCCTTCTCCCGCCATCATTCTCATCGTCGGCGTCAACGGTGTCGGCAAGACAACGACCATCGGGAAATTGGCCTATCGCTTTAAGCGCGAAGGAAAATCCGTATTAATCGCTGCGGCGGACACCTTCCGAGCGGCGGCCATCGAGCAAATCGAAACCTGGGGTGAGCGCTCCGGCACGCCTGTGATCAGTCACAAAGAAGGGGCCGATCCGGCGGCGGTGGTATACGACGCCATTCAGGCGCAAAAATCCAGAAACATCGACGTGTTAATTTGCGATACGGCGGGCCGTCTCCACAACAAAAAGAATTTAATGAACGAGCTGGAGAAAATCCACCGCATTATCGAAAAAGAAGCGCCGGATGCGCAAAAAGAATCTCTCTTGGTTCTCGACGCCACCACCGGCCAAAACGCCATTCTCCAGGCGAAGACCTTCGATGAAGTCACCGACTTAAGCGGTTTAATTCTCACGAAATTAGACGGCACGGCCAAAGGCGGCGTGGTGCTGCCCTTGGTACAGGAGCTGGACATTCCCATTAAACTCATCGGCGTAGGCGAAGGCATGCTGGACCTTCAGGATTTTTCCGGAAAAGATTTTGCGAATGCGTTAATTAGCACGGAATAATATTTGTTTTTTCATCTACCTCTTGCAATTTATTGAAGAAAGTCGGATAATAGAGAAAAGAAATTATATCCGAAGCGCGATTGGAGGAGGTAATTATGAAAATCACACGTCCCGCTTGGCTGGAAATTGATCTCGATCAAGTAAAGAAAAACATGCTGGAAATTCAACGCCACTTAAAGGAAGGGACTGAAGTCATTTCCATTGTGAAGGCGGATGCTTACTCCTTCGGTGCCATTGAAGTTGCAAAGACTATGAAAGAATGCGGCGTCACCCACTTTGCTGTCGCTTCCGGAAACGAAGGGATCGCCTTGCGCCGCGCCCTTCCGAAAGTCGACATTTTGGTCTTAGGCTATACTCCGGAAGAAGTTTCCGACATGATGATTGAAAATTCCATCGACATGGCTTTGTATCGCCTGGACGTCGCGGAAAAATTAAACGCTCTTGCCGGCCGTCTGGGAAAGAGAGCCGGCGTGCATATCGCCATCGACTCGGGCATGAACCGGATCGGCTTTAAGCCCACGGATGAAAGCGTCGATGCCATCGAAAAGATCGTTCGCATGGACAATATCGAAGTAAAGGGCATGTTCACCCACTTCGCTTTGGCCGATGAAGATCGCGACTTTACATTAAAACAATACGAACGCTACGATTGGGTCTATCAAGAATTGAGAAAACGGGGCATTACATTGAATCGCCACGTATCCAATTCCCATGCCCTCATGAACTTTAGAGAATTCGACTTAGAATACGTTCGCCCCGGTATTATTCAATACGGCACTACGGAAGGCGATCCCGGCGGAAGAGACTTCGACGTACGCTTCGTCGCTCAATTAAAGGCTGAAATCGGCCACGTAAAAGCCGTCGGTGCCGGCGAAGGCGTCAGCTACGGTCAAATCTATGTCACCGAAGGGGAAACAAAAATCGCCACCATTCCCATCGGCTATGCCGACGGCATGGAACGTAGCATGTCTGAAAAATTCGACGTCCTCGTCGGCGGCAAGCGCTGCCCGCAAATCGGCCGCATCTGCATGGACCAAATGATGGTGGATGTCACCGGCGTTGACTGCAAAGTCGGCGACGAAGTGGTCATTATCGGTAGACAAGGCGACGAAGAAATTACCATCGAAGAAATCGCCGCAGCCAATAACGAAATCCCGACCTCCTTCGTTACCCACTTCAAACAACGGTTGCCGAAGGTCTATATGAAAGGCGGTGTGCGGTACAAGACCGTGGACGAAATTATGCACATCGAATATTGACAATATCCCCAAGGGATAGTATAATTCACAGGGTCAAGGAATTAACCTGACCCTGTTTTTTTATGGGAGTGATCATGGATAAGACAGTACACGTCAATGTTTTGTTAGACTTATACGATGAATTGCTAAGCGACAGGCAAAGGCAAGTGATGGATCTCTACTATAAGGAGGACTACTCCTTAAACGAGATTTCCGATCTGTTGAGTATTTCGAAGCAGGCCATTTCCGAGCACATTAAACGTGCGGAAGGGGCGCTGAAAAATTACGAGTCGACCCTGAAGCTCGCCGAAAAAACGAAGCGATGGAAAGAAGATGGGGAAGCCATCGTCGCATCCTTGGAAGAGCTCAGGCTCTTTTCCCGGGAGGCCCGTTTTCATGAAATCATCGATTCGATTGAAACTCGTATAGATAAGGAGGGATACTATGATATTTGAATCCCTGGGCGATAAATTGCAAGACACGATCGGCAAATTGCGCGGCAAAGGCAAAGTAACCGAGCAAGATGTCGACGAGGCGATGCGCGAAGTTAAATTGGCACTGCTCGAGGCTGATGTCAATTTTAAAGTCGTCAAATCCTTTGTAAAGAAAGTAAAAGAACGCTCCTTGGGCAGCGACGTCATGGAAAGCTTGACGCCGGGCCAACAGGTCATCAAAATCGTTATGGAAGAGCTGTCGGCCTTAATGGGCGACAACGCGGAAAAAATTGATTTTTCCAAAAATCCGACGGTCATCTTAATGACCGGTCTGCAAGGGGCCGGCAAGACCACCACCACGGCGAAGCTGGCGCGCTTATTGAAAAAGCAAAACAAGCGGCCGCTCCTCGTGGCCTGCGACGTTTACCGCCCGGCGGCCATTAAGCAATTGGAAGTATTGGCATCACAAGTTCAGGTTCCCGTCTTCGCTCAGGGAACCGACGAAGATCCCGTGGCCATAGCACGGCGCGGCGTCGAGCACGCCAAGGCCAACGGCAACGACGTGGTCATCATCGACACGGCGGGCCGCCTCCACGTGGATGAGGCCCTAATGGATGAAATTAAAGGGATTAAAGAGGCCACGGCGCCGACGGAAATCCTCTTGGTTTTAGATGCCATGACCGGTCAAGATGCGGTAAAAGTGGCTCAGGCCTTTAACGACGCTCTGTCCATTACCGGCGTGGTACTTACGAAGTTGGACGGCGACGCCCGAGGCGGCGCGGCACTTTCCATTCGTTCGGTAACGGATGTGCCCATTAAGTTTATCGCCCTGGGCGAAAAACTGGACGCTCTGGAAGTGTTCCATCCGGATCGCATGGCGAAGCGGATTTTGGGCATGGGCGACGTGGTGGGCCTTATCGAAAAGGCCGAAGAATTTGTGGACGAGAAAAAAGCCAAGGAATTGGAAGAAAAAATTCGTTCCCAAACCTTCACCTTCGACGACTTTCTGGATCAAATGCAGCAGATGCGAAATTTAGGTCCGCTGGAAGACTTGTTGGGCATGCTTCCCGGCATGAACAACAAGGCCATGAAAAATTTAAAGATCGACGAAAAGGAATTCGCTCGCGTGGAGGCGATTATTCAATCCATGACGAAAAAAGAGCGAACCCACCCGGAGATCATCGACAGTTCGAGGAAAAAGCGCATTGCCCAAGGATCGGGTACCGATGTAAGACAGGTGAACGGGCTGTTAAAGCAATTTAAAGAATTGCGTAAAATGATGAAAAAGCTCGGCGCGATGAGTGGAGGAAAGGGCAGACGCAAAATGAAGATGCCTTTTCCGTTTTAAATGAGAAATATGGGAGGATATAATGGCAGTAAAAATCAGATTAAAGAGAATGGGTTCCAAGAAGAATCCCTTTTACAGAATCGTAGTAGCAGATTCCAGAAAACCGAGAGACGGCCGTTTCATTGAAGAAATCGGTTATTACAACCCCTTAACGGAACCGAAGATTTTGCGCGTCGACGCCGACAAGGCAAACAGCTGGATTAAAAACGGCGCAAAACCCACGGATACCGTCGAACGTCTCTTCAAGGAAAATGCTGTTTATGAAGCAACCGGCAACTTCGATAACACCGACGTACAAAAGGCGAAGCGCGAAGAAAAAATGGCCGCCGAACGCAAGGCACGCGCCGAAAGAGAAGCTGAATTGGATCGCTTAGACGAAGAAGCAAAAGAAAAGAAAGCCAAAGAAGCTGAAGAAGCCAAAGCCAAAGCCGCAGCTGAAGCAGAAGCTGCCGAAGCTGAAGCGGAAGAAGCTGAAGGCGAAGAAGAAGTCGCAGAAGAAGCTGAAGCGGAAGAAGTTGCTGAAGAAGCATAAGGTTCGAACCAGGAGGTGAGACCATGGAAGCGTTAATTCACTACATCGTCTCGAAGCTCGTTATGGACCGAGAGTCCGTCGAAGTGATCGAAACCAGAGACGGCGACGAGGTCCACATCCAAGTGTATCTGAATCCCGACGACATGGGGCGCGTCATCGGACGTCAAGGAAAGATCGCCCGCTCCATTCGCAGCATCGCCAAAGCGGTGGGAACGAAAGAACAAGTGATGGTCTCGGTGGATTTCGATGCCAAAGAAGGATAAAGTCCTCGTCGGATTAATCACATCGGCCCACGGCATTCGCGGCATGGTGAAGGTCTATCACTACACGGATTCGCCGGATCGATTCAACACGATTCAGCGCGTCTACATCGAAGGCGACGACGCCCTTCGGGCCGTCGAGTCGGCGTCGGTTCAAAAAAACATGGCCCTTGTAAAAATTCAGGGGGTGGATACGCGAAACGCGGCGGAAGGAATTTTGAAAAAGAAATTATTCATTCCTTTCGAGGATCGCAAGCCCCTTGAAAAAGACCAGTTTTTTATCGATGACTTGATCGGCCTGACCGTATCGACGCCCTCAGGCGATGTAATCGGCGAACTTACCGATGTGATGACCCAACACGGCAACGATATTTTAGTAATCGACACGGAAAAAGGCGAGGTACTCATCCCGTTTGTCAAAGCCTTTGTTCGTTCGGTCGATCAGGGCGGCATCGTCGTCGAGCCCATCGAGGGGATGCTTTCATGAGATTTACCGTACTGACTTTATTTCCGGAATTTGTCGATTCAATGAAGACCTATTCCGTTATCGGGCGTGCCGTGGACAAGGGCTTGATCCGACTGGACTGCGTCAATATCCGGGATTACACCACGGATAAGCACAACAATGTGGACGATTACAGCTACGGTGGCGGACCGGGCATGGTTTTGCAGGCCCAGCCGGTTGCCGATGCCATATTAAAAAATCGCGGTTGGGACGGTCACGTCATCCATTTATCGCCGCGAGGCAAGGTCTTGACGCAATCGAAGCTGGAAGAACTGGCAAAGAAAGAGCACCTCGTTTTGGTCAACGGCCATTACGAAGGCATCGATCAGCGGGTCTTGGATCACTACATCGACGAAGAGATTTCCATCGGTGATTACGTCCTTTCCGGCGGAGAGCTGGGAAGCATGGTCTTAATCGACGGCGTCAGTCGACTGATCGCAGGCGTCTTGAGCAACGAAGATTCGGCCGTGGAAGAATCCCACAGCCAAGGCCTTTTGGAACACGGGCACTACACCAGGCCCTATAATTTCAGAGGCTACTGCGTACCCGACGTGCTTATGAGCGGCAATCACCGAAAGATCAAAGAATATAGAAGAAGAGAAGCTCTGAAAGTGACCTACGAGCGTAGGCCCGATCTGTTAGAGACAGCGGAGCTTTCGGAGTCGGACAAGAGTTTTTTACAGACTCTTAAAGAAAAACAAGAGGGGGAAAAGCATGGACATCATTAAATCCATTGAACAAGCGCAATTAAAAGACAATGTGCCTGAATTTAAAGCAGGCGACACCGTACAAGTAAACTACCGCATCATCGAAGGTTCCAGAGAAAGAATCCAAGCCTTCGAAGGCACCGTCATCAAACGTCAAGGCGGCGGCATCAACGAAACCTTTACCGTCAGACGCCTTTCCTATGGTGTCGGCGTCGAAAGAACATTCCCGGTACACTCTCCGAGAATCGCCGAAATCAAGGTATTAAAGCGTGGTAAAGTTCGTCGTGCAAAACTTTACTACTTACGCGATCGCCAAGGTAAAGCGGCCAAAGTTAAAGAAAAGAAGTTTTAATTGTTTAGGCATTGCTTTTGCAGTGCCTATTCTTTTAAAATCTTTTCCTGTTTAAGAAAGTAGCAGGTACCATGAAAAAACTACTTATATTGCTATTGGTTCTTGCCGGCGTATTATTTGGCGGTTACACCGTTTTAAATAAAGCGGGCGGCAACAATCAATACTCTGAAACGTACAAAACCTTCCACATTATCTACGAAGATCAACTTGTGCCGGCAAAATATGCCATGCGCGAAGACGGTCAGTACTACATGTCCCTCGAAGGCGTGCAAAAATACCTGGACGACTCGGCGCACTACGATGAAGCAAAGGCTGCCGTCGTCTTCAACAACAAGAGCGGCGAAAAAGTCTTGCCTTTAGACAGCAAGGAAGCCACGGTGAACGGTGGTAAAATCGGTTTAAGAGATCCCCTCGTTAAAAAGGACGATCAAATCTTTATTCCGGTGGAAGCCTTCGTTCACGATTATCCCATTGCCATGAATTACGAAAAGGACAAAAATGTCCTGGTCATGGACAATCGCATGAAAAAACACGCCGCAGGTACACTGGCCGGCGACGGCGTGAATTTACGTGAATCCGACACCACGGATTCGCCCATTGTCGCCACCTTAAAAGCCGATGCCAAGCTTTGGGTTTACGGCAAAAAAGGCGATTGGTATCGCGTCAGAGAGCAAGACGGCTACCTTGGGTGGATACGCGAAGATAATTTGCAGGTTGAAACCCTGGACGGCGGCGAGTACACGGCGGACAGCGGCCTCGTGCAGCAATCGGCCGTTAAAAAGCCTCTGAATATTACCTACGACTACACCTATGCCCAAGTGAAGGACGAAGTCATTGCGGGCATCAAGAAAATCGACGGTTTGGACGTGGTGATTCCCACGTGGTTTTCCGTGGAAAATGCCCAAGGAGACATTCGTGACCGCGGAGATATACGCTACGTCGAAAATTACGCAAAATTAGGCGTGGCCACCTGGGCCTATCTGGACAACAGTTTCGATCCCGAGCTGACCCATCAATTCCTGCAAAATGAAGAGGCGCGGAAAAGGGCTGTATCCACCTACGTGAATTTTGCCAAAGCCTACGGCATGAAGGGCATTAATATCGACTTTGAAAACACCAAAGTGGAAGATCGCGATGCCTTAACGACCTTTGTCAGAGAAGTGGCCGAAGAGGCCCGGGCGGCAGACCTGTTAGTTTCCGTCTGCGTCACGCCGCAGATTTCTAAAAATGTGGAAAATGAGCTTTACGACCGCAAGGCCTTGGCCGAAATCTGCGACTATGTGGTCTTAATGGCCTACGACCAACACTGGGGAAGCTCCGAAAAAGCCGGATCCGTCGCCGAATACAAATGGGTGGAAGGCAATATCAACCTCAGCCTAAAAGATATTCCGCCGGAAAAATTCATTCTTTCCGTGCCCTTCTATGCCCGTTTGTGGAAAGAAGGAGACAAGGGGCTTACATCCAGTGCTGTGGGCATGAAAACCACAGCCGATTACGTCACGGCCCATGGTTTAAATCCTACGTGGGACGATGAAGCGAAGCAGTACACCATCGAGCAAAGCGTGAACGGAAAGAGCGAAAAGATTTGGATCGAAAACGCGGAATCCGTCAGCTGGAAGGTGTCTTTGATGCGCAAATACAATTTGGCGGGGATTTCTTCCTGGCGTCTCGGATTCGAGACACCGGATGTGTGGGGTGCCATGGCGGATCAATTCAGTAAATACCGCTATCCCTATCAATAGAAATTGCATATTTCGGAAATTTTGATATAATGGCAGAGGAAGATGGAATAAAGACAAAGGAGTGTTCATGGTACCTGAAACACATCGTATTATCGCCGGTGAGGTGCGAAATCGCATCATAGAGGATTACGGCATTATTTTAGATGAATCGAAAATGTTGCGCGGATCCATTGCACCGGATGTGTATCCCAAGTATAAATTTATTCCCCATTATTATGATGAAAGCATCGATTACGTCGTCGAAAAAATCGTAGCTCTGGTTCCCTATATGTCGGAGCTCCTCAACGATACGGCCTGGAAGGATTTGTTAAACCTTCCCGTCAGCTACAAGATCGGCGTCATCAGCCACTATTTGTGCGATTACATGACCCATCCCCACGCTCGCCGCATTCGCTGCACCTCCATGAAAGATATGAAATCCCACATGCTTTACGAAAAAGACCTAAACCGCCACGTAAGAAAACACGGCGTTGATCGGGATTGCATTTCCAATATGGAAATGGGCAGCTTCCAAGGCGACAAAGGCGATCTTCGCGTCTATGTAAAAGAACAGATCGCGGCCTTGATCGAGCTTTATAAAAAAGAAACCATCACATTTAGAAACGATGCGAATTTCGCCTATATCGTGAATGTGTTTATATCAAATGTAGTTTGCGAAGCGGCCTTAAGTTATCAAAAGGTCGGACAAGTTCAAATGGCATAACCTTTGAAGAGAAGGGAAGCAGGACGGCTTATATTCAGCGAGGCATGTCGGTGAAAGATGCTTATAGGTCCCTGCGGAAAACATCTCGGAGGTTCTGCTCTCAAAAGGGCAGACGGTTTTACCCGTTATTTTGTAATAGAGTATGAAGTACTCGAACAGGTGGCATAGCGAATTTTTCGTCCGTTTGATGAAGAATTCGCTTTTTGTATTGAAGGAGAAAAGATGAGAAACAATTCTGAAGCGACAAAATTTACAATCAAAGAAACACAAATCGCCATTAAAAGTTTAAAAGATTATTTTGAGAGAGATTTGGCGAATACATTAAATTTAACCCGCGTCTCGGCGCCTTTATTTGTGCGTCCGGAAACGGGCTTAAACGATAATTTAAGCGGCGTGGAAAAGGCCGTGTCATTCAAGCTGCGTAAGTACGACATTGATGTGGAAATTGTGCAGTCCTTGGCGAAATGGAAGCGCAACGCCCTGAAGGCCTATGGATTTGACTATTACGAAGGTCTTTACACGGACATGAACGCCATTCGCCCCGACGAAGAGCTGGACGCCATTCATTCCATTTACGTGGACCAATGGGATTGGGAAAAAGTGATTCGCAAGGAAGATCGCACCGATGCCTATTTGCATTTTATCGTTTCGGAAATCTATTCGGTTTTTCTCCGCACGGAGACTTACATTAACAGCGTCTACCCCAATATTCTCTCGAGAAAATTGCCCTCATCCATTTACTTTATGACGGCACAGGAATTGGAGGACAAGTATCCGGATCTGAGCCCGAAGGATCGGGAGTACGCCATTTGTCGCGAGAAAAAAGCGGTGTTTTTACAAGGCATCGGAAAAGAACTTGCAGGCGGCGCGCCCCACGACGGCCGCAGCCCGGACTACGACGATTGGGATTTAAACGGGGACATTTTATTCTACAATCCCACGACGGATTCGGTGATCGAGCTTTCTTCCATGGGCATTCGCGTGGACGAAGAAAGCTTGATGCGCCAATTGGAAGTGGCCGGCGAAACGGATCGCCTGAAGATGAAGTACCACAAGGATCTTTTGGCCGGGGAGTTACCCTATACCGTGGGCGGCGGCATCGGCCAATCGCGAATCTGCATGTTCTTTTTGGAAAAGAAGTCCATCGCCGAGGTGCAAGCGTCCGTATGGCCTGAGGATTTTCTCCTGGAATCGAAACTTCGAGGAGAAGATGTGCTTTAAAAGGCCGTGAATTCTCTCGTGCTTTATGATAAAATAAAGCACAATAAGGAGGAAAGGCATGTCCGTACAAAACGCGCAATTGAATGACAAGACGTTAAATTTCGTCGACATGAAAGCGAAGCTCACACAGAAGTTTTTGTATGGAGCGGACAGCTCGGCCATGCAGCTCCTTTTAAATTTGTATGATCTGGAAGAAAAGATCCACAATATCTTTCCTTCCTACGTCTCGATGAAAAATCTCAAGAAGGACATTTTGTCCTTTCTGCGACGCAAAGAAAATCGCGCCCTCTTTGCAAACAGCTTAACCGACGCGATTTACGACGACATCAATCGCTTTGAGCTCGTCATGTATTTGGCCGGCTACAAATGCGGTTACAGCGCGGCATCGGAGGCCAACGAACTGGAGGTCATCGCCCTCAGGCACATCGACCTGTGCCATCTCTTTGAGCGAAAGGTGCTGTTCCACTACGATGTGGAATATGAGGATGTGCGGCGCTTCCGCAAAGAGGCCATTAATCGGCACATGTACTCCATCGGAGGCGGTGCCCCCATTCAGGAACAGGCCCGCCGGTTTTCGAAAGCGGTATTAAAGCGCAAAGTATTGACCCTAAACCACTATGTGGACCGGCAATTGCAAATGGATTTTCAAAGCCCGAAAAAGTTGTATCGCGAGTCGGACTACGTATTGACCCGGGAAGAGCTGGTCGGTTTAAATCGCAAATTAAAGAATTTTTTATACCGAGACGGACTCAGAATCTATTTGTCGGCCTACTGGTGTGGCATTAACGATTCGGTTTTAAGAAGATATCGTCCGTAATCGAAGGGCTCTGAGGGGCCCTTTTTTTAAGGAGTTTTATGAGAGTTTTGGGAATCGATCCGGGCCTCGCCACCATGGGCTATGGTATTATCGACGTGGAGGGCAATCGCCTTCGTGCCGTGGAGTACGGCACCATTGAAACGGCAAGCAAGACGGATTATCCGAAACGCCTGTATCAGCTTCACGTGGAACTGAAAAAAATCATCGAAGATACCCGCCCCGACGAGGTAGCCATGGAGGAGCTGTTTTTCAATAAGAACATTACCACGGCTATTTCCGTGGCTCAGGCCCGGGGCGTGGAAATATTGACTTGCATGGAAATGGGCCTGCCGATTTACGAATACACGCCCCTGCAGATTAAACAGGCCGTGGTGGGCTACGGCAGGGCGGAGAAGCATCAGGTGCAGGAAATGGTGAAGATGTTTTTGCATTTAAAAGACATTCCCAAGCCCGACGATGCCGCCGACGGGCTGGCCATCGCCATTACCCATATCCATTCGGCGAAGAGCAAAGCACATTTTGAATTGAAGTAGGTGGCATATGATCGATCGCATAGGCGGCATAATTTTAGAAAAAAAATTAGACGGCGTCGTCGTTGAAACGGGAGGATTCGGCCTTTTGGTCTATCTCCCCGGATCCGATCTCGGTAGAGTCGACGAAGGGGATCGCGCGACGATTTACACGTATCTGCAAGTGAAAGATGACGGATTTTCCCTCTTCGGCTTTTTGGATGAGAAGGACAGGGAGTTGTTTCTTCTGTTAATCGGCGTCACCGGCGTTGGCCCGAAAGTGGCCATGGGTATTTTCGGGCGATTTTCCGCCGGCGATGTGATTTATTTTATCCAAAACGGCGACGCGAAATCATTAACGGAAGCGCCGGGTATCGGAAAGAAGACGGCGGAGCGCTTGCTCTTGGAGCTGAAAGATAAGGTAAAGGGGCTGAGCGCACAGGTACCTCACGGGGAATTTGCGCCCGCTCCCGCGCAGGGTGCAGTGCAAGAGGCCATGGACGCTCTTGAAGGGCTCGGCTACGCCACCAATGAAGCGAAGGCGGCGATTCAAGGGATTGACAGCGACGATGTGGAAGTTTTGTTAAAGGCGGCGTTGAAGCGTCTCGCCATGAAGGGGTAAGGAGGGCCTATGGAAGAGGAACGATTAGTTTCAAAAACCGTGTTGCCTCAGGAAGAACGCCTGGAAACGGCCCTTCGTCCGAAATTTCTTTCGGAATACATCGGCCAGGACAAGGCGAAGGAAAAACTGGAAATTTTCATCGAAGCGGCCAGGCGCCGCGACGAATCCCTGGATCACGCCCTATTGAGCGGCCCGCCGGGGCTCGGTAAGACCACCCTGGCCAATATTATCGCCAATGAAATGCACGTGAATATGCGCGTGACCTCCGGGCCGGCCATCGAACGACCGGGGGATTTGGCCAGCATTTTGACCAATCTGGATGAAAACGACGTGCTCTTTATCGACGAAATCCACCGCATTCCCCGCACCGTGGAGGAAATTCTCTACCCGGCCATGGAAGACTTTGCCTTGGACATTATCGTGGGCAAGGGCCCTTCGGCGAGGTCTTTGCGCCTAGACCTCAATCACTTTACATTGATCGGCGCCACCACTCGCTCCGGTCAATTGGCCTCGCCTTTAAGGGACCGCTTCGGTGTGCTCTTAAATCTCGAGCTTTACGACGCGGATAGCTTAAAGACGATTTTGCTGCGCTCGGCGGAGATTTTAAATATTCCCCTGAGCACGTCCGGCGCCATGGAAATCGCTAAAAGGAGCCGAGGCACGCCGCGCATCGCCAATCGCCTTTTGAAGCGGATTCGCGACTTTGCGGAAGTGAAGCGAAACGGATTGATCGACGAGGATGTGGCGAAAGAAGGCCTCCGCCTCTTGGATGTCGACGCCTATGGCTTGGACGATTTGGACCGAAAAATCTTGAGGACCATGATTTTAGACTACGAGGGGCGTCCCGTGGGGATCGATACCATAGCTGCCACCATCGGCGAGGAACGCATTACCATCGAAGATGTGTACGAGCCCTATTTGCTGCAAATAAATTTCATTCAACGAACGCCTCGGGGCCGCATGGCCACGAAACGGGCCTACGATCATTTAGGCATTCCTTACAGAAAGGATGAGTCATGAAAAAAATACTTAGCTTGCTGGCCTTTGTCGCCGTACTCGTAATGGGCGCGCCGGTGTTTGCGCAATCGGAGCCCATTCACGTCAAAGTAGGCCCCACTTCCTCTTCCATTACCCTTTCCACCGATGGCAGCTTAATGAAAAACGGCAGCCCCGTGGGAAGCAGCTTTACCGCCACGGCGTCCAATGTGTCGGATGCCGATGTATTTTCTTCTACCGCCGGCTATATTTCAATCGGCGGGAAGCCTTACCGGGGAAGTGTGCGCTTTGTGAAATCGGGCGATCAGTTGAAATCGGTGAACATCGTCGATGTGGACGATTACATTCGCGGCGTCCTGCCGAAAGAAATCGGCACCACCACGCCCATCGAAGCCTTGAAGGTGCAGGCCGTTGTCTCCAGAAGCTTTGCATATGCCAACTGGAATAAATTTGCCAAGTACGGCTATAATTTAGACGATTCAAGCGCATCACAAGCTTATGCCGGCATGAGCGTCGAGTCGCCAATGACCGATCGGGCCGTGGCGGAGACGAAGGGCCAAATTCTTTACTACAAAGGCGAAGTGGCCAATACGATTTTCCACGCCACTAGCGGCGGCGAAACGGAAGCCATCGAAGACGTATGGGGCGGCAATCCCTCTCCCTACTTGAAGGCCCTGAAAGACCCTTACTCACTGAATACGCGCCACGCCACTTGGGAGGCGACGCTCTCATCCGCCGACATTTGCAGGGCTTTTCCCGCTGTGGGACAGCCCACGTCTTTGGAAGTCTCGGAGCGCTCCTCTACCGGGCGGATTAAGTTCATGGCCGTCGTCGGAACTTCGGGAAGAGAAGTCGTTACTGGCAATCAATTCCGCATGAAAATGGGACCCATTAAGGTAAAGAGCGCAAACTTCGGCACGGAATCGAAGGCCCGCGCAGCGGAAAGACCGCTGACGGTGATCACCTCGACGGGAATCAGACCCTATACAAAGGATCGAGTTATTTCCGCCACTGGCATTCGCGCAGGTAGCGCCGATTCGGTGATCCGCGCCAATGGCTTAGAGAGTGCAAGTGCACAAACGGCAACCTACAACGATGTCATGCCCATTCGAGGCTCGATTACATTAAAGGGCACGGGCTACGGCCACGGCGTGGGCCTCAGCCAATACGGCGCCATTGAAATGGCCAAGGCCGGCAAGGATTACAAAGCGATTTTGAGCTTCTACTATCCCGGTACGGAATTACGATAGAAAGGACAGCATGAAAACAAGCGAGTTTTACTACGATCTTCCCGAAGAGTTAATCGCCCAACACCCGGCGGATAAGCGCGACGAATCCAGACTTTTGCACGCCATGGCAAATGGCGAGGTGGAAGATTTAACCTTTAAAGACATTCTTCGATTCATTCGCCCCGAAGATGTGCTGGTGATTAATAACACGAAGGTTCTTCCCGCGCGGATTTACGGCCATCGTCCGGAAAAAGAGGAGCACATTGAAGTGCTTCTCGTAAAAGAAATCGAAAAGGATCTTTGGCAGTGCATGGCGCGCCCGGGCAAAAAGATGAAAGTCGGCGGCACCATCGAATTCGGCGAGGGCCTTACGGGAAAAGTGGAAGCGGTGACGGAAGACGGCTTGCGCCACATTCGCTTTTCCTACGAAGGCGTGTTTATCGAGATTTTGGAACGCCTCGGCGAAATGCCTCTGCCGCCCTACATTCATGAAAAATTAAAGGACAAGGATCGCTACCAGACGGTCTACGCCAAATACGAAGGCTCCGCTGCGGCGCCCACGGCGGGCCTGCATTTTACACAAGAGCTTTTGGATGCCATTCGCGCGCAGGGCACGGAAATCGCGGAGATTACCCTCCACGTGGGCCTCGGAACCTTCCGCCCGGTTAAAGTCGACGAGGTGGAATCCCACGAAATGCACAGCGAGTACTATAAAATCGACGAGAAGGCGGCCGAGGCCATCAATCGCGCCAAGAAAAACGGCGGCAGAGTCATCGCCGTGGGCACCACCTCCATTCGCACCTTGGAAAGCTGCATGCAAAAAAACGGCAAGATCTGCGCCGATTCCGACAACACGTCGATTTTTATCTATCCCGGCTACGAATTTAAAATCGTCGACGCCATCGTGACGAATTTCCACTTGCCGGAATCCACCTTGATTATGCTGGTTTCCGCTTTTTACGGAAAAGACGCCATACTGAAAGCCTATGGCCACGCCGTGAAAGAAGGCTACCGCTTTTTCAGTTTCGGCGACGCCATGTTTATAGAAAAGAGAGAATCATGAAATTTACATTAACCCATGAATCTTCGAATACGAAGGCGCGGCGAGGCGTCATCGAAACCGATCACGGAACAATCCAAACGCCGATCTTCATGCCCGTGGGCACCCAGGCCACGGTCAAGACCATGACGCCGGAAGATCTCAGGGCCATTCGTGCGCAGATTATATTGTCAAACACCTACCATTTGTTCCTGCGCCCGGGCACGGAGATCATTCAAGAGGCCGGGGGCCTGCATAAATTTATGCATTGGGACGGCCCGATCTTAACGGACAGCGGCGGCTTTCAAGTCTTCAGTTTGTCTCACCGACGGAAAATCACAGAAGAGGGCGTCACTTTCCGCAGCCATATCGACGGATCGAAGCAATTCCTTTCACCGGAAAAATCCATCGAGATCCAGCACATCTTGGGCTCGGACATTATTATGGCCTTCGACGAATGCGCGCCCTATCCCGCATCAAGAGATTATATTATGCATTCCGCCGAGCGCACCAGTCGCTGGGCCGAGCGCTGTAAGATCTACCACGACGACAAGCCGGGGCAAAACCTCTTCGGCATTATCCAAGGGGGCATGTTCAAGGACCTTCGGAGACAAAGCGCCGAGCAACTGGTGGCCATGGATTTTCCCGGCTACGCCGTGGGCGGCCTCTCCGTAGGCGAGCCCATCGAAACCATGTGCGACGTTCTGGACTACACCACGGACTTTATGCCGAAAGACAAGCCCCGCTACCTCATGGGCGTCGGGACGCCGGATTTTCTCTTTGAGGCCGTGGAAAGGGGCATCGACATGGCGGACTGCGTCCTTCCCACGCGTAACGCGAGAAAAGGCACTTGCATGACAAGCCACGGAAAGCTCGTCATAAAAAACGCCCAATACGCTCACGATTTCCGGCCACTGGACGAGGAATGCGACTGCTACGTCTGCCGAAATTACTCCAGAGCCTATATTCGCCACTTGTTTAAAGCTAATGAAATTCTCGGCATGCACCTGGCCAGTTACCACAATTTGTATTTTCTCTTAAATCTCATGGACAATATAAGAAAGTCCATAGAAGAAGACAACTTCCTTCAATATAAAGATGACTTTTACGGAAAATATGGTTATAATAATAAGAAATAGATAGGAGGTATGTATGGAATTTGGAGATGGTCTTTTCCCGCTGGGAGCGATCGGTGGGGGAAATTCAATGGTCCCTACACTCATCTCTGTCGTTTTAATGATCGCCATCTTTTACTTCGGTATTATTCGCCCGAATAAAAAGAAGGAAAAAGAAGCGGCAGAAATGATGGAGAATCTGGCCGTCGGCGACGTTATCTATACCTATGGCGGCATCGTCGGAAAGATCGTGCAGGTGAAGGCCGATGTGATCGTCATCGAATCCACGGGCATGAAGACGCGCTTGGAAATTATGAAATGGGCGGTCAAGAATGTCTTGAAACCGTCGGGACGGAAAGCTGAAAAAGAAGAAGACGAAGAGGAAGAATAGGAGCATTTTATGAAATACATAAAAACACTGACGAAACGTTCACTGCGTAAAGGTTTAGAAAAAGCCGGTTGCGGCGAATGTCAAACCTCTTGCCAATCGGCCTGCAAGACCTCTTGTACCGTCGGCAATCAAAAGTGCGAAAATAAGGACAGATAAGGTTGTGGGATTCCCACACCTTTTTCTTTTAGAAGGGGAAATTTGTGCGTAAAATTCATCGTTTTCAAGGAAATGGCAAGCATATATTACTTGATGTGGCATCGGGGGCGGTGCACGTAGTTGATCCCATGATTTTCGACATGGCCGCAGACATGTTGGATTTGTCGAAAGAGGCCATGGTGGAAAAATACACAGGTCGCTACGATCCTCGTGAGGTGGCACAGGGCTACGATGAGCTGGATTACCTTATTGAAGAGGGCCTGCTCTACTGTGAGGACACGCCGGTGGATTTAAGCGGCTTTAATCCGGACTGCCACATTAAAGCCATGTGCCTTCACGTCTCCCACGACTGTAATTTGCGCTGCGCCTACTGTTTCGCCTCTCAGGGGGATTTCCACGGCGAGCGCATGGTCATGGATCTCGAGACCGGGAAAAAAGCCTTGGATTTTCTTTTGGAAAACTCCGGAAACCGCCGTAATTTAGAAGTCGACTTTTTCGGCGGCGAACCCATGATGAATTTCGATGTGGTAAAAGAGCTGGTTAGCTACGGCAGAGAACGGGAGAAAGCCTACGGAAAGAATTTCCGCTTCACTATGACGACCAACGGCCTTTTGCTGAACGATGAAAATATCGAGTATTTGAACCGCGAAATGGCCAATGTGGTCCTGTCTATTGACGGCCGCAAGGAAATCAACGACGCCATGCGTCCCACGGTCAACAAAAAAGGCAGCTACGACACCATCGTTCCGAATTTTCAAAAATTAATCGCCTCCCGAGGAGACAAGGATTACTACATTCGCGGCACCTTTACCAATCACAATTTAGACTTTTCGAAAGACGTTATCTTGTTCCACGATTTGGGCTTTGAGAAGACCTCCATGGAGCCGGTGGTCACCGATCCCAATGAGGAATACGCCATTCGCGAAGAGCATCTGGATCAAATCCTGAAAGAGTACGAAAAGCTCAGCGAAGACTATTTGCGCATTCGCAAAGAGGATCCCGATTTTCTCTTTTTCCACTACATGATCGATCTCTCCGGCGGCCCCTGCGCTTACAAAAAAAGCATCGGCTGCGGCGCGGGAAGCGAATACGTGGCCGTGACGCCGACGGGGGATATTTATCCCTGTCATCAATTTGTCGGCGAGGAAGATTTCCTCCTGGGAAATGTGGACGATGGCATCGTGAACAAAGATCTGCAAGACCACTTCCACAAAGCCGACGTCTTTCATAAAGGGGCCTGCACCGATTGCTGGGCCAAGTATTTTTGCAGTGGCGGTTGCCACGCCAACGCCTACCACAACAACGGCGACATTTACGAGCCCTTCGACATCGGTTGCCAAATGGAGCGCAAGCGCCTGGAATGCGCCCTCAGTGTCTATGCCAATGAGCAGAGTGAAGAATGAAGTACTGGTCTATTAAAAACGAACAACCGAAAGAATCCATCGACTTTCGCGCATTGGGCCTGCAGGAATGGGAGTTTCGCATTCTGGTGAATCGCGGCGTGGACACGAAAGAAAAGATTCAAAACTATCTGCACCCTTCGATGGATCACATCCATTCGCCCATCGCATTAAAAGATATGGTAAAGGCGGGCAATCTCGTTCAGAGCGTCAAGGGAAAAATCCGCATCATCGGCGATTACGACTGCGACGGCGTCATGAGCACGACCATTCTCATGAAAGGCCTGCGTGGACTCGGCTACGATGTGGACTATCGCTTGCCCCATCGACGGGAAGACGGCTACGGAATGAAGCCCTATATGGCCGAAGAAGCCGCTCGTGACGGCGTGGAGGCGATCATTACCTGCGACAATGGTATTGCGCAGTTTGAAGCCATCCAAAAGGCGAAAGCCCTTGGCCTGAAAGTCATCGTCATCGACCACCATCAATTGGTGCGACGAGAAGGCGAGGAAGTCCTGCCCGATGCCGACGCCATTATCAATCCCCATCAAGAAGCCTGCAGCTATCCCTTCAAAGGCTTGTGCGGCGGCGCCTTGGCATATTATTTTATTAACTATCTCTATACGATTTCGGGAAATATCGAGACCATGGATAAAGACCTGATCGGTTTTGCCGCCTTAGCGACGGTGTGCGATGTCATGGAGCTTATTGGCGAAAACAGAGATCTGGTCACTTGCGGTTTGGAACAATTGAATCGTTCGCAAAACATCGGCTTAAATGCTCTGAGAGATGCAGCCGGTATAAAAGGCGACATCGACGCCTACCATCTAGGTTTTATTTTAGGTCCCACCATTAATGCGGCGGGCCGGTTGGATACGGCCGCCGACGGGGTGGAACTGTTTTTAACGGAAGACGAGGATTTCGCAAAAAAGACCGCCGCCTATTTGCGGGAATTGAACAGAAAGCGCCAAGATTTAACCACCGAAGGCCTGGCCCGTTTGGAAAAACAATTGGCCAGTCCCAAGGAAAGGGTGCAGCCCATTTACATTTTAAAAGATGAAACCATCGACGAGTCCATCGCCGGCATTATCGCCGGGCGCATTAAGGGCAAATATCATCGCCCCTGCATCGTACTTACCTCGGGCAAAGACGGTCTGAAGGGATCAGGCAGAAGCATCGACGCTTATAATATGGTGGAGCAGATCCGAAAGAGCGAAAAATACCTTTCCTCCTTCGGCGGCCACGCCATGGCCTGCGGCTTAAGCTTGAGAAAAGATCAGTTTATCGCCTTTAAGCTCGATGCCATCGAAAAAAGCGATTTGGATCCCAGAGATTTGATCCCTCGTGTGCGACTGGATACGATTATGCAGCTCGACAAGGTGAGTGCTGAAACTGTGGAGCGACTGAATCGCCTGAAGCCCTTCGGAAACGGAAATCCCAAACCGCTTTTCGGCGCAACCGGGGTCTATGTTTCACAGTACCGAATTTTAGGTAAGAATAGAAATGTAATTAAATTGGAGCTATTCTACAATCAGGCGCGCTACGACGGCATTCTCTTTATGCCGGCGGATGAATTTCTGGCCTTTGCCAATGAGGCGAAGGCACCGGACGGCAGCCTATGCATCGACATGGCCTATGTGCCCACCATCGACACATTTAATAACAGAAATACGCTTCAATTTCAAATCGAAGACTTAAGACGATCTAAACGGTGATACTATGATTGAACAATTGATTGAAAAAATCTTGTCTTACAACCCGGAGGCCGATGTAGATAAAGTTCGCGAAGCTTACGACTATGCCGAAAAACATCACGAAGGCCAAAAGCGCAATTCAGGGGAGGATTATATCGTCCACCCCTTCAATGTTGCGCTCATTTTAGCTGAAATGAACATGGACGTTTCCACGATCATCGCGGGCCTTTTGCACGATACGATCGAGGATACGGACGTCACCTACGACGATGTAAAAGAGCGTTTCGGCGAAGAAGTCGCCATTTTGGTCGAAGGCGTGACGAAATTAAAAATGCTTTCCTACCAGACCAAACAGGAAAAGCAGGCGGAAAATATTCGCAAGATGGTTTTGGCCATGGCGAAAGATATTCGCGTGGTCATCGTAAAATTCGCCGACCGCCTGCACAATATGCGCACCTTGGAATACATGACGCCGGAGAAAAAGCACGACAAGGCGCTGGAGACCATCGAAATCTACGCGCCCCTGGCGGATCGTTTGGGGATGAGTCGCGTAAAAAGCGAATTGGAAGATTTGTCTCTGCGCTACCTGGATCCCGAAAATTACTACAATTTAGTGGATATGGTGAACCGCCGTAGGAGCGAGCGGGAAGCATTGATTCAATCCTTGATCGACGACATTTCCAAGCAGTTGAAGCGCATGGGCATCGCCGCAGACATTAACGGTCGACCGAAAAACTTTTACAGCATCTATAAAAAGATGATGAAGAAGGGAAAGACCTTCGAAGAGATCTACGACCTGCAGGCCATCCGCATTCTCGTCGACGACGTGAAGGATTGCTACGGGGCTTTGGGCGTGGTACACACCATGTACAAGCCCATTCCCGGCCGCTTCAAAGACTACATTTCCATGCCGAAGCAGAATAAGTACCAATCTTTGCACACGACGGTTATCGACGACAATGGCGAAACCTTCGAGGTGCAAATTCGTACCTGGGAAATGCACAAGACGGCGGAATACGGGATCGCCGCTCACTGGAAGTACAAAGAAGGGGCGAAGAAATCCACCTCCTTCGACGAAAACTTAACCTGGCTCAGACAGCTGCTGGAATGGCAAAAGGATTTAAAAGACCCGAACGAGTTTATGGAAACGCTGAAGGTCGACTTTTTTGCCGACGAGGTCTTCGTTTTTACGCCGAACGGCGACGTCATTAATCTGCCCGACAATTCCACGCCCATCGACTTCGCCTATCGGGTGCATACGGCAGTGGGAAATACTTGTGTCGGTGCGAAAATCAACGGCCGCATCGTTTCCTTGAGCCACAAATTAAAAAACGGCGAAATCGTCGAAGTCATCACCAATAAAAATTCCGAGCCTTCTTTGGATTGGCTTTCCATCGTCGCCAGTCCCCAGGCTCGCACGAAAATAAAACAGTACTTCAAGGTCAAGGACCGGGACAAAAACATCGAAAAGGGCCGGGCCATGATCGAGCAGGAGGCGAAGCGCCTGGGCTACCGGCCGTCGGAATTTGTTCGCGACGATTGGATGGAGGACGTGCGCCAACGGCTGAAGTTCGACAATTTAAACGACCTCTATTCACAAGTCGGCTACGGCAGCATGAGTGTGCGCCAAGTGACGGCGAAGCTTGAAGAATACGCCAAGGAAGAAAAGCGCAAAGCCATGGCGGAAAATATGACCGTGGAAGACATCGCCGTACAGGAAGAGTCGAAGAACCACCGAAATGCCGGCGGCATCGTGGTGAAGGGCATCGACAATGTGAAGGTGCGCATCGCCAAATGTTGTACGCCGGTTCCGGGGGATGAGATCGTGGGCTTTATTACCATGGGTCGCGGCGTGAGCATTCACCGTTCCGACTGCATTAATCTGAAAAACAATATGAACGAAGATCGCCTTATTCCCGTGCGTTGGGAAATCGACGAAAAGGAAATGTACAGTGCGGAAATTGAAGTGCGAGCCGCAAGCAAGAACAATGTCTTGGCCGACATCGCCAATCGAATTCACGACGCCCGACTGGACATTCAAAACCTCTCCGCCAGAGAGGACAAGGACCACAATTTGATTATTCGCACGGTGGTTCGCATTCACCACATCGACGAATTGGAACGATTGTTGAAAAAATTGGAGCGTGTGGAAAATGTCTATGAAGCTTATCGGGTAAGCGGTTAAGGAGGAAGTATGCGAGCAGTTATTCAACGGGTAAAACGAGCAACCCTATCCGTCGGCGGGGAAGAAGTCTCCTCCATCGGCGGAGGCCTTATGGTCTTGGTCGGCATCACGGATTCCGATACGAAAAAAGACATGGAATACATCGGCAACAAAATCGTGGGGCTGCGCGTCTTCAATGACGAAAACGGCGTGATGAATGTCAATGTAGGCGACAGCCAGAACGAAATCATGGTGGTCAGCCAGTTTACCCTTTACGGTGACGCGAAAAAAGGCAATCGGCCCAGCTACATTCGGGCGGCGAAAGGCGAAATTTCGGAGCCCATGTACGAAGATCTGATCGCCTACATCGAATCCAAGGGCCATAAAGTCGCTCGCGGCGTCTTCGGTGCGGACATGGCCATCGATATGGTGGCGGACGGGCCGGTAACCATTTTAATCGACAGCGAAAGGAGTTTTTAATGGCAATTGATACGCTCTTAGTCGGCGGTACGACGAATTGTTACATCGTCTACGATGACGACAAAAACGGATTTATCATCGATCCCGGCGCGGAAGCTGAAAAGATCCTCGCCTACGTTAAAAATTTAGGTTTAGCGATCGAAGGGATTTTACTCACCCACGGCCACGGAGATCACATTTCCGCATTAAATAAAGTGCGCGACGCCTTGGGCGTGAAGGTTTATATGCACAAAGATGAATTGGAAAACTTCCTCAGCCAATCGCCTCAGTTTGTCGCCATGCTCGGCGGCGAGCTCCCGAACAAAAATCCCGATGTTCTCTTACAAGACGGGGATATTATTTCTTTCAAAGCAGGCGATGTGAAGGTTCTCTTTACGCCGGGTCATACGCCGGGGGGCGTCTGTTACCTATACGGCGATACGCTTTTCACCGGCGACACCCTGTTCCAAGGTTCCATCGGCCGCACGGATTTTCCCGGCGGCGACGTGGCGGCCATTATGGAATCCCTCGTCAAGCTATCGAAATTGGATGAGGATTTAAAGGTGCTTTCCGGACACGGATTTGCCACGACCATCGGCACGGAAAAACGCATGAATCCCTTTATGCGGCAGATTTTATGATTCGAATAGTTAACGGCACAGATTCGGAGTTGCACACATTTTACGAGCTGCTTCGAATCTATTTTCCTGCTTACGAGACATCCGGCGAGCTGTTTTTAATTATCGACACGACAGCTGAAAATAAACACGTAACCTTAATAATCGACGACGATCAATACGAGAACACCTTTGGCGGCACCGACGAATATGAGTTGAAGCGAAAGATCAGCGCCTGGATCGCATCGGAAGTGGATCATCCGAACAAAGAGCCCTCTCTTTGGGGAAGCTTAACAGGGACCCGGCCCATTAAATTTTTGCAAAAGCATCGACGAGAATTAGGCGACGCCGGTGTGATGAAGCTTTTGACGAAGGATTACCTCATCGATCCCGACGTGGCGTCTTTACTGATGCGCATTGCGAAGCGAGAAAGCGCCCTGATCGGCGAAAATTGGGGCCGTGGCTATTCGTTGTATATTCACATTCCCTTTTGTCCGACGCGCTGCGAATACTGCAGCTACCCCACCATCGGCAGCGACAACAAAGAGGCCGTGCGAATTTACATGGATTATCTCTTAAAGGAGCTGTCCTTCGTTCTTAATAAAATGGGCACTTCACCGGAGACCATCTACATCGGCGGCGGTACCCCCACGTCCATTCCCGTGGCGGATCTTGAGAAAATTTTTCAGGAGCTTCGCCATTTGACGCCGAAGGAATTTACCCTGGAAGCCGGCAGGCCCAAAACCATTACGACGGAATTGGTGGACATGATTCGCGATTATCCCGTGACGAGGATCAGCATTAATCCCCAGACCATGGTGGATCGCACGCTGAAGGCGGTAAAACGGCCGCACAGCGCCGAAGATATTTTAACGGCCTACGAATTGGTGCGGAAAAAGACCGATCTTCAGGTGAATATGGACATGATCTTAGGTCTCGGCGACGAAACCGTAGACGATGTGGACTATACCTTAAATAAGCTCTGCGCCCTGGAGCCGGAGAATATTACCGTCCACATGCTGTCTTTGAAAAACGGTTCGAAGCTTTTTGAAAACAACAGCGTTTTTGTAAAAAACACGCGCTCCATGGAAAGCTACGCCATGGGTTTTTTGAAAGAAAAGGGCTACCATCCCTACTACCTGTATCGGCAGAAGCGGATTTTAGGCAACGGTGCCAATATCGGCTACGCAAAAGATGGCACGGAATCTATCTACAACATGGTCATGATGGAAGAAATTCATACCGTCGTCGGCGTGGGCATGTCCGCCACGACGAAACTGGTGGACTCCCGGGGAAATACCATTCGAAAATTTTCAAATTTCAGAAACATGCGGGACTACACGGACCGCTTCAGCGAGGTGCTTAAGAAGAAGGCGAAGTATTTGGGAGACGTACTATGATATTAAAAAAACTCTTAGACGCCATAGAAATCATTGATAAAAAAGGCGTCATCGACGAGGATCACCTCGTCGAACACATTTCCAACGACTCGAGAGAAATCGGCGAAGGAGATATTTTCGTCGCCATGAAGGGAGTTTTGGCCGACGGCCACGATTACATTCAAAAAGCCAAAGAAAAGGGCGCCGCCTTGGCCGTGGTCGATCACTTCACCGACGACGAGATACCGCAGATTTTGGTAAAAAATCCGCGAATCGCCCTGGCCGATTTGGCATGCACGTTTTACGATCATCCGTCGAAGGAAATGAAGGTGTTCGGCGTCACGGCCACAAACGGCAAGACCTCCACGGCCTATATGATTCGCGACATATTCAAGGAGGCGGGCTATGAGGTCGGCGTCGTCGGCACGGTGGAAGTGCAGTACAAAGACGTGTCCATTCCATCCATTTTAACGACGCCGGAGAGCATTCATCTGCAAAAGCATTTGCGCGACATGGCGGACGTTGGCGTGGAAGTGGTGGTCATGGAAGTGTCCTCTTCCGCCCAGGAACTATACAGAAGCAGGGGCATCGACTACGATATTGTAAGCTTCAACAATATTTCCGTGGAGCACTTGGAGCAACACGGCACCTTTGAAAACTACTTTCACTACAAGAGCCGCTTGATTCGTCACGCCGACGAGAAGACGGCGGTCATCCTGAATGTCGACGCGCCCCTTATCGAAGGGCTGATTGAAAAGACGAATGGCGACGTGTTTACGGCGGGCATCGAAAAAGACGCATCCATTGGCATCGAGGCCATTGATTTGTCCACGGGCTTTGCGAAATTTAATTATGTCGTGCGTAGGGCCCATCACAGCGAGCGTTGGTCTTTGGAGCCCATGGTACTTCCCATTCAATTGGAAGTCGCCGGTTACCACTCCGTATTAAACGCCATGATCGCCATTACTTACGGTTTGTTGGAAGGCGTGGATGGCGCGGTGATTCAAAAAGCCATGCAAAATTTTTCCGGGGTCGAAAGACGCTTCGAATTGATCTATAATAAAGAGTATATGATCCTGGACGATCACTTTGCCAATGAAAAAAACATCGCCGTCACCCTGGAAACCTTGTGTCACATGGAATACAAGAACCTCCACCTTCTCTACGCCGTGCGAGGCGGAAGAGGGACTGAGTTAAATCGCGACAATGCCTTGGAAATGGTTAAGTGGATGCACAAGCTTCCCCTTAAGACCTTTGTAGCTACCAGGAGCGAGGAAGTGGTTACGAAAAAGGACGCGGTAACGGATGCGGAATTGGCCGCTTTTAAGGAAGTCATGGCCGATGCCGGTTACGACGTGCCCGTGGTGGACGATTTAAAAAGCGCCATCGATGCGGTATGGAGTAAGGTCGGAGAAGAGGACGTCTTTTTACTGGCCGGTTGCCAAGGTATGGATCACGGCGCCAAATACGTGTGGGAGGCTCTGGCCGAAGAATCAACAGGCGACGAGAAATCCTATTGGATGAAGAAAATAGAAAACAGAATTTGCTAGGAGGCATCATGGGAGAAGCATTAGGCGGATTAAAACGCAGTCATTTTTGTGGAAATTTAAGAGAAGAACAGATCGGTGAATCCGTAACCCTTATGGGCTGGGTGCAAAAATCCAGAAATCTCGGGTCCATTGTCTTTGCTGATCTTCGCGATTACACGGGGATTGTCCAAGTGGTATTCGACGGGGACACGGACGAAGCCATTTTCGAAAAGGCGACGAAGCTTCGCTCGGAATTTTGCGTCGCCGTCGTAGGCGCCGTTCGCATGAGGAGCTCCGTGAATGAACATATTCCCACCGGCAAGATCGAAGTGTTGGCTTCGGAATTAAAGATCTTATCCGAATCCGATGTCCCGCCGATTTACGTCAAAGACGACGACGATGTTTCCGACGACTTGCGCTTAAAATACCGTACCCTGGACTTGAGAAAGCCCCGCAGTCAGTCGATTTTACGCACCCGTTCTCGGGTATATAAATTAACGCGGGACTTCTTCGACAGCGAAGGCTTCGTGGAAGTTGAAACGCCTATGTTAAATAAGCCCACGCCGGAAGGGGCGCGGGACTACTTGGTGCCCAGCCGCATTCACGACGGGGAATTTTATGCCCTGCCTCAATCGCCGCAACTTATGAAGCAATTGCTCATGGTGGCAGGCTTTGATCGCTATATTCAAATCGCCCGCTGCTTCAGGGACGAAGATTTGCGCTTCAACCGTCAACCGGAATTTACGCAAATCGACATGGAACTGAGCTTTGTGGAAGCGGAAGATGTCATCGAAGTCAACGAACGGTATTTAAAGATGCTTTTTAAAGAAGTTCTGGGCAAAGACTTGGCCGTTCCCTTCGATCGCATGACCTATCAAGAGGCCATGGATCGCTACGGTGTGGATAAGCCCGACGTGCGCTTCGGCATGGAATTAAAAGACGTCTCCGATTTAGTAAAGGACTGCGGCTTCAAGGTATTTACCTCTGCCGTGGAAAGTGGCGGCAGCGTCCGCGCCATCGTCGTAGAAGGCGGCGCCGATTTCTATTCCCGCAAGAAGATCGACAAGCTTGAGGCCTTTGTGAAAGACTTCAAAGCCAAGGGTCTGGCATGGGCCAAGGTGAAAGAAGACGAAATTCAATCGCCGATTTTAAAATTCATCGGCGATGAAACCATGGATAAAATCCTGGAAAAACTTGAAGCCAAAGCCGGCGATTTGGTGCTTTTCGTGGCCGACAAAAATGCCACGGTCTACGCCGCCCTGGGTAATTTGAGAAACCACATTGCCGATGAAATGGGCATGATCCCCGAAGATGTCATCGCGCCTTTGTGGATCGTGGAATTCCCCTTGTTCGAATACGACGAGGAAGAAGGCCGCTACGTGGCCATGCACCATCCCTTCACATCGCCCATGGACGAAGATTTGGATAAACTGGAATCCGATCCCGGCGCTTGTCGCGCAAAAGCCTACGACATCGTCATTAATGGCGATGAAATGGGCGGCGGATCCATTCGTATCCACGACAGCGAGATTCAATCCCGCATGTTCAAGGCTTTGGGATTCACCGCGGAAGAAGCTGAAGAAAAGTTCGGCTTCCTCATCGAGGCCTTCCGCTACGGCGCGCCGCCGCACGGAGGCTTGGCCTACGGACTCGACCGCTTAATCATGCTTTTAACCGGTGAAAAGAACATGCGCCACGTCATCGCCTTCCCGAAGACCCAATCCGCCAGCGATTTGCTCACCGGAGCACCGGTATCCTTACCGGAAAAACAATTAGAGGAAGTTCACATTCGCGTTATAGAGGAGTGATCTTATGATCCAAATCGGACACATTTTATCCGTAAAAGACGGATTCGCCTATATGGAAGTAAGCAGAAAGGGCGCTTGCGGCTCCGCCTGTGCGGTCTGCGAGAGCACGGCCTGTGAATCGAAATCGGAATTTATTTCCGTTCCCAACGAATTAAATGCCGAAGAAGGGGACAGCGTGGAATTGTTCGTCAACGACAATTTCGTGCTCCACTCCATTTACAAACTCTACGGCATTCCCTTGATCGCCTTTTTACTGGCCATCGGCCTGGGGCAATTTATTCTCCCCGATCCCATGGAGAGAAGAGATCTCTATATCTTTATTTTCGGCGCCCTGTCTCTCGTCGTTAGCTACTTTATCCTGCGAACCGTCGACAAGAAACACGCCAATGAAGCCCGGCCGAAAATGGTTCGAATTCTTTAAACAAAAAATCCATGCTGCGAGGCATGGATTCAGACTGCAGACAAACTCCGAACAAAACTCGGGGTTTGTCTCTTTTTTATGTATTTTTGGCTCTATAATATCCATTGGGGAGTAAGCTCCTCAATGGATATTTTTGTGCAAAAAGATAGCACTTGTTTTCCCTATCGCCTAAAATTAAATCACCACAAAATAATAAAGGGGGTCAAACAAGTGCAAAACAATATTACCACATTACTTTTAGGAATCCAAGACGTCGAGGTTACCGCTGTTTTAGAAGAAAGACGGCTCATTACCATTGACTGCAAACCCGTTCATGATCGGGTTTGTCCTCACTGTGGCTCGACCCACGCTTGGGTCCACGATCACCGGAAGCAAGTGCTTCGGGACGCACCGATGCGCCGAAAGCACGTGCTTCTGCGGGTTAAGAAGACACGGTATGATTGCAAGGATTGCGGGGCGCGCTTTGAGGCACCTCTTTCCTTTGCCGCCAAGGGCAAGCAGATGACAAAGCGTTTAATTGCTTATGTGGNGCGTTTTTCTTCATAGGACTTGGTATGCCTTGTTTTTCCGCGATGTCTTAATTTTCTAATACATCCTCTATTGCCCCTAGAGAGATTCGGCTCGTCAAAAAGGCCGGAATAAATGGCTCGATAGATTGTAGTGAAGCTAATGCTATAAACACTCTCTTCGTATTTTAATCGGGCAGCGATCTGTTCCGGAGACCACTGATGCTCTAAGAATAGAGACTTTACCTTTTGGAAAAGGACGGCATCGTCTAACTTCTTTTGGGGACGACATGCTTTTCTTCTAGTGGTGTAAAGTGCCTGTGCATCACAAGGTAAATAACTACCTTGTAAAGAGTTTCTCTTTAACTCACGGCAAATTGACGACTTGTTGCGTCCTAATTTGATGGCTATCTCAGATTGATTTAAGCCGATATCCATATAATGCTTTAGCAACTCACGCTCTTTTAGTGTAAAATGAGAATAATGATTCATCGTTCCTCCTGGTTGATTGGTTTTCGTCGACACAATTTTACCAGAAAACGGTGGATCATTTTTTGTTGCACTTAGATTGTAAATTCAAGGTGCAAAAAGATAGCACTTGTTTTCCCTATCGCCTAAAATTAAATCACCACAACATAATAAAGGGGGTCAAACAAGTGCAAAACAATATTACCACATTACTTTTAGGAATCCAAGACGTCGAGGTTACCGCTGTTTTAGAAGAAAGACGGCTCATTACCATTGACTGCAAACCCGTTCATGATCGGGTTTGTCCTCACTGTGGCTCGACCCACGCCTGGGTCCACGATCACCGGGAGCAAGTCCTTCGGGACGCACCGATGCGGCGCAAGCACGTGCTTCTGCGGGTTAAGAAGACACGGTATGATTGCAAGGATTGCGGGGCGCGCTTTGAGGCACCTCTTTCCTTTGTCGCCAAGGGCAAGCAGATGACAAAGCGTTTAATTGCTTATGTGGTGGATGCTTTTCGGGATATTCGTTCTGTGTCGGAGTTGGCGCGGGAAGTGGGCATTTCAACGACGAGTATTTTCCGTATCGTGGCTTGTCTGTTTGTGCCCCGTCAACGGCTGCCTCGCGTCTTTTGCATCGACGAGTTTAAGGGCGATAGCGGCGGAAGCAAGTACCAAACCACCTTGGCCGATGGGGAGGCCCATCGAATCATCGATATCCTTCCGACGCGCTACGGCAAGGATTTAGCCGCTTATTTCTCTTCCATTGATCGAGCGGAACGACGCGGCGTCGAGATCTTTGTCAGCGATATGTGCGGCACCTTTAAAGGCGTGAGAGAAACCTTCTTTCCACAGAGTACCCATGTCATTGACCGCTACCATTTCATCCGCCAAGTCCATTGGGCCTTGGAAAATGTGCGGAAGCGGGAACAGAAACGGATGACGGCGACGGAAAGAAAATGGTTTAAACGAAGCCGCAGCCTCCTAAAAAAGCCGGCGAAAGACCTGACCGAAGCAGAGAAAAGCCTTGTCGCCACCATGCTTGAAAAGAGTGATGCCATTCGAACCGCCTACGTCCTAAAAGAAGGCTTTTACACCTACGTCCTTTCTCAGAAAGACAAAGAAACAGCGAGTGTGGCTCTTTCAAAGTGGATGGAAGAGGCAAAGAAAGGCGGGCTAAAGGAGTGGCGCTACTGCTTGCGCGCCTACAAAAACTGGTTCGATGAGATTACCAACAGCTTTGATTACCCGTGGAGTAACGGCTACGTGGAAGGAACGCACAACAAGATCAAGACGGTGAAGCGCGTGGCCTTTGGGATGCAAAACTTTCATCATTTCCGAACAAAACTGCTTTTTGTCTGTTCGAAAGATCGGTGATGAATGGCATTTGGGAAAACAAAAAGGAGCCTAGTTTTCACTAGACTCCCCAATGGTTGACATAGAACCTTTTTTATTCAAATGCATGGTATTTGCCTTTGACGCAAATGCCTTTTATTTTTCCCTTAAACGTCTTTCCGATCAGGGGAGAATTGTGGCTTTTGCCGCGGAAGAAGGCCTCGTCTACCGCGGTTTCGCCTTCGGGATCGAAGAGCACGAATTCGCCGCCGGCGACGCCTTTGTGGGGCAGCTTGTAAAAGTCCGCCGGGATTTTCGTCATGGCGGCGATAAGGTCTTCCAATGTGCATTTCTCCTTAAGCACCAACTCCGTGTAGAGGAGCACGAAGGCGGTCTCGAGACCCGTGATGCCCGAGGGGGCGTTTTTCAGGGGCCTGTTTTTTTCCTCCGCTGTGTGAGGCGCGTGGTCCGTGGCGATGCAGAAGTTTTCGTGGCCGATAAATTTCGCAAGATCCGATGCGTCCATGGCGGTGCGCAGAGGCGGATTCATTTTCGCCAAGGTGCCGTAAGTCTTCACGTCCTCCCCGGTCATGGTCAGGTGGTGGGGCGTGATCTCGCCGAGCACCTTGGCCCCGGACTCGGCGAAGGCGGCCACGAGGCGGGCGGTGAGGGCGCAGGAAATGTGCTGAATGTCAAGTTTCGCCCCCAGGTAATGGGCCAGGGAAAGGTCCCGGGCCGAGAGGCTGTATTCCGCCATGGCCTCGGCGCCTTTAAGGCCGAAGGCGGGGGCAAAGCGGCTGTCCACCCCCGGATTTTTCACATAGGCGGGATCTTCTTCGTGAAGGCTCACGGGCAGATCCAAGGCTTTGGCCCGAAGGAGGCCTTCTTTTAACAGGTCCATATTATCCACGGGAAAGCCGTCGTCGGAAAAGCCCACGGCCCCGAGGCGCGCCGCCTCTTCCATGTCCACGAGCACTTCGCCCTTGAGGTCCTTCGTCAGGGCGCTCACAGTGTAGGCGTGAAGGGGCAGCGCCTTTGCCCGGGCGTAGAAATCTGCGATGGCTCCTCCCGTCATAACGGGTTTCGTGTTGGCCATGGCGAGAATGTGGCCGTAGCCGCCGTGTAGGGCCGCCGCGGCGCCGGTGTCCAAGGTTTCTTTTTCTGTAAAGCCCGGGTCCCTTAAATGGACGTGCACGTCCACAAAGGCGGGAAAGGCCATCAGGCCCTCGCCGTCGACGGTTTTATCCGCGCCTTCCACGGGGACGGTGAGGGTGGCGGTTTCGTATCGCCGGGACACGGGATCGATGATGCGAACATTTTTTACGGTAAGTGTAGCCATGGCTCCTCCTAACGACGGAAACAATTCTGTGATAGAATACAATTGCAAACGGGGTATGAATACAGTAATGAATAGAGGTGGATTATGAAAAGATACAAGGCATTTGACGTGGTCGGTCCCATTATGGTGGGGCCTTCCAGCTCCCACACGGCGGGAGCCTGCAAGATCGGAAACGCCGCATTGGCCATTAGCGGAGACAGCCCCTTTCACAAGGTGCGCTTCAATCTCCACGGCTCCTTTGCCTCGACCTATCGCGGGCACGGCACGGACATGGCCCTGGTCGGCGGCATCTTGGGCATTATGCCCGACGACGAACAGCTGAGAGACAGCTTTAAAATCGCCGAGGAAAAGGGCTTGGCCTACGAATTTGTGGAAACGGATTTAGGGGATCGCCACCCGAACTCCGTAGAGATTATTTTCTTCTACGACAATGGCGGCCATTTGTCCGTCACGGGATCCTCCATCGGCGGTGGAAATATGCTCATCGTCGCCATTAACGACATCGAAGTGGCGTTTAAGAATCAATACCCTACCCTTATTTTACAATATCAGGAACAAAAAGGGGTCATCGCCCTGGTTTCTTCTATATTAACGGACAACGACTACAATATCGAAACCATGGTCACCAACAAAATCGACGAAACGGTGACCTTGGTCACGGAGATCACCCACTCGGTGGATCCCGCCATTTTGGAGCCGATCCTCAAGGATCCCCGCTTTGAATTTGCGAAATACGTGGACATTATTAAACCCATGCAAGGGAGACACCATGATTAAAACGGCAAAGGCATTGATCGAATTATGCCGAGAAAAAGACTGGAAGATTTCGGATTACGTGCTGGAAGAAGAGTCCAGAGGCGACGAGGAAAAGAAGGCCGCCATCTTAAAGGAACTGCACCACATGCTGGGCATTATGAAGGAATCCACTTCCCGCACCTTGGAATCGGGCACGAATTTAAACCACGATTTAATTAAGGACTTCGGGAAAAAGACCTGGGAGTATTCTAAGAGCGGCAAGAAATTCGTCACCGACGAAAAGACTTTGCGCGCCATGGCGCGGGCCTTCTCCACCTTTGAATCCAATGCAAAGATGGATGTGATCGTGGCGGCGCCCACGGCGGGCAGTTGCGGCATCGTGCCGGCGGCTTTGGTGACGGCGGCGGAAGACATCGACGCCTCCGACGACGAATTGGTGGAAGCCCTTTTAACATCCATCGGCATCGGCCAATTTATCGCCGGCTACGGCACCTTCGCCGGAAGTGAAGGGGGCTGCCAAGCGGAATGCGGTGCGGCCTCTTCCATGGCGGCGGCGGCTTTGGCGCAGCTTTACGGCGGCGATGTGGAAACCTGCCTAAATGCGGCCTCCATCGCCATCGTGAACATCTTGGGCTTGGTCTGCGACCCCTTGGGCGGCCTGGTTCAATACCCCTGCACCTTCAGAAACGCATCCGGCGTCTCCAACGCACGGGTCAGCGCCGACATGGCTCTGGCCGGAACGTACAGCATCATTCCCTTCGACGAAGTCTGCAAAGCCATGAAAGAAGTGGGCGACGCCATGCCCGCCTCCCTCCGCGAAACGGGGATCGGCGGTTTGGCTGGCACGGACACGGCAAAAACCCTCTGCGGGAAAATCTTCGGTAAATAAATCTAACCTTTGGTAAAGAAAGGTAAAATAAAGCCGCCCCGCCCTTTTTTCCTCAAGCCTTTCGGGTACAATAGGAACAAGAAAACAATTCCGACACCAAGGAGGCAATTATTATGATTACCATGGAAAAAATCGACTACGTGATTTCCGTCACCGGGGCAAGCTACGGCGACGTGCGGGAGGCTCTGCTTTCCGCCGACGGCGACGTGGATAAAGCCATTCGCCTGCTCATGGGCGAAGAAAGAGCCGAAGAAGAACAAAAGGAAAGCTTCAATTTTAAAGACGACAAAAAGACCCGAGTGGAAGACATTTCCGACACCATCTCCAATTTCGGCGAAGAAGTCATCGACGCCGTGAAAGATTTCTGGGAAAAAGGCAACGCCACCAAACTCGTGATCATGGACGAAAAAGACGAAGTGATCTTAAACGTCTCCATGAACCTGGGCGCCATCTGGACGGTGATCGCACCGGTTGCGGCCCTTATGGGCGTGGGCATCGGCATCATCAGCCGCTGGGAATTCTACATTTATCTGGACGACGGAAAAGTCATCAACGTCAAGGACTACATCACCAAAAAACACCGCATGCGGTAATAACCGGCGCAGCGCCTTCGGGGGCTGCGTTTTTTGTACTCGAAAATTCGCCATAAAAAGCCCTCGCCGCTTCATCTAGAGTGACCCCATAAAGTTGGACTTAATCGAGTAAGCATTTCGCTTGCTCGATTTTGTTTTACATACTCTTCTTTCTATGCAGATTTCATTCGTTCACGGTATTGCTTCGGACTCAAGCCACCCAACTTTTCTTTGATTCGATCGTTGTTGTAGTAGCGGATGAAACGTTCGATGGAACGCAC
>CABJAE010000006.1 GCA_902363535.1 Peptoniphilaceae bacterium
GCAAGACAAATTAAAACGCATAATGATTAGAGAAATGGAGAGAGAAAAACATCAAAAAGTCGATAAAAATGATTAGAAAGTCCTTGACAAGTTGTTACAGGAAAAACTGCCAAGTCAATTCTAATATCTTGTGGAGCAAGACTTGCACCTTTTGATATAAGAGAGCTTAGAGAACTAATGAGCGAAGATGAATTAGAGCTTGATAAAATTGGAGATAGAAAAACTGCTTTATTCGTAATAATATCAGATACAGATGATACCTTTAACTTTGTAGTTTCAATAATGTATTCTCAACTATTTAATCTTCTATGTGATAAGGCAGATGATGTGTATGGTGGAAGACTTCCAGTTCATGTTAGGTGTCTACTTGATGAGTTTGCAAATATAGGATTAATTCCTAAATTTGAAAAATTGATTGCAACAATTCGTTCAAGAGAAATATCGGCAAGCATAATACTGCAAGCACAATCTCAATTAAAAGCAATCTATAAAGACCATGCAGATACAATAGTTGGTAACTGCGACTCTACACTCTTTTTAGGAGGAAAAGAAAAAACAACAGTAAAAGAATTATCTGAAACCTTAGGAAAAGAAACCATAGACCTATATAACACATCAGAAACAAGATCCAATCAAAAATCTTTTGGTCTAAATTACCAAAAAACTGGCAAGGAACTTATGAGTCAAGATGAAATAACTGTAATGGATGGCGGTAAGTGTATTTATCAGTTAAGAGGAGTAAGACCTTTTCTATCTGATAAATTCGATATTACAAAGCATAAGAATTACAAGTTGTTGGAAGATTATGATAAGAAAAACTTGTTTGATGTGGAAGAGTATTTAACAAATAGAGATAAAATAAAAATAAACAGGAACAGTTTGATTACAAGATTATGAATTAAGCCTAGGATAAAAATATTTTTGGTATAATATCTATATAAACCATGGAGGTAGGCATATGAGGTCTTATGAAAGTAAGGAAGAATTAAAAAATGAGATAAAGAAAACTTTTGGAAAATATATTTCAGAGTTTGATAATATCCCAGAAGAATTAAAAGATAAAAGAGTAGATCAAGTTGATAGGACACCAGCTGAAAATCTTGCCTATCAAGTAGGTTGGACAACTTTAGTTTTGAAATGGGAAGAAGATGAAAAAAAGGGAATTGAGGTTAAAACGCCATCTGACAAATTTAAGTGGAATCAACTTGGAGAATTGTATCAATGGTTTACAGATACCTATGCTCATAAATCGTTAAAGGAATTAAAAGAACAACTATCACAGAATATAGAAGATATTTACTCTTTGATAGATAATCTTACAGAGGAAGAATTATTTAAACCACATATGAGAAAATGGGCAGATGAAGCAACAAAAACTGCAACTTGGGAAGTATATAAATTTATCCATGTAAATACAGTAGCACCATTTGGAACATTTAGGACTAAGATTAGAAAATGGAAAAAACTTAATAATTTTGTGAATGTAATTAAATAATAAGGTTGGTGCTTTAATTGAATTATGAAAAATTTAAAAAAATAATAAATAGAAAAACCTCTATAATAGTATTAGATACAAATGTAATACTTGACTTAGCTCGATATTCATTATATAGTAGCAAAAACATATTAGAAATTTTCAAGGAGTGTAAGGATTTAATATGGATTCCGAATCAAGTGTATAAAGAATTTAATAAAAATAAATATAGCGTATTCGGACAATTGAAAAAAAAGTATCAAAATTTTGAAAAAGATTTACTAAGAGTAATTGAAAGGAGTCAAAAAAATTTAGAGAGTGTCTTGATTAAATCATCTAAATATAATTATTTTGGAAGAAAAAATTTGGAGAATGATTTAAATAACAAGTTAGTTGAATTAAAACAAATAATCAAATCTTATAAAAATAGTGTTGGTATTGAATATGATGAAATAACAACAGATTCTCCTGAAATAATTAAAGATATAGATAATCTTATTTCATATTTAGAAAAAAATAATAGGATAGGTAATAGGATAAGGTTTAGTGAACAATTAAAAATTATTAGAGAGGGTGAACTTAGGTATAAATATAAAATTCCGCCTGGATATGAGGACATTAATAAAGATGGAGTTGAAAAATTTGGAGATTTATTTGTTTGGAAAGAGATATTAGATTTACCAGTTGAAAAATCAGTAAAAGATATTATTTTTATTACGAATGATATAAAAGAAGACTGGTGGAGTAAGGATAGTCAAGATAATTTAGTAGTTCACGATAAATTATTAAGTGAATTTAAAGAAAAAAATCCAAATGTAAATATTGAATTTTTAACAACAGGAATGTTTCAGAATTTCGCTTCAAAAGTATATGATAGATATGATTTTAATGTTTATGTAGATTTAAATAGAAAAGATGTGTCATATGTAGAAAGAGTAAAACAAGATATTTCTAATGATATAGTTGACAGTATTTATAATAACAACTATTATTATCTAGAATCGTATGTTATTGGAAGTGAGGGTATTGAAGAATTAGATATAAATAATTGTGAATTCAATGAGATATTAGATACTTATGAAGAGTTTACAGACGAGATTGTTAGTATAACTTATGAGCTAGAATATTTAATAAATTTAAGTTGTGTATCCTTTGATTATTGGGGACGTGATGATGATACAAAAGAAGTCATACAATCACCACCAATAGAACAAGAATTTAGTGGAAGTGTCATAGTTAATGTCACAAGATTAATTAATAAAGATGATATCGAAGAAGATTCTTTTTATATTAATAATGATAAAGAATATACAGATATTGAAATAATTGAAATTCAGATAGATCAAGATTCTATAAACAAAAATGAAGAAGACTACGATGACTCTTATTTAGAAGAGGAGAATTACAATAATGATTATGCATTTATTTGCTCTAAATGTGGAAAGGGATTTAAGGATAGGCGAGAAGATGTAGGTGGTATTTGTCGAGATTGTTCATTTAATGATTAATAATATAGGATATTTTATTAAAGCAGTAATTATAAAGTTTACTGCTTTTTTTATACTCAAAATTAGGAGGTTAAGATGTTAAGGATAAGAGCTCCTACTTAGAACAATTTAATAAGGAATAATGTATAGCGATTGGAAATAAATAGATCCAGTCGCTTTTTTAATTGAAATTTATAGATTAAGGAGAAGAAATTAATGGATAGAGAAATGATAAATATTAATGCAAATTTAGTTAAGGAAGCTGAATTTTCAGAATTTGAAAAAGATGGAGAAAGTGTTCAAGTAGCAAATTTTGCTCTTGTAAAAAAATATGGAAAAGGCAAAGAATATACAAATTGCTCAGTATATGGAGAAAAGGTAGAAATTGCAAAAGAATTTGAAAAAGGAGATCTGATCCATGTCTTTGGATATTTCAAAGAAAACAAAAAAGGAGATAAGGTCTACAAGAATTTTATAGTTAAATCACTAAACAAAATAGAAAATAAGAAAGAAAACGAGGAGGAATAATATGGAATTTTTTACAGCTGGAGTTGGAGTTTTAAAAACACTTGTAACTGCAATTGGTGCAGGTTTAGGAGCATGGGGAGTTATTAACTTAATGGAAGGTTATGGTAATGATAACCCTGGTGCTAAATCTCAAGGTATTAAGCAGCTTATGGCTGGTGGAGGAATTGTGCTAATCGGTATCAAATTAATTCCACTACTTGCAAATGCTTTAAAATAGGAGAAAGTCTATGTTTGGTATCTTTGACAAGCTAACTGAATTTTTTAAGGATATGCTACTCGGAGGTATCAAAGCAAATCTTGAGTCCATGTTCTTAGATATAAATGACAAGGTAGGAGTTATTGCAACTGATGTTGGGAAGACACCAATGGGTTGGAATGGAGAAGTATATAACTTCATAAAAAACATTAATGATAATGTGATTGTTCCAATAGCAGGTCTTATCATAACAGCAGTTTTATGTATTGAACTCATAAATATGGTTATGCAAAAGAATAATATGCACGATACGGATACATTTGAGTTTTTCAAATACATTATAAAGATGTTTATAGCAGTCTACCTTGCAAGCCATGCCTTTGAATTTTCAATGGCAGTCTTTGATGTGGCACAAAATCTTGTAAACAAAGCGGCAGGGGTAATCACTACTTCTGCCACTGTTTCAGGAGATCAGATAGTTGCAATGGTTGATACATTAAAAGAAAAAGAAATAGGTGAGCTTTTAATGATACTAGTTGAAACGAGCCTTGTAAGGATTGCAATTCAAGGAATATCACTAGTTATAACATTAATAGTATATGGGCGTATGTTTGAAATATATGTCTACTCATCAGTATCATCCATTCCATTTGCGACTATGGGAAATAAAGAATGGGGTCAGATTGGAACAAATTATATCAAGGGACTTTTTGCCTTGGGACTACAAGGTTTGTTTTTGATGGTATGTTTAGGTATCTACACTGTTTTAATAAGGACGGTGCAGGTTACAGATATTCACGCAAGCTTGTTTAGTATATTAGGATATGCTCTACTTCTTGGACTTATGATGTTTAAGAGTGGAACAGTTGCAAAAAGTATTATGAATACGCACTAGGAGGAATAAATGTTAAAAAAGAAAAATTGTGCTTTATTGGGACTTGGAATTTTATTAGGAGGAACTTATGAAATTGTAAAAGAGAAGAAAAGAAATGAAGAGATTAGAAACTTAAAGAGGAGAATAAATAGGCTCGGAAGATGTCACAATGAATTTGTTATGTATCAAGGAGAATACAATGACAGAAATGAAGAAAAACAAGAAGAATTAGAAGAAAGAATTAGCTACCTAGAAGAAGAAACAACATCTAATTATGACCATATACTTGAACTTTCCAAAGAAGAAGTAGAGGGAGATTAAAATGGCATATGTACCAATACCAAAAGATTTGGACAAGATTAAAACAAAGGTTGCCTTTAACTTAACTAAAAGACAACTTATAGGTTTTTCTGTGGCAGGAGTAATTGGCATACCAACCTATTTATTTATGAAGAAATATCTACCTAATGATGTTTCAATCATTGTAATGCTAATAGTAACCCTGCCAATCTTTTTTATAACCTTATATGAAAAAGACACCTTAACTTTTGAAAAATATTTTAAATTTTTCTATCTTCATAAGTTTTATCAACCAACTAAGAGAATAAGAAAGGAGGCATACCTTGAAGCAAAGAAAAAAGCAAATCAGCGACTTAAATCTAAGGGAAAAACAATTAAAAAAAGACCGAAAGGAAGTAAGAAGGCTAAAAACAAAGAAAGATTCAACAAATAGTCTTCTAAGTGTACTTTTAAAGAAAGAGAAGAAGAGATTTACTGTTGAGGATACTATTCCATATATAAGAATGTTACCAGAGGGCATATGCCAGTTAGATGAAAAAAATTATTCAAAGACAATTTCATTTCAAGATATAAATTACCAGTTGGCATTGGAAGAAGATAGAGATTTAATCTTTAACCAATTTGCCAACTTTTTAAATTCTTTTGATCCAAGTGTCCACATTGAACTTTCATATGTAAATCAATTAGGAAGAAATAAAGACCTACAAGATGCAATTAAAATTGCTGATAAGGGAGACTTCTATGACGATGTAAGAAAAGAGTTTAGGGAGATGTTAAAGCTTCAACTTGCAAAGGGCAATAACGGACTTAAAAAGATGAAGTATATAACCTTTACGACAGAAGCTGATAACCTAGAGCAAGCAAGAGCAAAGCTAAATAGACTTGAAGTAGATATTTTATCCAACTTTAAATCTATGGGAGTAAGAGCAGAGAGTCTTGATGGCGAAGAAAGACTAAGACTTGTTCATGATATGTTAAATCCAGACAAGAACTTTAATTTTTCATATAAAGATTTGAAGAAGAAAGAGTCTACAAAATCACATATAACTCCCAATATCTTTAATTTTGCACCGGCAAATAATTTTAAATTTGGGAAATTCATTGGAGCAGTAAGTCATTTTCAAATACTTGCAAGTGAGTTATCAGACAGAATGTTATCTGAGTTTTTAGATATTGATGATAATATTTATGTAGCTTTTCATATAGATGTAGTTGAACAAGCAGAAGCTATTAAACTCATTAAAAGAAAAAACACAGACCTAGACAGAATGAAAATTGAAGAACAAAAAAAAGCAGTTCGTGCTGGATATGATATGGATATTATTCCATCAGATATAAATACCTTTGGTGCGGATGTTAAGTCCATGTTATCTGACTTACAAAATAGAGATGAAAGGCTCTTTGTAGTTACCATTGTAATGATGAATTTTGCTAGAACTAATCAAAAATTAGAAAACACTATTGCTCAAATCTCATCAATTGCTAACAGACATAATTGTCAGGTAAAAAGATTATCTCACCAACAAGAGCAAGGACTTGTTTCTGTCTTACCTTTGGGAGTTAATCAAGTCGAGATAAAAAGATTTTTAACTTCATTATCAACGGCAGTATTTATGCCTTTTACAACCGAAGAGCTATTTATTGATTCAGCAAATTCTTTGTACTATGGATTAAATGCCCTTAGCCAAAACTTGATTATGGCAGATAGGAAGAAACTAAAGAACCCTAACGGATTAATATTAGGTACACCAGGTTCTGGTAAATCTTTCTCAGCAAAGAGAGAGATGGCAAATGCAATTCTTGTAACAGACGATGATGTAATTATTTGTGATCCTGAAGGCGAGTATTCAAACCTTGTAAAACAATTTAATGGAGAAGTTATTAAAGTTTCAGCAAAGTCAAAGGACTATCTAAATCCACTAGATATTAATATGAACTATGGAGATGGGGACGCACCTTTAAAGGATAAGGCAAATTTCATAATGTCTATGCTTGAACTTGTAGTAGGAGGATCTGGTCTTACTGCTGCAGAAAAATCCGTTATAGATAGGTGCTTACCAAAGATATATCAAAAATATTTTGAAGACCCAAAACCAGAAAATATGCCAATATTAGGAGATTTATACGATATGCTCCTATCTCAAGAAGAGGGAGTTGGTAGAAAACTCGCAACAGAAATGGAAATTTATGTTAAAGGAAGTCTTAATGTATTTAATAATAGGTCTAATGTTGACCTAAATAGACAACTGCTCTGTTTTGATATAAAAGAGCTAGGAACACAACTTAAAAAAATAGGTATGCTTGTAATTCAAGACCAGGTTTGGAACAAGGTTTCCCTTAATAGAGGAAGCAAGTCTACAAGATACTATATAGATGAGTTCCACCTTTTATTAAAAGACCCACAAACTGCTTCATATTCAGTAGAAATCTGGAAAAGATTTAGAAAATGGGGCGGTATTCCAACAGGTATAACTCAAAACGTAAAAGACCTTTTAACAAGTCAGGAAATTGAAAATATCTTTGATAATACAGACTTTGTTCTAATGTTAAATCAAGCATCTGGAGATAGAGATATTCTTGCTAAGAAATTAAAAATATCACCTTATCAGTTAAACTATATTACTAACTCAAATGCAGGTGAGGGACTATTATTCTTTGGAAATACTATTGTTCCATTTATTGATAAATTCCCTAAAGACACTATGCTATATAAGCTAATGACAACTAAACCAGAAGAAGCTAAGTAGGTGTGATATGGATAAAAAACTAAAAAAAGATTTTCAAAAGAAAATTATACGAAATAGGGACGCTCCTGAAAAGAATCTTGAAAGTAAACTTGTTCATTCAGATGATTATACAAATAAGATAATTAAGACTAAGGATAGGTTCGGAGATAAAATTTCAGAAAAAGAATCTAAACTTATCCATGAGAATGTATTAGCTAAAGATCAAAAACAGGATAAACTAAAAGATTTTCAGAAGGCTAAAAACAAGGAAAGAATCAGAAAAGAAGTTTTAGATAATAAGGATAAGGCTAATGAAGTTAAACAGACTAATCTTGAAATAAGGGCAGATGAAAGCTTTAAACTTGATGAAGACTTAGATGTAGACTACAAAAAGGTAAATTTTGATAGTGAAAACAGTAGAAATGTTAACTCTAATAAATTAACAACAGATGATATTTCAGCTAAGGCTCAACCAATAAGCAATAAGAAGGAATCAAGTAAAAGACAAGTTCTTAAAAATTACGAGGATAAACTTATCCATAGTAAGGATAAATTCCAAGACAAAATTAACGAGAAAGAGTCTAAGCGAATCCAGACAAGTGAAGATAAACCTATCGAAGCAAAGAAAAGCAAGAGAGTATATAGAAAAGATAAGCTTGTTAAAGATGAAGTAAGTAAGAACGAAAGTAATACTAATATCGATAAAAAGCAAAAGCAGAAACTTTATCAAGAAAAGAAGTTTAGAGATAAGGAAAAAATTTCTAAAGAGATAGATAAAGAAAGTAAGCTAAGCGAAGTTGATACAGATAAAACATTTGATAATCCTGAGTTTAAAGACAATAATCAAGAATTTATAAAAGATGAAAAGGAAACAAGCCTTAAAGCTTCAGAACAAAAGAAAGTTAACAAAAAGAAGACCTACTACAAAAGAAAAAATTATGAAAGTGATAAATTCACTCGAAAGAAAATCGATGACTTAAAAGATGAATCTAAGAAAGTTACAAGAAAAGATTCTAAGAAGGCACAAGATGTTAAAGACTTTATCTCAGATAAAAAGATTGGAGAGCTTGAAAAGTCTAAAAGTAAGCTAAAGGATAATATCTTAAAGAATAAAACTAAAGGAAGTCTATCTTCTGGAGTTTTATTATCTGGAGCTAAGTCTTCAGAGTTAGTGAGAGATTATTTAAGTTCAGGATCTGATAATACTGGTGTAGAATCTGGAGAAAAGGTCGCCAATGTAAGCTCTAAACTCCAGCATGGAATAAGGAAGTATAAGCTAGACAAAAAGAAAAAGTCCTTAAAAAAGCTATCTAAACTCGATAAGAAAATAAGAAAGAGAAAAAGCAAGTTGGAGTTTAAAAGCGGCTTGGAAGATTTAAAAAAGTCAGACGCCTATATAAAGAAAAATAGATTTAAGAAGTTTTACCAAAGAAAGCAAATGAAAAGCATGATAGCTAAAAAGCACGAAACAAGACTTGTAGATAGAGTTAAAAAAGCTATTTTAAGTTTAGGTAAGGCTTCTAAAGAGCTAATCGTAAGAAAAAGTAAGATGGTTCTATTTCTAGTAATAGGACTAGGTCTTATGCTATCAATCATGATTGGTGGTGGAAGTGTTGGTATGAGTGGACTAAGTAACTCAGTAAACTCAGTAATGACAACAACATACCTATCACAAGATACAGTTCTAAGTGAAGTTAATCAAGAATTTTCATCAATGGAATATGACCTACAATCACAAATCGAAAGTGTAAAAACAAGTCATCCTGGATATGACGAATATATCATAAATAAAGAAGGAGAAATTGGTCATAATACCCATGAACTTTTATCCTATATAACTTCAAGATGTGGAGAAGTAAAATCAGCATCTGAAGTAAAAGGAATTTTAAAAGAACTTTTCGATAAGATGTATAAGCTTGATTTTAAGGAAGAAATTGAAATTAGAACAAGAACAGTAGCAAGAACTAGATATGATAGTCGTGGCAATCCTTATACTAGTTATGAAAAAGAAGAGTACGAATATAAAAAGTTAATTGTAACTTTAAAGAAAAAAGAAATGGATGAAGTTGTTAGGGAAATATTTAAAGATTATCCAGACAATGTAGTTCATTATGAAGCTCTTCTTGAAGCTAAGGGGAATATGGGAGATGTTTTTGGATCGGGTAATGGGGACTTAGGAGAAATAGTAGACAATCCAAACTTTGGAAATCCTGGTCTTGCTTTTGATTCAGCTACTGCAAAAGCCTTATTTAATGAAGCAGAAAAACATATAGGCAAAAGATATGTGTTTGGAGCAAGTGGACCATCTAACTTTGATTGTTCAGGTTTTGTATGTTGGTCATTTACAAAGTCTGGTGTAAAGAGTATGCCAAGAACAACTGCATGGAGAATATACAAAGACTATTGTAATCCAGTAAGTCCAAGTGAAGCTCAACCTGGAGATATTATATTTTTCCATTCAACATATAACAGTGGAACTCCAATATCTCATGTAGGAATATACGCAGGTAATGGAATGATGATTCACGCAGGAGATCCAATTCAATACACATCAATAAATTCAAAATATTGGAAATCACACTTTTATGGTTTTGGAAGACCAAGATAGAAGGGAGATATTGTGTGAACAGAAAACTTATAAGTATCAGGAACAAAAAGAAAAAAATAGAAGAGAAGTTAAAAGATTTAAATGCAAAATACAAGGAAATTTGCGATGAAGAAATACAAGTTGAGAATGAAGAAATAATTGTAACTCTTAGGAGAAACAATATTAGCTTGGAAGAATTAATGGAGAAAATTAATGACAGAAAAATAGAAGAAAAATTAAAAGAAAAGGAGAACATTCATAATGAAGAAATTTAATACGAACAGACTAAGAGCCTTTTTTATGGCTCTTTTATTAGTTTTAACATCAACCTCAACTACTAATGTACTAGCTAAAGCTGATGATACAGATGGTAGTAAAAAAGTGATAGAAAGTTCTATAAGTAAAATTAGTGATTTAGAAAATCAGATCAAAGACTTAAATGATAAGAAACAAGAAGACCAATCAAAGATAGATGAATTAAAGGAAAAGTTAGAATCTTGCAAAGATAATGGAGAGAATCTGAAACAAGAAAAGGCTAAATTAGAAGAAAAGATTAGAGATAAAGATAATAAGATTGTTCAATTGAATAAAGAAATTGAGAATCTTAGAAACTCCAATAATGATGAACTAATAGCAGAAATTACTCAACTTAAAGATGAATTAAAAAGATTACAAGATGAAAATGCAAAACTAAAAGAAGATTATTCATCTACAAAATGGGAGTTAGAAGCTGAGAAAGAAAAGACCGATAAAAACGAAAATAAAGTCAAAGAAATGCAAGAAAAGCTCGAGTCTTTAGAAGAGGAACTTTCAAAGAAGACTAAAGAAATTGAGGATAAAAATAATAGAATTAAGGACTTAGAAAAAGTTCTTGAAGAAAAAGATACTAAGATAAAAGAATTAGAGAATAAAAAGAAAGAGACAGAAAATTCTAAGTCAGAATGCTTTAAGAAAATTGAAGAGCTTCAAAAGGCTATTGATAGTTTAAAAGAATCTTCTGAAAATACTAAAAAAGAATTAGAAGAAAAAATTAAAGAACTAGAAGAAAAACAAAAAGCTTCTGAAGAAGAAATTAAAAAGCTAAAAGAAGAATTAGATAAGAAAATTGAAGAAGCAAAGAAGTTAATCGAGGAAGCAAATAAAAAAGCGAAAGAAGAACTTGAAAAACAAGTTAAAGATGAAAAAGACAAAAATCTAAACCAAGACTTATCTAAGAAATTAGATGAACTTCTAAAACTCCAAAAAGAAAACAAAGATAAGAAAGAAGATAATAAATCTCAAGATAAAAAGTGGGACGAAATTTTGAAAGCTGATGATAAGAATATCCTAAATCAATTTGATCTTAACAAGATGAAAAAGCAAGAAGAAAAACAGGACAAAAAACAAGTTAAAGATGAAAAAGAATTTGCAGTTTTCCAAGTAGACAAAAACTTTTATAACATTATCAACAAAGATGGTAAGACAACAGTATATATGGATGTAAAAACTTATGTAGACCAAGGAAGAACTATGATTCCAGTAAGATATATTGCTTATACTCTAGGTTTTAATGTTGAGTATGACAACTCTACTCGTGAAGCTATTTTCTCAAATAAAGAGAATAATATCCTAGCAAAAAAGACATTAAGACTAAATATTGATACTGGTGTTATGAAAGATTCAGATGGAAAGGTCTACAATTCAGATGTTAAGCCAGTGATTATAAATGGAAGAATTCATGCTTCAATTTCAAATATTGCTAAAGCTTTTGGAGCAAGTCATGGAGATATTAAAGATGGCAAAAACCAAACAATAGAATGGGACAATGCTAGAAAAGCAGTCTATGTATTTAAAAATGTAAAATAAGAAAGGATAGAAAAATGAATAAGAGTATTAAACGAGGAGTAGCCATAGCGTTACTCCTTTTTACATTTACAGTACCAGCAACTACATTTGCGATGACAAATGAAGGACAAATTGAAAGTCAAAACGAATCAATCTATGAACCACAAAAAGAAGAATTTGAGAAAATGTTGAAAGATGATGTTTTTACACCATCAAAAGAAGAAATTCCTTATCAAGATGTTCCAAGAATACAAGGAAATACAAGTGAAGCAACCAAGCCTTCAAATAATCCACCAAAGAAAACCCCACTTGTAAAAGGTGGTAATACAAAGGCAGTAAATAATCTTGCAACACAAGAAAATAAGGCAAGAGGTTCAGTAATTGAAAATGTAGATAGGAATGGAAAAGATATTACACCAAGTGGAGATACAGAAAAAGATAAAGAAAATCCAGTTGATGTAAGACAATTTTTAACATTTCAAACCAAAAGTGGAAAAACTATGCACCTAATAGTAGATCACTCATCAAATCAAGATAATGTAAGGCTATTGACAGAAGTAGGAGAGCAAGACCTGCTTAATATGATTGAATCAGAAGATAAAAACACTATAAAGGTTGAAGAGCCTAAGAAAGAAGAAGTAAAAAAAGAAGAACCTAAGACTGTTCCAGTAAAAGAAGAAAAGAAAAGCGGGATAGGTTCATTTCTAATTGTTGCACTTGTAATTGGAGGAGTTATAGGAGCAGGATATTATTTTAAAGTAGTCAAAGCTAAGGAAGATAGAATGTTGGAAGACTTTGAAGAAGATGATGAGGATTATGTTAGTGAGTCAGAAGATGAATCTGACAATTAAGAAAGTCATGAAGAATCTTTAGATGAAGATGATGAACTATTATAAGGATATTAAACTTAAGTACAATTGAACTTTTGTCACGAATATGATACAATATCCGTGACAAAGGAGAATTGTAATGAGTTCATATATGGAAATAATATCAGATAAAATAAATAGTTTTGATTCACATAAAGTATTTTTTGCAAATGACTTTTTAGATATTGCATCTAATGCTACAGTTAGACAAATATTAAAAAGATTAGCAGATGAAGATAAAATCAAGCGTGTCATCGATGGCTTTTATTACAATCCAAGATATAGCGAATTAATTGGAGAGTACGAAGCAGTATCAATTCACGAGTTAGCACTTGCCATAGCAAGAAAATACAATTGGAATATTGCACCATATAATAGCACAGCCTTAAATTTGTTGGGACTATCCACACAAGTTCCGACTCACTATAAATATATATCTAGTGGAAGATATAAGGAATATAAAATTGGGGATACGGTTTTAGAATTTAAAAAAGTAAATCCAGGAGAGATTGCTAATATGTCCCTAAAGACCGCAACAGTTATTCAAGCAATTAAGTCTTTAGGTAAAGAAAATATAACTAGTGAAGTTATACAAAAGATAAGAGAAAACTTAAGTGAAAAAGAAAGAACAGACTTAATGAATGAGTCAAAATCAGTTCCATCATGGATATATGAAGTAATAAGAGAAATTTGTGAGGGCAAAAATGAATAAGTTTTATATAGAAAACAAAGACGATTTAAGAGTTTTAATAGTAAATACAGCCAGAAAGAAAAATATATCTGAAGCAGTAATTGAAAAAGACTATTGGGTTACTTTTATCTTAGACTATCTATTTAATGAAAATAAATGGAAAGAATATTTAACCTTTAAAGGTGGCACATCACTTTCAAAATGTTTTGGACTCATTGAAAGATTTTCTGAAGATATAGATCTAATCTTAGATTGGCGATTATTAGGCTATGAAGAAAAAGAACCATGGATTGAAAGGTCAAATACCAAGCAAGATAAATTCAACAAAACAGTTAATGAAAAGACAGAACTTTTTTTAAGAGATGAATTTTTAAAAGTTTTAGAAGAAGATTTAAAGGATTTTGATTTTGAATTTTCTATAGATACAATAGATCCACAAACAATTCTTTGTAAATATCCTAAAATTTTTGAATCTAATTATTTGACACAAAATATAAGACTTGAAATAGGAAGCCTTGCAGCATGGACACCTGCAATTGATGTTGAAATATTACCAATAATTGGAGAAGCCTATCCAAACGTATTTAAAGAAAAAACTAATATAAGAACAGTATCAGCAGAGAGAACTTTTTGGGAAAAGGCAACTATACTTCATCATGAAGCGAATAGACCAGAATCTTCTCCTATGCCACATAGGTATGCAAGACACTTTTATGACTTATATAAAATAGCAAATTCAGATTATAAAAACAAAGCCTTAGAGGATAAGGATTTATTAAAAAAAGTGACTGAATTTAAAATGAAATTCTACCCTAGAAAGTGGGCAAGGTATGAAGAAGCACTAAATGGAAGATTAAGATTAGTCCCAAGAGAGTACCGATTTTCTGAAATAGAGAAAGATTATAAGGCTATGTCAGAAATGATATATGGAGACTATCCAAACTTTGAAGAGATTATAAAAGTTCTTAAAGAACTAGAAAAAGAAATTAATAAGTAGAATTTTCCCGAAAATAATATAATCTTCGGGAGAAATACTTTGAGCGAGAGAGAAATCTTTCGCTCTTTTTTTTATTTATGGAGGTATTAATGAAATTAGTAATAGCAGAAAAGCCAAGTGTAGCAGTTACAATTGCAAAAGTAATTGGAGCAAGAACAAGAAAAAACGGATATTATGAGGGGAATGGATACATTGTTTCTTGGTGTGTAGGTCATTTAATTCAAATGGCAAGTCCAGATAAGATAGACGAAAAATGGAAGAAGTGGACAATAGAAACTCTTCCTATAATTCCAGAAGAATATATTTATGAAGTATCTAAAAACACTAAGAAACAATATGGGGTTTTAAAGAAACTTTTAAACAATAAGAACATCGATACAGTTATAAATGCTTGTGATGCTGGTAGAGAGGGAGAGCTTATTTTTAGGCTTGTATATAATCAAGCTAAATGTAAGAAGAAGATTCAAAGGCTTTGGATATCTTCAATGGAAAACAAGGCTATTGAAGATGGCTTTAGAAATCTTAAAGACGGAGAAAACTTTGAAGACCTATATAGATCAGCAAGTGCAAGAGCTATTGCAGATTGGCTTGTAGGAATGAATTTAAGTAGGCTTTATTCTTGCATTTACAAGGAAACATATTCAGTTGGTAGAGTACAAACACCAACTCTATATTTAATAGCTAAGAGGGATAGTGAAATAAACCTATTTAAGAAGCAAAAATATTACACAGTTGACCTATCTTATAAAGGATTGAAGCTAGTATCAGATAGAATTGATAAAATTGAAGTTGCAGAACAACTATTAAATCTGCTAGAAGATGAAATAGTTATTACAGAGGTAGAAGACAAAGAAGTAAGCACAAAACCAGATAAACCTTATGATCTCACTACCTTACAAAGAGAAGCAAATAAATATTTTGGGTATTCAGCAAATGATACTTTAAATCTAGCACAAGCTTTGTATGAAAAAAAGCTAATCACATATCCAAGAACAGATAGTAGGTACTTAACCGATGATATGGTTAATACTATGAAAGAATTATTAGAAGGACTTGAAGAAGATTTTAAGGTTAATGAATCAAATTTTAAGTCTATTTTTGATTCATCTAAGGTTACAGACCACTATGCAATTATTCCTACTATATCTCGTATTGGAAAAGCTAGAGATTTATCTGATAAAGAAAGCAAAATCTATAATTTAGTTAAGAATAAATTACTTGCTTCATGTTCGGATAACTTAAAGGAATCTAGTAGAAAAATCAGATATGAATATGATAAATTTAACTTCAATGCAAGTGGAAAGACTATAATCGATGAAGGTTATACCAAGTATCTAAAGCCTTATGGAAAGGAAAGACAAGAAAATGAATTACCAGATGTAAAGACTGGAGATAAAATTAAGCTAACTTCTAAAAATATATCTGAGAAATTTACAAAAGCTCCAAGTCATTATAATGAAAATACACTTTTAAAGGCTATGGAGAATGCAGGGATTGAATCACTGGATAAAGATATAGAAGTAGAAAGAAAAGGCTTAGGAACACCAGCCACAAGAGCAGGAATTATTGAAAATCTTATCCATAAGGACCTCATAAGAAGAGATAAGAAAAACTTACTTGTAACAGAAAAAGGCAATAGACTTGTATCGATTGTAGAGGATAAGTTTAAATCAGCAGAAACAACTTCTGAATGGGAAATGAAACTTGCAAAGATTAGCTCTGGTGAAGTAGATAAAGAAGACTTTTTAAGAGAAATAGAAGATAGTATAAGGGAGCTTGTAGATAGGTACAAGAATAATCTAAATGAATAAGGTAAAAATATTAGAGCTTTTCGGTGGCATAGGTGCTATTAGAAAGGCTTTTATTAATTTAAAGATACCTTATGAAGTTGTTGATTATGTAGAAATAGATAAGGCTTGTGTTAAATCATACAACGCACTTTATGGAGAGAGTTATAAGCCAAAATCAGTAGTAGGATATAAAGCTCCTAATGAAAAGATAGACTTAATTATGCATGGAAGTCCTTGCCAAGACTTTTCAAGAATAGGAAAAAAGCAAGGAGGAGTAAAGAATTCGGGAACTAGATCAAGCTTACTATTTGAAACAATTAGAATAATAAAAGAAATGAAAGAAAAACCTAAATGGATAATTTGGGAAAATGTAAAGGGAGTCCTTGATAGAAATATGAGGGACTCCTTTTTTATTTATCTAAAAGAACTAGAAGACCTTGGATATGAAAGCAAGTATGAAATCTTAAATGCAATGGACTTTGGGATACCTCAAAAAAGAGAAAGGATATTTGTTGTTTCATGTCTAGGAAAAAATAACTTTTCTTTTAATAAATTGGAGAGGAAAGAAACAAGACCACTAAGTGATTTTTTAGAAAAGGATGTAAGTGAACTTTATACAATGACCCAACCTTATATGCTGAAATTTTTAAATAAAGGCATAGATAACAGTTTTAGAGGGCGATTAAAAGTGATTAAAGCTTTTTCTTATACTATTTCTACAAAACAGATGAGAGTACCTAATTCTGGAATAATAGATATTGGAAACGGTAAATATAGGTATTTAACAGAAAGAGAATGCCTAAGACTCATGGGTTTTGATGATAGTGATATTGACAAACTAGAAGAAGTACATCCAAGAAGAAAAAATTGCACCTCAAGTAAACTATATAAGCAGGCCGGCAATTCTATTGTGGTTGATGTTTTAATGGCTATTATAAAAGAAATTCAAAGAATGGAGGTAGGAAATGCAAGTAAATGATTTTAAAAATATACAAGAAGCAATAAAGTATGAAGTGTTACAAGATGAAAAAGAATATTTAAAACTCTTAAAAGTTATAGGCAATAATCAGAAATATGATTTTTCAAGCCAACTAAGTATATATAACAAAGAACCTGAAGCTAGAGCTTGTGCGACCTTTGATATGTGGAAGAAATATTTTGGCAGAGTTGTTATGAGAGGTCAAAAGGGTATTCCAATTTTAGTTGGAAGTGATATAAGTCAAAGAGTTTCATATATTTTTGATATTAGTCAGACCACATCAATGGATAGGAATATTAATGAGGTTAGCCTATGGCAGTTTGACCACGAAAACCATAACGAGGCGTTAAAAGAAATAATAAGAGATTCTTCATTTGAAGATAGTGATTCACTCAATGAAAATATATTTTCTTTGAGTCGAATTTATGGAGATGAATATATTAACTTGGCTCTTGCTGATTTGAGAATAGATATAGAGGATAGACTGAGTTTTGAAAAGTTTATGAGAGACTCAATATCTTATGCAGTAGCTAATAGGTTTAATACAGTCTATCCTATGGATACGGAAAATTTAAAAAATAATTTTTCTAGGATTAATACTATTTCTTTAGAACAGATAGGTCTTGTAATATCAAGGGTTAGCGAAGATATTATAGATAGCACAATAGAAAAATCTAAGGGAATGGATCGTGCTAGGCTGCTGACAGAAAGGGTCGCTGCCGACTATAATAGAGATATAGAAAATATAAATGAAGATAAAGGAGGTCAAGATGATTTATATAGACGAGATGATAGGTCAAGAATTAGAGATGGACGAGTTTTCACAGATGGAAGCGACAGAGGAAATAGCAATGAAGATCGAAGAGAAAACCTTGGACATGATGGAGAGGGATCTGGAATTTATGGAGAGATTTCCGAATCCAACATACGCAGTTCTAAGACTGTCTTACCTGGTAGGGAGCGAGGACATGGAGAACTGGAAGAAACTTCAGAAAATGTACGAGGAGAAAACACTTTTGAACCATCTGAAGGAAATTCAGAATCAGGCAGTGGACTTTATCAAGAGAGAGAAAGTCAAGATGATGAAAGCACAAGGATTGACAGAGAAGATGATGAGAGAGAATCCAGAGGAATACCAAGGACAGATGAACAACTTGATGGCAACAGTGAAGAGAATAGCAATCAAGGAATACGTAGAAGCTTAGAAAATGAAATAAGCCAAGAAAAGGAAGCTGATGAAGCTTCTTTTTTTGATGACAAAAACATTCAAAATAGAAAAGACTACTGGATTGTAGAATTTAATGAAAACCACGAATTAGTTCCCGATTATAATGGGCAGATAGTAACCAAAGATTTAATTAATGTCCTAAGACAAAAAGATATTGATGTTAAAGACCATAATCAAACTCTTGGAGAAAATGAATTTGGAGAAATGACAGATGATTATATTGGATATTTCAAATTCTATTTTGATCACTATGTTGATGGCGAAGTTGTCGAGCATTATAGGATTGACCTTGGTGATGGTGAAGAAGTAAATGAGCGTGAATTTTCATATTTAGAAGAACAAGTTACACTAAGTGAGGAAAAATCATTACAAGAAGATAAAGAAAAGATAGAGCCTAAATTTAAGATAGGCGATCAGGTTAGATATAAAGATAAGGACTTTACCATTACAGATTTTGATGAACTAAGTGGAGGACTTAAAACTGTCACTATCAGAGATAATATGGAATATATGGGAGGTATGATTAGGGGTTCGGAAGTAATTCCATATAGAAACGATTCATACCTTGAAGAAATCTTTGAAAATCTAAGTCAAACATCAGAAAAACTAGCAGTAAAGGTTGGTAAGGAATTTATTTTAGAAGATGAGAATACCTTTAATGGAATTAAATTAATTGAAACAGGAACTAAGGTAGAAGTTAATGGAGAAGAAATTCCTTTATATAAGGCTGAAACATTTGAAGAAAGTAGAAAGATTGATGACCTTTTAGATAGTGGAAACTATGAGATATACAAATTATCTGAGCATGAAAATCAAATTGAAAGACAAGTAGAGCAAGAAAGCTTTATTGATACCCACAATCCAGAAATTGACCAAATGATGGATAGGTATGATGTCCCAAGGGAAGCAGCCGAAAACTTATTGAGGGGTAAAGAGGATTTAAAAAATCTAGGCTATGAACCTAATAAGGAAAGGCTAAGTTTTGCTAGAAATTATGACTTGAAAAATCATATTTACTCAGAATACCTAACACCATCAGAAAAGTTAGATAAAAATATCAAAGCTATTAAAATGCTAAAAAGACTTGAAAATGAAAATAGGAGTCCAAGAGAGTATGAACAAGCCTATCTTGCTGACTATCTAGGTTGGGGTGGTCTTGCTGATGTCTTTGATGAAGAAAAGGGAGGTCAATGGCTTGAAGCAAGGAATATTTTAAAGGAAAATCTAACAAATGAAGAGTATTTGAATGCTAAAGAGTCTACTTTAACATCCTTTTATACACCTAGAGAGGTAATGGATGGAATATATAAGACTCTAACAGATATGGGATTTAAGACTGGAAATATCCTTGAACCATCTGCAGGAGTCGGTAATTTCATTGGTAATATGCCAAGTGAAATGAAAGCGTCTAAAGTTTATGGAGTAGAAAAAGATAGTCTAAGCGGAAGAATAGCAATAGAGCTTTATCCTGAAGCTAATATTCAAATTAAAGGTTTTGAAGAAACAAACTTCTCAAACAATTTCTTTGACTTGGTAATAGGGAATGTTCCCTTTGGAGATTTTAAAGTTAACGATCGTGAATATAACAGAAATAACTTTCTGATTCACGATTATTTTTTTGCAAAGTCAATAGATAAGGTTAGGAATGGAGGAATTATTGCTTTCATAACATCATCTGGAACTATGGATAAAAAAGATGAATCTGTTAGAAAATATATTAATGCAAGATGTGAGTTTTTAGGAGCTATGAGGCTTCCTAATACAACATTTAAAGGACTTGCTGGTACAGAAGTTACTTCAGATATTATTTTTCTAAAAAAGAGAGATTCAGTTATAGAAAGAGATGACGATTGGATACACCTTTCAACTGATAAAAAGGGTTTGACTTATAATAAATACTTTGTAGATAACCCTCAAATGGTACTAGGGGATATGAAAGAAGTATCTGGTAGATTTGGAAATACTATTACTTGTGATGAAAAAGAAGATGAAAATCTAAAGGATTTAATGGATCTTGCAAGTAAGGAAATATCTTCAAATTCAAAATATGAAGAGGTCGAACTATTGGAAGATGAAGAATTAAGTCTTCCAGCAACAGATGATGTTAAAAACTTTTCTTACACTATTATTGATGAAGAGGTCTACTTAAGAGAAAACTCAGTCTTAATTAAGCAGAATATATCAGATAAAAACAAAGAAAAGATAAAAGATTACCTTGATGTAATGAATGCTTTAAAAGATGTAATAGAAAAACAAAAGGACGATTTTTCTGATGAAGAAATAAAAGAATCACAAGAAGAGTTAAATGAAGTCTATGATAACTTTTCAAAGAAACATGGCTTTATTAACTCCCTATCAAACACTAGAGCCTTAAAAGAAGACTCGAACTTTCCTTTGGTTTCATCAATAGAAATACTTGATGATGAGGATAATTTCAAAGCTAAGAGTGATATATTTTCAAAAAGAACAATCACAAAGGCAAAAGTAGTAGACCATGTAGACACTTCCCTTGAAGCTTTAGTCTTATCAGTTTCACAAAAAGGATATGTAGATTTTGAATATATGGAATCTATCACAAGTAAAGATAGGGACACCTTAATTGGTGAGCTTGAGGGCGAGATATTTTTAGATATTAAGGATACAGACCTAATAAATAACAGAATGCCCTTTGAAAACTTTAACAATGATGATCCCTTTCATTTTTCATATGTATCGGCTGATGAGTATTTAAGTGGCAATATTAGAGAAAAGATTGGTTATCTCAATTCATATATCGGAGAAATTGAAAATGTAATAGATTTAGCACCTTCTGAAAAGAAAGACACATTATTAAATGAGTTAGGCAAACTCAAATATCAAAGAGAAAAATTACAAGAAGTTATGCCTGAAGAACTAACTGCTTCTGATATAAATGTAAGGTTAGGAGCAACCTGGATACCTCAAAAAGATATAGAAGACTTTACTTTCAATCTTTTAAAAACACCAGGTTATGATAGATGGAATATAAATGTTAGGTTCTCACCACATACAAGTGAATGGAATATTGAAGGTAAAAGTGTTGACTCAACTAATGACCTTGCTAACATGACTTATGGTACAAGTAGAGTGAATGCCTATAAGCTAATTGAAAATGCTCTTAATCTAAAAGATAAGAAGGTATTTGACCAAGTAATAAATGATGATGGTTCTAAGACTTCTGTATTAAATAAAAAAGAAACCATGCTTGCAAGTCAAAAGCAAGAACTGATTAAAGAAGAATTTAAGAATTGGATATTTGAAGATCCTGATAGAAGATATAGGCTAGAGAAGATTTATAATGAAAAATTCAATTCAATTAGAAATAGAGAATTTGATGGCTCTAACTTAACATTTGATGGAATGAATACTGAAATCAGACTACGAGAACATCAAAAAAATGCCATAGCAAGGACTCTTTATGGTGGAAATACACTACTTGCCCATGTAGTAGGAGCAGGAAAAACTTTTGAAATGGTAGCTTCTGCTATGGAATCTAAAAAGTTAGGACTTGCAAGTAAGTCATTATTTGTAGTTCCTAACCACTTAACCACTCAAATTGGTAGAGAGTTTATGCAATTATATCCGTCAGCAAACATTATGGTGGCCGATAAAAAAGACTTTCAACCTAAAAATAGGAAAAGATTTATTGGTAGGATTGCAACTGGAGAATATGACGCAGTCATCATAGGACACTCTCAATTTGAAAAAATACCAATGTCTAAGGAATACCAGGTAAGACATATACAAGACCAAATAGATGATATAGTTTCCTTTATTGATGAGAATAAAAGAAATAGAGGAGAAAATTTCACAGTAAAACAACTAGAAAAGACAAAGAAGAAGCTTTTGGTAAGACTTGAAAAGCTAAATGATGACTTTAAAAAAGATGATGTTATAACCTTTGAAGAGCTAGGAGTAGATAAGTTATTTATAGACGAAGCTCATAATTACAAAAACTTATTCTTGCATACCAAGATGAGAAATGTGGCGGGTATCGGTCAAAGTGAAGCCTTTAAGTCTTCGGATATGTATATGAAATGTAGGTATATGGATGAAATGACAGATGGAAAGGGCGTTGTATTTGCTACTGGTACACCAATATCAAATTCAATGACAGAGCTTTATACCATGCAAAGATACCTTCAGTATGATGATTTAAAGGCAAGAGGATTAGAACATTTTGACGCTTGGGCTTCTACTTTTGGAGAAACAGAAAACACCTTTGAATTATCTCCAGAAGGTACTAGATATAGGCAAAAGACAAGATTTTCAAAGTTTTATAACTTGCCAGAATTGATGTCTATGTTTAAAGAAGTAGCAGATATAAAGACCTCAGATATGTTGAATTTGCCAGTTCCTGAAGCAAATTTTGAAGTTATTAAAACAAAACCTACTGAGGAACAAAAAGAAATATTAGAAGCTATTTCAGAACGAGCTGACGCAGTTAGAAATAACCAAGTAGAGCCGACAGAAGATAATATGCTAAAGATTACAAATGATGGTAAAAAACTTGCCCTTGATCAAAGATTAATAAATCCACTACTACCCGATGATCCTAATTCAAAGGTAAATGTATGCGTTAAAAATATCTTTTCGATCTGGGATAAGACAAAAGAAAATTCATCGACCCAATTAGTATTTTCAGATATGTCTACACCAAAAGGGGATGGAGAATTTAATATCTATGATGATATTAGAAATAAGCTGGTGAATATGGGAATACCTAAAGAAGAAATAGCCTTTATTCACGAGGCAGATACAGACAAACAAAAAGATGAATTGTTCTCAAAGGTAAGAAGAGGAGAAGTAAGAGTATTATTAGGATCTACTCAAAAAATGGGAGCAGGTACTAATGTACAAAACAAACTAATAGCCTTACACGATTTAGACGTCCCATGGAGACCGTCTGACCTAGAGCAAAGAAGTGGTAGAATTGTTCGTCAAGGTAATGAAAATGATAAGGTAAATATTTTTAGATATGTAACAGAAAATACTTTTGATTCTTATTTATGGCAGACAATAGAGAATAAGCAAAAATTCATTTCTCAAATTATGACTTCAAAAACTCCAGTAAGAGTTGCAGAAGATGTTGATGAAGCAAGTCTATCTTATTCAGAAATTAAGGCTTTAGCTACTGGCAATCCTCTAATTAAAGAAAAAATGGATTTAGATAACGAAGTTACAAAACTAAAAATGCTGGAAGCAAACTACAAGTCTAATAAATATAAGCTTGAAGATAAGGTAAATAAGATTTATCCTCAAAGTATTTTAAAAACTGAAATGGAAATACAAGCAGTTAAAGAAGATATTTCAAGTATTGAAAAATTAGGAGAAGGAGATAGCAAATTTACTTCAATCAGTCTTGGAGAAAATAAAATTTTAGATAAGAAAGAGGCTGGAGAGAAGCTATTAGAAGAAATAAAAAAGGTAAAGATAAATGATAGCAAGGTTATTGGTAAATATAGAAATTTAGACTTACAAGTTTCATATAACTTTATGACTAATACTCACACCTTTAAACTCCTAGGAAAAGCAGAATATTTTGGAGAGTTTTCAAACTCCACTGATGGCAATATAACAAGGCTTGATAATGCAATTGAAAAAATGTCTTCAAGACTTGAAAGATTAAATCAAAACCTTGAAAACTATAAAGAATCTTTAGAAAATGCCAAGTTAGAATTAACTAAACCATTTGAAAAAGCTGATGAGTTAAGGGATAAGACACTAAGACTAGCTGAGATTAATAAACTTTTAGATATGGGAGAAGTAGAAGAATTAGAAAACCAATCACCACTATTAGAAAATTTAAAGAGGGCGATAGTTGATTATTCTAACTATGAGTTTTCAGAATCTAATAGCTATGAAGACTTTGACAAACTATATCCTGATTTAAGCCATATAGGACTTGCCTATACAGAAACACCTGATGGTAAGCACACGATTCAATATGAGGTAAATTTGGAAGAAAAAACATGGACTCAGTATGTAGATAATGTAGCCATTAGAACAGAATCTTTTGTAGAGGAAGATATATCTAACTCACAAGCTATTAAAGATATGACTGAAGCCATAAAGATGTCAAGTTTTGATGATCTGGTATCAGTAGATGAAGAAGATTTAAAACAAGCACTAGGACTAGAAATAGATGATGATGGAAACTTTTATGATCCACTAGCAAAAGATCTTGATAATGACGGAATACCAGATAGGTATGACAATGATTTTAAAGATAGTGATTACTTTGAATCAACTTATGATGTAGAGGATAATCTTCACGCAAAGGAAGAAAAACCATCAATATTGGGACAAATATCAAAATTCAAATCAGAAGAAGAAAAAGATAAAAACCAAGAAAAAAGTGAAAAAGGACAAGAAAGGTAGAGGAGGGCGAATAGCTCTCCTTATTTAGTACAAGGAGGAAAATATGGAATACAAAGATATTAGAGAAAATTTAGAGGAAATGATGAATGATAATTACAAGGACTTTATAAAAGCACTTGTTAGTATAGAAAAAGGTGTTAATGATGAAAAGGCACTTGAAGAAGTCTATGTTTTATATATGAACAATGACACAACAGGTCTACTAAGTGATGACTTTGACTATATGATTGATGATATGAAAGAACAAGGTAAGATTGTTGAAAATACCAATGAACTTGAAGAAAAAGATGACCTCATAAATCTCGTGGGTAATATAGCAGGCAAAGTAGAAAATCTTGAAAGAGAAAATGCCAATGGAGAAAAGTTCAAGGTAAGCAACTTTTCAATTGTTTCAAAAGATGACGATGGGAATAAAATTTATACTAATTGTTCCGCATATGGAGATAAGACAAAAGATATAGAGAGCTTTAAACAAGGAGATTTTGTTAAAATCTTCGGACAAGTAAAAACAAGCATTGATAACAACGGCAAGGAACATAAGAATGTTCGTATTTTGTCTTCTAAGCTCTTAAAAGCAAAAGAACAAGTAAAGAGTCAAGATAAAGATAAAAAGTCCATATTAGGGCAAATAAAAAGCTTTAAGACAGATGACAAAGTTAAGTCAAACAAGAAAGACCATAGCAAAGGTGCAGAGAGGTAAATATCGGCAGTCTTCGGACTGCCTTTATTTTTTTATATGTATATAGGTTGTATAATGACGTAATAGGGGAAAGGCGTTTTAAATATATTTCATATATTTTTTGACCACTCTACTGTATCTTCCATCCGATAACTTTTCTCCCTAGACATATCCATAATATGGGCCCTATGAGCAAGTCTATCAACGATAGCCCCAGTAAGCATAGAATCTTTAAAAACCTACTCCCATCTTTCAAAGTTCAAATTCATTGTTAAAATTATTGATTCCTTATCAATTCTAGATGATAAGAGTTTAAGGAATCTCACATCCTATCTTATCAAATGAAACATAATCAGGCTTTGAGGTGAATTTACGTAAAGAGCAATGCTAAAGCTTAAAAAATACCTATCTAACAAAGGTGAATTTTTATTTTTATCATATTATGTAGATGGATGTAAATGAATATTATTTTTAAGTATATGTTATTTTTAATTGCTTCATTTCATATTGACTGGATCGGTCAATTTTGATATACTCTAAATGACCAGTTGGGTCATCGGTTTATAAAGAAAGGTGGTTTTGATCATTTATTCAAAATTTAATAACTTAAAACCAGAAAAACAAAAGCAAATTATTAACGCAGCTATAAAAGAATTTGTTCGAAATGGTTTTGAAAAAGCATCTACTAACGAAATTGTAAAAAGAGCTAATATTTCAAAAGGCTCGCTGTTTAACTATTTTAACAGTAAAAAGGATCTTTACTTGTACTTGATTGAGTATAGTAGTAAAGCAATCGTGAATCTAAATGAAGAAATTGATTTGTCTGAAACTGATTTATTTAAAAGAATCGAAAGAGTTGCTTTACAAAAGTTCTATGTTCAACAAAAGTACCCACAGGCATTTGAATTCTTGGCATCAACTAAACAAGAGGAGTCTGTAGAAGTAAAGGATATCATTAAACAAAGGCTCAATCCAATCTATAATCAAGCCATAAATAAATTATATAAAGACATTGATTACTCTAAATTCAGGGAAGGAGTTGATATTGAAAAAGCAATTGAGATTTTGAATTGGACGATGTTTGGTGTAGGAGAGAAAGGACTAAAGGAATTGTTTACCTTTGATGATATTGGTAGATTTGGAGAGAAATATCTAGAAGAGTGGAACGTTTATGCCGAATTACTGAAATACAGCTTTTATAAATAAAACTAAATTAAAGGTGTATTGAAATGAAAATATAATAGCTTTAGATTTTTATCTAAAAAAATTTTAAAGGAGTGTGTCTATATTATGACCGATATAGTAAAAGTACAAGGATTACAAAAAAAGTTTGGTAAATTTCAAGCATTGCGTGACGTTTCGTTCACGATAAAATCGGGGGAAGTGGTAGGGTTTATTGGTCCTAATGGTGCTGGGAAATCTACAACTATTCGTGCCCTATTAGGAATTATAAAACGTGATGCTGGTATTGCCGAGATATTCGGTAAGGATGTTTGGAAGGATAGCCTTGAAATTCATAAGCGAATTTCTTATGTCCCTGGAGATGTTGCCCTTTGGGGATCTTTAACGGGAGGAGAAATTATCGATCTCTTCATTAAATTACATGGTAGTGGAGATAAAGAAAAGCGCGATTATTTAATTAAACGTTTTGAATTAGACCCTAAGAAAAAAGCCAAAGGATATTCAAAAGGAAATCGTCAAAAAGTTGGATTGATTGCAGCATTATCTGTTGATTCTGATTTATATATTTTTGATGAACCAACATCTGGTCTTGATCCTCTAATGGAACAAGTTTTCCAAGAAGAAGTTGAAAAAATTAAAGCATCTGGTAAAGCTATTTTATTGTCCTCCCATATTTTAAGTGAGGTAGAACGATTAGCAGATAAGGTTGTAATTATACGCCAAGGTGAAATTGTTGAAACTGGAACCCTTGATGAATTACGACATTTAACTAGGTCTACTGTCACTTTAGTGACAAGTGGAGATGTATCAAAAATGGCTTTTGTAGATGGAGTACATGATTTTGTTCAAAATGATAGCCAAGCAACATTCTCTTTCGATAATCAATATCTCAATAGTATTTTAATTGAAGCTAGCAAATTAGGTGTCACAAGGTTTGAATCTATACCGCCAACACTTGAAGATTTGTTTATGCGTCATTATGAAAGCTAAACCGTGGGAAGGTGGAAAAATTATTATGAAAGAAAAATTTGCTCGTTGGAACATATTGTTTTTACAGTATTTAAAACGAGATTGGAAAAAAATTATTATATGGGTATTGGGACTTGGCATGTTTTCGGCTGGATTTGTTCCAGCTTTCAAAGAAATAGCAAAAGGGCAAGGTTTAGTCGGCATGTTCGAAACTTTGCAAAACCCTGCAATGATATCTATGGTAGGGCCGACCCCAGTTGAAACAGGAGCTGATTATACCTTAGGAGCAATGTATGCACATGAAATGTTGTTGTTTTGTGGTTTGTTTGCGATGATAATGTCTATTTTACACGTGATAGGTCATACTCGTAAAGAAGAAGATCTTGGCCTTACTGAGCTACTGCGTTCCTTTCAAATAGGTCGTCAGGCAAATTCTCTTGCAGCAATAGCAGAGATAGTCTTTATCAATGGTATACTAGCACTTTTTATTGCAGTAGTAATGATAAGTTTCGGTGCCGATACGATTTCTATTTTTGGTTCCGTGTTATACGGGGCATCAATTGGAATGGCAGGGATTATTGGTGCTGGGATTGCTCTAATAATGGCACAAATTATGCCCACGTCATCGGCTGCAACAGGATCATCATTAGGAATTGTAGGCTTACTATACATTGTTCGTGCTGGAACAGATGTCTCCAATGTTGACTTATCTATGATGAATCCTTTGGGCTGGACATATTTAACTTTTCCTTTTACAGATAATAATTGGTTTCCACTTATTTTTGCTTTAATTTTCAGTATAATAGTGGTGTTCATAGCTTTTTCACTTGAAGGTGGCCGCGATATGGGGGCTGGATATTTACCGCAAAGAGAAGGGCGTGAAAGTGCAAAGCAGTCTTTGCTGTCCGTCCGAGGATTATTTATAAATATTAATAAAGGTGTCATTATTAGTTGGTTAATCGCATATGTTGTTATGGGTGCTGCCTATGGTTCGATTTATGGAGATATGCAGACATTCCTAGAAAGTAATGAAATGATGAAACAAATGTTTTCTCATACAGGATTTTCTATTGAAGAATCATTCACAGGCACAGTTATGATGGTTTTGATTGGTTTAGTTTCCATTCTACCAATTGCGATTGTAAATAAACTCTTTTCTGAAGAAAGACGATTACACTTAAGTCAGATTTATGCAACAAAAGTAACCCGCAGTCAATTATATTGGACTAGTATAGGGTTATCGATATTAAGCGGATTATTAGGAGTTTTATTAGCAGCAGGTAGTCTTGGAGGTACTGCTATCTCTGCGATGGGGAATAGCGGAGAGATGGATATAGTTGACTTTTTTGCTGCTGGCTTTAACCTTTTCCCTACTGTTTTATTCTTTATAGGTCTGGCAGCGTTAGCTCTTGGATGGGCACCGAAACTAGGTAAAATAGTGTATATTTATCTTACATTCTCTTTTTTATTAAATTATTTTAGCGGCTTAATAGACCTCCCGGAATGGTTTTTAAATACTGCTATACAAAGTTGGATGCCTCAAATGCCAATGGATGATTTTGAAGCATCAGTTTTTCTTACAGTTACTATAATTAGCATTGCTTTAATAGTAATAGGTTTCTTGGGGTATAGTAGAAGGGATATGAATGAAGGAGCTTAAATTGATTGAATAGTAAATAGTGTAATCTAATGATTTAAATTCTTGTGTTGTAGGTTTTAACATTAGTCGATGAAAGCAATTAAATTTTATTATTACAGTTTCATATATTTGATAAGGATAGAAGTATTCTAAACTAGAATTATATTTCGATTCTTTTGGCGACCATTAGAAAGCTAGTCGTTATGTTCCCACGAACGTACAAATTAGTCGATATGTTCCCATATACAACAGTTTCGCTAAAAATCATAAATACATCAATTCTATCAACTCGTCCCACGTTGAAGCAGCAATTCTGATGACGTATTGTGGTTTGGACAAGGAATAATAGGAGTCAACCACAACATGTAGTGGTTTGAGTACGAAAATTGGGTCAAAAACAGGCTAAAAAATACCGTTTTTTGACCCTTTTAAATAGGGCATTTGACAGATGACATTTGATGTTTCGGGATTAAAAATCCATAGGGTGAGGTAGATTAGCACAGAACTTTATTGAATAGAGAAATTAAAAGTGATATAATCAGTTGCATAAGGAGGAGTTAAATATGTGTACATGTATTGCAGTAGTAGATATTACTTTATCTCATTTATAATGAAAAAAATTAAAGGAGGTAAAGGTATGGGTATGTTTTCTATATTTGTTATTGAGAGATTTCATTATCAACCAAACCAAAAATAATTGGTTATAATGAGCTCTTAAGATTAGTTCATTATAACCGGCAAGGAGGAGGGTATAATGAAACAGAAAAACCCGAAAAATACGCAAAATTTCATTACATCTAAAAAGCATGTAAAGAAAATATTAAAATATACGAATATCAATAAACAAGATAAAATAATAGAAATTGGGTCAGGAAAAGGACATTTTACCAAGGAACTTGTGGAAATGAGTCAACGGGTGAATGCTATAGAGATTGATGAAGGTTTATGTCATGCCACGAAAAAAGCAGTTGAACCTTTTCAGAATATAAAAGTTATTCATGAGGATATTTTGAAGTTTAGCTTTCCTAAAAATACAGACTATAAAATATTTGGTAATATTCCCTACAATATTAGTACTGATATTGTAAAAAAGATTGCTTTTGATAGTCAAGCGAAATATAGCTACCTTATTGTAGAGAGGGGATTTGCTAAAAGGTTGCAAAATACCCAACGAGCTTTAGGTTTGCTGTTAATGGTGGAAATGGATATAAAAATTCTTAAAAAAGTGCCACGAGCATATTTTCACCCTAAGCCTAATGTAGATTCTGTATTGATTGTACTTGAAAGGCATAAACCATTTATTTTAAAGAAGGACTACAAAAAGTATAGATTTTTCGTTTATAAATGGGTAAACAGGGAATATCATGTTCTTTTTACTAAAAATCAATTAAGACAGGTGCTGAAGCATGCGAATGTTACTGATCTTGATAAATTATCCAATGAACAATTTTTGTCTGTTTTCAATAGTTACAAATTATTTCAATAAATTAAAAATAATTAAGCGTTCTCTAACTTTAAGAGAACGCTTAATCTTATTACATTGAAAAATGCATTCTATTATTTTCAATTATTATGATATAACATAACTATCATTTTACTTATTTGCATATTTGCACGAAAATATAGTTATCGACGACTATTCTGATAATAGCAACTAATATAGTCAATGATAACTCAAAATTTATTGATATAGTAGGTATATGTGCAACTAATTAGGGAAGATTTTAGCTTGCCATTTCTGAAACAGCTAAAACAAGTATTGCGTAAAGAATGCGCCAGTCTTCCCATGGACTTAAAATGCTTGCTTGGGGCACACATAAAACCCCTTGAACAATCTATTGACAGAGTTGAAGGACTGTCGGAGATTCTAAGACGAAGTAATCCTAAAATGGCCCTATGCCATACAGATATTCATAATTGGAACTTGATGCAACGGGATGAGCAGTTAGTTCTAATTGACTGGGAAGGCTTGAAATTGGCTCCAGTAAAAGCTGATCTCATGTTTTTTGTTGATAAGCCATATTATGATGTATTTATGAACATATACCTGAAATTACACAAAGATTTTTTAATCAATACGGATGCTTTGTTATTCTATCATATTAGACGTAAACTAGAAGATATATGGGAGTTTATTGAACAACTTTTATATGACAATCAAGAGGATAAGGAAAGAAATGAAACTATAAAAGTTCTTGATGGTGAACTGAATAACTTAGTGTTTTGAAAAAAGAATAATGTATTATTAAGCTAAATAATATTGGAGAAGAAAATGAATAAACAAGAATTATATCAAATTGCTTTCAGTATAATTAATCATAAAAAGTTACGGAACTTTGGAACTTCAGGGCATGTGGAGACGGTGGTATTGATGTCAAGGAAAATAAGATAATAGGCTATAAAAGTGTTGAAATTAATGGTTTTGGGGTTTTAGAAGAAATCCTAAAAGCCATTTTTCTATTTAGATAAATATCTTAATTATAATTAAAGAATAAATTGAGGATCAAGAACCTCAATATTATATAGAAAATAGCCACGAAGCGATCATACCAAAAGAAATCTTCATGCAAGTCTAAGAAGAAATGGATAGACGAGCTAATATGGTAAGTGGCAAAGGGAAAAGAAGAATCTATTCCAGTAAATACGCCCTTTCAAGTATTGTCTACTGCTCTATATGTGGGGATATTTACAGGAGAATAGCATGGAATAATAGAGGAAAGAAAAAAACAAGTTATTTATAGTGTTAAATTACCAACACTCTTATTACTTCCTATGTAATGTTTACAGTTCTAGTATCATAACTTGTTCAATTAGAGGATTTAAACAGATTTTTGTGGGCTGTTTTTTAGTACCATAAATAGTGTAAGAAAGGAAGTAATTCCTATCTTGCACTATTTTTGTATAATGAAGAAGTAGTATGACGAGGCTGTTTTAGGGTTGAAACATCCGCCACAAAAACTGTCAACTACCTTTTCATTATTCATATTCGGTTAAGCAGGTTGGGCAAAACGCCCGTGTCACAAGCTAAAAAGAGTGTAATGGTGCAGGTAGAAACTACAAAATAAAAAGAAAGAGGAAAAAACATGATATCTGTAGGAATAGACATATCAAAAGAAAAAATCACAGTTTGTGCATTAGGACAAGGAAGCAAAATAATCTGGAAACCCTTTGATGTTTCTCTAAAAAAACAGAAGTAGAAAAATTTTTAGAGAAACTAGAAAAAATAAAAGAAGAAGTAAAAATAACAATGGAAGCAACAGGAAAATATCATCTCCCAATACTTTATGAATTAAAAGATAAAGACTACTTTGTAACAGTAATAAATCCATTAAAAATGAAACAATTCTGTAGAGCATTAAACTTTAGAAAAGCAAAAAACGACAAGATAGATGCAAAACAAATAGCAGAATATGGACTAATGTATTGGAAAGAATTAGAAGAATACAAAATAGATGAAGTGAACTACAGAATCCTAAAAGAATTAAATAGAAGCTACCAACATTACATGGAGCTAAGAATCGACCAAATGAACTACATAGATCAAACAATACATCAAACATTTCCAGGCATAAAAAAACTAATACCACATAATTCAGGAGACTTTTCAAAAGACAAACTATTGGACTTTCTAGAAAAATGGTGGCATAAAGACCTAGTATTAGAAAAAACATAAGAAGAATTTGTAGAAGAATATAAAACTTGGGCAAAGGAAAAGAGATACCATCCAAATGCAAACAAAGCAAAAACCATTTACAAAATAGCAGAGGATAGTATCTCAACACAACCTTCTCATAACTCAAAACTAGAAACGAATATCAGAGAAGGAATAAACCTGATAAAACAAATAAATCAGATTCTAAATAGAATTTTATCACAAATGATAGAAATATCCGAGCCCTTAGAAGAATATAAAGAAGCAAAAAAATTCTCAGGCATATCAGAAAAATTAGCAGTACAAATAGTAGCAGAATTTGGAGACCTATCAAAATTTAAAAACAAAAAAAGCCTAATATCCTTTATAGGAATAGACGCACCACCATATGAATCAGGAAACTTTAAAGCAGATCAAAGAAAAATAAGTAAAAGAGGAAACGCAATACTAAGAAAAGTAGGCTACCAAGCAATGAAATGTATGATGAGTGCTAAAAATCCAGAAAATGAAATATATAAGTATATGATAAAAAAAGAAAAAGAAGGGAAAGCCAAAACGTTTGCAAATTTGCAGGCTTAAACAAATTCTTAAGAATCTACTATGCAAGAGTTATGGAATCAAAAGCAGAGAAAAAAGAATTAAAAGTAGCATAAGATTTAAAATAACACTAAAAAGCAAGCCGATTGATTACACTCGGCTTGTTTGCTATACGCTAATTTAATAACTCAAATAATCAAATAACCTGAAATTTATATCAGGTTATACTTGACTTTTGTTAGCAGGTTTCTTTTATAAAAAATGATATAATAAATTATGAGATGCGTATTTATTGCTTATTCTCACATGCTTGTCTGTCCAATTATTGGACTAGTAGGTTTAATACTTGGGGTAAGGGAAAAAGATAGGTTTTTTATGGCATTAAATGTCCTTTTTATCTTATTACTTCCTATAGCAATGTTTGCTAGTCATCTAGTAGGATCTCTTTAAGTAAGATAATAAGTTTAGAATAAAAATTTGTAAATAATTTTAAAAAAGCTATAAGTTTATCCGCTTATAGCTTTTTATCTCTCCACTTCCTTTCCATAATAATTTTCATAGTTTTTCCTATACTGAACAAGGTCAGAAAATTGTTCTTTATTCAAAGAATACTCTTGCATAAGGGTGTTCTTTTTTTCTTGCAATTTATCGAGATTTGATAGTATTTCTTTTGTGCTTGGAAGCTTTTTATAGTTTTCTAAAATTTCTTTAGCGGCTATTTTATAAACAGAAAGTTCACTATAATATTCTTCTGCAAACTGATTATCTTCAGGATTTTTCTTGTGGTATTTATAGATTTCACGATACTTATTTATAGTATTTATATTTTCCATATCTTGGGATAAACTTTTCATTTCACTTTCGATTTTCTTTATTTTATCTAACAAGTCTTGTCTATCATCAGCAGATTTTTTGATTAGATCATCGAGTTTAGTAATAGATTTAATTCCTTGTTCTCTAAGCTTAATTATCGAGTCAGCCATTGTTTTGATATTATGTTTTCTTGCCCAAACTTCATAACCTTTTGAGGATTGAGCTTTTTCATTAGTGGATATATCAATAACATTTCCTACACGCTTTTTAATAGGATTAGCTTTATTTTTAATTGCTAAATCTATTCGTTCTTTGATTTTTTCCTCAGTATAATCTTCTCCGATAGTCTTAGCTCTTGTAAATCTTTGCTTATCTTTATGACGAAAAGCAATGTGTTTACCAAACTTAATTTCATAATCAATAGATTTCATATTATCTAAAAATTCTTCCCACGAGTTAGACTTATTGATCATTCTATCTATATCAAATTGAAGTTTAGACTTCCAAGAATTTCCTTTCTTGTTTTGATCATATTCGTACCAAGACTTACCAGCAGTTTTATATTTTCTCTTGTAAGCTTCATAGTATTTATCAATGACTGAAAGCTTATTTTCTTTACATAATTCATCACTTTGATACCTGATTTTGTGGTAAGATTTTTTGTTAGATTGGTAGCATTTACCAGTCTTGTAATTAACATTATTAAAAATTATATGGTTATGGATATGTCCTCTATCTATATGAGTTGCAAGAACAAATTCATAATCTTCTTTTAAAATTTTCTTACATAATTCCATTCCAATTTCGTGAGCTTTTATAGGATCAACCTCTCCTGGTAGAAAAGATTGAATTAAATGTCTAGCTAAGACTGTTCCTTTAGTATCATTATCTTCTCGAGTTTTCAAAAATTGAATATGGGCAGTAGATGGATGACATTTGAATGAAGATACTAAGACTTTTTCATCAGTTTTTTCGCTCTTAGTAATGTAATCTATTGCTAAATTTAGAGTTGATTTTATAGGATTTATTTTTGTAATTGCCATATTAATCACCAGAACTTTCTTTTGATTTATTAAGAAGTAGGGAATGAATCTGCCATATTTCTCTTGATAATTTTTCTATTTCTTTATTCATTGCTTCAATTTCATTTTTGTAAATAACACCAGTTGTATTAGTAGCCTTGGCGATCTGGTTTATATTATTTGTTGCATTTGAAAGTAGCCATTGTAAGTTTCTAAATGGTTCTAAATCTACAACATAAATTTCTTTTTCTAATACGCATTTTCTAAGAAAGTGGGACATAGTTTTGCAATTAGCAAGTTTCATTTTCTTTTCAAAAACTTCTTTTTCTTCTCTAGTTAATTTTATTTCTATTCTTTCATTTCTAAATCTATTTGCCATCTTATTCTCCTTTATAAAATATATTTCGGGGTCTTAGGGTTCTCCCTAACAAGGTAAAAATTAAAAAAATGGAGCATTCCGTAAAGGTATGCTCCATTAATTTTTTCGTAAGTGTCCGTACACTTACTGTGCTTGCTACATAAGCTACATAAGAATAAATTAGATATCAAGCGTTAAGCAAGTTTTGAATTTGTAACTATATTATAACAAATAATCGTGGGCTATTCTATATAAAGATTGCCAAAATACAGATAATGATTGAGGTTACAGAACTGTTAATATCATAAATGGTTTTTAGAAGTTGAAATTGTAGAACTAATGCTGTGAAAATTAGAATTATCTTTTCTATATTCACGTGGCGTGCATCCTACATGTTGTTTGAAAATATAAGTAAAACTGCTTTGATGAGAATACCCCACAGCGCTAGCGATTTGTTGTATTGATAAATCATTTTCTAATAATAATCTTTTTGCTTTATCTATGCGGCAGTTCTTAATAAATTCTACAATTGTATATCCATATATTGAGTGAAATAGTTCAGACAGTTTAGATTTGCTCATATTGCACATGCGTGCATACATTTGAATGTTCGTTGGATTGGAAAAGTTTTGTTCTAAATAGTGACCAAGACGATGAAGTGCTTCTGAATCTTCTTTGTCTATAACATTGTGAACAGCATTGCTTTTCCAAGATAAAAATGCTTCGATTATTTCTAATATTTTAGCCTCATAGAATAGTTCCGAGATTTCTGATGTTGGTGTGTATGTGGCAATATCATCAAGTATTGTTGAGATTTTTGGTATAAATAGGTCTGTACCAATTCGAGGGACTATTTCTGAAAGTGAAGAAAAGTCTTGATGAAATATTTTTGGAAGGTATTCTTCATAATATTCAGGGAAAATTGAAACTCCAACACTGTCTAACCAAATCCCAGCAGGAATTATATATTCATGCTCGCCATTATCAAGGTAATAACCAATAAGTTGATTTTTTTGATTACAAGAATTTTTTTTAATTGCTCTTGCAACATAAAATGAACTTTGGGAAAGTACCAACATTTTAGGGTGATAATATCTGTAATGCATTTCATTATAAAAACAAAGATGGTAAATATTTATAGAACAAAATGCATTTACAGGGTATGTCCATAGATATCCTTCGCCAGTACTATCTTTTGGCACCATGGTAAAACCACCACTGGGTTTGATACCAGATTTATCAGGATTTAGATTTAGTTGAGAAAATAAACCGGAATAAAATTTATCAGCATACATTTGCGGCGCTCCTTTTTATAAAATGTCCAAAATTTTTAGTATAATGTCCAAACAAAATTTGGAGATATTGCAAAGGATAACTTTGCATATTATAATAAATATATGAGTTAGCTAGGTCTAACCTTTTGTATATATTATATGCTGAACCACAAGGGAAATCAAGTAAAATGAGTTTATAAATTAATAATATGTATTGGATAAAATACTAAATGATGTTTCTTGAGTATCAAGCGTAAATATAAAAAATTAAGGAGGATGTATTACATGACAGATAAGAAAGGTTTGAATCCAAACAGATTAAATGGTAAAGATTTAATCAATGCTGGGATTTTTTCAGCGATTTATGTGGTTATTATTATTGCAGTCGCATGCACTTTGGGGTTGATTCCAATTGGCTTTTTACTTCTCACTTTTGTTGTCCCATTTGTAGAAGGTATTCCAATGATGCTTTATTTTACAAAGATAAAGAAATTTGGAATGCTAATAATTTTACAGGCAGTAATTGGGATTGCCATGATTTTAACAGGAATGGGATATGATCTATTGATTTGGGCAATCATAACAGGAATTGTTGGAGAACTTATTTTGAAAGCTTCCAAATACCAAAAGAGCATGGGGTGTGTTCTTGCATATGCAGTATCGAGTATATGTATTGCGGGAAATTATGTACATTGGCTCACAGCGAGTCAGGAATGGTTAAAGAATAAGGCAGCTAGCTATGGAGAAACATTTATGTATTCTGTTTATGGATGGTTTCATAGTAACTGGTGGTTATTCCCTCTTTTGATTGTTTCTTGCTTTGTGGGCGGCTTTCTTGGCGGGATGATTGGTCGTAAGGTTTTGAGGAAACATTTTGAAAGAAGCGGGTTGGTGTAATGATTTCTGAACTATATCAGAAAAATGCAACGGCGGATAAACTATATCTTGATCCACGAACAAAGATATTGATGTGTTTGCTTGTATCAACTACTTTGCTCAGTGGTTCTCCTGTTGGATACTTAAAAGTTTTTCACACGATACTTTCACTTTTGCCGTTTGTTTTTTTGATTGTTTTAAAGAAGGTGCGAGCAGTAGTTTATTTTTTTGCTTTGTATCTTTTTGCACTATTTGTTCCAGATCTTCTTGCACCGCATTTACCAACTTGGTTTAACCTCTTGTTTACGGGAATAATTGCATTTTCGGTAGAAATTATTCCTGGTTATATGATGGCATATTTTATTTTTTCAACAACATCTGTAGGCGAGTTTATTGCAGCTATGGATAGAATGCATGTTACGAAAAAACTTACAATTCCTATTTCGGTAACATTTCGTTTTTTTCCTACCATTAGAGAAGAATATGTAAATGTGCGAGATGCTATGAAATTGCGAGGGATAGGTTCTTTTCGCAACCCTCTTATGATGTTAGAGTTTAGGATGGTTCCATTTTTAACAAGCATTGTATCTATTGGTAATGATTTGGCTGCTTCTGCACTTACAAGGGGACTTGCAGCACCTAATGAAAGAACTAATGTAAGTAATATTGGGTTTACGTGGAGAGACTATCTTGTTTTCGGCAGTTTAATTATTTTTTATATCCTTTATTTTATTCTTATGTTCAAGCAAAAGGGGGCTTTATGATTAAATTTGAAAATGCAAGTTTTGTATATAAGAACGGGCAGAGAAATAATGGTATGCGAGATGTGAGCTTAAATATTCCGGAAGGTCAAGTTGTCCTGCTTTGTGGTGAATCTGGTTGTGGAAAAACAACTCTTACAAGAATGATAAATGGTCTAGTTCCGCATTTTTATGAAGGGGAAATGTCAGGTGAAGTTTTTGTTTGCGGAAACAATGTAGCTGAATGTGAACTGTATCAGCTAGCGTATTATGTAGGATCAGTATTTCAGAATCCAAAATCCCAGTTTTATACAGTTAAAACAGATACAGAAGTAGTATTCACATGTGAAAATCTCGGAATGGAGAAACAACTTATTTTTGAACGTTTTGAAAATATTGTTGAGGCTCTTGATATTACTGCATTGCTAGGGAAAAGTCTTTTTTCTCTATCTGGCGGGGAAAAACAGAGGGTTGCTTGTGCTTCCGCTATAGCACCTAATCCTCCAATAGTCGTTATGGACGAGCCTACTTCCAATTTAGACACGCATACTATCGCACAGCTGCGAAAGATTATTAAAAAATGGAAGCAGGATAGAAAAACGGTGATAATTGCTGAACATCGTTTGGAATGGCTTATGGATTTAGCTGATCGTGTGATATATATGAAAAATGGACGAATTATAAATGATTATACAATAGAACAATTTAAGAAAATCAGTAAAGAACAATTAAAAATTATGGGGCTTAGAAGTAAGCCTGAATTTCAAAAAGAGAATAGAGCAACGGATAATGCTGGAAAAATAGAGTTTGTTGATTTTAGTTATACTTACAAAGGAGAAAATAAACCGGCTCTTTCTATTCCTTATATAAACCTTCCGGAAAACTCTATTATCGGCATTGTTGGAAACAATGGAGCAGGTAAATCTACTTTCGGACATGCTTTCTGTGGTTTGGAAAAAAGGTCGAAAGGGGATATCTTTCTAAATGGAGAAAGTTTTAAAAGAAAAAATCGAATCGAAAGTACTTATATTGTTATGCAGGATGTAAATCAGCAGCTTTTTACCGAAAGTGTATTTGAAGAAGTCAGGTTATCTATGGAGAGGTTAGGATTGTCTCATGAAGAACAGGAGAAAAGAACAAATATTATTCTGAAAGAGTTAGGGTTGGAAGAATTTAAAGACTCTCATCCCATGTCTTTGTCCGGAGGGCAAAAACAACGTGTTGCAATGGCTAGTGCGCTTGCATCTGATAAAAGATTTCTCCTATATGATGAACCAACTAGTGGACTTGATTATATGCATATGATTGAGGTGGCAGATGCTATAAAGCGTATGAAGGCGGCGAGACGAACGCAATTTGTGATTACGCATGATTCGGAGCTTGTTTCAAGATGCTGTGATTATATTCTATTTCTTGAATGTGGGGAAGTAAAATGTATTGGAAATATAGATGATATGGCAATACAGGAGACACTTCAAGAATTTTGGAATCAGGTTTACATGTAGATGAAATGATGAATTAAGCTTTAGGTTCTTTTTTAAAATAATGGACAAAATAAATCAGCAACTTTGATTGTTTGTTTTGATTTTGCTTTTGCAAGAGGTACTAAGATGCCTCTTGCAAAAAAAATAACATAATTGATAGTACTATTATCAATGTACAAGGGGGAATTTTATGGCGAACCAAGATATTAGCATTACTCCTAGATTATTGGAAAATGCAAAAAAAGAATTTAAACGAAATGGGTTTGAAAAAACTTCTTTAAATGTAATTTGTAAAAATGCAGGCATAACTACTGGAGCGTTATACAAGAGATTTAGTACTAAAGAAGATTTATTTAATAGCCTAGTTGAAAAACCCGCAAATAGACTCAAAGAATTCCTTGATAAAGAACATAGAGATTACAAAAAATTACCCAAAGAGGAGCAAATAAATTGTGTCTTTAAAAATTGGGAGAATGAAGATAGATTTATTGGATTGATATATGAATACAAGGAAGAATTTTTAATGATTTTAAATTTATCAGGTGGAACAAAATATGAGTTCTATTTTGATGAAATTTCTAAAATAATTACAGATGCAACCATACAATTTATTAGAACTAACAATAAAAGTGATGTAGATGAATTTATTTTGTATGAACTTGTTCATATATTAGTCAGTTCATATATAAAGGGAATTTTAGTACCTCTTTCCCAAAATATGAATTTAAATGAAGCTAATATTTACATTCAACACGTTAAAAAATTTTTCTATGCTGGATGGAAAGATTTGCTGAGAATATAAGATTTGGAGAAGAAAAATGTTTAAATTATACAAAAAATTATTTAAGTATGTTCCTGAAAGAAAAACATTCGCATATGGTTCAATGCTATTAGCTGCTATTTCCACAATATGTTTAATGGCTTCTTACTGGTATTTGTGGGATTTGTTTTGCGAATTATTAGTTACCAAAGATTATAGTGCGGCTATAAAAGATAGTAAATTGATTGTAATCTATATGGTATCGTATGGAGTTATTTACTTTGTGGCATTGATGGTATCACATATGCTTGGTTTTAGATTAGAAACAAATATCAGAAAAACTGGGTTAAAAAATCTAATCAATGCTTCTTTTGCTTTCTTTGATACGAATCCGTCAGGGAAAGTAAGAAAGATTATTGACGATAATGCTGGAGAAACACATTCTACAGTGGCACATTTGATTCCTGATAATGTTGTTGCAGGAATGTTGCCAATTTTAATGTTTATTATGACCTTTGCTGTTGATTATAGACTTGGTATTTTGTTGGCTATAACAATTGTAGTAGGTATTTTTCAATACAAATCAATGTATGGTGGAGAAGAATTTATGATGGCATATTCTAATTCTCTGGAGAAAATGAGTTCAGAGATAATTGAATATGTTAGAGGAATGCAAGTATTGAAGATTTTTGGGATAACCGTTCGTTCCTATAAAAGTTTATTGGATGCAATTCTCCAATACTCAAAAAACACTTATGAATATTCCTTAAGTTGCAGAAAGCCGTATGTGTCATTTCAAACGTTATTTAATACCTATTATTTGATATGTATTCCTTGCAGTATGTATTTTATAACAAAAGGAGAACAAGCTGGGATGATTCTTGCAAAAGTAATCTTCTTTACTTGTTTTTCTGGGGTTATATTTTCATCATTTATGAAAGTTATGTTTGCTTCACAAAATAACTTTAATGCCGGACAGGTAATAGATCGTTTAGAGAATTTGATAGATGGAATGAAGAATGAAAAATTAGAACATGGTGAAAGAAAAGAATTTAAACATTATGATATTGAGTTTGATAGGGTTTTCTTTAAATATGATGAAAAATATATTATAGAAAATTTGAGCTTTAAGTTAGATGAGGGAAAAACTTTTGCTTTAGTTGGACCATCTGGGTCAGGGAAGTCAACGATAGCGAAATTGATATCAGGTTTTTATTCTTTAAATAGTGGCAGTATAAAAATTGGTGGTTATGATATACGAGAATATAGCGAGGAAACATTACTTCAAAATATTTCATTTGTATTTCAAAACTCAAAATTATTTAAAGCCTCTATTTATGAAAATGTAAAAATGGGTGACCAAAATGCGACAAGAGAAGAAATTATGAATGCTCTGCATTTGGCAAAGTGCGAAAGTATTTTGGCAAAATTTCCTGAAAAGGAGAATACCATTATAGGCTCAAAGGGAGTGCATTTATCAGGTGGTGAAGTACAAAGGGTTGCCATTGCAAGAGCTATTTTGAAAAAATCTAAGATTATTATACTCGATGAAGCTTCAGCTGCCGCAGATCCCGAAAACGAGTATGAACTTCAACAAGCTTTTTCAAATTTAATGAAAGGGAAAACAACCATTATGATTGCTCACAGATTATCTTCAATTAGAAATGTTGATGAGATATTGTTCATTGAAAATGGCAAAGTTATTGAGCGAGGTAATGATACAAATCTAATGAATTTAAATGGAAGATATAGAGAACTTCAAAACTTGTATGAAAAAGCAAATGATTGGAGGGTAATGTAATGAGAAAATATTTACAAAAGAAATTTCAATTAACTGAAGCCGGAGCAAAAGGTCTGGAAAAATCCGTATGGTCTTCATTTGCATATTATGCTATTTATATGCTTCCAATGATTTTAATGATGTTTTTTGTGCAATCTATTTTAGAAAATAAAGGGCATGGACTTGAAACTTATGTTTTAGGAATTGGGATAATCATAATACTTGTTTATGTGGCAACAAATATGAATTATAAAACCACATATAACGAAACTTATAAAGAATCTGCCAATTTAAGAATCGAAATAGCGGATATACTAAAAAAATTGCCATTAGATTATTTTTCAAAACATGATATCTCTGATCTTTCACAGACAGTTATGGCAGATGTTGCGGCAATTGAACATGCTTTAGCTCACGCAATAGGTCATACAATTGGCTATGTTTACTTTTTCATTGTGATAGGCGTGATGATGTTAATAGGAGATTTTAAACTTGGAATTTGTGTGTTACTTCCACTGATTATTTCAGCAGGTATTTTATATTTATCAAAAAAAAGCCAAATAAAGGTGAGAGGAAATCATTACGAAAAATTAAGAGAGATTTCAGAAGAATTTCAATCATCTATTGAAATGAGTCAAGAAATAAAAAGTTATGGATTAAAGGAAAATACGATAGAAAACATTTCTAAAAAGCTTGACGAATCCGAAAAAATTCAAATGAGAGCAGAAATTGTTCAAGCTTTCCCAGTAAGCTTGGCTGGATGGATCACAAAGTTATCTATAGGTATTACAAGCGTTGTTGGACTCCATATGTTTATAAGTAATGAGGTGCCTTTGTTATATTTAGTTGGATATATTATTGCAGCAACTAAAATCTCTGAAGGTTTAGAAGGTATTTATATGTATCTTGGAGAAATTTTTTATCTTGATGCAAGAATTAATAGAATTAAAGAGTTAAGAAATACTAAAGCCCAAATTGGAAATAATGTAGATTTTGATAATTATGATATTAGTTTTCAAAATGTGGATTTCTCATATTCAGGGAAAAATAAGAAAGTTATCAATAATGTTACTTTTACAGCAAAACAGAACCAAATTACTGCACTTATTGGACCATCAGGTTGTGGAAAATCAACATTATTAAAATTGATGTCAAGACTTTACGATTATGATAGCGGTCGGATTTTAATTGGGGGTCATGATATTAAAACAGTAGATACTGAGTGCTTATTTAAAAAAATTTCAGTCGTATTTCAAGATGTTGTGCTGTTTAACACTTCTATTATGGAAAATATACGCATAGGAAATACGAATGCAACGGACGATGAAGTGAGAGAAGTAGCTCGAATTGCCGGTTGTCAAGAAATTATAGACAGGCTTCCTGAGGGCATACAAACAATTGTGGGAGAAAATGGGGCAAAATTATCAGGAGGTGAAAGACAGAGAATTTCAATTGCAAGAGCCATTTTGAAAGATGCACCAATTATTCTTCTTGACGAAATTGCAGCTTCATTGGATGTAGAAAATGAAGCAAAAATTCAAGAAGGATTAAATAAACTTATAAAGAATAAAACGGTTGTCATTATTTCACATAGATTAAAATCTATTCAAAATGTAAACCAGATAATTTTGCTTGATGAGGGCAAAGTTGTGTCAAATGGTACACATGATGAAATTTATAATGAATCACAGTTATATAGAAATATGATTGAAAAATCTGATTTGACTGAAATGTATTCGTATTAGGAGAAATAGTTAAATATGAAAGAACAATTAATAGCAAAAGACCGATAGATTTATTCTTTCAGTTATCTATTCCAGCAGTAATAACAATGATAGTTATTGGTCTTTATCCACTTATTTATGGAGTACTTATGATGCTTATATTTATCTATAATGAACGGAGGGAAAAGGAGATGAACAAGTGTATAAGTTACCTTGTAGAATTGAAATGGAATAAAAATACTCCTTTTTTCTATAATTCTTGTAGTTGTCTGTCTTTATATATTCTCGTCTAAACAATTAAATATAGTAAAAGAAAGAACGGATTTCTTTCATTTCAGAGGACTTCTTATGCCAAGATGCAGGAGTCCTCCTTTTTTGTCTGAATAACAAATAGACAAAAAAGAAATGGAGGAAACTTTATGGCAAAAGAGTATTACCTTTATGTCAACGGACAAAGGGTTAAAGTCAGCGAGCAGATATATAAAGTCTACTGGCGAGAAAAAGAACACGAAAAGTATTTGGAGCAGGTGGATAAGAAAAACCACTTGCTCTTTTTTTCATCTCTAAATCACGATGGGAATTTTGAAAATAATCTAGAAGATAAAAATGTTGATGTTGAAAAAGTTGTAGCTACACAAATAATGATTGAAGCACTAAGAAATGCTATGTCAAAGTTAAATGAGGAGGAACGGGAAATAATCGAAAGATTATATTTCAATGATGAAACACTTCGTGCAGTAGCAAAGACTCAAAATATATCACATCCTGCTTTAATAAAAAGGCGAGATAAGATTTTAGAAAAACTAAAGAAATTTATAGAAGAAATATAGTTTCTGGTTACCAAAGAGGGCAAATTTTCCTTTATAAAGTGAGGGGAGTTTTGTCCTCTTTCTATGTTAAAAGAAATTTAAACAATACTTGAACCATAACAATTAAATAGACCAAGACAAGACATTAATCATTTTTGGAGCGTGATAACCTATTCGCCAAGATCTTTCTGCTGAATAATTCGGCAAAACAAGTACTGCTAAGCTAAAAGCAAGGGAAGAAGAAAGGGAGCGATAAGTAAGAGTTTGAATATAGGGATGGATACCCTATCCGCTTAGAAGAAAATGAGGATAATGATACTTCTAAGGTTGAAGCCGGCTCATCCTGAACAGAGGCGGAGGTGAGATTCCTATGTTGCTAATCCAAGGCACTTGTCAATGTCAAAAAACTTTAAAAATATTAAAATAAATATTTTAAATATATTATTTGGAGGATTTATGATTAACGAAAATATAAAAGGTGTTCGTGTTTCTGAGAAAGCATTTCTAACATTAAAAGAAGCATCTGAATATTTTAATATTGGTCAAGATAAAGTTAGACAATTAACGGATGAAGATGATTGCGATTTTGTATTATTTAATGGTAGTAAGCGTCTTATTAAGAAAAAGTTAATGGAAGAATATTTAAATAGACAGTTCTCTATTTAATCTAAAACTATATATAAAACACGCTTAATGCGGTATAATAATTATAGCGTGTCTTTTATCAAAAAAGGAGAATTTTTATGGTAAAAAGACGCAAAGATAGTAAAGGGGTTGTTTTAAAAGACGGTGAATATCAAAGGTCAAATGGCACTTATGAATTTAAGTGGCAAGACAAAATAGGTCGTAGAAAATCTATCTATGCGAAAACTCTAAAAGAATTAAGAGAAAAAGAATTAGATATTTTACGCAATACTATAGATGGAATCAACAACGAAGGAAGTAGCTTGTCTGTAAATGATACTTTTAAGCTATGGACAAAGGTAAAAAGAGGTTTAAAGGATAATACCTTTAAAAATTACATCTATATGTATCAACAATTTGTAGAACCGACTTTTGGTCGCATTAAACTATCTGATATTAAAAGATCTGATGTTAGAAGTTTTTATAACAGATTAAAGGAAGATCAGGGATTGATGGTTTCTACCATAGATTGTGTTCATACTGTCTTACATCAGGTTTTAGAATTAGCAGTGGATGACGAATATATAAGGTTTAATCCGTCTGACAATGCTTTAAAGGAACTGAAAGTAGCTTATCGAAATGAATCTCCGAAGAAAAAAGCCATGACAATAGAAGAACAGGTACTATTTGAAGAATATTTATCTAATAGTGATGAATATAAAAAATGGTATCCAATATTCATTGTTATGCTTTGGACAGGTATGAGAGTTGGAGAAGTTACAGGATTGCAATGGGACGATCTAGATTTTGATAATGGTCTTATAAGTGTAAATAGGACTTTGGTATATTATAGTAAAGGTAAAGGATTAAACAATAGATATGCTATTAATACACCGAAGACAGCATCAGGTAAGCGAAGTATTCCTATGGTTCAAAAAGTAAAAGATGCTTTTCTTATGGAAAGAGTGTTACAAAAGACTTTTGGAATCGAATGTTGTGATTCAATCGATGGATTTAAAGACTTTGTATTTTTAAATAGATTCGGAAAGGTTTACAATAATGGAACACTTAATAAAGCTTTAAGAAGAATTGTTAGAGATTGCAATTTAAGTATAATGGATAAAAATAAATCGAACTCTAATGATATTCTATTAGTTCCACATTAAGCAATCACATTTTCAGACACACCTTTACTACAAGGCTTAATGAACAAAATATAAATACAAAAGCAATGCAGTCTATTCTAGGTCATTCTGATATTAGTATAACAATGGATATATATGTAGATGCAACAGAAGATTTTAAGATAGAACAGATGGGGGAATTTGAAAAAGCGATAAAATTTATATTTTAGAATTTACGACAGCTTACGACAAATTTACGACAATTTGGTAGAAATCTATGGGCACTTATAGAGGGTTAGCAAATCGTCGTAAATGGAGAAGTACCAAAAAATAGACTTTTATAGAGATTTAGACAATTATCTAAGGTAGAGGGGATTTTCCGACAGAGAGCAGAAGCACGGAGCCGAAAATCATGAGCATACCGACGAGGTCGGTGGCTTGAAATTTCAGATGGTAGAGCACCATGGCGACGATGGTGGAAAACACGGCCTCGGACAGGGAGAAGATGCTGGATTTCTGCGCGCCGGTGTAGCGGGCCCCTTCCAGAAATGCCCAGAAGGGGATCATGGTGCCGCCGATAATGGTGTAGAGCACGCAAAGGATGGAGGTCGCATCCCAAGTGGGCGCGGTGAAATCCGGTCGAGTCAGAAGGATGAGGAGCAGGCCGCCCAAGAGCATGGAGGGCCCCATGATTTCCATGGAGCGATAGGTTTTGGATAGGCCGGTGGGCGCCAGATTAAAATGGTTCTATGTCAACCATTGGGGAGTCTAGTGAAAACTAGGCTCCTTTTTGTTTTCCCAAATGCCATTCATCACCGATCTTTCGAACAGACAAAAAGCAGTTTTGTTCGGAAATGATGAAAGTTTTGCATCCCAAAGGCCACGCGCTTCACCGTCTTGATCTTGTTGTGCGTTCCTTCCACGTAGCCGTTACTCCACGGGTAATCAAAGCTGTTGGTAATCTCATCGAACCAGTTTTTGTAGGCGCGCAAGCAGTAGCGCCACTCCTTTAGCCCGCCTTTCTTTGCCTCTTCCATCCACTTTGAAAGAGCCACACTCGCTGTTTCTTTGTCTTTCTGAGAAAGGACGTAGGTGTAAAAGCCTTCTTTTAGGACGTAGGCGGTTCGAATGGCATCACTCTTTTCAAGCATGGTGGCGACAAGGCTTTTCTCCGCTTCGGTCAGGTCTTTCGCCGGCTTTTTTAGGAGGCTGCGGCTTCGTTTAAACCATTTTCTTTCCGTCGCCGTCATCCGTTTCTGTTCCCGCTTCCGCACATTTTCCAAGGCCCAATGGACTTGGCGGATGAAATGGTAGCGGTCAATGACATGGGTACTTTGTGGAAAGAAAGCCTCTTTCACGCCTTTAAAGGTGCCGCACATATCGCTGACAAAGATCTCGACGCCGCGTCGTTCCGCTCGATCAATGGAAGAGAAATAAGCGGCTAAATCCTTGCCGTAGCGCGTCGGAAGAATGTCGATGATCCGATGGGCCTCCCCATCGGCCAAGGTGGTTTGGTACTTGCTTCCGCCGCTATCGCCCTTAAACTCGTCGATGCAAAAGACGCGAGGCAGCCGTTGACGGGGCACAAACAGACAAGCGACGATGCGGAAAATGCTCGTCGTTGAGATCCCCACCTCCTTAGCTAGCTCTGACACGGATCGGATATCCCGGAAGGCGTCCACCACATAAGCAATTAAACGCTTTGTCATCTGCTTGCCCTTGGCGGCAAAGGAAAGAGGTGCCTCAAAGCGCGCCCCGCAATCCTTGCAATCATAGCGTGTCTTCTTGACGCGAAGAAACACGTGCTTGCGCCGCATCGGTGCGTCCCGAAGGACTTGCTCCCGGTGATCGTGGACCCAGGCGTGGGTCGAGCCACAGTGAGGACAAACCCGATCATGAACGGGTTTGCAGTCAATGGTAATGAGCCGTCTTTCTTTTGAAACACCGGTGACCTCAACATCTTGGATTCCTAAAAGTAATGTGGTAATATTGTTTTGCACTTGTTTGACCCCCTTTATTATTTTGTGGTGATTTAATTTTAGGCGATAGGGAAAACAAGTGCTATCTTTTTGCACAAAAATATCCATTGAGGAGCTTACTCCCCAATGGATATTATAGAGCCATTAAAATTCGTAAAGCCCACGGCGGAGACCAGTCCCCAGAAAAGCGCTTTGCTGCTCACCTTGAGGCTCGTGGGATCGCCGCCGGTGACCATGAGAAAGAGCCCGAGGCTGCACAGTGCCAGGATGGGATAGACGATGGGCTTGGGCCAGGTCCTCTCTTTGATGGCCACGACGAAGATGACGAAAAACATCCCCGTGTATTGAATTAAGGTCGTCGTCGGCGCATTGGAATAGGAGATGGCGGTGAAGTAGCCGTATTGCATGCATAAAATCCCGCCGATGGAGTAGAGAAGAAAGGCGGGGATATTTTCCCGCTTGCGCACCACGCGAAAGGCGTAACGGCCGCTGCGGTACAGGTCGTGGACAAAGAGTATGACGCCTACGGTCGTCAGCCGAATGGCCACGAGGACGTCGGGGGTGAAGGCTTTGTATTGAAATATGTACGCGCCCACATTGCCGTTGAGTGCCCACATAAACGTGCATAAGAAAATTAAAAGGATACCCTTGAGCATGACAACTCCTTTCTCCGTGCGTCGGTTCACAATCTTCGGACGAAGCCCGTCGAAAATCACCTAATACTATGTCTATTATGGGGGCCGCCTTCGAGGAAAGTCAAGGTGAAAGGCCGATTTCCGGGAAGGAAAGGGAAAGTCGGTTTTTTTATGGGAGAAAACGGAAACTTTACAAGGGCTAACGAGGATTTAATAAGGATTTGCTTTTCCTATAATTTACATGGTTTATGCTGTGAGGGATGAAAAATTTACAAATGCACAAGGAGGATGCAATGATTCGACGAATGAAATGGTTGGTTGTGGCTTTGGGCATGCTGCTGCTCGTGGGCTGCGCAAATGAATCCACGGCCACGGACGCTTTGGATTTAAGCAAGATTACAGTGGAAGAGTTGGAAAAGAAGGCGAAGGAAGAGAGCCAAGTCCACTCTGTGGGCATGCCCGATGCCTGGGCCAACTGGAAAGAAACCTGGGAAGATATTGAAAAGACCTACAGCATCAGCCACACGGATACGGACATGTCCTCGGCGGAAGAGCTTGCGAAGTTTGCCGCGGAAAAAACCAATGCTTCGGCGGACATCGGGGATGTGGGCATCGCTTTCGGTCCCGTGGCCGAAGAACAAGGCCTGTCCTTAAAGTACAAGACCTCTTACTGGGACGACATTCCCGAGTGGGCGAAGGACGACGACGGCGACTGGCTCTTGGCCTACACGGGACAAATGTGTTTCATTACGGACAAACAAAATCTGCCTGAAGGGGTCGAAGCGCCGAAGACCTTCGACGATATTTTAAACGGCAATTTTGTCTTGACCATCGGCGATATGGAAACGGCCAATCAAAGTCAATTCGCCCTCTTAAATGCCGCAGTCACCTATGGCGGGGACGAAAAAAACCTCAAGCCCGGATTGGATTTTTTCAAGAAACTCGCCGAACAAGGCCGCCTGAAGACCACCGACGCGTCCTTGGCCAATTTGGAAACCGGGGAAGTGCAAGTGGGCATGTTGTGGGACTTTAACGCCTTGAACTACGCCGATGCCGTGGATCGGGATCGCTTCGTGATTACCGTGCCGCCGGTGACGGTTATGACCGGCTACACCACCATCATCAATCGCTACGCCGCCAATCCCTACGCTGCCGCTTTGGCTCGGGAATTTATCCTCTCCGACGAAGGACAGGACAATCTGGCTAAGGGCTACGCGCGGCCCATTCGCGAAAATGCCAAGATTTCCGACGAAGCCAAGAAAAAACTCCTACCTCCCTCGGCCTACAAGGACATTTACAAGGTCAAAGACAGCAAGGCCTGGGAAGAGAGCACCAAGCAACTGGCTCAGCTGTGGCAAGAAAACGTCATGGCTTATATGAAGTAGATACAGCACAACTTCGGGCCTTCGGGCCCCTTTTTATTTCGAAAGGAGATATTTATGAAACGACGGCTGCCCTTTCACCTGGCCATGATTCTCTTTGCTCTTATCGCCGTAGCCGTATTGATCTATCCCTCGGCGAATATGGTCCTCATGAGCTTCAAGCCCACGGGAGGCGGGGGATGGACTTTGGCCAATTATCGAGAGATCCTCACCGAGTCCATGTACACCGCGGCCATTAAAAATTCCGTGGGGATTTCCCTCTTTTCAAGCGTCGTGGCCATTGTCTTTACCACGGTGACTACCTACGCCATCGTGAGCCGGTCGAAAAAGCTCAGAGAAACCTTTGTGGTCATCGCGAACATGACCTCAAACTTCGCCGGCATTCCCCTGGCCTTCGCCTACATTATTCTCCTGGGCTCCTCCGGCGTGCTCCTTATCTTCGGCCGCCGCGCCGGCATCGACTGGTTGGCGAATTACAATCTCTATTCTCCCTGGGGCCTTTGCATCGTGTACCTCTACTTTCAACTGCCCATGGGCATTATCCTCCTTCTGCCCATTTACGACGCTCTGGACAAGGGATGGAGGGAATCGGCGGAGCTTTTAGGGGCGAGCAGCTTTCAATACTGGCGGCGCATCGGCCTGCCCGTGCTCATGCCCTCCATCGTCGGCGTCTTCGCCATGATGTTTGCCAACGCCATGGGCGCCTACGCTTCCGCCGAGGCCTTGACGGGCACCGGAGTGAACCTCCTCTCCATACGCATCGCCAACACGGTGACCGGGGATATTTTCGCCCGGCCGGAAATCGGCGCGGCCCTCTCCGTATTGCTGGCGATGATTCTTCTCGTCAATATGATTCTGGGCGACAAACTGGCCAAGCGGGCCGAGAAAGTGAGTAAAGGATGAAAAAATTTGCTAAAAACGCCGCCATCGTCCTCATGCTTCTGTACCTCTTCGTGCCCTTGCTGGCCACATTGCTTTACGCCACCTCCACGGACTGGTCTTCCACCATGCTCCCCAGAGGCGCCACCCTCGCCTGGTTCGGGAAGCTTCTTACGAACAAAACCTTCCTCCGCGCCTTGGGACGCACTTGCATTCTGTCGCTTATCGCTGTCAGCCTGGGCGCCGCGATCATCGTGCCGAGCATCTTTGCCATTTACGTCTACTACCCGCGCCTCGAGAAGGTGGCGGAGGGCATGGTCATCGCATGCTACGCCTTTCCCGGTGTCATTCTGGCATTCGCTTTAATGAACACCTACGCCGCTTTGGGCATCCCCATGCTCACCGTGGTGGTGGGATCCTACATTCTTTTCATCTATCCTATGATTCGCCAGGGCACCCTAAACAGCCTCAGGGCCATCGGCGCACAGACCCTGATGGAGTCGGCGGAAATCCTCGGGGCGAGCCCCTGGACGACCTTCAGAAAAGTCATCCTGCCGACGATTATGCCCGGCGTATTTTCCGCATGTCTCTTCAGTTTTTCCACCCTCTTCGGCGAATTCGTCATCATTAACTTGGTGGTGGGATCGAAATTTGAAACGGTGCAAATCTTTTTAAGAAAATCCCTCTCCGTCAACGGGCACATGGCCTCGGCCATTGTCATTCTCTACTTTATCGTCATCAGCGTCATTACCTTTGGCGCCATAGGCCTTACGAGAAAACAGAAAGGATACGAGGCGTAATATGAGCTTTATCGAAATCAACAATTTAAGAAAATCCTTCGGTAACACGGAAGTGCTTCACGGATTGAACCTAAAAATTGCCCGCGGCCAATTGGCCACCCTCCTGGGCCCCTCCGGCTGCGGAAAATCCACATTGCTCAGGGCCATTGCCGGACTAAATACCATCGACGAAGGCGAAATCATTATCGACGGCAGGCGCGTCGACGGTCTGGCCCCGAAAGACCGCGGCCTGGGCATGGTCTTTCAACACTACGCCCTCTTTCCCAACATGAACGTGCTGGACAATGTAAAATTCGGCCTGGATATGAAAGGCGTGGACAAAAAGACTCGAGACACGGAAGCGAAAAAGATGATCGACCTGGTGGGCCTCGCGGGAAAAGAAGAAGCCTATCCGACCAATCTCTCCGGCGGGCAGCAACAGCGGGTGGCTCTGGCGCGGAGTTTGGTCACCAAGCCTGACGTCCTTCTCTTGGACGAGCCCTTAAGCGCCTTGGACGCGCAGATCCGCGTGCAGCTACGGGGGCTCATTAAATCCCTTCAGGCGGAACTTGGCATTACGGTGATCCTCGTCACCCACGATCAGGAAGAGGCCATGAGCATGAGCGATTACATTTTCGTCATGAATCAGGGCCACATCGTGCAGGAAGGCTCGCCCACCTACATCTACCGCCATCCCCAATCGGAATTCGCCACCCGCTTTATCGGCGACTACAATCTCTTTACGAAAGAAGAAGCGGCCGCCATGGGCGCCGACGATCACGCGGATTACAGCTACGTGGCCATTCGCCCGGAAGTGCTCTCCTTGGAAGCCATCGACGACGCCTACGTTTACGAAGGCAAGGTCATTCGCACCTCCATGCGCGGCTCCATCTATCGCCTGTACATCGAATTGGACGGGAAAAAGATGCTGAAGCTGGATCAGCTGAACCGAAGCGCCAATATGCGGCGCGTCGGCGACAAGGTGACAGTGTATATGCCGAAATCGGAAATCATCGGGATGGTGTAGGCCATGAAACTGCTTCAACTCACCGATCTTCACTTCGGCTCCTTTCCCTTTAAAGGAGAAGACAAGCGCACGGAAGCCCTGGTGCGGAACATGGTCAAGGCCCTGGAGCCGGACCTCCTCGTCCTCACCGGCGACATTCACTGGTCCCTGGAATCGGGAAGTCTTACGATTCTATCCGGCGTTTTGGACTTTTTCGACAGCCTGCGCGTCCCGATCGCCATTACTTGGGGCAATCACGACAGCGAAAGCGTCTATAATCGCCGGGTGCTGAAGGAACTGGTGTATCACATGAAACACCACGTGGAAAAGCGGGGCCTCGCCTCCGTGGAAGGGCGGGAGCTCTACTATTTCGACGCAGGAAACTACCGCCTGTACTTTTTAGACAGCGGCGACTACGACGAGGACCACAACTACGCCTACGTCTACGAAGAGCAGATCCGAGACCTTATCGCCCTGGACGGCGGGGAAGGAAAAGAAGGCCTCTTGTTTATGCACATTCCCGTGGTGGAATTCGACGACGCGAAAAAAGCCGGCCTGGCCGTGGGCAACAAAGACGAAACCGTCTGTGCTCCGGTGAAAAACACAGGCCTGGTAGACGCTTTATTAAAAGAAAGCACCGTCCGCCACATTTTCGTGGGCCACGATCACGACAACGACTTCACCGCCAATTGGCGGGGGATGAACCTTTACTACGGCCGCATCACCGGCTACAACGCCTACGGCGACTTGCCCCGGGGGGCGCGGCTCATCGAGCTTACGGATGCAGGCGTTGAAAGTCGAATTGTGGAAGAAAGCCTTGACACGGAGCTTTCATCTCACTTATAATGGATCAGATAGTTATCCTTGCTCGATCAATCGAGCCGTCAGTCCACAAGGAGGTGACAGACTTGAACAATTATGAAGTAATCCTTATGTTCTATCCCGACGCCGAATCTGAAAGACGTGTAAAACAATACGAACGTTTAAAAGGCATCATTGCCGAAGGTGGCGTCATTAAATCGGAAGACGAATGGGGCACGCGCAAGCTGGCCTATGAAATCGAAGATTACAAAGAAGCATTCTATGTGCTCGTCGAATTCGATGCAGAACCCGGCGTAATCAAAGAATTCAGCCGTATTGCAAGTATTTCCGATACGGTCATGCGTCACATGGTCGTCCGCGTAGATGAATAAGAAACGGGATTGGTGATATCGTGAATTTAGTTGTACTTTACGGGAGACTGACGAGAGATCCGGAGCTTCGCTATAGCCAAAACGGCATGGCAAACACCTTTGCCACCATCGCCGTGGATCGCGGCATGAGTCGCGAAAAGCGCCAGGAAGCTGAAGCGGCCGGCCGGCCCACCGCCGATTTTATCGGCATTAAAGCCTTTGGAACCACTGCCGAACTTTTAGGCAATTACTTCCACAAAGGCAATCGCATCGCCGTGGAAGGTCGAATTTCCACGGGCAGCTACGAAAAAAACGGCGAACGCGTCTATACCACCGACGTCATCGTCAACCGCGTCCACTTCATCGAAAGTGCGAAAGAAGCGGGCAATGCACAAGGTGGCCAAAACATGGCGCCGCCGACGAATATGGCTTATCAATCGAACAATCAAGCTCAAGCGAGCAATCCTTCCGGCTTCGGTCCGAAATCCGACGACGAAGGGTATTACCCGATCGACAACAATGATATCCCATTTTAACCAAGGTTAAGGGGTGAGAACATGCAAAGAAGATATCGTTCCAGAAAAAAAGTCTGCATTTACTGTGCAGATAAGGAAAAACAAATCGACTATAAAGACACGCAAACATTAAAGCGCTTTATTTCCGACCGCGGGAAGATCCTTCCCCGTCGCGTCACCGGCGCCTGCGCCAAGCACCAACGGAAGATTACCACGGCCATTAAACGCGCCAGACAAGTGGCACTTCTGCCTTACAGCGCAGACTAATCACATTTTAAATACACACAGCTCCCGCTTCGGCGGGAGTTTTTTTATTGAAAAAATTCAGTCGTCAAGGCATCTTCATTTGATAAAAAGAAAACATCCTTCAATTGTTAACCGGAGTTATTTCGGGATGAAAAGTTGAAAATCAGCTGTTTGTACGGGAAGTATGGAATTAAAAAGAACCCTGGATTACGCAAATTTTTAAAAGAAAAAGCTTGACCGAGAAAAAGCCTTCGAATATTCTATAAATGATATTTGATATCAAATAAAGAGAATCGGAGTTTGTTCGATACCTCGGTATCATTCATAATTAACAGGAGGACAGAATGAAGAGAAGACAAAAACTAAGCTTGGCCATGGCTTTTTTAACGGTCATGGGCTCAGCTCAACCGATTTTCGCTTTTACGCCGGCGAAAGAAGAAACAAAGAAGGCGATTGTATCAAAGGCGGATGCCATTTTAACCAATCCCGCCATTCAAAAGCATTTGTTGGGCACCGATTACTTGGCTCCGAAACATAATTCTACTTATACGCCGGGCATCGATCTCGGCGACTACGAAGATGTGGAAGGCAAGGGAAAGCTTTACGGCAAGGATTCCTATATTTTAACGCCGGATCAAATCATCGAAACACCTTGGTACGAAATTTATAATTTGGTGGCTCGCGCCAAAGGAAGTATAAATAGCCTAGATGAAGCGAAAGCACAACGTTTACTCAGCGAACTGGATACGATTCTACAAATCTATGCTTTAAATAGCGACACGAAACTAAAAGAGGACGGCGACTATCAAGGCAATTACAAGCTTGTCGACGTTCAATTAGTGGACAGCGACGGGCAAACGAATATCTACAAAGATTTAGGTACGGAAAAAGCGGATGTAAAGGATCTCTTCCAAGAAATGGAAGTGACCAAATGGGGCAATGAGCTGGAAGTGCTTTTTGTCGCCAATAAAAACAAAGTATCTAAAATCAATAGTATGGTAATGAAGAGCGTAGCGGGAAAAGAAATTCGCGTTTCCCTCGGCTCCGGTGACGCACAAGATCCGACGAAGACGAACTTAGTCGCCATCCCCATTCCTGCTGAATTAGACGGCTCGCAACTCGTCGTCGAAAGCATGAGTTATGTGGACAATCAAGGTGCCACAAAGCGAACGGGACCTTTCGGTATTAAAATTGACTACAATACCATGACTAAATCAGCGGATAATTACAGCCGTTACGAGAAAAAGACGAAGACGAGAATTAAATATTGGATTAAGCGCGGTGAAATTTTAATCGGTAAGTATTTGGATGCCGATGTGCCGAAGGATCAAGAACGGATTAAAACGGTGCGGAAAAGCATTGAAAAGCTTAACCAATTGCGCAATTCCGAGACGCCGTCGATGACGGAAGCTTTAAACATCGCTCAGCCGATTTACGAAATCGAAAATACATTTACATTGCTTGAAATTTTAAATGAGCGTATTTATGAAGCCATGGACGATTTAGATTCGGGCACCATTTACAATGATAAAAAGTATACCAAGGAAAGCTTGGAAGCTTTTAGAAATTATCTCGAGAAAACGGAACAAGAAGCAGGCGATATGGATGTGCCGGAATTGGTTTCAAAGATCAGTGAGGTGCAAACTGCCAGCCAAAATAACATCCTGAAATACAATACGGAAGCCTTACAAAAACTTGTAGATCAGGCGGAAAAGTACAAGGCGGAATATTATGAAGAAGAATCCTTTGCCAAGTTTAATGTCGTAAAGATTCAAGCGAAAAAGTGGATTAAAGATAATGCGACCTATTCGCCGAGCTTAGATGAAACACAGGATCATATAAGGGCATTGGAGCGGGCGATCAATGAACTGCAAGCGAAACCCGGCGTGCAACCGCCTGAAATCAAGGAAGATGAGCCGGGAAAACAAGGGAAAGTGATGTACTCCATCCCCGTAACTTGTTCAGATGATGCCGTAGGGAAGTGTTTGGCAGGTCCCGTTAAGTATATTCCCTCGGAAAAGAAATATATTTTCTCCTTTAAGAAAGATGGGGATAATTTTGTAGCAGGCGTCGATTACTATGCTAGCAATTTTTCCGTGAAACCGGGCAAGGTGCTTAAAACATCGGAAACAATTGATCGCCAGCCGGTCGTGGAAGAAGTTGAGCTTATTGATCCGGGTACCGACTTTGGCAAGATATATACGAATGTAAAATACTATGATGGGAATAGGATGGGCGTACAAGACAAAAATTCCATCAGATTCAACTTAGATACCGCCAACCAACAATTAATCGGCGGCGAGGAAGACAAGCCGTCTACAGAACCTTATGATGTTACAATCGAGTATCAAAACCAAAATGGCGCCGGCAAGACCCATATGGAAAGCTTGGTATCGGAAAAAGCGACGTATGATCCGGTACAAAAGACCCTTACTTTCTACGCTAGTCCTGAAATGGACGGCAAGAAAGTAAAGTCTTACCTTGAAAATATTAATTACGCTCCGAAGGGAACGTATATACCGGCGGATATTACGAAGAAAGTGGAATATGGTTTAGTATCCGAAAAGGCGGATGTGGATGGAGTAGCTGCTGAAAAAGCGGATGTTCCCATGGCATTTGTCTTAAAGTATGACATCGATTCCAAAGAGAAAATTGCAGTTAACACCGACGTGGTCATTGGCCATAGCGACAAGCAAACGCAAAAAACCGGCGACACCATTTACCTTCACGTAAAAGGCGGAAAAGTGAAGACGACGAAAGAAGAATTAAAAGAATTGCAACTGGCGTTGCAAAACCGCATCAGTGATTTAAAAACCAATCACGGCATGGTTTCTAAAATTCTTCCCGAAGAAATCGACGTCTTCGACCACGTCGATCGCGGCGGCTCCGAAGAAAAAGTTGTTACAAAGAAAGTTAAAATTAACGACGCCATAAAAGAGGCACTTGGCCGCGCAGAAACAATGGATACGAAAGATCCCGAAAAGATCAAAACGTGCATAAAAGAATTAGAGGATCTCTCCCTTTCGATTTTGCCTTGGGTTAGCTTTATAAATGCAGTGGACGGCGAATCGCAAAATCTTGAAAAGTATAAGGCGGACACCCATTTCATCCAATCGACGGTGGAAAAGGCGGAAAAAGAATGGAAAGAAATAAAAGGAAAAACCACGGCCGCTATTTCCCGCGAGGATATTCGCACGTATTCCCAAACCCTTACTTCTCTCTATGACGGATTACGTTTAGATCCGGCACCCTTGGAAAAGCTCATAAAAGACGGGGAAGAAAAGATTCAATCGGGCAAATATCAAGATGCCGGCGTCAAGGCGCTTAAAGAAACAATCGACGGCTACAAAGAGCCGGACATCAGCTATCAACCTTATCCTGGCGGCCCGAAAATTGATTATAAGGGTAACTCCAACTCGAAAGGGGCGAAAGCCTACCTCGCCGACATTAAGGCGCCGAAGTCTACTTATGAGAAAGATCCAAGTGACACGACGCAAAACGGCACCAATCTGGATACATCGGTTTACGATAGCTGGGTCTACCGTGTGGATGCCGGGATCAAGGCATTAAAACTGAAAGAAGTCGGCGATTTAAGTAAGGCGGCCTTAGAAGAGGCCATTGAAAAGGCTGAAAAGGCGCTGGAAAAGAACAAGTCGAAAGAGGCAAAGGACACGTTGCGTGCGGCTATCGCCGAAGCGGAAAAGGCAAAAGACTTTACGGAACAAGATAAAATCGATGAAGCGGTCGCAAAGTTAAATGCCGCTGTAAAAACTTACGAAGCATCGAAGGATGTCTTTAAAACCGAAGCCTTACAAGCTGAAATCGACAAGGCGAAAAAGCTTTTAGATGCAACGAAGAAAGAAGAAGAAGTCAATGAAAAGCTGGCCATTGCTATTCAAACGGCGGAAAAAGGCTTGAAGGCAGACAGCCAAGAAAAAGTCGATGCTGCTTTAAAGGCCTTACAAGCCGCCGTGGAAGAATTCCAAGCTTCACCCGATCGAGCGGATCCGAACGTGCAGATTGAAGCGACGAAGACCGTCAACATTCAGTTGTATAAAGAAAATAAAGATGAGCCATCCATGGCCAACAGTGCCCTTTGGAATCAAGGAAAGCTTACCAAAGAGAACGGCAAATGGTATTTGGAAATGCAGTGGGTCGACATGACTGCAGGTGAGGGCAATCAAGTGACCGGTGCCATTACGGATCTTTCCTATGCTGTAAATGGTGAAATGAAAAAAGCCCAAGTCTTAGCAAAACGTGATGTAACAGTGGGCTCCAACAAGTATGAGTCACCGACTCGTGTAAAAATCGAAGTGGCGGAAAATCAACAATTTGTTCCCGTTAAGGTATCTTACAAGACATCCCTCGGACCTCAAGAACACTCTCCGGCAGCGCGCATCGCCATCGATTGGCAATCGGCGACCGACGGCTTTAACGAAAACACCTACAAAGTGGACAAGGGGCAATTAATCGATGCCGTCAAACTTTATGAGATGTTGGCGAAGGCCGCACAGGGCGTCAATCAAGATTTAATTAACGGCCTAAAGACAAATCTTGAAAAGGCAAATGCAGTGATCAAAAACGGCGACGCGACCATTCAAGAGGTCAAAGACGTTTACAGCGACTTGGATAAAGCGGGTAGCGCCGTCAAATTTGCCGATGAAATTTACCGCGTGCATTTAACACAATTAAAGGCCAATCTCAACGAATTCAAAGGTGAAACAGGTAAGTACACGGTAGAGTCCTTGGAAAAATACGAAACTGTTATTACCCAAGGGGAAAAGGCATTAAAAGATGCGAAAACCTACGATGAAATTAAAGCGGCTTACGACGCTATTAAATCCATCGACGATAATCTACGCTACGACACCTCGGCCTTAGAAGCCAAAGTCGAAAAAGCTTCCGCCATGATGAACGGCAAGTACACGCAAGAAAGCAAAGATAATCTAGATGTCAAAATCAAGGATGCGAAGAAGTGGATTCGAGAAGCAAAAGAAAAAGGCATTAAAGCCGGGTATAAGGCGCTCGATCTGACCAAGGCTTTAGATGCCGCCATGAAGGGCATGGTGGCAGAAGGTGAAGCACCGGAGAAAGCAGATAAGACGGAGCTGAAAGATCTTATTCGCGAATGTGAAGGGATGGATCTCAGCAAGTATACCGATGACAGTAAAACGGAATTTGAGAAGAAATTAAACGAAGCGAAAACTGTAGTAAGTGACGATGCGGCAACGAAGGAAGATGTCGCCGATGCCTTAAACGATTTGAAGGCGGCAAAAGAGGGGCTTGTAGAAAAGCAAGCACCGAAGGAACAAGTGACGGTGACTTTCATGAGCGACAAGGGAACCTCACCAGCTGCCGTCACCGTCGATAAAGGCATGGTGATTTACGCCCCCGCCGGCTTTGAAGAAAATGTTTCAAAAGTCAAGGAAGGTGAGGTTACCTATGTTTTCAAAGGCTGGTTCGACGGCAATGAAAAATTCGACTTTTCAATGCCTGTTAATGGCAACAAAACGTTAATCGCTCGCTGGGAACAAGTGGAAGTGCCTGCCGATCAAGAGGCTATTTACAATGTAGAATTTTCTTGGAAGATGACGAATAGTGATGACGACGCCATGATGGGGACGGTCTTTAAACATCCCGCCCAATTGATCGTCAAAGATAATAAGGCTTTCTTCAGAGTAGAACTGCAAGATGCAAGCGAAGGAATCTACGTTACCGACATGGCCTATAAAGGTGAAACCCTCGTGCCGTCGAAGACGACAGAGGTGACCGTCGACGGTGTTACTCAAACGAAGCCTGCAGCATTTGATATTCCCGTGGATATGAATGATGTGAATAAGACCTTTAGATTGACAGTGACCGTTGGGGCAAAGGGAATGCCGGGCAAGGCATCGGCAGACCTTGTCGTCGATGGCGGAGGGAAAACCTCGGCACAACCTGCGCCTCGAGTGGACAAGAAGGCACTGAATCAATTAATCGCCGAATGCGATGCTTTGGATCTAAGTCGATATGAAGAAAAGGGCAAGAGTGACTTCATAGCGGCACTGAAAGATGCGAAGGCTGTTTCTGAAAAGAGCACCGCAACCAAAGAGGATGTGGAACTGGCATTGACGAAACTGCAACAGGCAAAAGGGGCTTTGGTACAAAAGAAAACGCCGAAGCCTGAAGAAAAACCGGATACGCCGAAACCTGATGTGAAGCCGGATACGAAAAAACCTGATGTGAAGCCGGGTCATTCCGGAGGCAGGCGGCATTTCTCTCCGGCACCGTCGAAGCCTGAAGGAAAACATACGGAACCCGGAAAGAGCCAAAAGAATACGGAGTCACCGAAAGCTCCCGAAGCAAACTTTAGCGACACTGTCAACCACTGGGCAAAAGAGCCTATTAACTATGTCGTCAGCAAAGGATACTTTAAAGGCGTAGGCGGCAATCGCTTTGCTCCCGAAAGGTCCATTACCCGTGCGGACTTCGTTACCGTTCTGGGACGTATGGCCGCAATCGACCAAAGCAAGTTTACGAAGAATGTGTTTAAGGATGTCAATGGAGGCTATTACGCCGCTTACGTCAACTGGGCCGCAGAAAAGGGCATTGTTCAAGGCGTCGGCAATGGAAAATTTGATCCGAATCGGCCGATTACGCGAGAAGAAATGGCCGTCATGATGAATAAGTTCTTACAAGTAACGAACAAAAAACTTTCCGAAAAAGAAAGCAAGGTCTTTACTGATGGCGGAACCATTGCTCCTTGGGCGAAGGAGGCTGTTGGTGCCATGGCGAAAAAGGGCATTGTCAAAGGAATGGAAGACGGTTCGTTTAGACCGAAATCCGGATTTACCCGTGCCCAGGTAGCACAAGTTCTCTACAATTTGGATCACAATAAATAGACTTCGAAGACCTCCAATCGAAAAAAATAGGTTTCAAGTGCTCGAGAGCCTTGAGGCCTATTTTTATGCTCGAAAGAGGAGAATGGCCGTGAATGGCGTAATCAGCGAAAATATGGTAAAATAGCGTGATATGAGGTGATAGATTGTATCGGAAAATTCAGGGCTTGCGCGTGCTCAAGCTTCTTTTATATTCTGTATTGCTGGTCATGGGCGGGCTCTTTGTGCCTATTTTATTTGCCTTTATACCGGCCATGTTTTTATCGGAGATGCGCTTTCAGGGCGTGCTTCCCATTTCCGGGGTCTTCGTCGGCGCCTGCGCCTTAATCGGCCTGTTGACGGATCCCCTGTTGGGTCTCACCATCTTAACGGTGATGGGCCCCTTGATTTTAATTTTAGATTACTGTATGCGCACGGATCGTTCCGTGGACACGACCATGGCTTTGGGAACCTTGCTTTTTCTCGTGAGCTTGGGATTTATCATGTACCGCACGGGAACCTATCAGGCCATCGAATCCGGCGAGCTCATGAAAAACTTCAGCGCCGTTCAGGGAGAGATTCTGCAAAGGGCCTCTCTTACGGAAACGGAACAGGCGCGCCTGGCCATGACCTTTAAGACGACCATGAATCGGGCCATGGATCTTTTGCCTGCGTTCTTCCTGCTTTCGGGCCTGGTCGTCGTGTATTTGTCCTATCGCATCAGCGGGCGCAACATGCGCATCGGCGGCGAAAAGGTGATCTGTCCGGGTCCCTTCTTTCTTATGCACCTGCCTCGGGTGCCGGTCTTGATTTCCGTGGGCCTTTTGGGGACGGCCTTGGCCATGAATTACTTCATGGCTTTGGGCATCGAGCCCTATATTTTAAACGGGCTGGTGGTCGTGGTGAGCCTCTTGGCCTGCCAGGGCATGAGCATCGTAAACTTTTACCTGCTCCGCTTCGTGCCTTCGCCGTTTTTACGTGGGCTCATCATGTTCTTTGTCTTGGTGGTGCCCGTGGGTCAAATGGGCCTTGCGGCTCTGGGGCTTATCGATCAATTCATCGACGTGCGGAGCATAGAGGGAGCGTAGGCCATGAACGAGTCATTTACACTGAAAAACTTTTACTTCTATTTAATTGTCATCGCTTTTCTCACGGTGGCGGTCTTTCCCTATAATCCGGTTTTGGGAACCATCGGCGTCATCGCCTGGGTGCTTACGGCATCCTATGCTTACCGCAGCGTGAAAAAATACAATGGCATTGTTAACGACCAATTCAACAATTTGCACAAGGATTTCGAAAAGATCACGGAGCGCACGATTTTCTCCATGCCCTTTCCTCTGGTGGTCACGGATCGGGAGGGAACCATCGTCTGGCACAACAGCCTTTTCGGCGAGCTCTTCGACGCGGAGATTTTAAAGGGAAAATCCCTGCCCGCCTACATCGAGGATTTGGCCGACGAGGAGACAGGCTTAAAGGCCGTTGAAAACGGCACGGAAGTTGAGATCAAAGAGCAGCCTTACCGGGCCTACAACAGCGTGGTGGATTTTCAGAAAAACGGCAAGGAAGATGTGCTTTCCCTTTTCTATTTCGTGGACCACAGTCAGTACCGGCACATGGAACGCCTCTACGAAGACGAAGGCGGCGTGGTGCTCGTCGTGGAAGTGGACAATTTCGATGAAGTGGTGGACGGGGCGCCTACATCGAAAAAACCGCTGTTAATCGCGGAAATCGACCATCGCATTAACGAATACTTCCGCTCCCAAAACGCCTTGGTGCGCAAATTTCAAGAGGACATGTACCTGGTGGTCCTGCGGAAGGTGGACATTCTGCCCATTGTAGAGCAGAAGTTCGACATTCTGGACAAGATTCGGGAGATCGACGTGGAAAACACGGTGAGCGTCACCATTTCCGCCGGCGTCAGCCGCCCGGGGCTGTCCTTTATCGAAGCCTACAAAGAGGCGGACACCTGCCTGGACGTGGCCTTGGGCCGGGGCGGAGACCAAGTGGTCTTAAAAAATGACGAAACCTACACCTATTTCGGCGGCAAGTCCAAAGCCGTTGAAAAGCGAAACAAGGTGAAGGCCCGTGTCTTGGGCATCGCCCTCAGGCAACTCATCGACAAGTCCAATCGGGTCTTCGTCATGGGGCACAAGAACGCGGACATGGATGCCATCGGCGCCGCCGTGGGCGTCATGCGCGCCGTGCTCAATCAAAACAAAGAGGGCTACATCGTTTTGGACGATGTGAATCCTTCCATCGAGGTTTTGATCAAGGTCATGAAGCGGGAAGAGCCGGAGCTCTTCAAGCGAATTGTTTCCGGGGAATATGCCGAGGAGGCCATTCGCCAAGGGGATTTGGTGATCCTCGTGGACAATCACAAGCCTTCTTTTACGGAATACCCGCCTCTTTTGGAGCGCACCTCCAATGTGGTGGTCATCGACCATCACCGCAGAGGCAGCGAGTTTGTGGCGGATCCCGTGCTTTCCTACGTGGAGCCCTACGCCTCGTCCACCTGCGAGCTTATTACGGAAATGCTCACCTATATGTATGACGACACGGAGCTTACCAATTTCGAAGCCAACGCCCTGATGAGCGGCGTGGTAGTGGATACGAAAAACTTTACCTTTAAAACCGGCGTGCGCACCTTCGAGGCCGCATCGGTCCTGAAGCGGGCCGGCGCCGACATGAGTCAGGTACGCTACTTCTTCGAAGACGACTACGACACCATCGTCTCTAGGGCGGAAGTGGTGCACAATGCCAGGATCATCTTCGACAACATCGCCATTTCAAGATTGGAAGAGGACATGCCCAATTCCGTACTCGTTAGTGCCCAGGCGGCAGACGAGCTCTTGGGCATTCACGGCATCAAGGCTTCCTTCGTCTTGACCAAGAAGAAAGAAGTGATCCACATTTCCGCTCGAAGCTTCGGCGACATCAGCGTGCAGCTTATTTTGGAACAATTAGGCGGCGGCCACTTGAACATGGCCGGTGCCCAAGTAAAGAGCGACGACATGGACGCCGTGGAAAAACAATTAACCGACGCCATTGCCGATTATTTAGAAAAAGATAAAGGAGAGAAAGAACAATGAAAGTGATCTTATTAAAGAACGTGGACAAATTAGGAAAAGAAGGGGACTTGGTAGAAGCGAAGAGCGGTTACGCGAGAAATTTCCTCTTGCCGAACAAGGCCGCCATCGAAGCCACGCCTGAAAACATGAAAAACTGGAAGGAAATGAAGGCGAAAGAAGCCGCCGACGAAGCGGCCCGCGTGGAAGAAGCCGAAGCCCAAAAGAAAGAGCTCGAATCGAAAGTCGTGGACTTAAAGGCCAAGGGCGGCGCCAACGGCAAACTTTTCGGCGCCATTACAGCAAAAGACATCGCCGATCGCATGAACGCGATTTTCGGTGTGAAGATCGATAAGAAAAAAATCGTCCTCTCGGAAAACATTAAGACCACGGGCAAACACAAAGTCACCGTCAAACTCCACGGCGACATTACCGCCGACGTGGATGTGGTCATCGACGCGGAATAATGGCCGAGAGGGTAGAGGGGCGGATGCCGCCCTACGACGAACAGGCCGAGGCGTCGGTTTTAGGCGCCATGCTTTTGGACAAAAGCGCCATTACCACGGCAGTGGAAATCATTCACGCCGAGGACTTTTACTACGATAGCCACAAGGCCATCTTCGAAGGGATTTTGCGCCTCTACAACAAAAATGAGCCCGCCGACATGATCACCCTGTCCGATTTTCTGAAAAAAAACGGACAGCTGGAGGCCGTCGGCGGCTATACTTATTTAGGCAGGCTCACCTCAGGCGCCGGCGCCGTGAGCAATACGGAAGCCTACGCCAACATCATTAAAGAAAAATCCACTCTGCGGGCCTTGATTCGCGCGGGGAGCGAAATCGTAGAGGACAGCTACCGGGACGACGACGAGGTCGGGGCCATTATCGAAAAGGCGGAGAAATCCATTTTCGACATTACCCAGGATAATCAGCGCGGCGGCCTCATGAACATGGAAAATGTCATGGTCACCACCTTCGAAGTGATGCAGAAGCGTTCGGAAAACAAAGGCGGCCTCACGGGACTGACCACGGGCTTTATCGACTTGGACCGAAAGACCTCCGGCATGCAGAAGGCGGACTTGGTCCTTCTCGCCGCCCGTCCCTCCATGGGAAAGACCGCCCTTATGGTCAACATCGCCACCAACGCCGCCTTAAAGGCCAACGCCACCGTGGCCATGTTCTCCTTGGAAATGAGCCGCAATCAATTGTCCCAGCGGATCTTATCGTCGCTGAGCCACGTGGATCTCATGAAAATTATTTCCGGGGACTTAACCACGGAGGAATGGTCCAAGGTCATCGAGACCATGACCTATATGAACGAAATGGCCATCTACATCGACGACACGGCGGGGATTACGCCCCTCGAGGTCAAGGCCAAATGCCGCCGACTGAAGGCGGAAAAAGGATTGGATCTCGTGGTCATCGACTATTTGCAGCTTATGGAAGTGGGCGGTCGCGCCGAAAGCAGACAACAGGAAATCTCCGCCATCTCCCGTCAACTCAAGGGGATCGCAAAGGAACTGGATGTGCCGGTTATCGCCCTGTCGCAACTTTCCCGTGCGCCGGAAATGCGCGCCGATCACCGGCCCATCTTATCGGACCTTCGGGAATCCGGGGCCATTGAGCAGGATGCGGACATCGTCATGTTCCTGTATCGGGACGAATACTACAATCCCGACACGGAAAAACAGGGCTTGGGCGAGCTGATTATCGCCAAGCACCGAAACGGCCCCACGGGCACGGTGGAACTCTTGTTTAAAGGCGAATACACGAAATTTGTGAACCTGCAAGCATAATCGGAGGAACTATGGATATAATAAAAGTTATTTTACTGGGGATCGTGGAAGGAGTGACGGAATTTCTTCCCATCTCCAGCACGGGCCACTTGATTCTGGCCCACGAATTTATCGGCCTTCAGCCGCAGAGCTTTCAAAACGCCTTCGACGTCTGCATTCAGCTGGGCGCCATTTTGGCCGTGGTGGTTCTGTACTTTTCAAAGCTCTGGCCCTTTCAGCGGGAAGAGGGAAAAGTCGTGGCGGAAAAAGACACCCTCGTGCTGTGGCTCAAGGTCATCGTCGGGGTGATCCCTTCGGCGGTTTTAGGCTTTTTGTTCGACGACTTTATCGACGAGCATCTCTTTAAGCCTCAAGTGGTGGCCGCCACCTTGCTGATCTACGGGATCCTCATTCTCGTCATCGAAAATCGAAACGAAGAGAAGCATGTGAAGGCGAAAGTGGGAAGAGTGGAAAATATTCCCTACGCCATGGCCTTTGCCATCGGCCTCTTTCAATGCTTGGCCATGGTGCCCGGCACGAGCCGAAGCGCCGCCACCATCTTAGGGGCCCTGCTTCTCGGCGCGAGCCGCGGAGCAGCGGCGGAATTTTCATTCTTCCTCGCCATTCCCACCATGTTCGGTGCCACCTTATTAAAAATCGTGAAAAACGGCCTGGCCTTCAGCGCCTACCAATGGTTTTTAATCGCCCTGGGCGCCGTGGTGAGCTTCGTCGTGGCCGTGGTGGTCATTCAAAAATTCATGGACTACATCAGAAAGCGGGATTTCAGAATCTTCGGTACCTACCGAATCCTTCTGGGCCTCATCGTCTTTCTGTACTTCACATTTTCGTAAAAGCGCGCGGAGATCCGCGTGTTTTTTATTTGATAAGAATAGGTTCTTTACTTCCATAACTGAAATAGCAAACAAGCGAATGACACGCCCTTGAAAAAATAGAATATACTATATACTAAAATTCAGATAGTAAAGGGCCAGCGTTAAGGGCGACGTCGGATCATTGTTGTAATGCAGCTTTGAATAAAAGAGGAGGAGATTTTATGGCAAAGAAAAGAAAAATCACTTTAGTTATGATCTTATGTTTGATGCTCGCGCCTTTTTCATCTTATGCGCAGGGACCGAAGGAAATTACCGTGTACATTAACGGGCTTAATCAAAATGCGAGTCAGTACGGTGTTGAAGAAACGGCTCCGGTTCGGAAGGGGCGAACCTTTTTACCTCTCGAGCTGTTGGAGCAATCTCTTTCCTATTCCGTAAGTGTGGATTCGGACAAGCAATCTGTCCTAATCAAAAAAGATGGGATTCAGGTAGCCATGACACTTGGCGACAAGAACTATCGAGTGCAAAAAGAAACAAAAACCATGGATGTCGCACCTTTCTCTGAAAAGAACCGGATCTATGTCCCTGCGCGTTTTGTGCAAGAGGCTTTCGGGGCAAAAGTTGAATGGGACGGCAAGAACCGCGTCGTCATCATTGCCGGAAATAGGGGAGAAGAGGAGTCGGAAGACTCCTATACCGAACTGAGCAAAGTGGGTTTAAAAGCGATCGTACCAGAAGAATTTGACATGGTGGATCTCCACGGACAGTACATTGTTTCTTGGAAGGAATTTATGGGCCAGTATTCAGAGACACCGGCGACGTTGTTTACGATAAAAAAGACTTCAGAGCCATCGGAGAATATCGAAGACCGACTATTGGATTATCGAAATGGAAACTATGTATTTGCCGAGTTTGCAAAAGACAGACAATATAGCCGGGCCATCGATGAAGCCATCGAAGGAATGCTCGCAAGTATAAGGTCCATAGAAAGAAAAGATGATTAAATTTAGGAGTCCGGCAGATGCCGGGCTTCTTTCGTTTTAAAATGATAAGTGAAAAAAGAGGGATGAAGTCGATAGCGGACACAGCAGTATAGAAAAGGGAGGAAAGCAGATTCTGCGGCGAAAGGGCTTTTGTGCCGCCGTTTTAGCGGTAATTTCCATTGAGAATCTTTCTTATTCCCTTGAAAAGGAATGGAACCGGTGTTATAATTCATTGATGAGATAAATTTTCATTGGAAGGCAAGTGCCTTTTTCTTTTGGTTCTTGACTGATAACCGTTATTATAAGGAGATGCATATGAATTTAATCGTTGCGCCGAAAAACGTGGATCTGAAGGTGCTAAGGGTGCGGGATCAAAAATTGGACAAGAGCCAAATTACCCATTTGCAGAACATGGGCTTTGTGGAAGGCGCCAATTGCCGCGTCGTGTCGGACGTGCAGGGCTCGGTGATCGTCGTCATCAAGGGCGTGCGCGTCGGCTTGGGCAAAGATTTGGCTGAATGTATTCGAGTGACAATGTGAGGTGTAGGATGAATTTAAATGAAGCGTCGGTAGACAAGTACTACGTAGTGAAGAAAATCAACGGGCAGGGCCCCTTGAAGCGCCGCATTATGGACATGGGCATTACGAAAAACACCGTGTTGTTCGTAAGAAAATTTGCTCCCTTGGGGGACCCCATTCAATTAACCGTGCGCGGTTATGAATTGAGCCTTAGAAAGGCCGATGCGGAGCTTGTTGAAGTGGAAGAAACTCAAGGACCGAAGGGGGAAGAGGCGTGAGAATTGCATTAGCGGGCAACCCGAACAGCGGGAAGACGACCCTATTTAATGCCTTGACCGGCTCCCACCAATTTGTCGGGAACTGGCCGGGCGTTACCGTCGAAAAAAAAGAAGGGCAGTACAAAAAGGATACAAGCATTACCATTACTGACCTTCCCGGTATTTACAGCCTGAGCCCCTACACACTGGAGGAAGTGGTCAGCCGGAAGTATTTATTAAACGAAAAACCGGAAGTTATCATTAATATTATCGACGGGGTGAATTTAGAGCGAAATCTCTACTTAACCACCCAATTGTTGGATTTAGGCATCCCCGTGGTCGTCGCCGTGAACCGCATGGACGTAGTTCGCAACAAGGGCGACGTCATCGACCGCTCCGGCCTGGAAAAGGCATTGGGTGCGCCGGTAGTGGAAATTTCCGCATTGAAGAAAGAAAATCTCGACGGGCTCATGGAAATGGCGAAAAAAGTCCACGGCACCGCCGCGGAGAACCACGTCTATTACGACGAGCACTTGGAAGATGCGGCGAAGTCTATTTACGACATCGCCCCCTCCGTGGGCGCATTGGACGCCAAGCGCTTCTATGCCTTGAAGCTTATCGAAGGGGACCAAAAGCTCGAATTGAATCTGAGCGCCGATCAAGAAAAACAGATCGCCGCAGTGATTTCCGAGCTGGAAGAGTATTACGAAGACGACGGCGAAGGCATTATGACGGAAATGCGCTACAATGCCATTGCAGGCATCGTCGAAGGCAATTACAAGCAAGGCAAGCGGGGCATGAGCACCAGCGACAAAATCGACGCTGTGGTCACCAACCGCATCCTGGCACTGCCCATCTTCGTCATCATTATGACCGGCGTCTACTACATCAGTGCCAGACTTGTCGGCGGCCCCGTTACCGACTGGGTCAACGACACCCTGCTGGGCACCTATGTCGCCGACGCCATCAGCAATGTCGTCTCGTCAATGGATACGGCACCGTGGCTTGAATCCCTCGTTATGGACGGGATCGTCGCCGGGGTCAGCGCCGTCTTGGGCTTTTTGCCTTTGATCGCCACCCTGTACTTCTTCCTCGCCATTATGGAAGATGTGGGCTACATGTCCCGTATCGCCTTTATCTTAGACAGAATCTTTAGAAAATTCGGTCTCTCGGGCAAGAGCTTCATTCCGATTCTTATCGGTACCGGCTGCTCCGTTCCCGGCGTCATGGCCACACGTACCATCGAAAACGAAAACGACCGCCGCATGACCGTCGTCGTGGCAAGCTTTATGCCTTGCGGGGCAAAAGTGAACCTTATCGGCCTCTTCGTCGCCTCTTTCGGCTTCTGGTACTTCTTGCCCATCGCCTACTTCTCCGGCATCATCGCCGTTATTATTGCGGGCTTAATGCTCAAGAAGACTTCGATCTTCCAAGGCGATCCGGCACCCTTCGTTATGGAACTTCCGGAATACCACATTCCCTCGGCAGAAAATGTCTTTAAGAGCGTATGGAGCCGCTGCAAAGCCTTCGTGAAAAAGGCCGGGACCATCATTCTCGTCGCAAGTATCATCATTTGGTTCTTGCAAAACATTTCCGTCCACGGCGAATTCGTAGAATTTGCGGAAAACCAAGACAGCATTCTCGCTGCACTGGGCAAAATCATTGCCCCCATCTTCATTCCTTTGGGCTTCGGCACATGGCAAGCCACCGTGGCCAGCATCACCGGCCTCGTAGCCAAAGAAGCCGTGGTCTCTACCTACGGCATCATCAACGGTGTCGCCGAAGGTGCCAGCTTAAACGCCTACGTCGCCACCCAATTTACCTTCCTCGGCGCATTGGCATTTATGCTCTTTAACCAATTAAACGTTCCTTGCTTCGCCGCCACCGGCGCCATTCGCGAGGAAATGCAATCGAAATTCTGGACCCTGTTCGCCCTGACTTTTCAAACGGGCTTCGCTTATGCCATCGCCCTCATCGTCTTCCAAATCGGATCACTGTTGACCGGCGGATCCTTCACTGTATGGACCGGCGTGGCCTTCGTCCTCTTGGCAGGAATTATTTGGGCCATTGTGAGAAAACCCCGAGTCAAGGACGTACCCATCGGTCGCGAACAATTAAATTAAGGAGATACTATGGGAACCATTATTGTACTGGCTGTCGTCTGCTTGGCTATCTTCGGCGCTGTCCGCTCCATGCGCAAGTCCCATGAAGAAGGCGGATGCTGCGGCTGCTCCCAATGTGGGACGGCAAGTTGTGATCATGAACACGATCACAGCCACAGCCACTAATAGTAAATGATAAAGAGGATGCTTCGGCATCCTTTTTTCTTCCCTTTACACTGCAAAATTCAAACTGATTTACTATGATATGTGAAAAATCGTCGGAAAAGATTGTATTTTTTTCAATTAGGCCTTGAAATCCTCTGTGATAATGATATAATGACTTCAGAAAGAAAACATAATGTGTTTAGGTATTAGCACGCTGCACATACCTGACAGAATCTAGGAGGTTTACTTATGGCACATAAAATTACTGACGCATGCATCGCTTGTGGCGCTTGCAAACCCGAATGTCCCGTTGACTGCATCTCTGAAGGTGGCGTTTACTCCATCGACGAAAGTGCTTGCATCGACTGCGGTTCCTGCGCAGCTGTATGCCCCACCGGCGCTGCACAACCCGAATAAAAATCGGATCTAAAAAAAGACGTTCTCCGCAAGGACGTCTTTTTTTATGGGAAAATTAGTTAACTACCTTTTTTTCCACAGCTGTGATATACTACCATCAACGATATAGGGCGACGATAAGGAGCAGTAGAAGATGTAACCCGAAAGAGAGCCTGCGGTTGGTGTGAGCAGGCGGGAGCAATCTTTGAATCCGCCTTTGAGCCCGGCAATGAAGTGAACCGGAAACGGTTAATTTGGGTGGCAACGCGGGTCCGTCTCGTCCCATAGGGGATGAGGCGGCTTTTTTAATGGAGGTAATTATGTTAGACATTCGTATGATTCGTGAAAACCCCGACTTGGTAAAAGAAAATATTAAAAAGAAATTCCAAGAAGACAAACTTCCCCTCGTCGACGAAGTCCTCGAGCTGGATGTAGCCAATCGGGCAGCCAAAACCGAAGGCGATGAGCTGCGCGCCAAGCGCAACGCCCTGTCGAAATCCATCGGCGGCCTGATGAAAGACGGAAAAAAAGACGAAGCGGAAAAAGTAAAGGCCGAAGTCAAGGCCATTAACGATCGCATCGAAGAATTGGAACTGGAAGAAGGCAAAAAATCCGAGCGCATTCGGGAAATCATGCTGGTCATTCCTCAAATCATCGACGACACCGTGCCCATCGGCAAAGACGACACGGAAAATGTGGAATTGGAACGCTTCGGCGAACCGGTGGTCCCCGATTACGAAGTGCCCTACCACGTGGACATTATGGAATCCGTGTCGGGAATCGACTTGGACAGCTCGAGAAAAACCTCGGGCAGCGGCTTCTACTATCTGCGCGGCGACATCGCCCGCCTGCACTCCGCCATTTTATCCTACGCCCGGGACTTTATGATCGACAAAGGCTATATCTACCACATTCCGCCCTTTATGATTCGCGGCGACGTGGTCAGCGGCGTCATGAGCTTCGCTGAAATGGAAAACATGATGTACAAAATCGAAGGGGAAGATTTGTACCTTATCGGCACCAGCGAACACTCCATGATCGGCAAGTACATCGACTCCATTACGGAAGAAGCCACCTTGCCTCATAAGCTCACCAGCTATTCCCCCTGCTTCAGAAAAGAAGTGGGCGCCCACGGCATCGAAGAGCGGGGCGTCTATCGGATTCACCAATTCGAAAAGCAAGAAATGATCATCATCTGCAAGCCCGAAGACAGCAAAGATTTCTACAACGAACTCTGGCAAAACACCGTGGAATTTTTCCGCACCATGGACATTCCCGTGCGTACCCTGGAATGCTGCTCCGGCGACTTGGCCGATCTCAAGGTCAAGAGCTGCGACGTGGAAGCCTGGTCGCCCCGTCAACAAAAATACTTCGAAGTGGGCAGCTGCTCCAATTTAGGCGACGCCCAAGCCCGCCGCTTAAACATCCGCATCCGCGGCGAAGACGGCAAGCTCTACCTGGCCCATACCTTGAACAACACCGTGGTCGCACCGCCGAGAATGCTCATCGCCTTCTTGGAAAACCACTACCAAGAAGACGGATCCATCTTTATTCCGGAAGTGCTCCGTCCCTACATGGGCTTCAAGGAAAAAATCGAAAAGATCGACTAATTAAATACTGCAGGGAAGGAGAAGCGCTCCTTTCTCGTTGCGAAAAGGCCCCGTTGATTCGGGGTCTTTTTTAGTGGGAACGAATTTGTCGGGAAAAAATCTTTTTCTAAAGCCTTTAATTGTTTAAAAAGAAAGTAAATGATACAATTAAATCATAGAAATACATAAAATTTTACACCAAGGAGGTACGTAATGAGAAGACGGACATTTAAAACAGTTGTCGTTGCGTTTCTGCTTTTGGCGTTGTTGATCCCCACAACCGTTGCGGCAAATGGAACCGGCAGTTTGCCGCCGGATGCCGGAGTAAGCAAGGTTACCATCAAAATCAACGGCAAAGTTCAACAAATTCCGAAAGAAATGGGCAGAGCCTATATTAACAAACGGACGAGCAGAACCATGGTGCCCATTCGCTTTGTAGCGGAAAATCTGGGCAACAAAGTCGAATTTGTCGAAAGACAGGCCGACCATCCAAAGGGGGCTGTCCTCATTAAATCGGATTCAAAGACGATCTACTTTGCCATCGGATCGGATCAATACGAGATCTACGGCGACAAAACCCAAAGAGGCGTATTGGACACGCCGACGGTGCTTGCCGGCAATCGCACGTACGTGCCCCTGCGTTTCGTATCCGAGGCCCTGGGCTACAAGGTCGATTGGGTAAATCGCGAAGTATTGATTCAAAAAGACCCTTCGAAGACGCCGGAAGGGAACAAAGGGCGGAATTCCGACAGAGGCAATAAAGGAAATGACTATGGACGAGGCGGCTCACAAGAAAAGCCGGTTAAACCCCAACCGCGGACCGTCGATTCCGCCACCGACGACAGCCTTGCCCATTATTACACCGTGGCTTATGCAAATTACAGAAAAAGCTTAGGCCTTGGCGAAGTGGCTCGGACACAGGAGTTGGATCGTATCGCTCAGAAGCGTGCAGATGAAGAAATCCAACAACTGGCCACAGACGGCACCTTCGACCATAAATCCCCGGCGAATCTGCTTCGCGAAAATTACCTCGGCGAAAATTTAATCGGCTGGACCTACGCTTCCGACAAGCCGATTCGGGATGCCTTCACAATCTGGAAAAAATCCCCGGGCCATGATAGAAATATGAGGTCGCCCAGTGCCGTCGTTTATGGTTATGCATATAAGGTGGCAATAGTCGATGGTAAGCCTTGTGGCATTGCGTGCTTTGTATTTTCCAGTTTCGATCGATTTAGTAAACCTAAAGATCCCTTTAACACCGATGGTCCTACCGACACCGGCAATCCATTCAATAACGGTGGCTCTTCTAAACCCGACGGTGACTCTGTAACGACTGAGAAGGACAAGAAACCTGAAAAGAAGCCGGAGAAGAAACCGATCGAGTGGAAGATTGAAGCACATGTAAGTGATAAAATTCAAATTGTAGGAGGCAATTAAGTAGCTGACAAGGCGAATTAACAAACAATTGTATTGTAAAAGATCATTTCCAATCTACTGACAAACCTCGGATAGAATCCGGGGTTTATCTTTTCAATTCAAACCAACATGTTCATGAATCATTCGAAAAGATTTTCCTGCCTATTACTAAATATTAAGATACGGTTCTTTCTAAAGGACGCATAAAGGTAGTTCACATGCAAAAAAGGGAGAGGGAATCGGATGATTCTCTCTCCCTTTGTCGCGTCCGTTAAATCGCTGCGAAAAGTGATTCTTCCGCCCTAGCCTTGAGAGGCGGCTTCCACGATGTTTTTGTCCACATTCATGTAGAAATTGCACATGCCTATGGGCGTCATTTCTTTGTCGAAGATGCCCAGGCGGTTGTATTCTTCCGGTGTTTTGTTCAGGGGCATAATATAGTAGTGGTGGTTTTTAAATTGAATGGAGTTCACTTTTGCCGCCTCGTAGCCGTAGCGTTCGCCGCCGTCTAAAAGGGGTTTGTAAAAGAGTTTGTAGGTGGCTTCATTTTTGTCCGTTAAAAGGATTTCGCCTTCCGATTCTTTCAGGTCGGCGTGGAGGACGTCGGCCAGATGGCGAAGGGAGAGGTAGTCGCGGCCGTCGATCTTCTTCGAAGCTGCACCTCGGGCCTTTCCATCCATTGGCTTAAAGTCGATGCCGTCGCATGTAAAGTATTCGCCGTAGTTCCAAATTTCCACGCCGTTTACGGGATCGTGAAGCACGGGGATTTGTTCCTCGTAGTCGTTAGGTTTATTCGAGTAGTTCCACCCCATGGCCTTGGCGAAATCGGCGGCGGGAATCATGGTTTGGCCGTTCACGGATTTGGTCTTGACGGTGACGCTGCGGTCTCTGAAGCGGAGGGTCATTTCCCCGGGATTCTTCATCGGGCTGTAGCCTTCGCCGATGACGACGGTGCGATTGGCATCGTCCCAGTCAACTTTTTCGCCGAAGTTTTCGGAAATAAAGCGCAGGGGCACGAGGGTGCGATTTTCGACGATGCGCGGCGGCACATCCAGGGTGACGGTCTGCGTCGCGCCGGCCCGGGAAACGGTGGCCGCATCGCTCCCCACTTTCAGATCCAGGGCGCGGTCATCTTGCGTGATGCGAATGCTTCGATCGGCGTCGTTCCACGCCACATCGTAACCCAAAGCTTCGCTGATCAGGCGCAGGGGGACCAGGGTGCGGTTCTCCACGATGCGCGGGGCCACGTCGCCTTCGACATAGCTTCCCCGAATGAAGAGTCGGACCGGGACTTGGCCAAAACCTTCGGTGGGAATGGCGAGCATTACGGCGAGCAGAAAGAGCCACGCCATGCGGGTTTTTTTCACGAGTCATCATCCTTTCGGTGTAACTGTTATATTTTATCTTATGTATATTATATTATGTCGAGAAGGGAAAAGCCACGAAAAAACGGAGCCCGCGAAAAGAGGAGAAACGGCCTTCGCGCCCACTTTATTTCAACGATTTTCATTGACCGAAGCCCTTTCGATTTGGTATACTACTCTTCGAAACAAAGGGGAGTAACTATTATTCTTGGTCGTCAATCCGGCGTATGCCCGGCCAAGGATCCTACACAGGCTGTGAGACTTTTGTCCGTGGGACAGGAGTCTTTTTTTATAAGAGGAGGTTTTTATGGATTGGTACAAAATGAGTGCCCGAGAGGTTCTCGACGAACTGTCGGCCGACGACAAGAAGGGGCTCGCCCCGGAAGATGCCGAAAAGCGTCTGGACAAATACGGGACCAATGAATTGCAGGAAGAGGAAGGCAAGTCTTTCGCTAAAAAACTGGCGGAACAATTCCTCGATCCCATGATCATCATACTTTTAATCGCCGCGATTATCTCCGGCGCCGTGGGCGAAATGGTGGACTCCGTCATTATTCTCGCCATCGTCATCGTGAACGCCGTGTTGAGCATCGTACAGGAAGGCAAGGCGGAAGAAGCCATTGCCGCCTTAAAGAAAATGAGCTCTCCCACGGTGAAGGTGATCCGCGGCGGGCGCCCCGTGGAAATCGACTCCGTGCGCGTCGTGCCCGGAGATTTGGTCGTATTGGAAACCGGCGACATCGTGCCGGCGGACATGCGCCTGATTGAAAGCACCAATTTAAAAATCGACGAATCCTCCCTCACCGGGGAGTCCGTCTCCGTTGAAAAAGATGCCACGGTCACCTTGGAAGAAGATGCGGGCATCGGCGATAGAGAAAACTACGCCTACTCCGCCTCCATCGTCACCTACGGACGGGGCAAGGGCATCGTCACCGCCACGGGAGAAGACACGGAGATCGGTAAAATCGCCACCACCCTCTCCACCATGGAAGAGGAACAGACGCCCCTGCAAAAGAAGCTGGCGGGCCTCTCCAAGACCTTGGGGATTTTGGTCGTCGCCGTCTGTGCCGTGGTCTTTATCGTGGGCAAACTTTACGGCCACGACACCCTGCGCATGTTTATGACCTCGGTTTCCTTGGCCGTCGCCGCCATCCCCGAAGGCTTACCCGCCATCGTCACCATCGTCCTTTCCATGGGCATGGGCAATATGGCCAAGCGCCACGCCATTGTGAAGCGGCTTCTGGCTGTGGAAACCTTGGGGACCACCACCTACATTTGCTCGGACAAGACGGGCACGCTGACTCAAAACGAAATGACCGTCACGAAAGTTTATTTGGACGGAAAAGTCATGGACGTTTCCGGCACGGGCTACGCGCCGGAAGGGGAACTGTCCTATGAGGGTGCCAAGCTCTCTGTGGACGATGTCAAGGGATTAAAAACCCTCTCTTCCATCGCCACCTTAACCAACGATGCGGACTTAATCGAAGAAAACGGAACGTACAGCATTTTAGGCGACCCCACGGAAGGCGCCCTCATTACCCTGGCGGGCAAGCTCGGCGTGAAGGAAGAAGCCCTGGAAGAAGAATTTCCCCGTATCGGTGAAATTCCCTTCGATTCCGATCGGAAGATGATGTCCACCTTCCACGAAAACTTTTTCGACAACAAAGTGTCGTCCTTTACCAAGGGCGCGCCGGATGTGGTCTTGAAAAACTGCAAGTATCTGTTTAAAGACGGAGAGATCGTGGAGCTCACCGATGCCGACCGAAAGGCGATCTTGGAGCAAAACAACGCCTTTGCCCAAGAAGCCCTGCGCGTATTGGCCTTTGCCTTTAGAAACTACGACGCCATGCCCGCGGATCCCTCCACGGAAGAAAACGAAAAAGACATGGTCTTCGTGGGCCTCACCGGCATGATCGATCCGGCGCGACCGGAAGTGAAGGCCGCCATTAAAGAATGCCGAAACGCCGGCATCGTTCCCGTGATGATTACCGGCGACTACCTCCTTACCGCCAAAGCCATTGCCGAAGAGCTGGGCATTTTGCGTGAAGGAGATAAGGCCATGATGGGGGAAGAGCTCAACGACAAGACCCCGGAAGAAATTCGCGAAATCGTCAAGACCACCCGCGTCTTTGCCCGCGTATCCCCTGAAAACAAGGTACAAATCGTAACGGCCCTGAAAGAAAACGGCGAAATCGCCGCAATGACCGGCGACGGCGTCAACGACGCCCCGGCCATTAAAAAAGCCGACATCGGCATCGCCATGGGCATTACCGGCACCGACGTGGCGAAAAATACGGCAGATGTCATCTTAACCGACGACAACTTCGCCACCATCGTCAACGCCGTAGAGGAAGGACGAATTATCTACGCCAATATTAAAAAATTCGTCACCTTTCTCTTAAGCTGCAACATCGGCGAAGTCCTCGTGGTCTTCCTCTCCATCATCATGAATCTGCCCACACCCTTCTTGCCCATTCAGCTTCTGTGGCTCAACTTAGTCACCGACTCCTTCCCGGCACTGGCCCTCGGGGTGGAAAAAGGCGAAGAAGAAACCATGTACGAACCGCCGCGAGATCCCAAAGAACCGATTTTGGACAGAAACATCACCATCACCATCATCATCCAGTCCCTCGCCATTACGGCGGCGACCCTTGGCGTGTACTGCTACGCCCTCACCACTCACGGCATGGACGGCGACGGCCTCGTCTATTCATGGACCATGGCCTTCTCCACCTTGGTCTTCAGCGAACTGTTCCGCTCCTTCTCCTCGAGAAGCATCGACGACACCCTCTTTAAAATGGGCTTCTTCACGAACAAGCGCCTGAACCAAGCCGTGCTGTTTTCCCTGGCGCTGGTCCTCGTGGTCCTCTACATTCCCTTCCTGGAAAATCTGTTCCACATGACGGACCTGAACATGGTCGACTGGGCCATCGTTCTCGTCTGTGCCCTGATCCCCTTGGTCATCGGCGAAATCCAAAAAATGATTCGCTTCAAACAAACCCACATTGTGGATGTGGAAGACAAATAAGAAAGCCGCCTTCGGGCGGTTTTTTAATGCTTATCTCCCGAACTCAAAACCTTCTTTCATCCTACAAAGATAGAGTTATAAAATTTGGTATAATACTGTCGAAGGACTGTACATAGTAGATGCATTACCTGAGATGGATGATGTCTTTCCAATGATAAATTATGGAAAAAATAAAATATGAAGAAAGAATAAACCGGGCCTACAAAATGCCATAAATATAACTCTACATGTCATGACAAAGCAGGATGGGATGAGAGTATAGGCATAGAAGTACCGGGCAAAATTTGTAGGTAGTTTAAATGTGATGTACTGGAGATTTTGGAATATCAGTGCTGGATAATTAATTAAAGGAGATGTGAAATGGCAAAAAATAAAGATAAAACTGAGGAATTATCCTTAGAATCAGTTCTATGGAATTGCAGAGTATCATTAAGAGGATATGGAAGTACTGAAAAAAATAGAGACGCTGTAATAGGATTAGTTTTCTTAAAGTTTGCAGGAGATAAGTTTGAAACAAGAAGAAAACAAATTGAAGAAGAACATCCTGATTTATTCATGCTAAGAGAGATGCCGGCCACTTATCATGCTGACAATGGTTATTATCTAAATGAAACATCCAGATGGAGTTACATAGTTAAAAATGCATCGGCAGATGATATAGCAATAAAAATAGATACAGCAATGAAAGATATAGAGGAGGATAATCCTTCCCTCAAAGGAACTTTGCCTCAAAATTTGTACGCTAATTTAGGAGCTCCGGCAAGTAAAATTAAAAGTCTAATCGATGAGATAAATAAAATAAATGGAGATAGATTCCATGAAGAAGATTTGATCGGAAGAGTCTACGAATATTTTTTACAAATATATGCAGCATCAGGAACAAAGGAAGACGGTGAATTTTATACACCTTCAAGCGGTGTAAGACTATTGACTGAGCTAATCGAACCATATGACGGAGTTGTATATGAGAACAAAACACCATATTTGATACATTTTAACGGCATCGCCGCTTAGGGTACGAACCTAATACTAAGGGGTACGAAAATCAAAAAGCTCACAGCGATGTTCATCCTAAAATTAAACTAAGAAGCATTACGCGTTACAAGAATCTTGTTCTGTCTGGCAGGGTTCTTTTTTTATGCAACATTAGGTGAATTGCCATTACCGCATAAAATTCTTGACAAATAAGTTAGTCTATGGTAATTTCTCCTTACCGAGATTAATCTCGGTAAGGAGAGGAAAATGATGGTCAAGGAGAGGAAAATGATGGTCAGAGAACGATTAGATCCGGAAATGCGTAAAGAAGACATTCAAAAGGCTGCTATGGCACTCTTTTCTTCTAAGGGCTTTAACAATACGACGATGGATGATGTTCGTGAAAAATCCGGTTTATCAGCCGGCGGATTATACTACTACTACAAAAATACGACAGAAATCCTCTACGACATTATGGACAGAGGAAGCAGGATGCGTGAAGCGACGGTAACAAACACGGTTCAACATATGGGGAACAAGCTTACACCACATATCTTGGCTGAAGTTGTCGTCGATAAAATGTTGGCGAATAATCCTTTTACGCCTATCTATGTCATGTTTCTTGGTGAGATTAAGAAAAATGAACAGCTTAACGCATTATATGAAAAACTCAAGAGGGATTCGATTACTTACTTTAAGCATTTTATGAATGGGTACGACTGCGGATTGCTTACTGATGATGACTATGAATTTGTAACGAATCTCATCAATGCAAGCTTGTTATCCTGTGAAATTTTAGATACGCGTGAAAATTTTCTAAAGAACAGACAGCACTTGGTATCCATGCTTGAAGGTTATTTTACTCGTTCGACTTCTCAGTAAGCGGAAGTTTCCGGACTCTAAAATCTTCCATCAATTTTCGCATTTCATTCATTTACTAAGGAGGTTTTTTGATATGAACTTATTGAAAAAGTACATCGCCAAAAATAAGACCGGCTACTTTTTCTCGGTTCTTTTTGCCGTTTTGGGTGTACTGGCAGGACTTTTTACCTATGTGCTCTTGAGCAAAATGATCATTGCCCTCATTGCAGGGAATACAGATTTTGCTTTTTATACTAAAGGAGTCCTCAGTATTCTCGCGCTGCTGTGCGCAAAAGAAGTTTTTATGGGTATTTCCACCACGATTTCTCATACGGCGACCTATGGTGCTTTGTGTGAAATCAGGCGAGATATCATGGACAAACTTTTCAAAATGCCGTTAGGAAACATTTTGAATTTAAGCACAGGAAAGCTAAAAGATGTCATCGTGAATCAAGTTGATAGCATGGAGACAACCCTGGCTCACCTGATTCCTGAAATGACCGCTAATATTGTTGGCCCGGTTTTACTTCTTGTTTACATGTTTGTACTCGATTGGCGCGTTTCGCTCTTGGCACTGGTTCCTCTTGTGATCGGCATGTTTTTTATGGCCGGCCCGATGAAGCGCATGCCTAAAATGTTTCCCAAAGCAGTCAAAATTGGTCAAGACATGAACAACTCAATTGTGGAATATATCAACGGCATCGAAGTCATTAAGTCTTTTAATCAAGGCGATACATCCTATAAAAAATACAGCGATAATGTTTATGCCAAAGCAGATTATTACTGCAAGTGGATGGGCTTGAACAACAACGATTATGCGGTGAGCATGTCGCTTGCACCGATGGGTATTTTAACCATCATTCCGTTTGGCCTTTTCTTCTGTATGCAAGGTAGCCTAAGCGGCGCTCATCTTTTGATGTTGATTATTTTATCGTTTGGCACAATCTCAAATATCATGCAGGTGATGTCTTATGAGGACGATATGGGGCGCATCAAAACCATTGCCGGTGAGATTGAAAAAGTTCTCAACTCAAAAGAGTTATCCCACGCAACCGGTACACAAAACATTTCACGCTATGACATCACTTTCGATCACGTGAATTTCTCTTACGATGACAACAAACAGGTTATCAAGGATGTCAATCTGTACATCAATGAAGGTAGTGTCAATGCACTCGTCGGGTATTCTGGCTCAGGGAAATCGACCGTTGCAAAGCTCCTCGCCGGATTTTGGGATACCGATAGTGGCACCATAACAATTGGTGGCATAGCTCTCAAGGATATGCCTTTAGAACAGCTTTCGGATGCTATTTCTTATGTATCTCAAGACAATTATTTGTTTGATATTTCCATCAAAGATAATATTCGCATCGGCAAAAAAAATGCAACGGATGAGGAAATTATAGAAATCGCTAAAAAATCGGGCTGCCACGATTTCATTATGAAGCTCTCACAAGGCTATGAAACGGTTGCCGGAGAAGGTGGCGGGCATCTCTCCGGCGGTGAGCGCCAACGCATCTCTATTGCACGCGCCATGCTCAAAGATGCACCGATTGTCATTTTGGATGAAGCCACTTCCTATATCGATCCAGAAAATGAAGCTATTTTGCAAGATGCCATCGCCACATTGGTAAAAGGCAAAACGCTCATTATTATCGCCCATCGACTGAAAACCATTGCAGATGTGGATCAAATATTTGTTATCCATGATGGATATGTTGAAAATCACGGAACACACGATAAACTATTAAAAGATTCTCCGGTTTACCAAGAATTGTGGAGTGCGGCCATGCGAGGTGAAGAAAATGATTAATACATTTAAGAAGTTATGGAAATTTGCAGAGCGTGAGCAAGGAATGATTCGCTCCTCGGTGATCTGGAGTTTTTTGGGCGCGATTTTTAACGTTTTTCAATTTATGGCCATCTATTTGGTCATTGCGGCGATTATAAAGCAGGAAATTACGTGGCAGACGATTGGTATGTGCAGCGCATTCTTATTGCTTTCCTTACTGGGCATCATTATTTCTAAGAAAAATTCCATGCTTAAGCAAACGCATGCCGGCTATTTTACAGCCGCAAATAAACGTATCGCTATGGGAGGAAAAATCAAAAAAGTGCCAATGGGCTTTTTCAATGATTTTAGCTTAGGAAATTTAACGGCCATTGCGACGACAAAGTTGGACAGTCTCGAAACTTGGGTGCCCACACTTTTTATTATGGTATTCGGCGGTCTGCTTGTTACCGTGGTATTTATCCTGTCCCTTTTTATGCTGCATTGGAAAATTGCACTCATTGCTATCGCTGGGTCTTTGATTTTCTTGGCGGCGGCCGCTTTAATGCAGCAAAGATCTAAAAAGAGTTCGGATCGAGTTTCTGTTGTACAAAACGATCTCACGAAAGAAGTACTGGCAACCTTGCAAGGTATGCAGATCATCAAGTCCTATAACTTGGGCGGGCCAAATAACAACAAGTTGGATCAAAGTTTTGAAGAAACAAAAAAATCGATGTTGAGCCTTGAAAAGGCCGTTACACCTTACACGGTACTGCTGAAAATCATCATTGCGATCACGATTTCGGTTATGATTGCCACAGCACTTTCATGCTACTTTTCGGGAGAGCTTGCTTTGGATTATACCATCATGACGCTGGTTGCCAGTTTTGTGATTTTTAACAGTTTATTGGCTTCTGGTAGTGCTATGGCCATGCTTAGAACCATTGACAACGCGATGGATTCTTATGATTACGTCAATCAAATGCAAGATATGCCGGAAGGTCATATCAATGATGCACTTCAGCAACACGATATTGAATTTAAAAATGTTTCCTTTGCCTATGGCGAAAAGCCAATCTTAAATAATGTGTCTTGCTATATCCCCGAAAGATCAATGACGGCTATCGTAGGGCCGTCTGGTTCAGGGAAAACAACTTTTTGCAATTTGATCTCTCGCTTTTGGGATGTCAATTCAGGAGAGATTCGCCTTGGAGGAAAGAACATAAAAGATTACTCCCTCGAAAATCTCATGAATCATATTTCGATGGTCTTCCAAGATGTCTATCTTTTTGCCGATACGATTGAAAACAACATTAAATTCGGATGCCCAAATGCCACCCGCGATGATGTGATTGCGGCGGCAAAAAAGGCTCAGTGCCATGACTTTATTTCTGCCTTGCCCGATGGCTATCAGAGCATGATCGGAGAAGGTGGAACAAGTCTTTCCGGCGGAGAAAAACAGCGCATTTCCATTGCCAGGGCAATGCTGAAAGATGCACCGATTATCATCTTTGATGAAGCTACTGCAAATGTTGATCCGGAAAACGAAGACAAGCTGAAAGCAGCTATTGAAGCCCTTACTCAAAACAAAACCGTCATCATGATCGCGCACCGCTTGAAGACGATCCGTAATGCAAACCGGATTTTGGTACTGAACAAAGCAGGGATTGAGCAGTGCGGTACACATGATGAATTGATGCTGCAAGGAGGTCTTTATCGAGATCTTATCGAATCGAGAAGCAAGGCGGAAAGCTGGAGATTCGCAAATTAAAGTTTGGAACTAACAACAACATCTTCGACAAAAAAATGAATGTGCCTGATGTTGTCGAAAATTAAATGTTCAGAAAGGAATTTTATGATGAAAAACTAAAAAATATTGTATAGATCGCCGTATTGGCAGTAATTGGCTGTGTTGTCTCCTTTGGAATCAGTATGCTGACGGGACTTTTAGGCATGGCTGCCCTCTACATTTCAGCCGGGTTTGCCGCTTTTGTGATCGGACCGACCTTTGTGATTGCGGCTCGAAAAGTACAAAAGCGTGGCACAGCGCTTCTCTTTTGGGCTGTGCTTGGGTTGGTATATGCAATTTTAGGTTATGGGATCATGATTCCGATTACTCTGATTGCAGGGATTGTCTGCGAGCTGATTATCGGAAAGTACGATAATAGCAAACGCATCGCCATTGCTTTTAGTGTTGTCATGTTTACCGATTCGATGCACAGTATTCTTTTAACAAAAATTTTAGGCGTCGAAGGTTTAGTAAAATATATGTCATCTACCTTTTCTCCAGAACAAGCAGCACAAATGGTTGCCGCCTATACAAATGAAGTGATTTTGATAGCTGCTGCCGTTAATGTTGTGCTGTGCTTGTTAGCCGGATTTTTCGGAGTATTCATCAACAATAAGTTCTTTGAGAAAAGCACTCAGCAGAGCAAGCTCAAATAAGATGAGCCGATCATTTTCCCGCTTTATAAAAACGGATATCCTCCTCAATGGAGCGAAGAAATTTTTGATATGGTTTTAGAACAGGCAGAAAATTATAAAAATTAAATAAAAGGCTATGAGCACTCAAACTCATAGCCTTTTTCATTGTCTAAAGATTTTCTGAATCAGTTTTTCTAAACCGCCAATCCAAAGCCGCCTTCGGGCGGTTTTTTCATGGGGAGAAAAGCGTCGCACATCCTCGGAAAATTTTAGGTGATAAATAGTATAAATTTCTTTGAGGCCACATGGATTTGATGGTATGATAGATTCATCATAGTAAGTAAAGGCTGGGATGCAAGTGAGAAAATACAGAAAAAGAGAGCATGTTGAAAATTACCTGAAGACGGACTACCGAGGGGATCCGCTTTTCAACGACATGTATCTGCCCCATATTTCGCTGCCGGAACTTTCCGTCGACGAAATCGACACATCCACGACGTATTTGGGCAAGAAGATTCATTTTCCCCTCATGATCAACGCCATTACCGGCGGCACGGAATTTGCGGAAAACATCAATGCGGATTTGGCGCAGCTCGCCAAGCGCTTTGATCTGCCCATGGCCGTGGGCAGTGAAACCATCGCCATGGAAGACGAGGAAGCCGTGGAAAGTTTTGAGATCGTGCGGGAGATTATCGGCGATGAGGGCATCGTCCTCGGGAACATGAACGGCAATCTCTCCGTGGACGAGGCGAAGAAGGCCGTGGAAATTATTCGGGCCGACGCCCTTCAGATCCATTTAAATCCGGCGCAGGAGCTGGCCATGGAAGAGGGCGATCGAGATTTTCGCGGCACGGCGGAGCGGATTCGCGCAGCAAATGAGGCCCTGGACGTGCCCGTTCTGGTGAAAGAAGTGGGTTTCGGCATGGACGCCTCCGTCGTCGAGCGGCTCTACGATTTGGGCATTCGCCACGTGGACATTTCCGGCTACGGCGGCACGAATTTCTTTGAAGTGGAAAATCTCCGCTACTTTAATTCGGACATGACGGAGCTTTACGGCTGGGGGATTCCCACGGCCTACGCCCTTCACGAAGCCGTGGCACTAGGCAAGAAGGATCTCCACATTACCGCATCCGGCGGCATACGAAACGGCCTGGATCTGGTGAAGTGTTTGATTCTCGGCGCCGACATGTGCGCCATTAGCGGCGAAATTTTAAGATACATCGTGCACGGCGGCGTGGACTACGCCTCGGTGTATTTAGATGATTTGATCAACAAGGTAAAAATCGTCATGGTCCTGGTTGGTGCGAAGAATATCGATGAATTAAGACAGGTGAAGTGGAAAGCCACGGGCCGTCTTTTGGAATTATTGAGATAAGAGGGAATTATGTACGATCTTATGATTATCGGCGGCGGCCCGGCCGGGCTCACTGCCGCCATTTACGCGAGCCGCGCCCATTTGAACACGGTGATCTTCGAACCGGAGATGGACGGCGGCCAAATGAGCCTCACCATGTCTCTTGAAAACTTCCCCGGGGCGCTTGCCGAGGACACGGGCATGGATATCGGCATGCGTATGGCAAAGCAAGCGGCCTCTTTCGGTGCCGCCACCATTCGCGAGCGGGTGGTTTCCGTCGAGTCAGCGGGCGAGACGAAAATCGTGAAGACGGAAAGCGGCAGCTACGAAGGCAAGTACGTCCTCCTGGCCACGGGCTCTAAGCCCAATCGCCTGGGCGTTCCCGGGGAAGACAAATTCGTCTCCCGCGGCATCAGCTACTGCGCCACCTGCGACGGCGCCTTCTACCAAGACGGCGACGTCTACGTCATCGGCGGCGGCAATTCCGCCGTGGAAGAGGCCCTGTACCTGGCGAATTTAGGGGCGAAGGTCACTATCGTTCACCGCAGAGACAGCTTCCGCGCCGAGCGCTTCTTGGCGGAGAAGGCCCTGGCCCACGAAAATATTTCCGTCATGTGGAACACGGAGCTGAAGGAGGTCTTGGGAGATGCCATGGCCGACGGCCTCGCCCTCTACAACAATAAAACCGACGAAACTTTCACGGTGAAAAAAGGCGACCGCCCCATGGGAATTTTCATCTACGTGGGCGTGAAACCCCAAACGGAATTTCTCGAAGGGCTTCTGGAATTAAACAGGGGCTATGTGAAAGTGGACGAAAATCAAATGTCCGCCGTGGACGGCATCTACGCCGCCGGCGACATTGTGGACAAAAATTTCCGCCAGGTCATTAACGCCTGCGGGGAAGGCTGCGTCGCCGCCATGGCCGTGGCTAAGCGCATCGTCCAATACGATTAAATCAATTCAATTTTTGAAACAGCTATGCAATACCGCGCATAGCTGTTTTTTTGTGCGCTTTAGCATGAATAAACCACCAGCTATGCTGGTGGTAGGCATAAAAAGCTTTAGCTTCAAGTAAAAAAAGAACCTCCTATGATAAAATTATTGTGTTATCGGCAATAAAATATCAAGGAGGTATCCATATGGATAAGAACAGCTTAGCACATACAAGTTGGAATTGTAAGTATCACATTGTGTTTGCGCCAAAATATAGGCGGCAGGTTATATACGGGAAATTGAAACAAGACATAGGAAAAACATTAAGAGACCTATGCGAGAGAAAAGGAATAAACATAATCGAAGCGGAATGTTGTCCGGATCATATACATATGCTGCTGGAAATTCCACCGAAATATAGCGTATCTCAAATCATGGGATACTTAAAAGGAAAAAGTAGCTTAATCATATTTGATAGACACGCAAACCTAAAGTACAAATACGGAAATAGGCATTTCTGGTGTAGAGGGTACTACGTCGATACTGCGGGAAAAAATGCGAAAAAAATCCAAGAATACATCAAAAACCAATTGGAAGAAGATTATATGGCGGATCAGATAAGCATGAAGGAATTCATCGATCCGTTTACGGGTCAGCAGGTCAAATAAAGTATGAGAACAGGCGCTTTAGCGCCAACTGGGGAATTGTTGCAAGAGGAAGAAATTCAGAGCACGAAAGTGCTGCCGGTAACAGCCCCTTATAGGGGCAAAACAAACCACCGGCTAAGCCGGTGGTTCTGATTGTGGAATTAAATATTTTTAAACAAACCAAATAAATAAACACAAATTTCATCCACCATAAGCAATTTAAAAATAAAGATTCTCGAAAAAAGTGCGATTAACAATAAATAATTCGGAATTCGGGTTGACAAGATCGGGGGGGTGATACAGTCAGTGTGTAAGAGATACCAAATACAAGAAAAGGAGGGCTTTATGAACTCTTACTTAACGTACGCAAATGATCCTGTACTCTGGCTATTATCTTTACCGTTGGTGGCAATTGTAGGTGCATTAGCTATTAGCTATAGCACCAAGGTAAAAAAAGTAAGTCCCTTAGTGAATTTAACACCCGAAGATCAAAAGAAAGCATTCCGAACAGGCGCAATTTCCGCCATCGGACCGGCATTAGGCGTGTTTGTCGTCATGCTTGGACTTATATCTAAAATAGGCGGCCCTCTGGCATGGCAAAGACTCTCTGTCATCGGCGCGGCCCATACTGAACTCACGGCGGCTGAAATGGCGGCACAAGCCATGGGCACGACCTTGGATTCTCCCGATTATAATTTGGTCAATTACGCAAACGCTTGCTGGGTCATGGCATTAAATGGCTGCGGCTGGTTGTTAGTAGTAAGTTTATTGACGGACAAATTGGACAGCATCTCCTTTAAGCTAACCAAAGGGGACACAAAAATCACGAGTATTATTTCGATTTCCGGCATGTGCGGTGCCATGGGTTTCTTGGCTGTCAGCAACGCGATCACCTCAAATGAAAATATGGTCGCCGCAGTAGTTGCGGGGATTTCCATGATTCTTTTGAACAAGCTGGGAGAAAAAGTTCCTGCATTGATGGAATTTAACCTGGGCTTCGCTTTGATCATCGGCATGATCGCAGGAAGCATTTTCCGCTCACTCATAGGGAGGTTTCACATGACTGATAAATTAAACATCGATCAAGAATATGACGCGCAGTATACACAACCGGTTATTAAATTAGGTCGAATTTTAAACTTACTTGGCGTATTATTTTCCTTTTTGCCGGCTCTATACATTTCCATTCGATATAGTGCTTTTCCGGGAATGGCAAACATTTTAAAAGGCTGGGCACTTATCGCGGCAATTTTCGGTTCATACTACATAATTGAACCAATCTCCTACTTCCCCGTCTTGGGGCTTCCCGGAACCTTTATGGGCTTCATTTCCGGGAACTTAGGGAACATGCGTGTACCATGTTCTGCCTTAGCTCAAGCGGCAGTAAAGGTTGAGCCCGGCACGAAGAAGGCGGAATTAGTCTCGACATTGGGGATTGCAGGTTCGATTATTACGAACTTAATCGTCACAGTTCTGGCTGCAGTCGCGGGAAGTTATATTATCTCCGTCTTGCCGGATTCGGTTTTAGCAGCCTTTGACTTTATCGCACCTTCCATTTTCGGTTCGATGTATGCCATGTTTGCGATTAAGGATTTAAAGAGCGGGATCTTTGCTCTTGTCTTAACGGTCATCATGATCAAAGCCGGTTTGCCGACTTTCGTCATTGTTCCGTCGGCAGTCTTTGCGACGATCTTCTTCGGAATTAAAACGAGGAAAAAGGAGGAAAAGTAATGAAAAAATTAGAATTCGATCGAAAAAAAGCAGAAGAAAATCTGATTAAATTCAGAAGAGACCTCCATCAGATTCCCGAAATCGGCTTCGATTTAGAGAAAACGGTGAAGTATGTCTGTTCTGTACTTGACGAATATGGCATTTCCTACGAAAAAATCGTCGACGGATCCGCCGTCGTCGCCCTCATCGATAGTGGCAGTCCCGGCAAAACCGTCGGTTTGAGAGCGGATATGGACGCACTGCCGATTAAAGAGGAAACAGACCTGCCCTTTAAATCTGAAAACGGCAACATGCACGCCTGCGGACACGATTGCCATACGGCCATTTTGTTGACAACGGGCATTGTTTTAAACGAAAACAAGGATAAATGGTCCGGCAAGGTGAAGCTACTTTTCCAACCCTCCGAAGAAAAGGACGGCGGCGCCAAACCGATGATCGACGTGGGTTGCTTAAATGAACCGAAGGTCGATTATATTCTTGGACAACACGTCGGCGTTCTCTCCGGCGAAATTGAAATCGGTCAAATGGGATTTGTCCCGGGCCCGATGATGGCATCTCTCGACGAATTTACCATCGATTTTATCGGACAAGGCGGACACGGCGCCTACCCTCACGACACCATCGATCCGATCCCTATGGCAGCATCGGCGGTTCTCGCGCTGCAAGCCTTCATGGCTCGTCGAGTAAATGCTTTGGATTCTGCCGTATTCACCATCGGCCAAATTCACGGAGGCAGCCAATACAATATTGTTCCGAATAAGGTGAGCATTAACGGGACGGTTCGCTGCTTAAACGAATCGGTACGAAAATTAATCGCTGAGGGCTGTGAAAAAATTTGCAAGAGCACAGCGGAAAGTTATGGCGGCAAAGCGGAAATTGATTACAAGTTCGGCTACCCTGCCTTAATCAACGACACGGAACTTACCCAAAAACTAATCGACCTCAGTCAGGAAGCCTTTGGCGAAGATAGCGTCAAGCGTATGGAAAAAGCGAGTATGGGAAGCGAAGACTTCGCCTATTTCGCTCAAGAAGCGCCGGCCTGCTTTACTTTCTTAAACACCTCAAAAGAATGTGACGGCGTCATCTATCCGAATCATAACCCCAAATTTATGGTCGACGAAGACATTTTAATCAAAGGCGTCGATTACTTTGTAACAGCCGTTGGAAATTTGTCTTAAATGAAGAAAGCATCCGAAAAGCGGAAGCCATTCAATTTCATTGTCATCTCCGAATAGTATGATAACTGCACGAAAAAGCCGCTCGATGATCTCATCGGGCGGCTTTTTCACGTTTATTGTTGGGCCGGTTGTGCCGGTTGCTCCCCTTGGGGCGCAGGATTTTCCTGTTCGCTTTGGCTCATTAAGATGTTCAAAAGTTCCGTGGCCGTAAGGGGCGCGTGAATTTGGTAGCCCCCCGGTTTAATCTTGGGCACGGCGCCGGCGTCGCGAATCATTTGAAGGAAGGTGGCTCTGTCCGCCACTAAATCTTCTTTCATGATCACATCGGCGATCATTTCGTCGTTGGCGCCTTCGGGAATTTCGATGGTGATGGTGCGGGTGGCTTTTTGCAAGCCGTTTTCCGTGAGTATTTTCAAAATGGTTTCGGGGCTGGCGCCTTCGGGAATTTCGTAGCTTCCCGCCGTAATGTAGCGGGCCATGCCGGAGCGCTTGGCCTTATTGCTGAAGGCCGTGGCGTCGTTAATGAGGCCCACTTCCTTTAAGCGCTTGGCCACGGAATCCGGATCCGTCGTTTCTATTTTAAGTAAGGTGGTTTTTTCCGATGCATCTTTGGCGGCGCTGGAGATCTGGCCGATTTGTTCCTTTGAGGAGCGAATTTCCTCGGTAATGGTGGTGTCTTTTCTCTCTTCCGGCGTCATCATGGAAAACAAGTGGTTCATGCGCCACTTAATGATGAACAGTAGGACGAGAACCACCAGTATGACGACGACAAAGCGCAAAAAGTTTACGAATACTTTCGAAACTCTTCCGTTAGATTTCATGCTGTTTTCCCTTTCCTGTCGATTTCGATATAATTATAATAAGGTTATTATATCACAGGAACGTGAAAGAAAGAGAGGCTCTCGTGATCTCTAATAAAATTGACACAAACGACGCAGGCATGCGCTTGGATCGCTATTTAAAAAAATTGCTTCCCAATGCCAAGGCGTCGCTGATTTATAAATCCATTCGAAAGAAAAACATTACGGTCAACGGTAAAAAGGCCAAGGAGGAAGATGTCTTGGCCCTCGGAGATACGGTGGAAATTTATTTTTCCGACGAGACGCTGGCGAAGTTTTCCAAGGCGCCGAAGTCCGTGAAGGGAAAGTTTCCCGCCATCGTCTTCGAATCGGAAGATTTCATTATTATGGACAAGCCCGTGGGCGTGTTGAGCCACGGCACGGGCAAGGCCTACGAGCGGAACATGGTGGACGATATGTTGGCCTATTTGATCCACACGAAGAGCTACAATCCCCGGGCGGAAAAGACCTTCGTCCCCTCCATTTGCAATCGACTGGACCGAAACACCAGCGGTTTAATTTTGGGGGCGAAGACGGCGGCGGGCCTTCGTGCGGCCAACGCATGGCTTCGTAACCGGGAAGTGGAGAAGTATTACATGACCATTGTGGAAGGAGAGTTGAAGGAAGAACGGAAGGTGGAAAATCGTCTGACAAAGGACGGAGAGAAAAACCGCGTCGTGGAAGGCGACGACGGGAAGGACGCCGTGGGCATCTACCGGCCCTTGAAGAGCACGGGGGACTACACCCTGGTTGAGGCGGAGCTCATTACCGGGCGCACCCATCAGATTCGCCAGCAGCTGGCATCCATCGGTCATCCCGTCCTCGGGGACAGAAAGTACGGCCGCGCCTCCCGCCGCTTCGGCGAATTGCACCACCAATTGCTTCACGCCTACAAATTGGTCTTTCCCGAAACCGAGGACTTCCCCGAAGTGTCCGGCAAGGTGTTTACCTCCGAGCCCAAGGGAAAATTTCAGCGGATCAGGGAGAGCCTCCATGTATGATTTAGGCTTGGACATCGGCGGCACTACCATGAAGCTCGGGATTTTTCGCGGCGGAAAACTGATTCGCACAGACCGCGCCCCGACGCCGAAGGATCCCGACAAAGTAGTAGATGAAATCGCCCGCATGGTAGCGCCCATTGATTACGAAGCTTTCGGCATCGCCACGGCGGGGACCGTAGACAGGGAGAAGAAGGCCCTTTCCGATTTAGGCGGAAATATTTCGGGTTGGCAGGGCTATCCCCTGGGCGAGGCTCTGGCGGATAAAGACATTCGCCTGGACGTTTTGGAAAACGACATTAACTGTGCCCTCGTGGGAGAGATGGAAAATCGCCGGGACGATCACGTCCTCTACGTGGGCATGGGCACGGGCATCGGCGGCGCTTTTTATGCCGGCGGCGAATTGTATCTAGGGAGCCGGGGATCCGCCATGGAGATCGGACACATCATCGTAGAGAAAGGCGGCGTTCTTTGCACCTGCGGCCAGCGGGGCTGCGCCGAGAGTTATTTCAGCGCAAGGGCTTTTCACGCCCTCATGAAGGCGGCGGGCTACGAACGGGGCGACGATTTTCTGGCATCAGATGAAGCCTCGGCGCAGGCTTTTATCGACGGCGCGGCGGATTACCTCATCGGCCTTGAAAATGTGTTGAACCCTTCGGTCATTTTAATCGGCGGCGGCATGATTACCTACGCCCCGAGCATTGTGGCGCGCCTGAAGGCGGCCATGCTCCGCCGGGGCAACGGCAATGTTCGCGCCCCCTTGGGGCCCGCCCGCTTGGGAAACGACGGCGGCATGGTGGGGGCCATGCTTCTTGCGAAAAAAGAAAGGAGAGGCCATGGAAATCATTTATAAGCCCATGGGAAGCGGCGTGGAATCTTTGGCGGATGAAGTAGATTTCAAGGGCGCCACCTTTATTATGCCTAATCGGAAATGGATCGCGCGGAGCAAAGAAGTTTTATCGCGGAGCGTGGGCTTTTTAGGCGTCAACTTTTTCACCTTCGACGACCTCACGGAGGAGCTGGCCATGGCCCGTCCCCGCAATCTGTGGCGGGCGGCCTATGTTTTTCGAAAGTGCCTGGAAGAAGGAAATGGGGCATTCGCACCGCTCAGGGACATGGAAAAAATTCGCCGCCTCTTTCAGTGGTGCGACGATGTGAAGTATTTGGGCCTCGAGGAAAAGGACCTGCCTTACAGCTGGCGGGGGGATGTGCGTGGTCTCCTTTCCGCCTACGAATCCGCCGTGGAGTCGGCGGACTGCGTGACGGAAGGCGAAGTTTTTAAAGAGGCCATGGCGGCGGAGGTGGATTCCGAGCGTAAGTATATTTTTGTGGGATTCACTCATTACAAGGAACGCCATCGCCTGCTCTTGGAAAAATTAGACGCCGCTGCTCACGTGGTGGTGGTCAGCCCCTTCGGGGAGAAAAAAGAACCGGAAGCTGTGGCCCTGTATCAAACGGTAAACGGGGAGCGGGCATTTCGCCACATAGTGAAAAAAACCGCGGCGGCTCTCGCGGAAAATCCCGGAGCGAAGATCGGCGTGGCCATGAATAAAGAAGAGGACCGGGCGGCGATGAAGGCGCATTTTGCCTTGGCGAACATTCCGGCGGCGGGCTCCGCCTACGTCCTCGGCGAGGACACTCTTCACCAATTGCGCCTCTTGTGGCGGCGGGGAGAAGACGGGCCTTCCGCCTGCGCCTTTTTGCGGGGAGATTTGGCGGAAGTGGAAGATGCCCATGGGTTGGCGGCGGCCATAGAGACCTTGGGCGTGAAGGATCTTTCTGAAATGGACGAAAGCCCCCTGCCCTATTACTTATTTCCCGAGACAAAGGAGCTGTTGATTCGACACAAAGCCCTTTTAAGGACATGGAAGCATGATAACGAAGGCAGTTGGGGCGATTTCGCCCGTCGTACGGAAGAAGCGGCGGAAGCGTTCGGCGAGGGGTTGGCAAAAATGATCGCCGACGCCCTGGCCGAGGCAGAAGGCGATTACGGCAGAATTACCGGCCGCGAGTTTGAATCCATCCTTTGCGGTTTTTTGGAAAAAGAAGCCGCCCCCGGCGTGGATATTTTGTCTTTGGACGAGGCCTACGGCGGCGATTACGACCTTCTCTTCGTGTCCTCACTCGATGGGGGATTTATTCCCGCCAAGAAAGAGGACAGCTTAATGAATCGGGCCATCGCGAAATCCGTCATGGAAGTCGGGCTCTACGTGAATTTTTTTCAGGGCGAAGAGATGACCGATCGGCTGAAGTACTTATTGGCCTCGTCGAAAAAATCCCTGCTCTACAAAGTGGGGGACGGGGAAGAGGCCCGGATATTTACGGAAATAAAAAAGAACTTTCCCGTGGAAGATTTGGATAAAACCGGGGAAGTCTACGAAAAAAATTGGGACCTCATTGCGGAAGAGGGCGTGTTTTCCGAGGAAGCGGCGGAGGTTTTAGCCGATGAACTGAGGAAAAAGGGTCTTTCGCCTTCGACCATCGACGGCTATTTGCGCTGCCCTTTCAGCTACTTTGCCGATCGGGTCTTAAAAAGCGCGCCGGAGGAAGAAGACGGCCGCCCGGCCATGGCCAAGGGAAGCATTTACCACGAGGCGCTGGCGCTTTATTTTTCCGGGAAGCTTTCGAAAGACGACCTGGAAAATTTCGTGGAGGCGGCCTACGATGAAAAATTGGCCCCCCTCAAGCCCGACTACCTGTGGGCTTGGGAGAAGAAGACCATGGCCCGCGCCCTTCTCGCCGCCATTGAAGCGGAGGAAGAGCGCCTGGCCGATGAAAAGAAAAACGGCGCCTTCCATCCCGTGGCCTTTGAGACATCCTTCACCTATCCCTTTGAGGATGTGGAGATTCACGGCATCATCGACCGGGTGGACAGAAATGAAGCCGGCGACGAAATCTTAATCGATTACAAGTCCGGGGGGCTTCCCGCATACGAAAACGTGGCGGCCTACAAAGTGATGCAGCTCGCCCTTTATGCCCTGGCTCGCCGGCACATGGGCAATCGGCCGGCATCGTTGGAGTATGTGTCCGTGGAAAAGGGGAATGTGTCCATTATGGCGCGGGACACGACCCGTGCCGGCAAGTACAGTCGCCTGAGAAACGAAAGAAAGTACGACGGCGAGGCTTTCGACGAGTTTCTAAACGAGGCGGAAGACGCCTTGGGTCACGTTCTCGCCGCCATTAAAAGCGGCGATTTCAACGAGGCGCCTATGGACGAAAATGTGTGTACCTACTGTCCCCACGGGGATCTGTGCAGAAAGGAGGCGGCGGATGTTATTGGATAAAGAACAACAGGAAGCCGTAATGTCCTACGACCGCTCCGTCTTTCTCACCGCCGGCGCCGGCGCGGGGAAGACCAAGGTGCTCACCGAGCGAGTGAAGAAGATTTTGTCTAATACCGACGAAAATGTTTTGGCCATTACCTTCACCAATCGCGCCGCCGAGGAAATGGCCGCCCGCATGGCGGCGAGCCTCACGGAAGAGGAGACGGACCGCTTGGTTGTCAAGACCATCGACGGCTTTTGCCGCTACCTGCTCTCCATTTACGCCGTGGAAGCGGACACCTTCGGCGGCATGGTTCAGCTGGCGGAAGGCGAGGCCGGCGCCCTTTTGGAGAAGAGCTACGAAAAGGTGGCGAAGGGAATTTTTTCCGACGAGGATTTTATTTCCTTTCTCGAAACATCGGGAACCACGGCGAACAATTTTAAAAGCGAGCTCTTAAAAAGCTACGACGCCCTTCGCACCCGCGGCGCCCTTGGGGATTTTCGCCCTCGAAAAGTAACGGGCGTCGACCCCCTGAAGGAGTATGTAGACTTTCTGCCCGCCCTTCGCAGCGCATTGAAGACCAAAGCGTCGAAACTGGCCAAGTATTTGGACGATGAAGATCTCGAGGCATTAAAAAACAGAAGTGAAGAAGAACAGCGGGCCTTTCTTCTGGCCATGCCCGACGGATCCTCGCTGAAAATGGACGAAGACATAAAAGAACAGAACGAAGCATTAAAAAATCGCCTCCTATTACGTGAAGAGGAGAAAAATCACCCTTCTATCGAAGCGATTCGCCGCGCCCTTCACTTGCTGGACGAAGTCTACCGAGAAGAAAAGCGGGCCATGGGCGTCGTGGATTTCAGCGATCTCTTGGAAATGGCCACGGCCCTTTTGGAATCGGGGAAGATTACCTGCGGATACGATCACATTCTCGTCGATGAATTTCAGGACACGAATCCTCTGCAGATTCGCATGCTGCGCGCCTTAAAGGGCGAAGGGAAACTTTTCGTCGTCGGGGACAGAAAGCAATCCATCTACGGCTTTCGCGGCGCCGATGTGGCTGTGGGCGACGATTTTCGCGGCGAGGCCTTAAAAGAGGGCACGGAAGCCATGGCCCTTTTGAACAATTACCGATCCCACAAGGATCTCGTGGCCGCCGTGGGGGATCTCTTTGCGGAAAAAATTCCCGATTACGAGCCCATTACGGGTCACGGTGAAGGGGAATGGGCCCTGAAGGGCGTGGATCTCACCGGCGAGGAATCGGCGGAAGAGGCCATTAAAAAAGAAGCCCTGTGGATCGCGGAAGACATTCAAAAACATCCGTCGGAATCCCGCGCCCTGCTCTTGTGGCGGAAGAAATTTATGGGGATTTACGAATCCGTGTTTCGGGACTACGGCATTTCCTATGTAAACCGCTGTGCCGAGGGCTTTTTCCGCGCCCGTGAAGTGCGGGATTTAATGCTGGCCGTGGAAGCGAAGATCACCGGCGATTTTTCCCCGGCCTTTTTGCGCACGCCCTTTATCGGGACGAATCAGGAAGATGTCTTTCACGTAATGAACGGATCGCCATGTAGAGAAAGTGTTCGCGAGCGTATGGCGCGCATGGAAAAGTTTTTCGACGAGATGGGCCCCGTATCTTCCGCCTATGAATTTCTCCTGGCCCTTGTGGAAGAAAGCGGCTTTCGCGCCTACGCCTACAAGGAAGGCGGAGAGCAGGCCGCGGCCAATGTGGATCAGCTCCTCGCCATGGCAAAGGAATATGACGAGGAGGGCGAGCACTTGGAAGGATTTCTCCACAGCCTCCGCGAAATGGAAGCCACGGAAGAGGTGGGAGCGGCAACATTCAGCGGCGACTGTGCCGTGGAGATCCTCACCATGCACAAGGCCAAAGGTTTGGAATACGATACGGTGTACTTGGGCCATCTCTTCGCCAAGCCCCGCCCCGAAGGCGGCTTGTGGAATTACAGCGAGGAAAGAGGCGTGGGCATAAAAAATCCCGCGGCGCCGGCGATTTACGAAATGAACCGCGCCGCTTCGGCGGAAAAGGCGCGGGAGGAAAATCTGCGCCTCCTCTACGTGGCCATGACTCGGGCCAAGAGCCACGTCTATCTTCTGAAATCGAAAGAAGGGGAGGGGCTCCAGAGCGATTTACCTGAGATCGACTTTGCAGAAGAAATGCCTGCGCCCATGGCCGCATCTGTGCATAAAGAAGAGGCGCCGAAAAAAACAACGGCGCAAGCCATCGCTATGGCGCAGGCGAAGCCCGTGGTTTCCGCGAGTCGCCTCTTAAAGGGGCGGGCCGTTTTCGACGGCGGCAAAGAGGGTTCGAAAAGCGAGAAGGATTACCTGCAGCTGGGGATTTTGTTTCACCACTATGCCCAGCGGGCCCGCAATCCCCATGGGCCGCTTCGGAAAAAACTTTTGGCCCGCGCGAAGGCCTACGGCGTGGCCGATGAACTGGATGTGGCCATTAAAAATTACGATGCCACTTTCGACCGCGGCGAAATCCTCGGCACGGAAGTGCCCTTTCGCGCGGAATTCGACGGCGTGATCCTGGAAGGCTTTTACGATCAATTGCGCAGGATGCCGGAGGGAATCGCCATCGTGGATTACAAGACGGGGGCGCGAGGCGTCCGCACCGGCGCCATGGCCACCTACCGCTTGCAGCTGGGCCTTTACGGGATAGCCTACGAAAAAATTATGGGCACCTTCCCGAAGCTCTATCTTTTTACCACGGCGGATGGTATTTGGACTCGGGTGGAACTCACGGAGCAAGAGAAAAAAGCCATCGACGCCCTGCTTCATCCCGCCGTCGGTTGACACATTCCCACTCAATTGGTAGGATATAAGCAGTAAGTAATAACGACTACTAGAGAGGAGGCCCTATGGAACGAAAATATCGCGTGGAAGGCATGACCTGTTCCGCCTGTTCCGCTGCCGTGGAACGAGAGGTAGGAAAAGTCGACGGCGTAAAAAACGTGGCCGTGAATCTTCTCACCAATTCCATGAAAGTGGAGGGCGAGGAAGGCATCGAATCGGCGGTGCTGGAAGCCGTGGATCGAGCGGGTTATAAAGGCTTTTTAGAAGGCGAGGAAAAAAAGAGCGAAACCATTGAGGCGGATCCTTTTTCCGAAGAATTGGAATTAAAGCGTCGCCGCCTCATCGTCTCGGCGATCTTTTTAATCCCCCTCTTTTATATCTCCATGGGCTCCATGATGGGTGCGCCGGTGCCTTCTATTTTGGAAGGTCGCGAAAACCTACTCACCTTTGCTCTGGTGCAATTTATGTTCACCACGGTGATTCTGTTTTTGAATCGTCACTACTATGTAAACGGCGGAAAATCCATGTGGCGAAGACATCCCAACATGGACGCTTTAATCGCCATGGGCTCCGGCGCGGCCTACATCTACGGGATCTACGTCATCTTCCAATTGGCCTACGGCTTCGGTCACGGGGACATGGCCCGCATCGCCGCCTACGGCCACGAACTCTACTTCGAATCGGCGGCCACCATCGTGGTCTTAATCGACTTGGGGAAATATTTAGAAGCCAAGGCGAAACACAAGACCTCCGGCGCCATTCGCTCCCTTATGGATCTCACACCGGAAGTGGCGACGGTCATAAAAGACGGCGAAGAGAAAGTGATTCCCGTGGAAGCTATTGAAATCGGCGACAGGATTTTGCTGAAGCCCGGGGAAAATGTGCCCGTGGACGGCGTCGTGGTGGAAGGCATTTCCTCCGTGGACGAATCCGCCCTTAGCGGCGAGCCCATTCCCGTGGAAAAAACCGCGGGCAGCGACGTCATGGCCGCTACGACAAACGGTCAGGGCCGCTTGATTATGGAGGCGAAGCGGGTGGGCGAAGACACCACCATCGCAAAAATCATCGCCCTCGTGGACGACGCAAACGCTACGAAGGCGCCGATCTCGAAAATTGCCGACAAAGTGGCAGGGATCTTCGTCCCCATTGTCATCGCCATCGCCTTGGCTACCGGCGGCATTTGGCTGGCTCTCGGAGCGGAACCCGCCTTCGCCTTGAAACTCGCCATCTCCGTACTGGTCATCAGCTGCCCCTGTGCACTGGGTCTCGCGACGCCGGTGGCCATTATGGTAGGCACGGGCAAAGGCGCCAAGGCCGGTGTGCTCTACAAAAGCGCCGAAGGCCTGGAAGTATTGCACCACGTGGAAACGGTGATCTTCGACAAGACCGGTACCATTACGCGGGGCAAGCCCTACGTCACCGACGTGGTGGCCGCCGGCATTTCGGCGGAAGAACTATTCGCTACGGCCTACGCCTTGGAAAAGCCTTCGGAGCATCCCTTGGCGGAAGGCGTGATTCGGGCCTACGAAGAAACATACGGAACGGAAAATAAATTAAGCCTCGAGCATTTCGAAGCCATTCCCGGTAGAGGCTTAAAGGCCACCTTAAACGGCGAGACCTATTACGGCGGCAACGAAGCCTTAATGGACTCCGTCGGCGCGGATCTTTCCGTGATCCGCGCGCAACTGGACGCCCTTCTCGCTGAAGGGAAGACGCCACTGTTTTTCGCGAAAGACGATGAATTTATCGGCCTTATCGCGGCGAAGGATTTGGTGAAGGCCAATTCGAAAACGGCCCTTGAAAAACTCCACGCCGCCGGGAAAAAGCTGGTCATGCTTACCGGCGACAACGAAAAGACAGCGAAAGTTATCGCGAAGGACTTGGCCGTCGACCGCGTCCACGCCGGCGTGCTCCCCGATGAAAAAGAAGCCTATGTGCGTCAATATCAGGAAGCGGGGAAAGTGGCCATGGTCGGCGACGGCATCAACGACGCTCCGGCTCTCGCGAGAAGCGACGTGGGCATCGCCATCGGCGCCGGCACGGACATCGCCATGGAAAGCGCCGACGTAGTCTTAATGCACAGCGATTTAATGGATGTGGTAAGCGCCATGGATCTTTCCAAGGCCACGATCCGAAACATCAAGGAAAATTTATTCTGGGCCTTTTTCTACAATGTGATCTGCATTCCCGTGGCGGCGGGGCTTTTCTACAAGCCCTTCGGCCTCACGCTGAGCCCCATGATCGCGGCACTGGCCATGAGCTTCAGCTCCGTTTTTGTCGTGACCAACGCCCTGAGATTAAATTTCCTTTCATTAGATAAGGCGGAAAGCGAAAATAAAGAGGAATTCTCCGAGGCAATCGACTTTGTGGAAATTCCCTCTGTAAAAACAAAAGCACATGGGTATAATAGAGACAAGGAGGCACAAAAAATGGATAAGAAAATTTTAAAAATCGATGGCATGAGCTGCAATCATTGCGTCGGACGTGTCGACAAAGCGTTAAACGAACTTGACGGCGTGAAGGCGTCGGTAACCTTGGATCCCCAAGAAGCCGTCGTGGAAGGCGAAAAGCTGGACAGCGCCTTATTAAAAAAAGCAGTGGAAGATGCAGGCTATACAGTCACAGCGGTTGAGTAGATGAAAGCGCCCACGGCGCTTTTTTCTGTTAGGAGGAATTGTGGCAGAATTTAGATTTGAAATCGTGGAGCACCTCGGCGTCTTGTCCGAAGCGCCCAACGGTTGGAAAAAAGAATTAAATCGCGTATCCTACAACGGCGCTGATCCGAAATTCGATCTGCGCTCCTGGAACGAGGATCACTCGAAAATGAGCAAGGGCATTACCTTGTCCGTGGACGAATTTGAAGCATTGAGAGAATTGATTAAGTAAGGAAGTGGACCATGGCTAAACTGGGAATTATCGGCGCAGGCCACGTAGGCGAAATCGTCGCCTACACGCGGGCTCTGCGCGGCGGATTTACGCATATAACATTACACGACATTGACGACAAGCGCCTTGACGGCGTGGTCAGTGATTTGGAAGACGCACAGGGATTTTATCCCCACAACACCCGCTTCATCGCCGGCACCATCGAGGATGTGGCGGCAAGCGACATGATCGTCGTCTGCGCCGGGCGCATTCCCGAAGACGGCCAACGGCGAAACGAATACACAGGCAACTACGCCGATGTCAAGGACTACATTCCGAAGGTCATGGCGGCGGGCTTTAAAGGCATTTTTGTCGTGGTCACCAATCCCTGCGACGCCATCGCCTATCGCGTGTGGGAACTTTCCGGCCTGGATTCCACCCGCGTCATCGGAAGCGGCACGGCACTGGATTCGGAACGAAGCCGCACCATTTTGGCACGAGAATTTAACGTGAGCCCGAACAACGTGCACAGCATGATGCTGGGCGAACACGGGGACAGCCAATTTTTGCCCTATTCCCAAGTGACGGTCAACGACATTCCCCTGAAGCGGTATCTTGAAGAACATGACATTACATTGGACCGGGCGGAAATTGAAAAATCCGTGGTCTATCGCGGCCACCGCGCCTTCTTCGGCAAAGGCTCCACCCAATACGGCATCGCCAACACGGTCAACACCATTTTAGACGCCGTGCTCTACGACGAAAAGAAGATCCTGCAAGTCTCCGCCCTTCACAAGAGCGAATACGGCGTCGAAGACGTGTACGTCTCCACGCCTTGCGTCATCGGCAAGAACGGCATCGAAGAAATCGTCGAGCTGGATTTAACCGATGAAGAGCGGAAGAAATACACCGACAGCGCCGAAATGATCCGCAGCTATCTGGTATGAGGGAATTGAAAAACGCCTTTCGCCGCTTTATGGCCAATCGCTACGGCTGGGACGAGCTGAACACCCTTTTGTTCGCGGCGTCCTTTCTTTTGCGCCTGGCGGGGAGCCACTACGGCAATGGTTATTGGTCCCGAGGCGCCCTCGTCCTCCTTTTCATGGTGCTCTTTCGCGCCTACTCCAGAGAGCGGGGCAAGCGCCGAAAAGAAAACGGGGCCTTTTTAAACGCCATTCGCCCGGTGAGGCGTCTTATGAGGCGGCTCAAGGATGTGCGACATTATCGCTACATCCACTGCCCGTCCTGTAATAAAACCGCCCGCCTGCCTCGAGGCGCGGGCAAAGTAAAAGTCACCTGTCCCTACTGCCATTTTGTCTATGAACGCAGAGTCTAGGGGCCAAAGGGCGGGAAATTCGGCGGCTCGTCGCGATTTTTTGCCCGAAACTGTTGATTTTAATGCCCTTATGGTATAATGCTTTAGATATAAATTATGGAGGGATAAGGATGACAGAGATCAAAAAGCAAGAAAAGAATAAAGTTTATTTCGACCTGACGGTTCCCCACGAGGAAATCAAAGAAGCGGAGTCGAAAGTTTATAAACGCAACAAAAATTACTTCAACGTGCCGGGATTCCGCAAGGGCCACGCGCCGAAGAAAATCATCGAACAATTCTACGGTAGCGGTATTTTCTTTGAAGATGCGCTGAACGAAGTGCTTCCCAAGATCTACCAAGACGCCCTGGAAGAATTGGAACTCGAGGTCATCGACCAACCGGAAATCGACATCGACGAAGAAAACTTCGATCGCAGCAAGGATTTAATCGTCGAAGTCAGCGTTGAAATTAAGCCGGAAGTGGTTTTAGGCGACTACAAAGGCCTGGAAATCGAAGCCGTACCCGACGAAGTTTCCGATGAAATGATCGACAACGAAATCGACAAGCAACGCCACTTAAACGCGCGCCACATTAATATCGACGACCGCGCCGCGGAAGACGGCGACAAAGTCAACATCGACTTTGAAGGAAAAGTCGACGGCGTCGCTTTTGAAGGCGGAAGTGCCGAAGACCAAGAACTGGAATTGGGCAGCGGCAGCTTTATCCCGGGCTTTGAAGAAGGCATCGTCGGCCATGAAATCGGCGAAACCTTCGACATCGACGTAAAATTCCCGGAAGACTACTTCAACGAAGACTTAAAGGGCAAAGACGCTGTCTTTACCATTACCTTAAATTCCATCGCCGTGGAAGAATTACCGGAAGTGGACGATGAATTCATTAAAGACATTTCCGAATTCGACACCGTGGACGAATACAAGGCGGATCTGAAGAAGCAAAAGACCGAAGAAGTTGAAGCCAATGCGAAAAACATTCGCATGGACCGCGCATTGGAAGCCGCTGCGGCAAATGCCAAAGTGGACGTGCCGGAAGTCATGGTGAACAACGCCATCGACGAACAAATCCGCAGCATGGACAACAACATGCGCAGCCAAGGCCTGCAACTGGAACAATACCTGCAAATGCTGGGCCAAAGCTTAGATGACTTCAAAGACTCCATGCGTCCCGACGCGGAAAAAGAAGTGTTGAAATCCTTGGTTCTGGAAGCCATCGTTGAAGCGGAAAAATTCGAAATTTCCGACGACGAAGTGGAAGCTTACGCCAGAGAAATGTCCGAACGCTACTTTAAAGGCGACGAAGACAAACAGGAAGAAATGATCAAGACCATGATGGAATCCAACAAGGACCTCATGAAGTCTGACTTAGAACGCAAAAAAGCCGTCGAACTTCTCGTAGACAATGCGAAAGAAGTGGAAGGCTTAAATAAAGACGAAAGCGAAGAAGCATAAGAGGCTGCACGAGCCTCGAAAAGGAGGCATAAGTATGGCACTGGTACCCATGGTCGTGGAACAAACCAATCGCGGCGAAAGAAGCTACGATATTTATTCCCGACTTTTAAAAGACCGGATTATCTTTTTAACCGGCGAAGTAAACGATCAAATGGCGGATTTAATCGTCGCCCAACTTTTGTTTTTGGAATCGGAAGATCCGGACAAGGACATTCAAATCTATATTAACTCCCCCGGCGGTTCCGTGAGCGCGGGCTTTGCCATCTACGACACGATGCAATACATTAAGCCAGACGTCTCCACCATTTGCGTGGGCCTCGCCGCATCCATGGGCGCGTTTCTGCTCCTGGCCGGCGAAAAGGGCAAGCGCTACGCCTTGCCCAATGCGGACATTATGATCCACCAACCCCTGGGCGGCGCCCAAGGCCAGGCATCGGACATTCAAATTCACGCGGAAAAAATCTTAAAGACCCGCAAGCAATTAAACGCCATTATCGCCGAGCGAACCGGTCAAACCCTGAAAAAGGTGGAAAAAGATACGGATCGCGACTTCTTTATGTCGGCGGAAGAGGCGAAAGCTTACGGTATCATCGACGATGTGATCGTCAAACGTAAATAGTTAGGAGCATCATGACAGAAGAAAAAAAAGATCAGCGCTGCTCGTTTTGCGGCAAGTCCAAAGATCAGGTACAAAAACTGGTCCAAGGACCCGACGCCTATATTTGCGACGAATGCATTCACTTGTGCGAAGATATTTTAAGACAGGAAATGGCGCCGAAAGAGGCGGTTGCTTCCGACCATCTGCCCACGCCGGCGGAAATTAAGGCGACCTTAGACGACTACGTCATTCGCCAGGAAAGCGCCAAGCGCGCCCTGGCCGTGGCTGTTTACAATCACTACAAGCGCATTCGCACCCAAGAAGCCGGCGGAGGCGACGACAGTGTTGAAATTCAGAAGAGCAATATTTTAATGGTGGGCCCCACGGGCAGCGGCAAAACCCTTTTGGCGCAAACCATGGCCCGCATCCTGGATGTGCCCTTTGCCATCGCCGATGCCACCTCTCTTACCGAGGCGGGCTACGTCGGCGAAGATGTGGAAAATATTATTCTGAAGCTGATTCAGGCGGCGGATTACGACATCGAAGCGGCGGAGCGGGGCATCATCTATGTGGACGAAATCGACAAGATCGCCCGCAAATCGGAAAATGTCTCCATTACCCGCGACGTGAGCGGCGAAGGGGTGCAACAGGCCCTTTTAAAACTCATCGAAGGCACGGAGGCCAATGTTCCGCCCCAAGGAGGCAGAAAACATCCGAATCAGGAATTTATTCAAGTGGATACGTCCAATATCCTCTTTATCTTAGGCGGTGCCTTCGATTCGTTGGATAAAATCATCGAAGCCCGCTTAGGAAAAGGCGGCATCGGCTTCGGCACGGAAATCAAACGGAGCAAGCACGACGAGGTCAACCTTCTTGAAGAACTGGAAGGGGAAGATCTCTTAAAGTACGGCTTGATCCCGGAATTTATCGGCCGTTTGCCCGTCACCGTCACCTTGGAGGAGCTGGATAAAGACGCGTTGGTTCACATTTTGACCCAACCGAAAAACGCCATCGTGAAACAGTACAAGGCCCTCTTCGCCATGGACGGCGTGGAACTGGAATTCGAAGACGACGCTTTAGACGCCATTGCGGAAAAAGCCATCAAGAAGAAATCCGGCGCCCGCGGCCTGAGAGGCACCATCGAAGAGATCATGATGGACACCATGTTCGAAATTCCTTCCATGGACGACGTGAAACGCGTCGTCGTCACCAAGGCCAGCGTCGAAGGCGACGAGGACCCGATCATGGAAAGAGACGAGCCCTTGAAAAAGATCTCGTCGGATCAATAAGCGAAAGGCTCACCCAGGTGGGCCTTTTTATATAAGGAGAAACTATGGCAATAAAAACGGAAAACGGAACTTTTCCCCTTTTGGCCCTAAGGGATATGGTCATTTTGCCCCACGTCATCACCCATTTTGACGCGGCGAGAAAGCCGTCGGTGGCGGCCATCGAGCGGGCGGACGGATCCGACGGCTATATCTTTGTGGTGACACAGAGAGATCCCGAAGTGGAAGAGCCCGAAGCCGAAGACCTTTACGAGACGGGCACCATTTGTAAAATCAACCAGATCCTGCGCCTGCCCGGCGGCATCGTGCGGGTGCTCGTGAAAGGCGTGGCCCGGGGCGTGATTCAGTCGGTGGATACCTCCGGCAAGTGGATGGAAGCCGACGTGGTGCGCTACGACGACGCCGAGGAGGCTATGGAGCCGGAGCTCGAGGCCCTTTTGCGCCTCACGGAAGACGACTTGGACGAGTACATCGAAAAAAACAACAAGATCTACCCGGGCCTTTTGGATTCGGTGATTAACTACGACTCGCCCCAGGCCTTCGCCGACACCGTGGCGGGCTACGTCAATATGAAGGCGGAAGACGCCCAAAGCATCCTCGATGCCATGGACGTGAAGGAGCGGCTCACCCGCCTGCACAGCATTTTAATGCGGGAGAACGAACTCTTGCGCATTTCCAACGCCATCGACGACAAGGTGAAACATTCCATTAACGAAAATCAAAAGGAATACTTCCTGAAAGAGCAGATGCGCGTCATCCAGAAGGAACTCACCGGGGAAGAAGAAGAGGAAGTGGCGGAATACCGCCGTCGCCTGGAAGAGAAGGCCCTTCCCGAGGAAGTGCGGGAGAAAGCGGAGAAAGAGCTGAAGAAGCTGGAGCGCATGAACGCCGCCTCGCCGGAGTACGCGGGCCAGACCAATTACCTGGACTGGATTTTGGACCTGCCCTGGTGCGACGAAGCGGAAGAGGAACACAGTTTAAAAGAAGCCCGCAAGATTTTAGACGAGGCCCACTACGGCTTAAAGGACATTAAAGAGCGGATATTGGAATTTATCGCCCTGAGGAAGAAATCCCCGGATGCCAAGTCGCCGATCCTTTGCCTCGTCGGCCCGCCGGGCGTGGGCAAAACCAGCATCGCCGCCTCCGTTGCGGAAGCGCTGAACAAGCCCTATGTGCGCATGAGCTTGGGCGGCATGACCGACGAAAACGAAATTCGCGGCCACCGCAGAACCTATGTGGGCGCCATGCCCGGCCGCGTCATCAGTCTGATGAAAGAGGCGAAGAAAAACAACCCCCTCTTCCTTCTCGACGAAATCGACAAAGTGGGCAACGACTATCGGGGCGATCCGGCCTCGGGTCTCTTGGAAGTCCTGGATCCGGCGCAAAACAACAGCTTCACCGATCGGTTTTTGGAAATTCCCTTCGACCTGTCGAAAGTCTTTTTCATCACCACGGCCAACACCACCAAGACCATTCCGGCGCCCCTTTTGGACCGCATGGAAATCATCACCATCGGCGGCTACACCCCCGAGGAGAAAAAGGAAATCGCCAAGCGCCATCTGTGGCCCAAGCATTTAAAAGATGTAGGATACAGCGCCGAGGACATGACCATTTCCGACAATGCCATCGACACCATGATCGAAAACTACACGAAAGAAGCCGGTGTCCGCATGTTGGACAAGGAGCTGGCGAAAATCGTGCGCAAGGTGAATTTGGAATTTTTGGAAACGGGCAAGAAAAAGGCCCACATTACCAATCGCAATCTGAACAAATATCTGGGCGAGAAAAAGGCCCTGGAAAAGGACATCGAAGAGGAAGACCTCATCGGCTACGTCAACGGCCTGGCCTGGACGGCGGTGGGCGGCGTGCTTTTGGGCATCGAAGTGAACATCGTGCCGGGCAAGGGCAAGATTCAACTCACCGGCCAGCTGGGCAATGTCATGAGGGAATCGGCGCAGGCGGCCCTTACCTATATTTGGAGCGTGGAAGAAAAATTAGGCCTTCCTGAAGACTTTAAGGACAAACACGACATCCACATTCACGTCCCCGACGGCGCCACGCCGAAAGACGGCCCCTCGGCGGGCATCGCCATGACCACGGCCCTGTACTCCGCCATGGCGAAAATTCCCGTGAATCGCTTCGTGGCCATGACCGGCGAAGTCACCCTTCGCGGCCGCGTGCTCCCCATCGGCGGGCTCAAGGAGAAGCTTCTCGCCGCGCAACGGGCCGGCGTGAAAACCGTCCTCGTGCCCAAGGCCAATCTCAGGGACTTAAAGGACATGGATTCTCCCTCCATTAAAAAGCTCAACGTCATCGGCGTGGAGCACATGGATGAAGTATTGAAAGAGGCGATGGTACGTGAAGATACGTCAGTGTGAACTTGAAAAAGTCGCCGTAAAAAAAGAGCAGTACCCGGCGGCGGATCTGCCGGAGTTTGCTTTTTGCGGCCGCTCCAATGTGGGTAAGAGCAGCTTCACCAACGCCATGTTGGGAAGAAAAAACCTGGCCCGCACCAGCGGCAAGCCGGGAAAGACCCGCACCATAAATTTCTACCGCATCAACGACGCCCTGCGCCTCGTGGATCTGCCGGGCTACGGCTACGCCGTGGCGTCGAAAAAAGAACAGGACGCCTGGGCCAAGACCATTAATGAATACCTGGAAAGTCGCGACAATTTGGCGGAGCTGATACTCCTCGTGGACATGCGCCACGAGCCCACGGCCAAGGACAAGGAAATGTACGCTTGGATATTGGAAAACGACTTTGCCGGCCTCGTCGTGGCCACAAAGGCCGACAAATTATCGAAAAATCAGCGGCACAAAGCCTTTGCCACCATTAAAAAAGCATTGAACGTGCCCTACGACGACCTCATCGTCCCATACAGCGCCGTCACCAAAGAAAACGTGGACGTGCTGTGGGAGATCCTCGACGACATGGCGGCCTATTACAGAAAAAAAGACTGAAAAAAATCCATTGGGCGCGGGCTCAATGGATTTTCTGTGTATATGGCCAATAAAAAAGGCGCGGCATAAGCCGCGCTCTTTATATGCGATTATTCAGCCTTTTCGAAGTCGTCTTTGCTGGCGCCGCAGAGGGGGCATTCCCAATCAGCGGGGAGATCAGCAAAAGCGGTACCGGGCTTTACACCGTTGTCCGGGTCGCCTTCGGCGGGGTCGTAAATGTAACCACATACTTGGCATTCATATTTGTCCATGTGTTGAACTCCTTTCAATTGTTAACTTGTCAACTGCTTATATTATACCCGGGGAATGGAAAAAGTAACAGAGGAAATGAAAAATTCAAAAAAGAAAAGAAAAGCATAAGGGAAAGCTGAGAAAATCCCCTTCGCCCCGGTTTTTTTCGGAACCTTCTTGGGTAAAAAGAAACCATAGGGGTGAAAGAAATGAGAGAAGTGCGTACCTATGAAGGGGCCGTGGCCAGCGACATGGAGGCTCTGCGCGGATTTATCGCCGAGACCATGGAGGCCATCGCGGCATATATTCCCAATCGGGATCTACAATATAATATTCGCCTGATCATCGACGAGCTCATGGTAAACGGCGCCGATCACGGGAACGCATGGAACCGGGACAAGCAGGTCTTTTTGCGCATCGACATGGAGCCCGATCGGATGCGCATCGCCGTGCGGGACGAAGGGGAAGGCTTTTACTATTCCGCGGAAGATTTTGAGTGCACCACCGACAGCTGCTGCGGCCGAGGCCTTTTCATCGTGGAATCCATTTGTCGCTCTGTGGAATACAAGGGCAATTCCATTCACTGTTTAATGGATTTGGTTTAAAACATGGGTAAGCGCCTTTCGTGAAAGGGAAAAATGCTGTATAATAGATAAGTTGAAGGATTGGGCAACCGATCCTATTTTTATGGCGGCTTTTGCCGAGAAAGGAAGTTTATGGAACAGAGAGATATTCGAAATATAGCCATCATTGCCCACGTCGACCACGGAAAGACCACCTTAGTCGACGTGCTACTCAGGCAATCCGGCGTGTTCCGTGACAATCAAGTGGTAGCGGAGCGGGTTATGGACTCCGGAGACATCGAAAAGGAACGGGGCATTACGATTCTGTCGAAAAACACGGCGATTCAATACGGGGACACGAAGATCAATATTATCGACACGCCGGGCCACGCGGATTTCGGCGGCGAAGTGGAACGGGTGTTGAAAATGGTCTCCGGCGTGGTCTTGTTGGTGGACGCCTTCGAAGGCCCCATGCCCCAAACGAAATTCGTTTTGAAAAAAGCCTTCGAACTTGGCCTGGACGTCATCGTCTGCATTAACAAAGTGGACCGCCCCGGCGCCCGTCCGGAAGAAGTGGAAAACGAAGTGTTGGATCTGTTTATCGAATTGGGCGCCGACGAAGATGTGTTGGATTCGCCCTTTATCTACGCGTCGGCGAAGGAAGGTTGGGCTTCGGAATCCGCCGATGGGACAGGTGAAAACATGAAACCCCTGTTCGAAGCCATTATTAAACACATCGAGCCGCCGATGATGGACGTGGATAAGCCCGCGCAGCTTTTAATCTCCACCATCGACTACAACGAATACGTGGGCCGCATCGGCATCGGCCGAATCGAAAACGGCACCATCAAAAAAGGCGACAGCATGGTGCTTTTAAATGCCGCTGATCCGAACAAACGTGAATCGGTAAAGATTAACAAGATCTACGAATTCGAAGGCCTGGATCGCGTAGAAAAAGACGGCTCTTCCGTCGGCAACATCGTGGCCGTGACGGGGATCGAAGACATTAATATCGGCGACACCATTGCGGATCCGGAAAAGGGCGAAGCCCTGGAATTCGTGAAGATCTCCGAGCCCACCCTGTCCATGACTTTCTCCGTCAACGACTCGCCCTTTGCGGGCAGAGAAGGGGAATTCGTCACCTCTCGGCAACTCAGAACCCGCCTGTACCGTGAACTTGAAACGGACGTGAGCTTAAAGGTGGAAGACACGGACAGCACCGATGCCTTTAAGGTCAGCGGCCGCGGCGAATTGCACCTTTCCGTCTTAATCGAAAACCTGCGCCGGGAAGGCTATGAATTCCAAGTCTCCAAGCCGGAAGTGCTCTACAAAACCGTGGACGGCAAGCGCTATGAGCCCATGGAAAAAGTCACCATCGACGTGAATCAGGAATTCATCGGCTCCATTATCGAAAAGCTGGGCCGCAGAAAAGGCGAGCTCTTAACCATGCAAGAGCCGGTCGGCGGCTATTCCCGCCTCGTCTTCCGCATTCCCGCCCGTGGCCTCATCGGCTATCGTCAGGAATTTATTACGGACACCAAGGGCAACGGCATTATGAACTCCCAGTTCGAGGACTACGCTCCCTACAAGGGCGACATTCCCCGCCGCAAAACCGGCTCTATTATCTCCTTCGACACGGGCACCGCGTCGGCCTACGGCCTGCACAACGCCCAAGACCGCGGGGATCTCTTCGTGGAACCGGGGGAAGAAGTGTACGCCGGCATGGTGGTGGGTTCCTCGCCCAAGGGGCTGGATCTGGAAGTCAGCGTCACCAAGACGAAGAAGCAGACCAATGTGCGGGCCTCGGGCAGCGACGAAGCCCTGCGCCTCTCGCCGATTCGCGATTTGAGTCTGGAAGAAGCCATCGAGTTTATCGAAGAAGACGAACTCATTGAAATTACACCCCAGTCCTTCAGAATCAGAAAGACGATTTTGGATTCCAACAAGCGTTACAAAGCGAACAAAAACAAGTAACAGGAGGGAAATCATGTCCAAGGAAAAAGCGTACGCCGATTTAGAAAAAAAGGGCCTCACGGAACACTTTATTGAAACGGAAGAATCCACCGCCACCGTTGAAATGGCTGCCGCCGTTTTAGGTGTCACACCGGGGGAAATCGCCAAGTCCCTCACCTTCAGAAACGCGGAAAAAGAACCGATTTTAATCGTCATGGCCGGGGACAAGCGGGTGGACAACAAAAAGTTTAAGGCCGCCTTCCAAACCAAGGCGAAAATGCTCTCCGCCGAAGAAGTTGCCGAAGAAATCGGCCACGAAGTCGGCGGCGTCACGCCCTTCGGCGTGAATCCCGGCGTGAAAATCTACCTGGACGAAAGCTTAAAGGCCTACGATGTGGTCTATCCCGCCTGCGGCTCCGAATACGCCGTGGCAAAATTTTCCGTGGACGAATTGATCCACGCCGTGGAAGGGGAAGGCTTCGTCGACGTGTCGAAATAGCTTAGGCTTTCCCGCCTCTTTGCCATGGCTTGGATATTGTCTGCTATACTGGTGAAAAAGGAGGGGAGTCCATGGAAATGACAAGCATGGTTCAGGATGTCGCGGATCGAAAAAAAGAGAAGAAGCGCAGAAAGCGCCGGCGCCGGCGGGTGCGTCGTTTGATTTTTCTCGCCCTTGTCTTGGCTGTGCTCGCCAAGTTCGGCTTTCTCGACGGCTTTATCTACGATCCCCAAGGTCAGTTGCAAGAAGCCATGGGCCGCATCGCGTCTTTGGGCAGCACCATCGTGGATCATCTCCCGGGCATTCGCCTGTGGATCGCAGACAAATTAAATTACATCGCACAGTTTATGTAAGGCTTCGGCTTCGGCCGGAGCTTTTTCCATGTCCGCCGTTTGCTTTTAAGGGGCGCCTGTGGGAAAATAAAATCAGGAGGCATTATGTTTGGATTTAAGAAAAAACCGAAGACCTTATACGGAAAAATCGTCGAAGATCCCCGGGTGGACATCGGCGACGACGGCAGCTACGAATGGGCCGTACTGAATAAAGAAATTACACCGACGCCGGTGAATACCGACGCCTTGGACGTGGGCATCATGGAATACTTCGGCCGGGAGGCCTTTGCTCTGGAACACATCGACCGTTTTTTTGAAAAGAACCGGGCCCTGGAGGCCGTGGGTCATTTCGAGCAGTGGCTCTTTGCCCTGGATCAAATGGAGCGGCCCTTTTTGGGTCTCGCCATTTTGCTTATGCGTGACAGCGAAGTGATCGAGGCGAAGAAATTCGGCATCTACCTGACCCGCTACACGGATCTCTCCCACAAGACCCAGGCGCGGGCCATCGTGGAAAATTTGGGCCGCCACGACGCCTTCAGCTACTACGCCTTGGACGCCCTCTTAAAGAGCGAAGGCGGCAGCTACGCCTTTTACGAATTGGGCTTCACCTTAGAGGGCAGGGCTCACGACATTTACGATCACATGGCCAAGGAGCTCTTGGAGAAAGGGAAAAAATGAAATTAGGAAAAGTACAACAGTTAAAACTCGTGGAAAAGGGAAAATACCTTTGGGCCACCGACGGCGAAAAGGAAGTGCCCATTCACGGCGAGATGCGGGGAAAAGACGGAGAGATGCGGGACGTGTTTTTGTACCGTGAAAACAACGGACAGATCGCCGGCATGTTGGAGGCGCCCTTTATTCAGGTGGGGGAAGTGGCCAAGCTGAAAGTGGTGGCCAAATCGAAAATCGGCTATTTCGTCGGCATTAACGCGCCGAAAGATATCCTCCTGCCCTTCTCCGAAGCCACGGAGCGCATCGCAGAGGGAGAAAAATACCTCTTTACCATGTACGTGGACAAGTCCGAGCGCTTGGCCGTGTCCATGGAAATTAAAGACGCATTGAAATCCAACAGCCCCTACAAAAAAGGGGATCGGGTTACGGGCACGGTCTACCACGTGGGGAAAAGCGGCATTCTCGTCGCCGTAGACGACACCTACGACGGCCGCATCCCCAAGCAAGAGATGAAGGGCATCTACCACGCCGGAGACACGGTAGAGGTGCGGGTGGCCAATGTCCTCGACGACGGCAAGCTCACTTTGTCTTTGCGTGATTTCGCCCATGTGCAAATGCTTCAGGATTCCGACGTGCTTTTGGGCCTTATGGATGAAATGGGGGGAAAACTCCCCGTCGGCGACAAATCGGATCCCGAGGAGATCAAGCGGCTCACGGGTCTCACGAAAAAAGCTTTTAAGCGGGCCGTGGGCAAGCTTTATAAAGAAGGCAAGGCCGTTCCCGGACCCACGGAAACGAGAAGGAAGTAATGGAGGTTTTCGATAAGGTGCGCCTCGCAATTACGGACTACGACTATCGGGGCCGAGGCATGGGCAAAGCCGACGGCGCCGTGGTCTTTTTAGACGGCGGGGAAATCGGCGACGTGGTGGATGTGACCATCGTGAAAAAGAAGAAGCGCTTTTTCGAAGGAGAAATTCTCTCTTACGAGAAAAAATCCCCTTACCGCGTGAAAAATCCCTGTCCCTACACGAACTGCAATGGCTGCGCCTTTTTGTCCCTGGACCGAAAAGAGGAGCTGAATTGGAAGCGGCGGCGGGTGGCCGATGCCTTATCCCGCATCGGCGATGTGGACGTTCACGTGGATCCCGTCGTCGCCCGTGGTGAGAGCACGGGCTATCGCAACCACATGCAGTTTCATGTGAAGGACAGGAAGCTTACCCTCTACGGAAAAGGCGGCGAAGTTATTTCTATCAAGCGCTGCCTGATGCAGACGGAAAGAGCCAACGAAATCCTCGCCGCCATGCAGGGAGAAAAGTGGCTGGATGAGGTGGCCCTCGTGGGCATTCGCACCACCCGCCGCGGCGAGAGCATGGTGATTTTGTCCGGGCCCAAGGACATGAACGACAACCTCCTTCACGGCGCCGTGGCCTTTGCCGTGGAGGCCGGCGTGGATAGTCTGTACTACACGAAAAATACCAATCCCCGCTTTCACTACGGCAGAAAGATGGAACACCTTTACGGGAAGAAAGAAATCACCGAAACCCTGGCCGGCTACGACTACGGCATCTTCGGCGCCAATTTCTTTCAGGTGAATCCCATGGGCGCCGAGGCCATTATTGAAAAAGTGGTGAGCGCCGCGGAGCCGGGCAAAAACATCGTGGAGCTTTACGCCGGCATCGGCACCATCACCCTGCCCTTAAGCGAACAAGCCGAGGCCGTCGTGGCCAACGAATACGCTCAGACCTCCGTGGATTACGCGCGGAAGACGGCGGAAGATAACGGCGTGACGAACGTGCGCTACATCGCCGGGGCGGCGGAGAAGATCATGCCCCGCATCGCCGAAGATGAGAAGGTGGACGTCCTCGTCGTGGATCCACCGCGGGCGGGGCTCGATCCCATGGTCGTCGAAAGCGCCCTTCAAGCGAATCCCGAGGCCATGATCTACGTGAGCTGCAACCCATCCACCTTGGCGCGGGATCTGGCTCTGTTAAAAGAACAATTCCATATCGAATCCATCACCCCCATCGACATGTTCCCCCATACGGCGGCGGTGGAGACGGTAGCTCTGTTGTCCAAACTAAATACAGAACATCATTTAGATATAGAAATAGGGGAAGATGAATTATCTGAAATTGACTTTTCAAAAGACGCAACTTATGGAGAAATTAAAAAGTATGTGTTAGATAAATACGGACTAAAAGTTTCAAGCCTATATATTGCACAAATAAAAAGGAAACATGGTCTAATAGAGAGAGAAAATTATAATTTTAGTAAGAAAGAAAATCAAAGAGTGCCAAATTGCCCAGAAGAAAAAGAAAAAGCAATCGAAGATGCTTTAGAGCATTTTGGAATGATTTAAATAATATCTAAGATTGAAAATTTTAAAATTAAGACTTAAAAACTTTAAGATTAAAAAGATATGTACTTCTTATATAACCTAAGAAGATTAATTGAAAATCAGGGGAACGATGATGGTAAAATAAAAAATTTTAACAACTAAAGAAGAATTAGGCATTATTGCCAAAGAGGTTTTTATGAAGTTAAAAATACTGAAAAAGACTTGTTAGAATTGAAAATTTTAGTTCATTGTGCAGGGTTTCGTGTCATAATAGTGATAGAGGCAAATAGTTATGTAAATATAAAGAGTTCAAGACTTCTACCAAAGTTTAAAACTCAAAAAATAAATAGTTGGTGTGCTGCTTAGAGTAACCATTTTGATAATGTGGATGCGAAACAAAAAGAGATAATCAGACTTCGTAAAAAATTGAAACAGGTTGAAATGGAGAATGATATTTTAAAGCAAGCTGCACTACTGTTAGGCAAAAAATAGACCTCATTATCTCGAACTGAGATAAATATAGCATTAGTGCAATGTGTAGACTACTTGGGGTCACAAGAAGTTTAGTCTATTATCATTTGAACCTTGAATTTACAATCTAAGTGCAACAAAAAATGATCCACCGTTTTCTGGTAAAATTGTGTCGACGAAAACCAATCAACCAGGAGGAACGATGAATCATTATTCTCATTTTACACTAAAAGAGCGTGAG
>CABJAE010000007.1 GCA_902363535.1 Peptoniphilaceae bacterium
ATTGACCAATCGGATAGCTACATTGAAGCGAAAATAGAAGAGATCAATCGTCGCCCGCGTAAATGTTTAAACTGGAAAACGCCTTATGAGGTTTACCATTCAGTAGAGTTGCACTTGACTTGACAATTCAAGACAAAAATATCCATTGAGGAGCTTACTCCCCAATGGATATTATAGAGCCTAAAAAAAGCGCCGGTTTCCCGACGCTTCGCTTATTATTTGCTTGCCTTTAAGGCTTCGGCCATTTCCTTGGCCAATTGTGCACATTTGTCTAAATCTTCTTGTTTCGGAGCGCCCATGACGTCCACGGTGGTGGGGAGCACTTCCCATTTGCTTTCTTCTGCGAAGGCGGCAAAAGCTTTTTCCGCGCCGCCGCCCCAGGTATAGTTGGTGAAGGTGCCTAAGATGTGGTTTTTCATCTTTTGTTTCTTCAGCACTTCGACTAAATTGGCCATGGGCGGGAACAGATCCACATTGTAGGTGGGGCAGCCCAAGATAATGCCCTTGTAGTTCCAGGTTTCGCTGATTAAATAGCTGATGTGGGTCTTGGATACGTCGCGAATGCGAATGTTGCGCACGCCTTCTTCCGTTAAGGAGCGGGCAATGGCTTCGGCGACTTGTTCCGTGTTACCGTACATGGAGCCGTAGACGATGAGTACGCCGTCTTCGGTTTTTTGTTCGCTTAAATCGCTGTACAGGCCTACAATGCGGCCGATGTTGTCGCGCCATACGGGACCGTGGTCCGGGCAGATCATCTTAATGTCCAATCCGCCTAATTTCTTCAGGGCGCGAATAACTTGCACGCTGTACTTACCGACGATGTTGGTGTAGTAGCGAATGGTTTCTTCGCGGTATTTTTCCCAGTCCACTTGGTCGTCGAAAATGGCGCCGTCTAAGGTGCCGAAGCCGCCGAAAGCGTCTTGGCTGAAGAGGATGCCGGTTTCTTCTTCGAAGCAGACCATGGATTCGGGCCAGTGTACCATGGGCGTGGTGTAGAAGGTGAGCTTCCTTTCGCCGATGTCGATGGTTTCGCCGTCTGCCACGAGAATGGCGCGGTCTTCGCCGATGGAATAGAAGTTTTCCATCATGGTGACGGCTTTTTTATTGGTAATGACCTTGCATTCCGGGTAGCGTTCCAACACGCTCTTTAAGGACGAGGTGTGGTCCGGTTCCATGTGATTGACCACGACGTAGTCGAGTTTTCTGCCGTCGAGAGCGTCGTCTAATTTTACGAAAAACTCCGACACGGAGTCGATGCGGACGCAGTCCAAAAGACAGGTCTTGCTGCCGCCGTCGAAGAGGTAGGAGTTGTAGCTGATGCCGTCGGGCAGGGGCCACATGCCTTCGAATAAATGGGTGTAGCGGTCGTTTACACCGATGTAGTGTACGTGTTCATTGATTTTAACAAAACGCGTTGCTGCCATTGTATCACCTTTCTTTTAAAAATTTATTTCATATACCACAATAGATTTTACCCTGTTGCCCGCTATTTTTCAATGGATTCTCTAAAGATCCAATTCTAAATAGACCGGGCAGTGGTCGCTGCCGAAAATGTCGTCGCGAATGTCCGCCTCCACGATGGAATCGGCCAAACGGTCGCTCACCACAAAGTAGTCGATGCGCCAACCGGCGTTCCTTTCCCGGGCCTTGGTGATGTAGCTCCACCAGCTGTAGCGATCCGCCGCATCCGGGTAGAGGTGGCGGAAGGTGTCCGTGTATCCGGCGTCCAAGAGATTTTGAAATTGGCTGCGCTCTTCGTCGGAAAAGCCCGCATTTTTACGATTGGCCGCGGGATTTTTCAAGTCGATTTCCTTGTGGGCCACGTTTAAATCCCCGCAGAGCACCACAGGCTTCACCTGATCCAACATGTTCAGGTACTTGCGAAAATCCTCTTCCCATTCCATGCGGTAATCCAAGCGGGCCAGGCCCCGTTGGGAATTGGGGGTGTAGCAGGTCACCAGGAAGAAATCCTCGTATTCGCAGGTAATGACTCGCCCTTCCTTGTCGTGTTCTTCCATGTCGATGCCGTAGGACACGTGGATCGGCTCTTCCTTCGTAAAGACCGCCGTGCCGCTGTAACCTTTTTTCTCCGCATAGTTCCAGTATTGATGGTAGCCTTCAAGCTCCAAATCCAACTGGCCGTCGGAAAGCTTGGTTTCCTGCAAACAGAAAATGTCCGCGTCCACGTCGTCGAAAAAATCCATAAAGCCCTTCTTTATGGCGGCGCGAATGCCGTTCACATTCCATGAAATCAGTCGCATACTACTCTCTCCTTTCGTAATGTTCCAAAAAGCTGTGCTTCTTTCCCTCGCCGTCTTTATAACCTAAAATCGCCCCGAGCTCCACATTTTCAGCCGAGCGGTAAATGGACATGGCCACATTGGGATTTTCCTCTGCGATGGTTTCGATGAGGTTTTTCACATAGGCCCGAGCGCCGAAATTTTCCTTGGCCGTTACCGTGCAGGCGCAGTCGATGGGGGTGAGGTCGTTACACTTCACCCACTGGCGAATGTCCGATTCCCGAATAAAAATCATGGGCCGAATCAGCTCCATTCCCTCGAAATTCGTGGAATGAAGCTTCGGCATCATGGTCTTGTAGCTGCCCCCGAAGAGCACATTCATCATCACCGTTTCGATCACATCGTCGAAGTGGTGGCCTAAAGCCAGCTTGTTGGCCCCCAAGGACTTCGCCTTGTCGTAAAGACTCCCCCGGCGCATGCGGGCGCACATGTAGCAGGGCTTTTCCCCGCCCATGTCCTCCGCCACTTCAAAGACATTGCTGTCGTAGATTTGAAGGGGGATCCCCATGGCCGCCGCCGTGTCCTCCACCTGTTTGCGAATGGCGGGCAAATAACCGGGATCCATGGTTAAAAACAAGAGCTCAAACTGCTTCTTGCCGTGGCGCTTCAGTTCCTGTAAGAGCTTCGCCAGAAGCAAGGAATCCTTGCCGCCGCTAATGGCCACGGCGATGACGTCCCCGTCTTCGATTAAATCGTAGTCGTTGATGCCTTTAATAAAGCGGCGCCAGATGGTCTTTCGATATTTTTTTATAATGCTTCGTTCAATTTCTGCAACGGACATAATCGCGTCCTCTCTATATAAAAAATCCCGGCTCCCCGGGATCATACCATACCGCTTCTATGGTACTATAAAAGGCAGGCCGTTTCAATCGCCGCCTGCCTCGCTGAAATAATTTTTACATGGCCCTTGCATTTTCCGCCCGTATGGCCTAAAATAATAGAAGTATTCGCTAACGTGGCTCAGATGGTAGAGCAGCTGATTCGTAATCAGCAGGTCAGGGGTTCAAATCCCCTCGTTAGCTCCAAATGACGCCTACGGGCGTCTTTTTTTATGGCCTTTTTTCGCAGGCGATTACAAATCCCGCTTCTTGAACTTTTTCAACGCCACGGAATAAGAAAGCATGGTCATGAAAGCCAAGAACACGATGCCGAGTAGCACGATTAAAAGTACATGGCTGCTCGCCCACAGGTACAGGGCCTTGACTTCCTTGGGAAAGGCCGAGGTGGCAAAGCCGGATATGCCGACGACAATTAATGTCGCGGCGATGAGGGCAGCCCCGGCCACTGCCTTGGCTTTTTTGTGACCCACGGCAAAGAAAATCGGCACATTGATGTCCATAAAAAGGATGTACATGACGAGATAACCCCCGCCGACGGCCAAGCTTTCGCCGATAATAAGCGCGCCGCTTTTCGCCAGATTCACGCCGTTCATAATGACGAGGGCGACAAGCGTCGTGACGAGAAATACCACGAAAGAATAAAGGTAGCGCCCCCGCACCGTGTCCTCATCTTCCATGCCGATCATGCGGTAGAGCCGTTCCGTCCCGGAATCTTCTCCCGTGACGAAGGGATAGGTCATGATCATCAAAGACATGGTCATGGCGAAGACCATGGGGAAAAAAGAAAGATCCGTAAAATAAGTAAAGCCCACGGAAAACAGGATGAAAAAAGCGATGGGTTTCCAAGTGATATAAGGGCGAATGCCCAAAAAATCCATTTTGCAGGTTTTAAACATCGTCATCACCTCGATGGTAGAACGTCATAATCCGGTCGATGGAAGGCTTCTCCACCACGGTGTTTTCGCCGAAAGCGTCGGCCATATTTGCCTCAACCAACACTTCCACGTGGGTGGAGGTTTTTTTCTTGCCCAAAATCACCTTCGGATCCGCGGCTTTGAAATCCGCCTCACGACACTTGACGATGCGGTAAGCCTCCAGAAAATCGTCTTTCGTGCCGTAAAAGGCCAGTTCGCCATCCATTATAAAGGCGATGTAATCGGCGATGGCTTCCAAATCCTCCGTAATGTGGGTGGAAAAGAGCACGGTGTTTTCCTCATCCTCCGCCATGTAGCGCTGAATAGTGTCGCGAAATTCGTCGCGAGAGCGGGGATCCAGCCCGCTGGTGGGCTCGTCCAAGACCAAGGTTTTGGCGCCGTGAGAAAGAGCGGCGGCGAGCATAAGCTTCGTCGTCATGCCACGGGAAAGGCTCTTCACATTTAATTTCGGATCGATTCCGTAATTTTCCACCCGCTTAAAAAATTCCGCAACCTTCCAACTTTTATAGCCCACAGACAAGACATTGTTTACATCTTCCACAGACCAATCTGGCGGAAAATAGGATTCGTCGAGGACGATGCCCACATCCTGCAGGTAGTCGTTGTCTTCCGGCGGCGCGCCGCGGTACAAGACCTCGCCCCCGTTTAAATGGTTGAGATTTAAAATCGCGCGAATCGTCGTCGTCTTGCCCGAACCGTTGGGACCGATAAAGCCCGTAATATATCCCTCTTTCACGGGAAAACTGATCCCATTTAGGGTAAAGGCGCTGTATTCTTTGCGAATCTCTTTTAATGCGATTCGATCCATTATTCACCTCCGAATAACACATCCAGCATGGCCACGATATCTTTCTTGGCGATGCCGTGATCCTTGGCAATGGCCACGACCGCTTCCATGTGCCCTTCGATTTCCTTTTGCAGGATTTCCCGGGCCACATTTTCGTTTTTCTCGGCGACAAAAGATCCCTTCCCCTGCCGCGTCACGATAAATCCATCCGCCTCCAGCGCATCGTAGGCTTTTTTTACCGTCATAATGCTGATGGAAAGGTCCTTGGCGAGGACGCGAATGGAAGGAAGCTGCTCGTCGTATGCCAACACGTCGTTTATAATTTGATCGCGAATTTGATTCCGCAACTGTTCGTAAATGGGAACCGATGCGGAATTGTCAATGATGATGTCCATGGTATCCCTCATTTCTATAACAGTGTATAACAGCGTTGAACACTTGTCAATATAAAGAAGCCCTTTCTAATCTCGATGGGATTAGAAAGGGCCTTCGTTCCGCCATTTCCTTACGCATTATTCTCAAGAGGCAGCATCAAAGTAACCATCGCTCCCTGCCCCGATGAGCGATTCGTCAGTCGCAAGCTGCCATGATGCAATTCGGCGACGGTTTTCGCCGTGTAAAGCCCCAAGCCGTAATGGGTCGAGCTGTGACGACTCTTATCGCCGCGATAAAAGGGTTCCGAAGCTCGCTTTAAATCCTCGTCGGAAAATCCGGGGCCGTAATCGCCAACGGTCATTTCGAGAGTGTTTTCTCCTGTTGAAATAAGCAGTTCCACAGCCGATGCCTCGGGCGCATAGTGAATGGCATTCATGAGTAGATTCTGCACCCCTCGCTCCAATTGTTTTAAATCCACCGACACATAGCTGTTTCCGACATCCAAGGATTCCTCGATGGGGCACCTATAAGTATTCGCTATTTCCCGAGCCAGGGCCGCTATTTTTTCCGCGACAACAGAAATATGCAATCTTTTTAAATCCAATTCCTCGGAAACACCGAACTGATTCACTTCCATAAGGGCGTGGGCATAGGTCGAAATCCGCGTAGAGTTTTTTGCAATGAAATCAACGTAGCTTCTTTGCTCATCGGATAATTTCGTCTCTTTCAACAATTCCGCGTTCCCATGGATAATGGCGACAGGCGTCTTTAGGTCGTGAGCCAGAGAGGAAATTTGGTTTTTCCTATTCGCCTCTTCCGTCCATTTTTCTCTTAGAGATCGACTCAATGCGATTTTCATCTTTTCAAAAGCATTTAATACGCCGTTAAATTCTTTGATCGTCGATGTCCCTATTTCAAAATCTAAATTCTGTTTCGCGATTTCTTCCGACGCTTCGATCATGGGCATCAACTGCTTCGTCAAACGTCTCGCCCAAATCAGGGTAATGGTCATGGCGCTTATAAAGCATAAACTTACCATGAGGGCGGAAAACAAATAATTTACGGGAGGGAAGTGGGCCTCCATCCAGGGATTGGAATAGCGAGGCTTCAGGGTGTAGTGGGCTACCACCACGCCCTCCCGGCGCTCGATCTCCATATAAGCGGAAGACGACGTGGACATTACCTGCCCCCGGAGAAAGGCCATTGCTTTTTTCCTCTCCACCGCCGACATATTGGACGCGAGCAAGCGCCCGTCGTCTGCGAGATACACATAACCTACGTTCTCAGGAATCAAAGTGGGATCAAATGGCTCTGCCTGGGCGATTTTCGCCTTGTTTCGAAGGATGAACTGTTCCGTCGCATCAGCCGGTACGATTCCGTTCAATCGATACGCCATCGTAAAAAGAAAGAGTGCAAGGCCCGCGGATACCGCAAGCCCAAGGGCGACACTGAGTAAATATTTGAGAAAAACGAGTTGAAGGGATTGTCCTTTTCTGTTTAATTCCATTTATAGCCAATCCCCCACACAGTCGCAATGGGCTTTTCGCCGACCCGTTGAAACTTCGCCCGAATGTTTTTTACGTGCTCGGAAACCGCCGATGGTTCGCCTTCCCCCTCGTAGCCGAAAACCTGTTCATAAATCTGCTCTTTCGAGAAGACCTGCCCCTTTCTTTCAGCCAGAAGCACACAAATCCGGTACTCGGATTTCGTCAAAGGTACTTTTTCTTCTTCTACAAAAATGCTTTTTGAAGACAGATCAAAGCGAATCGATCCAAGGTTGAATCCGGCATGTTTTTCTCTCTGCTCTCTCCTTAAGTGCGCCTCCACCCGCGCGAGCAATTCCTGTACGCCGAAAGGCTTTGTTATATAGTCGTCTCCGCCGCTTAAAAGGCCTTTTACGACATCCGCTTCCGTTGTCTTTGCCGTTAAAAAAAGGATGGGACAGTCCACGATGCGACGAATTTTTTTACAGAAAGTCATGCCGTCCATCCCAGGCATCATGACATCCAGCAAAATCAAATCGTATTTTCGCAAACTGTTTTCGTCTAATTCCAACGGATTTTGAACCGCATGAATGCAATGGCCATTCTTTTTTAGAATATTTTCGATTAACACGAGCATATCCTCTTCGTCGTCGACGACAAGTATCGTCGCCACAAAATCACCTCCGCTATGCATCTAGCGCTTTTTCTTCTTAATTGATTATTTATAGGATTTCAATCGCCCCATTGTCCTCCGTCCCACCGATTAAACCAAATGACGGAGCCGATAAAGATCACTGCCGTCATGGGAAGGGCCGAAAATCCCCACTTCGCCATCTCCGCCGTTAGAAGGGAATGGTTTTGGTGCGCACTGGCTAAAATATAGGTCCCCGGCAAGCGTGCGGGCCAGGTGCAGGGGACGAAATACCAAAGCTTATCGCCTAATCCGGTGATAGCGAGAAGGGCGATGAGTGTTTCTACAACACCAAGACCCATGGACGGGACCGAACCCAGTGCCAATGCCACCCACAAGTGAATCAAGTAGACGGCAACGGATGCGGCTAAAAGAAGCAACAGCGCCGCAAACCAAACAGCAAGTGTTTGGTGACCGAAAAGCCCTCCAAAGACGCCGACGGCTACGGACGCCGCCCAAATGAATCCAAGAAACATGGCCCCCGCTTTTCCCAAATAAGCCCTCGTCCTTGACGGCGCCGAAAGCAACAGTTGAAAATGTCCTGCGCCGCTTTCCATATCCGCCACTTTGGATATCAAAACACCGACTACGATGGGCACTGCCGCGCCTAAAAGCGTGAAATAGATCTGAATCGTCTCATCGGGCATAAAATTTTTTATGCCGGTAAATTGACATGCCGCATAGAAGGCTAGGGCGTAGAGTACCGGTAAAATACCATGGATCCAAAGAGTCCACGTGTGTTTAATTTTATAAAGCTCTGCTTTTAAAACTCTACCCATCATTTTACCTCCTGGGTCGCAAACCATCGAGCCGTTATCCCGGACAATAAGATAAAAATCCCAAGAGATAGCGCGCAGGGAATGATGATCGACGTGTTTTCGATCATGGGTTCGGCAACTTCCGCCACAAGACCGTTGGGCAGGAGGTGCAGAATCGGTACCATTAAACGCGCACCCCACGCGTAGGGACAAAGGAGCCACATGGACGTATCAGCGAACATAACCCCCAATGCCGCGCCCAACAAGATGTTGATGGACACGGCGGCCGATAAGCCGAACTTCTTCGCCAGAAATAGACACAAAGGCACTTGCCACAGGTTTACAAAAAATAATACACCACTGGCAAAAAGTAGGATGTCCCACCCCAGATTCGGCGTCAGTTGACTACCCAGAAAAGATTGTAGGATTCCGACACCCGTCATGTGGATGGCAGAGGCGAATAAAAGATACACTGAAGCCACAAGTACTTTTGCAAGCCACACTTTTTTTAGATCGATGTGAAGAGAAAAAATGGCGCAGTAATCCAATTTTCGATCATCTCTCCGATGCACCATGGCCGGTACCAAAGCGAAGGTCGCCGGCAATAGAATCACATACCACCAGTTGTAGGCATTGACAGAAAAGTAGGGCGGCATAAGTACGAAAGCCATGGCGAGGGGCATTAGGGACATGATAACAACGAATGTTTTTAAAAAGGTATGCTTCTGCTTTAAATGCTCAGCGAGAATATATTTTTTCATTCACGCCACCCCTCGCTTCCATTGACGACCGTCATGTAGCGCGACTCTAAATCGTCGTTTTCTGCAATTTTTTCTTGGTACTTTAATTCACCGCCGACGATAATTCCCACGTGGTCGACCGATTGCGCCACTTCTCCTAAAATGTGACTGGATAAAATGACTGTCATGCCTTTTTTCGGGAAACTCCGAATTAAATCACGCAAATCCCGAATGCCCTCAGGATCCAGACCATTGGTCGGCTCGTCTAAAATTAATAGCTTTGGTCGGTTCACCAAGGCGATGGCAATGCCCAGCCGTTGCTTCATTCCCATGGAAAATTGTCCCGCCTTCTTTTTCCCCGTATCCTTTAAATCGACGATGTCCAAAACTTCCTCGATTCGTTCGTCGCCCAATCCCAATAACAGGGTTCTCACCTTCAGATTTTCTTCAGCGCTTAAATTATCGTACAAAGGCGGCGTTTCGATGAGCGCACCGATCGCCGCTAAATCGTTGCGGCTCCAAGGATGTCCATCAAATAAAATATCTCCCGATGTCTTGTGAAGCATGCCCGCAATCATCTTTAAAGTCGTCGATTTTCCCGCACCATTTGGCCCAAGCAATCCGTAAACGGTGTTTTTTTCCACCTTCAAATCCAGATGATTCACGGCGGTTTGCTCTTTAAATACCTTGGTTAACCCCTTCGTCTCTAAAATGTATTTTTCCATTGCCTGTTCCTCCTCTTTTTCTAAGGAGAGTATACGGAACAAATTTAAGGATTTTATAAGGATTCAACAAAAAACCGGCGATAGCCATGGCACAAATCGCCGGGTACATTTATTCTATAGCTGCGTCTTCTTCCTCTCCCGGAATCCGTCCGCCAGAAACAGTGCCACGCCGGACCACACGAAGGCGAACATCCAGGCGTGGATGGTGGTAAATTCTTCCCCCATAATGAAGACGCCGAGAAGGAGTTGGATGGTGGGGTTGATGTACATTAAGACGCCGGCGAGGGATAGGCTCGTGTCTTTCATGCCGACGGCAAAAAAGAGCAGCGGCACCGTGGTGACGACGCCCATGGTGGGGATCAGGAGAATATCTCGCGGGGTAAGGCCTTCTAAATGGCTAAAGGCCACGAGGTAAATCAGGGCGATGGGCACGACCATAAGGGTCTCCATGAAGATACTCAACATGCCCGAGGCGGTGATTTGTTTTTTTATGGCACCGTAAAAGGCGAAGCTCGTGCCGATGATGATGGCAAAGACGGGCACTTGGCCGTAGGCGATAATGGGGACGGTAACGCCGAGTACGGCCAGGGCGAAGGCCACCCACTGCAGGGGCCTGAGCCGTTCGTTGTAAATGAAAAAGCCCAACACGATGGAGAAGATGGGATACATGTAATAGGCCAAGGAGGCGTCGATGACGCGGCCGGTCATGACGGCGATAATGTAGCCGCCCCAGTTAACGGTAATGGTGATGCCCGCCAAGAGCAAAAAGAGCATCTGCCGCTTGTCTTTCATAAGGGCGAGGATGGCGAGGCCCTGTCCCAGAATAAGCATGACGATCAAACAAAAGAGCATGGAAAAGATGATTCGAAAGGACAAGACGGCCAAGGGATCCATGGCGCCGAAGAGGGGCCAATACAAAACGAGGAAGGCCCACATTAGGTAACAGGCCAATACTTTTAAACTTCCGGGCATAATACACCTCTTTCTATGTATTGTCTTTCATCTTATCATGGAAGATTGTTTTTGAGTAAAAAAATAGCACGTTTTCCGTGCTATTCGTAGTCGATGGACATAAGGATGAGTCCGTTGGCCGCAGCCGTCGGGCCCAGGTCTTTTCGGTCCAGGGTCTTTGTGGCTTTTAACAATTGATCTTCGGGCATGAGGCCGCGGCCGATTTCCATGGCACAGCCCATAATGATGCGGATCTGGTTTTTTAAAAAGCTTTTGCCGAAAAAATCCACCTCGATGATCTCTCCCGACCGGGTGACGGTGATTTCGTCGATGGCCCGTTTGGGATTGGCCGGGGATGCGTAGCGGCCGATAAAGGCGGAAAAGTCGTGAAAGCCTTCGATTTGTTTCAGGGCCCGCGCCATGCGCTCCACATCCAGAGGAAAGGGGGCGTGGACGGCAAAACGATCCAACATGCCGTTTCTGTGTTTCGTGTTGTAGATGCGGTACTTGTAATGCTTTTTCTTGGCGCCGTAGCGGGCGTGAAAATCCGCGGGCACCTCCACGGCCTCGACGATGCTTAGATCCCGAGGCAGATGGTAGTTCACCACGCGGGGGAAGTTGCCCAAATCGATGGGCGTATCGGAGAGGAAGTTGGCCTTCTGCCCCAGGGCGTGGACGCCTTTGTCTGTGCGTCCCGCCGATTGCAGAGCCACGTCGTGGCCCACGGTCTTTTCCAGTGCCGCCTTCAGAAGGGTCTCCACGGTGCGGAGCTTTTTCGGCCCCTGATCCTGGTAGCCGTGAAAGTTCGTGCCGTCGTAGGCCACGGTGATTAAAATGTTTCTCATGGCAGGGGCACGTGCATCCAGCGGGTGGCGGAAACCAGAATAAAGAAGATCATGTTCACGGTAAACAGGAGATGGTCCGTACCCGTCAGTTGGAGGGGGTTTAATTTCGTGCGGTGCTCGTCGCCGCGGTAGCAGCGGCTTTCCATGGCCGTGGCCAGCTCTTCCGCCCGGCGCAGGGCGTTGAGGATTAGGGGCACCAAAAGGGGCACGAGATTTTTCGCCCGGTTCAGCACGTTCCCCGATTCGAAATCGGCGCCGCGGGCCATTTGCGCCTTCATGATCTTGTCCGCCTCGTCGATTAGGGTGGGGATGAAGCGCAGGGCGATGGTAATCATCATGGCGATGGCGTGGGCCGGAAAGCCGACGCGCTTCAAGGGGTTCATGAGCTTTTCAATGCCTTCGGTCAGGGCCAAAGGCGAGGTGGTTAAGGTGAGAAGGCTCGTGCCCATGACGAGGAGCACCAAGCGAATGGCCATAAAGATGGCCTGGGTGAGCCCTTCTCTCGAGATGGTTAAAAAGCCCAGTTTAAAGAGCACTTCGCCGGGAATGAAGAACACATTCATCACGAAGGTGAAGATCAAGATGAGCCTGAGGGGCTTGAGTCCCTTCACCACCATGCCTACGGGAATTTTTGCCGCGGCAATGGTGAAAAAGAGCCAGGCGAAAATAAAGATGTAGGGCCAAAAGGCGTTGATGAAAAACAGGCTCACGATAAAAATCGTCATAATGAGAATTTTGTACCGGGGATCCAGGGAATGGACCGGGGATTTGGCGGGAAAATACTGGCCGATTGTAATGTCTTTAAGCACGTCGTCCCTCCCACCATGTCTTTAATGCGTCGAACGCTTCGTCGACGGTAATGCAGTCTTCCTTAATGTCGAATCCCTTCGCGACCAAATCGGTCATGGTGCGGCGCACTTGGGGCACGCCCAGGCCGATGGCGCGAAGTTCCTTCTCCCTTGCGAATATTTCCCGCGGGGTGCCGTCCATATGCACCCGCCCTCGATCCATGACGATGACGCGGCTCGCCAATCGCGCCACTTCTTCCATGCTGTGGGAGACGAGGACGATGGTGGTGCCTGTGGATTCGAAAATTCCGCGAATCTCCTCGAGAATTTCGCGGCTCCCTCGGGGATCCAGGCCCGCCGTGGGCTCATCCAGAACCAAGACCTCCGGCTCCATGGCCAGAATGCCCGCGATGGCCACCCGCCGCTTTTGTCCGCCGGAGAGGGCGAAGGGACTCTGTTCTCCCTTTTCATCGTAGTCCAGGCCGACTTTCCCCATGGCTCGGCGCACCCTCTCTTCCACTTCCTCGTCGCTTAGGCCCAAGTTTTTCGGCCCGTAGGCGATGTCTTTGGCGATGGTTTCTTCAAAAAGCTGGTACTCCGGGTATTGAAACACCAGTCCCACCTTTTGGCGCAAGGTGGCGATGTTTCCCTTTTTTCTGTAATCGACGCCGTCGTAGAGGATTTCCCCTTCCGTGGGCTCCATCAGGCCGTTTAAGTGTTGGACCAAGGTAGACTTGCCGCTTCCCGTGTGGCCCACCAGGGCGATAAATTCGCCTTCGCCAATGTTCAGGCTGACGTCGTCAAGGGCCCGCTTTTCAAAGGGCAGGCCTTCATTATAAATGTAGCTTACATTTCGGATGCTGATGCTCGGCATAAGGCGTCGACAAACTCCTCTCTGTCTAAAATTCCGTCGGGCAGAGGCACGCCCACGGCTTTTAACCGGGCGGCGAGCTCCGTGACTTGGGGCACGTCGAGGCCCAGGGATTTCATGGTGTCCACTTGATTAAACACGTCCCGGGGCGGCCCCTCGAGAATGAGTTTCCCCTCTTCCATGACCGCCACGCGATCCGCCTGCACGGCTTCGTTCATAAAGTGGGTGATGAGGATAATGGTCTTGCCCTCTTCTATATTCAGGCGCAGAATCGTGTTCATGACTTCCTGGCGCCCCACGGGATCCAACATGGCCGTGGGCTCGTCTAAAATAATGTAGTCGGGGTTCATGGCGAGAATGCCCGCAATGGCCACCCGCTGTTTCTGTCCGCCGGAAAGCTTGTGGGGCTGGTCGTCTTTGTATTCCGTCATTTCCACTGCCGCCAAGGCGTCGTCGACGCGCTTTCGTAGCTCCGATTGTTCCACGGCCAAATTTTCCGCCCCGAAGGCCACGTCCTCTTCCACCACCGTGGCGACGATTTGGTTGTCGGGATTTTGAAAGACCATGCCGGCACGGGCGCGAATCTTCCAAATGTCCTCGTCTTCTTTCGTGTTCATCCCGTCGACGATGACATCGCCGGAAGTGGGCTGAAAGAGGCCGTTTAAACACTTGGCCAAGGTGGATTTGCCGCTGCCGTTGTGGCCCAAGACGGCGATAAATTCGCCCTTCTCGATGGAAAGGCTCACATCGTCCACCGCCGATTTCACGGCTTCTTCATATGAATAGACTAAATTTTTGATCTCGATCATAAGCGCTCCTTCGCTTCAACTGTTGCCTTAACCCATGTATTATACCACAGGCCCGCGGCCCTCGCTCAATTTACGGAACATAGAAAAAGAGCGAGGGCAAGGTCGCCTCGCTCCTTTCGCTACGCTCGATTTCGTTTGTAGTTGACGGCGATGACTCTTTCGTAAATGACGCCTAATACCGCCGTCATGGCTGCCGTGGGAAGGACGACGGCGACGAACATGGCCGTAAAGGGCGCGCCGCCGGGAAGACCTACGAGGAGCATGGCCGTGCCCAGGAACACGGAGCCGCTGATAATGGTGGTGATGAAATAAATAATGGCTTTTTTTACGGTGCCGTCGCCGGGAATTGCACGAATCATAAGCAGGACGGAAAATGCGGCGATGATTTTATCGCAGATGTTCGGAAGCTGACCGCCGGGGAATTGGGTGGTTAATGCCGCCATAACGCCGGTGGCCACGCCCATGGCCAGGGTGGGCAGGGGCTTCGGATTCAGCATAATGTAGGCGATGAGGCAGAAAAGCATAAAGTCCGGCTTCATGCCGTTGAAAAATCCGGGGACGATGGTGTGTAAAATCGTGCCCAATGCAATAAAAATAGCGCCCTGTACTAATGTCTTCGTGTTCATAATAACTCCTTTTCTCGGCACAAAAAAACCATTTGCTCATATAGGAGCAAATGGTGAATTCGCGGTGCCATCCTAGTTGCGCCCAAAGGACGCATCTCATTTTAGATACTAACATATCCTATCTCTGTAACGGGAGAACCGGCTCGGCTACTTTTTTTCACCTCGCACTCACAGACCCATTCACAACAGGGAACTTCATCGGTTCACACCAACCACCGACTCTCTGAGAAGGGCACCTGAAGCTACTTGCTTCTGCTCGACGTTTTCATATTTGTTAGGATTACTAACAGTATAGCAGAAAAAAAGGAAAATGCAATTGCTTTTTTATTTTTTCCAGAGCTCTAAATCGGAAAGTTTGCCCGCCCGCTTCAGGGACAGGAGGACCAGAATGCCGATGGATGCGCCCACCATGGTGGAGGGCAGGAAAAAGGGAATGTAGTAGAAGGGGCTGCCCAGATCCAATCCGTAGAGGTATTTCATAAAGGGATAGGACAAGATGGCGCTTAAGATCCCCGTGCCAAAGACTTCCCCCGCCCAGGTGGCGGGAAGGGAGGCGGTTTTTTTGTAGACGAGGCCCGAGAGGAGAGCGCCGACCACGGCACCGGTGACGGAGGTAATGGGACGGCCCGTGCCCATGCGAATAAGCCCGGTTAACAGGGCGCAGAGGAAATTATACCAAGGCCCGAGGACCACGGCGCCGATGACATTGATGGCGTGTTGAAAGGGGGCCATATTGGGAAAGACGACCAAGGTAGACAAGGTGACGGAGAGGGCGCAGAGAATGGCAGTGGCCGTTAAGAGGCGGGTCTTGTTATTCATTTTCGCTCACCTCGAATGCAATGGCGCCGTCTTCCGAAACGAAGGCGGGCACGCCGATGTTTCCCGCTTTTTTCACTTCGTCGAAAGCGGGCGAAGTGTCTCTTAGGCGCAGAAAAGCCTTTAAATCGGCGATGTCTTTCGTGATGTCCACGTAGTCGTAGGGAATCTTTCTTTCGTCTAAAACCTTTTTTGCCGCCAAGCAATCGGGGCAAAGGTCGGTTCCGTAAATTTTCATTTTTCCTCCCAATAAAAACCGGCATGAACTGCCGGCTTTTCGTTCTTATGATTTTGTCTGATTTTATCGGTTTTCCAAAAAGCGAATGCGCTCTTCCAAGGCGTAGACCCTTTGCTCCAGGGCGGCGTAGCGCAGCTTCAGCTCGCGAATATCCTCGTCGTCCATGGTTTCCGTAACCACGTCTTGAGCAATCCGCGCATCTCTTTGGGCTTCATCCACCCGCTCCTTGGCGTAGCGCTTGGCCTTGGACCAGGTCTCCCGGGCGCCTCTTTCCACTTGACGGAGGCGGCCCTTGGCTTCTCTCGCCGCTTCTTCGGCGCCGGCTTCCATTTTTTCCGCGCCTTCTTCCACATTGCGGCGCATTTCCTTCGTCTCTTCGCGGAAGCGGCCGATCTTCTCCTCGGTGAGGCGGGATTGTTCTTCCTTCAAGAGGATGTCGATGTCGTTTCTTCGCGTGGCGGCGGTGGCGAGAAAGGCGTCGCTTTTCGCCTTGACTTCCGCCCCGGTGCGGTCGATTGCCGCATTGACGATGGCGTCGACGGCAGTTTCCGGACGAAAGCCCTTTTCACTTAATACCGCCATAAAATCGCTCTCGGCACGAAAATCGGCGGAAGCCCGGGCGTCGATGACGTAGGCCTTCTCCCCGTCCGCTTCCATGACGAAAAAGCCCATGTCCTTCAATTGAAAGAGCTCGAAGGCTTTTTTCGCCGTATTCCTTACGAGATCCTCTTCTTTTTCGTTTAGCTCTCCGCCGACGGCCTTCGTAAAGACGCTGACTTCGTCGCCGTTTCCGAGAAGGGCCACGTGAACTTTCTTGCCCTTTGACGGCTCCCTGAGGTAGATGATCGGGGCCACATCCAGAAGGTGCTTGGCCTCTTCGTAAAGGGCCTCTTCATCGGCCACAAACACGGATTCTTCCCCTTTTGCCGTTACGATCACGGGGTAGGCGAGCTCGATCTGAGCCAAATCCACCACGCTTTCTGCGGCGTGTACCGGGCGAAAATCCATGCCCTGTTGCTTTAAAATGGCGGCGACGAGCACGGGATCTTCCGCGATTCCCAGGCCCATGACGCCGGCGCCGACGAAGGGAATGCCTTCTGAGGTCAACATGGACGCCAGGCCCTTGGCGGCATCGCCGTCTTCTACCAGGGGAAAGACCAGGTCGATCTTGTCCCATTTTAATTTCGCCACGAGGGATTCGTGGATCACGTATTGGGCTACGTCGGTTTTTTTCGCCAACATCGCCTCCAGAGCGTCTGCTTCTTTTCGCGCGGCGGCCACTTGCAGCCGGCGATCAATTTTGGATTTTCCCGATTTATTTAATAAGTCACTGACAATTCCGATTCCCATAGGTCACACTCCTTTATGGGATTCTACCCCAATGAGCGATGGGGCAATCAGCACTCGGCGTTATAGTCGCCGATTTCGTAAATTCTCAGATCGTCTTTCAAAGGATTGTTCTTTAAGGTTTCGGCGTAAACCTTGGCCTTGTCCAGATTGGTGAAGAGTTCCACGTCGCATTCGATGGCGTTTCGGCGAATTAAAAAGCCGTCGCGCTTGGAGTCGTTGCCCTTGGTGGGGGTGTTGAAGACGAGATCGATCTTGCCTTCTTGGATCAAGTCGATCATGGTGGGGGCTTCCTCGCCGATGCGGCGCACTTCTTCCGCGTCGATGCCGTGTTTGTTTAAGAAGGCCTTGGTGCCCTTGGTTGCGTAGAAAATGACGCCGTCTTCCGCCAGGGACTTGGCGATGGGCAAAAATTCCTCTTTGTCCCGGTCGCGAATGGTGCAAAGGGCGCGGCGGCTCTTCGGCGCAATGTCCGTGCCCGCGGCTAAAAAGCCCTTGGCCATGGCTTCTTCTTCCGTGCGGCCCACACCTAAGACTTCGCCGGTGGAGCGCATTTCGGGCCCGAGGGAAGCTTCCACCCGGTGGAGTTTTTCCGTACTGAAGACGGGGATCTTCACGCAGGTCGTGGGGGAAACGGGGCCGATGCCCGTGCCGTAACCCATGGATTTTAAGCTGTCGCCCAGCATGACTTTCGTCGCGATTTCCGTAATGTTCATGCCCGTGACTTTCGAGAGATAGGGCACGGTGCGGGAGCTTCTCGGGTTGACTTCGATCATGTAGAGAGTCTCGTCTTTAATAATGAATTGAATATTGATCATGCCCATAACGCCCAGCTCCAGTGCCACTTTCTTCGTGGCCTCTAAAATGGCATCGTCCATTTCTTTCGAGATGTGGCGACTGGGATAGATGCTGATGGAGTCGCCGCTGTGTACCCCGGCCCGCTCCAAGTGTTCCATAATCCCCGGCAGGAACACGTCGGTGCCGTCGGAAATGGCATCCACTTCACATTCCATGCCTTGAATGTATTGGTCGATCAGCACCGTGCGCTCGGGATCCATGGCGAAGGATTCTTCCAGATAGTAGCGCAGATCTTCATCGGCGGTGCAGATTTCCATGCCTTGGCCGCCGAGGACGTAGGAGGGGCGCACGAGAACGGGGTAGCCCAGGCTTTCCGCCTTTTCCATGCCTTCTTCCACGCCGTGAACGCCGACGCCTTTCGGGCGAATGAGGTTCAGCTCTTCCAACATGGCGTCGAATTTTTCCCGATCTTCCGCTCGGTCGATGGCCGTGGGATCCGTGCCTAAAATGGGAATGCCTTCTTCTTTAAAGACGCCGGCGAGCTTAATGGCGGTTTGGCCGCCAAACTGGAGGATGACGCCTTCGGGTTTTTCTTTTTCGATAATGTTTAATGTATCTTCCGCCGTGAGGGGCTCGAAGTAAAGTTTGTCGGAAATGTCGAAGTCCGTGGAGACGGTCTCGGGATTGTTGTTAATGATAATGGTTTCGTAGCCTTCTCGGCGCAGGGTCTTGACGCAGTGCACGGAGGCGTAGTCGAATTCCACCCCTTGGCCGATGCGGATGGGGCCGCTGCCGATGACGATGATGCGGCGCTTGTCTTCGTGAACCGGGGATTCATCTTCCCCTTCGTAATTGGAGTAGAGGTAATTGGCCTCGGCATCTGCCAGGCCTCCTTGGGTGTCCACTTTTCTGTACTTGGCCTCGATGCCGAAGAGCTTTCTCAGCTCGCGAATGAATTTTTCGCTGACGTTTAAGCGATTGGCGATGATTTCGTCGCTGAAGCCCAAGCGTTTCATTTCGCGGAGCTTGTCTTCCGTCAGATCTTCCTTCTTCATGACTTCCAATTCCGCTTCCACGCAGACGATGCGCTTAATGATCCTGAGGAAGTAAGCGTCCATGCCCGTTTCTCTGGAAAGGCGGTTAATGTCGTAGCCCGTGTTCAACAGAGCCGCCAGATAGAAGAGGCGCTCGTCGTTGGGCCGCTTGACGTTTTCCTTTAATGTGGCGATGTCCATGGTTTTGAAGCGGGGATGAAGGAGGCTGAATGCGCCGATTTCCAAGGAGCGCAGGCCTTTTAGAAGGGCCACTTCAAAGGTGGGGCCGATGGCCATGACTTCGCCGGTGGCCATCATTTTCGTGCCGAGGTTTCGATCGGCGTTAAAGAATTTGTCGAAGGGCCACTTGGGAATCTTCATGACCACGTAGTCGATGGAAGGCTCGAAGGCCATGGAGCGGGTGCCGGTGATTTTGTTTTCGATTTCGTCCAGGCCTAAGCCCAAGGCGATTTTTGCCGCCACGCGGGCGATGGGATAGCCCGTGGCTTTCGAGGCCAGGGCCGAGGAGCGGCTCACACGGGGATTGATTTCGATGACAGCGTATTGCAAACTGTTGGGTTCCACGGCGAACTGCACATTGCAGCCCCCTTCGATGCCCACGCCTTCGATGATGCGAAAAGCCGCTTCCCGAAGCATGCCGTGTTCGATGTCCGTCAAGGTTTGTGTCGGCGCCACCACCATGGAGTCGCCGGTGTGCACGCCCACCGGGTCGATGTTTTCCATATTGCAGACGCAGATGCAGCTGCCCTTGGAATCGCGAATCACTTCGTATTCGATTTCCTTCCAGCCGGTAATGCACTTTTCGATTAAGACCTGACCGACGCGGGAAAGATGGATCCCGGCGTGGGCGATGGTCTTCAGTTCCGCTTCCGTATCGCAGATGCCGCCGCCGGTGCCGCCTAAGGTAAAGGCCGGGCGCACAACCACGGGATAGCCGATGATTTTTGCATAGGCCACGGCGTCTTCCACGGTTTCCACGGTTTTCGATTCAATAATGGGCTCACCGATTTCTTCCATGAGTTGACGGAATTCTTCCCGGTCTTCGCCCTTTTTAATGGAGGGAATGGAGGTGCCGATAATTTCCACGCCGTATTTTTCCAAGACGCCGGAGTCGTAGAGCTCGATGGAAAGGTTCAGGCCCGTTTGCCCGCCCATGCCGGCGATGAGGGCGTCGGGGCGTTCGCGTTCGATGATTTTTTCGATGACTTCCGCCGTCAAGGGCTCGATGTAGACCTTGTCTGCCACTTCCCTGTCGGTCATAATCGTGGCCGGATTGGAATTGACGAGGACGACTTCCACCCCTTCTTCACGAAGGGATTCGCAGGCTTGGGTGCCGGAGTAGTCGAATTCCGCCGCCTGACCGATGACGATGGGGCCGCTGCCGATGACGAGTACTTTTTGAATATCTTTATTACGGGACATAATTCCTCCTAGGCTAATTCACTGATGACGGACAGTTGTGTGCTTAACAAATCCCGTGCGCCGGGCAGGCCGAAGGGATCGAAGAGCACGCCCACGGCGTTGTTTTCTTTATCGACAAAGCCTTCCACGGATCCGTCGGCGACATTTCTGTAATTGATGGCCACGGATTCCGGCAAGTGCTCGATGCCGTACTCTCTGTTTTGGCTCGTCATATACACCCGCTCCCCGTCGCCTTTTACGGCGATGGAGGCGCCGGCGTGAGGCGAGGCGAGTTTCACCAAATCGCCGCCTAAGGCCAAGCCCAAAAACTGAGCCCCGAGGCCCATGCCGTAAATGGGCAGTTTGCCGATCATTTGTCCGATGTCATGAACCAAATCCAAATAGTGGGCGGCGACGCCGGGGCCGGAGCTTAAGAACAAGAGATCCGGATTATCGTCTAAAATGGCTTCGTAATTGGTCATGGCGGGATAGACGATGAGGCGGTAGCCCGCGTCGTTTAATTCTTCCAAAATCCCGTCTTTTACGCCGAAGTCCCAAAGGGCGACGGTGGGGCCTTCCCCTTCGATTTCCGTGACCTCGATGGTGCTCACTTCTTCGATGGTGTTGGGGTTTTGTCCGGCGAAGTATTCGTCCATTTCAGAGGGCGTCATGAGGCGATCGGTAATCACGCCTCGTTGCATCCCCGTTTCCTTTAAGTGGCGAATGAGCCCGCGGGTGTCTACATCTTCGATACCCACCACGTCGTAGTAGTTTAAGTAGTCTTTCAGATCCATTTCGCTGCGGAAATTCGTGGCGTTTTCCATGGCGCGGCGGCAAATAAAGGCGGAGATCGTCGGGCCGTCGGATTGATTGTCTTCGAAATTCATGCCGTAGCCGCCTACCAGGGGATAGGTGAAGAGCAGGATGCGGTCCAAATTGGCAGGATCGGTCATCACTTCTTCGTGGCCGATCATGGTGCTGTGCACCGTAAAGCGACCGCCTACTCTGCGCTGTTTGCCGCTGAACTGTTTGCCCGTAAAGACGGTGCCGTCTTCTAATTGAATGTACATAGTCGCTCCTTTAAATAATCCCGCGAATCTCGTCCAGGGATCCGATGTTTTCTTCTTCCATATATGTTTCCAAATCGGCGATAAGTTTCGGCACGATGTGGGGATCCACTAAATTCATGGTGCCGATTTCCACGGCCTGTGCCCCCACCATCATCATGGCGATGACATCTTCCGCCGAGCGAATGCCGCCCATGCCGACGACGGGAATCTTCACCGCCCGAGCCGCGTCCCGCACCATTCTGAGGGCGATGGGGAAAATCCCCGGGCCCGACAGGCCGGCGTAGACATTGTCGAAAACGGCGCGGCGATTTTTCACATCCACGGCCATGGCTTGAAAAGTATTGACCAAGCTGATGCCGTCGGCTCCCGCCGCTTCACAAGCTTTCGCAAGCTCAGCCGGATTGTCGCCGTTGGGGGAAAGCTTCACCAGGATTTTGTGACGGCTCACTTCCTTTACCTTGGCCGTAATGGCCGCCGCATCCTGACAGTGCAGGCCGAAGGCCATGCCGCCCGAAGCCACATTGGGACAGGAAATATTCAGCTCGATCATGTCGATGTCCGCCTCGTTTAACATTTCCGCGGCGATTAAGTAATCTTCCACGCTGTGGCCGCCGAGATTGGCCAGGATCAGCGTGTCCATCTTCCGCATCTCCGGCAAAATTTCCTCGATGAAATGCTTCACGCCGGGATTCTCCAGGCCGATGGAATTCATGATTCCCGAAGGCGTTTCGTGCACTCTGATTCCCGTATTGCCCGGTCGGGGGTTCAATGTGAGGCCCTTCGATGAAATGCCGCCGATGATGTCCGGATCGTAATAGGGGGCGTATTCCTCGCCGAAGCCGTAGGTGCCCGAGGCGCCGATGAGGGGATTTTTCATGGTGCATCCCAAAAGTTCCGTCTTAAGCATAGATTGCCCTCCCTTCGAAGACCGGGCCGTCTTTGCAGACCCGCACCCGCTTGCCCTCACTTTCGCAGGTGCAGGCCAAACAGGCGCCGAAACCGCAGCCCATGTGTTTTTCCATGGAGACGTAGATTTTGTTCTTCGCCCGCTTCACCGCTTCTCGCATCATGGGATCCGGCCCGCAGGTGTAAATCACTTCATCTGCAATGGCAAGTTCGTCGAAAATATTGGCGCCGATATAAAATTTTACCCGATCGCCATAGGGGGAGTAAATGGCCTGAAGGGCTTCATTTTCTTCCCGAAGGCCGATGGCCACGGAAAGCTTCCCTTCTTTGTCCCCTTCCAGCAAGTGGAGGGAGGGGGCGATGCCCGTGCCGCCGCCGATATAGAGAGTCTTTTCTTTTATTTCGGGAAAGCCTCGGCCGAAGGGCCCTTCCACCACGATCTCCTCGCCGGGCAAGAGCCGCGCCAAATCCTCAGTGCCGCCGCCGACTTTTTTTATAAGGAAGGAAAGGGCGCCGTCTTTTAAGGAAAAGATCGAAATGGGCCGGCCCAAAAGCTTCGCCCGGTCCCGGGGCTTCACCATGAAAAATTGCCCCGGCGACGCCTCGCCCGCATAGGCCAAGGTGAGGACGAAGAGCTCCTCGCCCAGCGCCTTGTTACTGATCACCTTCATTTTTTGCCTCCAGTAAAGTCAGAATCAGAGCCATGCGCATGTACATGCCGTTTTGCGCCTGTTCGAAGTAAAGGGCCCGGGGGTCGCTGTCGATTTCCGCGTCGATTTCGTCGACCCGCGGCAGGGGATGGAGCACGATTAGATCATCACTTCCCGCATTCAGCACCTCGGCATTGAGCAAGTAGGAACCTTCGTAGCGCTTGGCCTCGTCTTCGCTGATGAAGCGCTCCTTTTGCACCCGCGTCATGTACAGCACGTCCAAATCGCCGATGACCGCCTTTAAATTGTCCACTTCCTCGTAGGGGCAGCGGGCCGTGTCCAAATACTCTTCCGGCATGTTCAACCCTTCCGGAGAAATAAAGACGAATTCATTGTCGTAGTGGTTTAAAAACTGAAACAGGGAGTGGACGGCGCGGCCGTAGCGCAAGTCGCCGCAAAAACCGATCTTTAAACCGGACCAAGCCTTTTTGTGCTTGCGAATGGTGAAAATATCCGCCAAGGTTTGTGTCGGGTGGGCGTGGTCCCCGTCGCCGGCATTGATGAGAGGCATGTTTTTCAGCACGTCCACGGCCTTGTGTTGAGTGTAGGCGTGGGGATGGCGCATGGCACAAATGTCCGCGTACTGATCCACGATGTGCAGGGTGTCGCGCACCGTTTCTCCCTTGGCCATGCTGGAGACTTTGACGTCGCCTAAGTGAAGCACTTGGCCGCCGAGGCGGTACATGGCCGCGTCGAAAGACATGCGGGTTCTCGTGGAGGGCTCAAAAAAAAGACTGGCCAGGATCTTTCCGTCACACGCGTGGGCGTATTTTGCGGGATCCGATGCAATTGCTTGCGCCAGTCTAAATAAATCGTCGTACTCTCTTTCTGTCATATCGTCCGGTTCTATGAAGTGTTTCAGCATATGGCCTCCTATAAAAAAAGCTTTTACAAAGGTAAAAGGCACAAAGAGAGACCCGTCCCTCGGGACAGGTGTATTCTGTTTTGCGACCTTTTTAGTGTCTCGCACTAAATTAAAGTATCTTCGCTACCAAATAGTCTACGCCCCCCGAGGCCGTTCGTCAAGAAAAAATAACGGAAGAAATAAAAAAGCCCGAAGGACGCGTAATGTCCTTCGAGCATTGTTTCAACCTTCCTCTTTTCCACCCGGCCACGGCGGTGCTTCGAGCTCGGCTTTCAGTTCTTTTTTCGACTTTTCTAAATCGTAAGGCACGGCGGCCTTCTTATTCTTCTTTCCCGGAAGCTGCCAACTGTAATCCATTTTGTCGGTCGTGTTTCCGTAGGCCCCGTCGATTAACCAAGAGGCCCCCGTGTCGCCGGCCATGGCCGCCAAAACCTTGGGCACGCCTTCTTCGATGACGAGATGGACTTTGTAGGAGTTGCACACAGAGGAGTGTTCCTTGCCGTCGTAGAAGTAAAAATCCACGAACATGGTAACGTCGTAGGTACCGTCGCCGTTATCGATAAATTTTTCGTCCTCGAAGATCGCCTTTTCAAGGACGTATTTTCGCCCCACTACCTCACAACGATACGCATTCATGGCTCGTTTGTCTTTGATGAACTGTTGAAGCTTCTTCGAGTCCTTGCTCAGATTTGTCGTGCTCAATCCCGTATCCTCAGCGAAATCACAAAAGTCGTTTAAAACAAAATTCCGCGCCGTCTTCAAGCAGGGCTCCTTCCACTGGCTTTTCTCGCTTTTCGCAAAGGACATGTAGGGCACGATGCAAAAAGCCGTCACAAGGGCCACGAGGGCCAATCCGCCGCCGATTAAAAGTAACTTCTTCATCTTCATCCTCCTTCTATGCTTTTTTCTATGTACGGTGCCGACGTCTGCTTTATAAAGGCATTCGACGCTTTTTTGGCTACCGCTATCTGATTTTAATATACGCCTTGTCTCCTCTCCCGCGGTTACAAAAAGATGAGTAAAAATTGATGTTTTGTCAAAGAAAAAGAGCCGAAATTTTAAAAACGAAAATAAAGGGAAATATGTTAAAAATAGGCTACTCGCCACAGGATGAGCAACAATTTTATACAGTGAAGGAGAATGGATTTTACTATGAAAAAGAGAGACATTTTATTTTGCCTATTTCTTCTGATCTATGCCATTTTTGGATGTAGCTATGCTTTTTTCTCGGAGTACAAATTAAATAGAATGCTCACAACAACATTCGGATTTGCCCATTTATATTCTTTTTTTACCATGATATGCCTTGTAATGCTCCTTTTTTCATTATTAGCAGTGGCAATTACCTTGTTAAAGAATGGATTTAAATTGAAATTTGATACGCCAAATTCAATTTTAATTTCATCAATGGTTTTTTCAATGCTTTTTATTTTCGGAGGAACCGGCACAGATAAACTAGTCGAGACAAGCCGTGATGGTCAGACAATTAGACTCGTTGAATGGAATGTAGCTGACAATATAAACGAGGCAAACATCCGAGATATTTTCGGCGAATTTGACGCTGATATAGCTGTGTTCCCGGAACTTGGAGGATATGAAAAAGGGGATCATTCGAATAGCAGGCTCATTAATTTGTTCAAAAAAGCCGGTATTGATTTCGAAAAGTATGAAGTCTATGTTTCGGAACCGACGGAGGGCAGTATAGCTCCCGTTACAATCGTGATAAAGAGGGCATTCGGTCGCTACAATTTTTACAAGAAAACACCTATGACGAGATTTGGAACAGTCTATTTATCTCCAACTACAAAGGGCAAACCGTCCATTATAGGATTGCACACGGCACCTCCGCTTCCGGGGTTAATGGGCATTTGGAAAAATGATTTAGATTTAATTTCAGACCTTTCTAAGCATAATAAAGATTCGATTATAATTGGAGATTTCAATGCCACAATGAAGCATGGTCGTCTTAATACTATAAAAACACATGTAGATGCTTTGGAGCATGCATCGAAATTTAATTCGGGAACATGGAACATAGATATTCCATCGCCTTTTAGGACAAGAATAGATCATATTTTAATACCAAATAATAAGTATGGTGTGAAAAGCATTGAGCTTAAAGCCCATAGCAACTCAGACCATTTGTGTGTGTTTACAGAAATACAGGAGTTAACCAATTAAAATTTACGTTATGAAGCAAGCGACTTAGAATGATATCTTCGTCGCTTTTTTATTGTTCAAATTGCAATCGAAGTGCAACGGAACCCCCGGTCTAACCGGGGGTTTTCTAATGCGAAAAAGCGCAGAAAAGGATTGACGAAAAACGAAAACCGTTGTACATTATTATTACCGACGGAACCGTCGGTAATGGAAAAAGGAAGGAGAGGTTATGGCTAAAAAGCGTTTACGTCCGGAGGCGCGAAAGAAAGAAATTTTAGCTGCGGCGGCAAAACTCATAACGGAGAAAGGCTACAGCCACGTCACCATGGAAGATGTTGTAGAGGCGACGGGGCTTTCCAAGGGCGGCCTGTACCATTACTACAAAAGCGTCGACGACATTCTCTACGATTTAATGGTGGAGGGCATGCGCTACCGGAACGACATTATCAAGGATGCCACGGCAAGCTATGACGGCCCGATCGATCCGGAATTTGTGGCGGAGAGCATCGTAGAGAAAATGCTTGATGACAACCCCTATATGCCGGTGTACGTGCAGTTTTTACTCGCCAAACGTCGCAATGAAAAATTGGAAAAGCTGTTTTTAAAATTAAAGGAGCAAACCCTGGAAGAATTAAACGCATTTTTATTTTCCAAAGAGGGCGTGCAGATGAATGAGGACATGCTGGATTTGCTCACGGATTTCATCAACACGATGATCCTCGGCAGCGAACTTTTAGATGCACGGGAAAATTTTAAAAAGCATCGCCAACTTCTTCTCGCCGCCACCCAAAACATACTTAAATCGACAGTCTAAGTCGGTTTAAGTTTTTTTACAAGATTTCGTGATAACTATTATCACGAGGAAGGAGGTCTTATGGCCATTTATAAAAAAATCTTCGCATATGTACCCGAGGCGAAGGGTTACGGTTACTTATCTCTGCTCTTATCCATTGCAAGCGCCGCAGGTCTCGTGGCGGGCTATTATTTCGTCTACTGCGTTATGGTGGCGTTGATTCAAGAAGGCAACGTCGCCCACGCCATGGCGCTCTCTATTCGCGCCATGATTACCTTGACGGTAGGCAGTTTGCTTTATTTCGCATCGGGCTTCGCATCCCATAAATTAGGTTTTCACTTGGAAACCAATCTTCGCAAAAAAGGCATCGACGGCGTGGCAAAAGCCAGCTTCCGCTTTTTCGATCTCAATCCCAGCGGCGTCGTTCGCAAAACCATCGACGACAACGCCGGGTTAACGCACCAATCGGTGGCACACATGATTCCCGATTTAGGGCAAGCTTTTGTCGTGCCCATTCTAAGTTTGATCTTAGGTTTTTACGTGAGCATTCGATTGGGCATCGTCCTCGTCGTCCTTATCGCCGTCGGCGGTGTTCTCTTTAAATCCATGATGGGCGGGGAAACAAAATTTATTCAAATTTACCAAGACGCCTTAAAGCGCATGAGTGCCGAAACGGTGGAATACATTCGGGGCATTCAAGTTGTCAAAATTTTCGGCGCCGACGTTCAATCCTTTAAAGCACTTCACGACGCCATTCACGATTACGCAAAATACGCCTACGCCTATTCCAAATCCTGCAAATTGCCCTACACGGCGATTCAATGGCTCTTAATCGGCGTCATCGCCATCGTCATGGTTCCCCTGTCATTCTACTTACACCGCGTAGGCGATATGCGTTCTTTCTACGTGGAACTGATCATGCTCCTCTTTATTTCGGGGGTCGTCTTTTCATCCCTCATGCGGATCATGTATTCCAGCATATATATTTTTAACGCCAACTACGCCCTTTCCAATTTAGAGAAAATGTACGACGACATGCTGAAAGATAAAATCGCCTTTGGAACGAAGGAAACATTCGACGGGGAAGACATCGCCTTTTCCCACGTGGATTTCGGTTACGGGGACAAGCCCGTCTTTAAGGATTTCAACCTGAACTTGGAAGGGGGCAAAACCTACGCCCTTATCGGCGCGTCGGGATCGGGGAAATCCACCCTCGCCAAACTCCTTTCCGGATTTTATAAAATCGACGGCGGCGACATTTTCATCGGCGGAACGCCTTTGTCCGATTATTCGGAAAAAGCCGTGGCGAAAAACATCGCCTTTATTTTCCAAGATCCGAAACTCTTTAACGGCTCCATATTCGACAACATCGCCGTCGCCAAAGGCGGCGCCACGGAAGACGAGGTGTTGAAGGCGCTGAAAGACGCCGCCTCCATGGACATTATCGAAAACCTGCCCGAGGGCATCCACACCTTAATCGGCGCCAAAGGCGTGTACCTTTCCGGTGGAGAAAAACAACGGATCGCCATTGCCCGCGCCATGCTGAAAGACGCAAAAATCGTGGTAATGGACGAAGCCAGCGCCGCCATCGACGCCGACAATGAGTACAAATTGCAGGCATCCTTTAAAAAGCTCATGGAGGGCAAAACCGTTATTATGATCGCCCACCGCTTGACGAGCGTGCGAAACGTAGATGAAATCCTCGTCATGGAAAAGGGGAAGGTTGTGGAGCGAGGAAGCCACGACGTGCTGATGGCAAAAGACAGCTACTACAAGCGGGAACTTTTGCGCTATAACATGGCCAATGATTGGAGGATCAACGATGAAAGAGCACTTTAAAAAGAAATTCCATGTAACCGAAGAAGGTGCACAGGGATTGGTGCGTGCCGTATGGGCGAGCTTTATCGTCAACGTCATCGCCATGTTTCCCGTCATGATTCTTATGTTGCTGGGTCAGCAGATTTTAGAAGGCACATTCTATTCGCAAACACTTTATTTCGCGCTATCTCTCGGCATTTGCGTCATATTGTTTGTCGCTCTCCTCGTGGAGTACGAGCGCATGTATAACGCCACATACAAAGAATCGGCGAACTTGCGAGAAAATTTAGGGAAGACTTTGGCGAAATTGCCTCTGGCCTTTTTCTCAAAACGCAATTTAAGCGATTTGGCACAATCCATTATGTCCGACGTGGATGCTATGGAACACGCCATGAGCCACGCCATTCCGAAAATTTACGGGCTCTACCTCTTCATTCCCATTCTCGGCATCATGCTGTTGATAGGGAATGTTAAGCTGGGCCTTGCGGTCATCCTTCCCATGACCCTGCGCCTCTTAATCCTCGTCGCGTTTAAAGGAGAAGGCATTAAGAGTAATAAAAAATACTTCGATCAGCTGCGAGCCAATGCGGAAGATTTTCAAGAGGCCATCGAGCTGCATCAGGAAATCCGGAGCTACCATTTAACGGATGACGTTCAAAAGGATCTTTACACCAAAATGGACGAAAGCGAAAAGATCCATATGAAGACCGAAGGCGTTAACTTCATCATTATAGCTTTGTCGAATTTATTCTCTTTCATTAGTCTCGGCATCGTTCTTTACGTCGGCGTCGGCCTTCTCGCCAAAGGGGAAGTGAGTTTACTCTATGTCGTAGGCTATGTCCTCGCCGCCATGAAGCTTAAAGATTTAATTGATCTTTCCAACGAAACGGCTTTGGAAATTCGCTACATTACCCCTCGCGTCGAAAATATAGCTTCTATTCAAGATGCGCCCCTCCAAAAGGGAAAAGACGTGGATCTTCGTCGCGTAAGCATTGATGTAGAAGATGTTCACTTCGGATACGGCGAAAAGAACGTGCTGGACGGCGTGAACTTCACCGCTCGCCAAGGGGACGTTACCGCCCTCGTCGGCCCCAGCGGCTGCGGCAAGAGTACCCTCTTAAAACTCATGAGCCGCCTTTACGATTACGATTCCGGCGCCATTCGCATCGACGACTACGACATTCAAAATGTTTCCACCGACTCCCTCTTTAAAAAGACATCCATCGTCTTCCAAGACGTGATGCTGTTTAATACGAGCGTCATGGAAAACATCCGCATCGGGCGTTTGGATGCCACCGACGAGGAAGTAAAAGAAGCGGCGCGTATGGCCAATTGCATGGACTTTATCGACGAAATGCCCGAAGGGTTTGATACGGCCATCGGAGAAAACGGACAGGAACTTTCCGGCGGTCAACGGCAACGGCTTTCCATCGCCCGCGCCTTCTTAAAAGATGCGCCCATATTAATTCTCGACGAAATCGCATCCAGCTTGGATGTAGAAAACGAACGGGCCATTCAACAATCGCTGAACCATTTGATTCAAAATAAGACCGTGGTCATCATTTCCCACCGCTTAAAGAGCGTGGAAAAAGCGGATAAAATCGTCGTCTTAAACAAAGGAAAAGTCGAGGGGGAAGGCAGACATGACGAACTGCTGAAGATCTCGCCGACCTACCGAAACCTTATAGAAAAATCTGAAATGGCGGAAGCCTTTGTGTATTAGGAGGAAGTATGAAGAATGAAAAATTAAAGGTCAAAGATCTCGTTACCATCGGGATCTTTTACGTTATCTATTCTATTGTAATATTCGGCGTCGGCATGATCGGCATGATCCCTATTTTATTTTTAATCTATCCGACCATTCTCGGCATCGTTAGCGGCGTCATCGTCATGTTGTTTATGGCGAAAGAGCAAAAACCCTGGGCGCTTTTTATCTTCGGAATGTTGACGCCCCTGGGAATGTTTGTCATGGGGCATACTTACGTGGTGCCTGTCCACGCATTGGTGGTAATGTTGATCGCCGAATTTATTCGCCGAGGCGGAAATTATCGTTCCTTTAAATATAACGCCATCGCCTTTGGTATTTTTAACATGTGGATTTGCGGATCCCTTATGCAAATGCTCTTAGTAAAGGAAAAATACATGGAAATGTGCGCCATGATGGGATCGGATTATGTTCAAGCCCTTGAAAAACTTATCACCTACCCCCATATGGCCATCGTCTACGTAGGAGCTTTTATGGGCGGCATCGTCGGCGCGTGGATCGGCCGCGCCATGCTTAAAAAACACTTCATTAAGGCGGGCATTGCGTAATGAATGGAACGCCAAATGTTTCATTTAATCCAAACCCCATTACAAAATTTATTGTTACCATGCTCGTAAGCTTTACCGTATTACACCCCATTGGGTTCTTTGCCTGGGGTGTGATGGTGTGGATCAGTTTGTTCTTTTGGTTGAGAGGATTTAAAAAAGAAGCATTGCAAAGCTTTTTGGTTTTCGCTCTTCTTTATTTCCTGCCGAATTTTGAAGGCGCCATGGCCCTTCCCGGATTTTTAAAAATGTTTGTCGCCCTTTTCGTCGTGGTTAAAATATTTTACTTGCCTTTTATGGCGGGGAAATACCTGATTCAAACATCTGACGTAGGCGATATTATCACCTCTATGGATACCGTCCATGTGCCACGAGCCATTGCCATCCCCGTCGCCGTCATGTTTCGTTTTTTTCCTTCCTTTAAGGAAGAACACCATCACATTAAGCAGGCGATGAAAATACGAGGGATTACGTGGAAAAATCCTTTGCGCTACGGGGAATATGTAAGCGTTCCGTTGCTCATTTTATCGTCGACTATTGCCGATGATATTGCCATGGCGGCGGAAACGCGGGGAATCGGCATCGAGGGAGAGAAAACGCGCTTTCGGGAAGTGAAACGCGGCGTCGTCGACCTCGTGTATTTTCTCGGCGTGTTCGGTTTTGTATTGGGAGGCTGGTTATGCTTGAGATAAAACATCTGTCCTTAACGTATGGCGAGGCCGAAAAAAGCTTACACGACATTACCTTTTCTGTGGCGGACGGCGAATGCGTCTTGCTCGCGGGAAAGAGCGGATCCGGCAAATCTTCCATTTTACGCGCCATCAACGGCATCGCCCCTTCTTACGACGGGGCATCCCTCGAAGGGGAAATACTGATCGACGGTCGTGCAGTTGAAAAAATGAGCATGGCCGATCTGTCCCAAATGATAGCCAGCGTGTTTCAAAATCCCAAGACCCATTTTTTCAATGTGGATACGACCTTGGAACTGGTATTTTATTTGGAGAACATAGGCCTTTGTCGCGAAAAAATGAAGGAGCGATTACAGAAAATGCTCGCTCTTTTCCATATCGAACATTTAATGAATCGTGATATTTTTAAATTATCCGGCGGCGAAAAACAAGTCTTGAGTATCGCCGCAGCCTATATAAGCGGTGCACCCATCATCCTGCTCGACGAACCGTCGTCAAATTTAGATGAAAAGGCGACCCGAACCTTACACGATATGCTTTATGTGCTAAAACGAGAAGGCATCACATTAGTGATTGCCGAACATCGGCTTTATTACCTTATGGATCTCGTGGATAGAATATATCTTATGGAGAAGGGAAGGCTGAAAACAACGTTTAATAAAAGTGCGTTTTTGGATCTTTCCGAAAAAGCGTTGTACGCCCAAGGGTTACGTTCGACGCAACATGTGGCGTTAAATGAAAAGTCGGGAAAGTGTAACGGCTCGGATCTCAAAATCCACTGTTTACAGCATTTTTTTGAGGGATCGGCCAAGGGATTTTCCGTAGAAGGTATTGGCCTTGCAAAAGGAAAGGTTTACGGCATCGTCGGAACCAATGGTTGTGGAAAATCCACATTCCTCAGAAGCCTTCTCGGCATCGAAAATAGTGCGAAAGACGATATCGAGTTTAAAGGATCGACACTATCGCGACGTAAACGGCTGGCACATTCCGCATTGGTTATGCAGGATGTGAACCATCAACTTTTCAGTGATACCGTGGCGGGGGAAGTCGTGCTCGGGCAAAAGACGATCGACGAGGAAAGGCGCGAACGAATATTGGATCGCTTAAACCTTTTGGATAAGAAAAAGCGCCATCCCATGAGTTTGTCCGGCGGCGAAAAGCAACGGGTCGCCATTGCTTCGGTTTTATTGAGCGATCGGGAAATTATCGGTTTTGACGAGCCGACAAGCGGAATGGATTTCGAAAACATGGTAAGTATTTCAAAGCTTATGCGGTCCATGGCGAGAGACGGAGCGATTTTAATCGTCGTGTCCCACGATACGGAATTTTTAAATCGTACGGCAGATGAGATCATCGACATGGGTTCTTTCGGAATTTAAAAGCATTAAACGAAAAAAGCAGGTTAACCTTAGTAGAGTGACCCCATAAAGTTGGACCCGGAAATCCAACCTTTGGGAGTCAGTGCACTTCGGATCTGCTTTTTTTGTTGCACTTCAATTAATTATTCAAGGCAATAAAAAAGACCCGGACCTCGCCGGATCTTTGGATCCCCCGCTGGGCCGGGCTTCGTATAATTCAGACCCGCCCTTAAAGTAAAGGTGGGTAATTTGCTAACTACGTCTAACTTCCACTCAGTGGAGGCTTGTTATAGGTAACTAGACACAATTTCCCGTGTCTGATTTGTCGGTTGAATTAATAGAAGGTATCGAACCCCGCAGGGGTTATTTAACTTGTCTTTATTATACTACGACGGCCCCGCTTAATCAAGATCGCCACCGGGGCCTGTCATTCGCTTAAGTAACTTACCCACTCGTTTGGCATAGGCGATGTAAAGACCATGGGCGCCTTTGTGCGGGGATGGACGATGGAAATTTTGTGCACGTGAAGATGCACGCCGCCGCATCCGCCGCCGTAGAGTTCGTCGCCGAGGACGGGATGGCCCACATGAGCCATATGGCAGCGGATTTGGTGGGTACGCCCGGTGTCGAGTTTTATCTCAAGCAGACTCACCTCGCCTGTTTGAAGGGGCTTATAGTGGGTCACGGCGCTTTGGCCGTCGTCTCTTACGACGCGCACGAGGCTTCTCTCCCCCACACCTATGGGTGCATTTACCGTTCCAGCTTCCTTCACTACCCCCTTCACCAGAGCGAGATAAGTCTTGTTTTTCGTGTGGTCCTTTTCGAGGACGCCGTAGGCGTAGGGATTTTTTGCCACCACCAAAAGCCCGGTGGTCTCCCTGTCCAGCCGCCCGAGCATGCGCACCTTCCGCCGAATGCCCTTGGACTGAAAATAGCCCCACACCTCGTTGGCCAAGGTGTGATCGGGATACATTTTGCAGGGCATGGCGGGAATCACGCCCTTGTCGATGACGAGGAGATCTTCGTCTTCGTAGCAAATTTTTTGTTTCATGGGCGCCGGTGCGAGATTCGACTCTTCGTCGGCAAAGGCCACGGCCACCGCCGCGCGTGCCTCCAGGGGCGTGGATTTAACAATCACCTCGCCCTTGGCGGTGACCAGGCCCGCGAGAAAGGCGCGGCGAATATGGGTGTGGGAAAAGCCCAGGCTTTTTAGGAAGCTATCGGCCCGGGCATAATTTTTTTCTGTAATAAATTTCATGGTGTCTGTACTTTTCATTTTTCCCCTTTTGTTTTACCATATATGTGAAGGAAGTTTTTAACAAGGAGGTGAACTTGTGGCAAGTCCCATCATCAATATTATATCGAACTCGAATTTCGAGAGTCGCAAGACCACGAAGCGCCTGATTCAGAAATTGAAGCAGCACCACTTCACGCCCACGACGACGCTCTCGCCGAAAGCGGAACTGACCATTACCGTCGGCGGCGACGGCGCCTTTATTAAAGCGGTCAACCGCATGAATTTTTCGTCCACGCCCATCGTGGGAATTAACACGGGCCACTTGGGCTTTTATCAGGAGATCAATCCGGATCGCTTGGATGCCTTTATCGAAGATTACAAAAACAAAAATTACCACATCGAGGCGCTTCCCATTTTAGGCGCGGAAATTTACACCAATCAGAAAAAGTTTTACGTTCAGGCCATTAACGAAATCGTGTTAAAGGCGCAAAATTCAAAGGTCATTCACATGAACGTTTTTATCGACCGCAACCATTTGGAGAAATTTTCCGGCGACGGCATGCTGGTCTCCACGCCTTCCGGCTCCAGCGGCTACAATCTGTCCCTAGGCGGCGGCATGATCCACCCCAAGGTGGAGGCCATGGCCATGACGCCCATGGCGCCCATATCGTCCCAAAGCTACCGCTCCCTCACCACGTCCATCGTGATTCCCGGCGAACACGTCATTTCTCTCGTCCCGGAACGGCGCTACGCCAACAGCAATCTGGTCCTGGTCGACGGCAGGGAACACAGTTACACGCAGATGAAGCGGATCAATATTCGCTTCGCCGACAAGCGCATTCATAAATTAGTCATGGAAAACAATTATTGGGAAAACATTAAGAGCAAATTCCTGTAAAAAAGGCCCCGCGAGGGCTTTTTTTCATGCCAAGAAAAAAGAGCCCGCCGGCTCCTCTTTCTTCTCGCCTACTGCTTCTTTCCGTACATGGATTTGTAGCGGGCGATGTTTTCGTCGTTTAAAAAGTCGTTGGCCGCGTTGATTTCCTGAAAAATCTGCGTCGTGTCCTTGTCGGGATTTAAATCCGGGTGGTACTTTTTGGCGAGCTTCTTGTAAGCCAGGCGAATTTCGTACTTGTCGGCGTTTACGTCCACGCCCAAACGCTCGATGGCGGCTTCGTATTTTTCCTTAAAGCCACCGTCGTAGGCTCCTTGGTAGCCGCCCTGATTGTAGCTGCCTTCATTATAATTGCCGTAGGCGCCGCCGTAGGAATTGGCCTGATTAAAAAAGGCTTCGAAGCGCTGCCGGAAAAGCTCCTCTTCCATGCGGGCGCGGGCCTCTTCTTGGCGGCGACGCTCTTCTTCAATTTTCCGTTGGTAGCGCCTGCCGTAGTCGCCCATAGTTTCGTAGGTAATATCTTTTCCCAAAAGATAGTAGTCGGCCCGCTCGTAGAAAAATTCCGTCACCATGTATTGCAGGTACTTGAGCCGACTGACGGCAAAGGAGCCGATGACGGGAAAGATCAGTATGAGAAGCAGAATTCCGCCCCAGTTCGTGCCGCCTCGGGAGGAAAAGCTCATCGGAATTAAAAAGATGAAGAAGAACAAGCATCCCCCGAAAAATAACAGAGACAAGAGCAGGCTGCGAAAGGAGCGGAAGAGCTCCGTAAGCATGCTGAACACCGTAATAAAAAATTCCAGCACGTAGTCGATGATCGTTCCCACGTATTTAAAAAAGTTTCCGTAAAGTTTATTCATGTTCCCTCCGGTGTCGCTCCATAAAGGCCGCATCTTCCAGGACCAGGTCGTTTTCGCCGGCCAAGGTTTCTAAGTGATGGGTCAGTTCGTGGTACAGGGTTTCTTTCAGCCGCTCCGTAATCCCTTCGCGGGATTCGTAGCCGTAAAGGGCCATAAAAGAGCCGTAGTACAAGACGATGGATTTGCCCATGGGCTCGGATTTGTAGTGGCCCATAATGTAAAGCTCTGGATAGGTCTCGTCGTGCATCTCCTCCCGCGAAAAGAGCACGCCGCCGTTTAGGCCGCGGAAATAATACTGGGGCAACTCGTCCACCAAATCGTCCAATATCGTGGCCATTTCCTCAAATCGATCTTCCATACCCACCTCCTGAACCTTCATTATAGAAGATCGACGCCCAATTATAAAGCCGTTCGGAAAAACTTCGATTTGTCTTCACAATTGAACCCTTTCCCACAAAAAAAGCGAGGCCGAAGCCTCGCAAAGTTTACAGTTGATTTCTCAGTTCCGGGTGCTTGTTGTGACGTCCCACGAAAGAAAGGACGACGATCACCATGACAACCCCTGCGATTAAGGGGATGTAGGGATCTTGGATAAGGCCCGCGATAATGTAGCAGACGGAGCTGATTGCGGCCACGGTTAGGGCGTAAGGCAATTGGGTGGACACGTGAACCACGTGATTGCATTGAGCCCCGGCCGAAGACATAATGGTCGTATCGCTAATGGGCGAGCAGTGGTCGCCACAGACGGCACCGGCCAAGCAGGCGGACAGGCCGATAAAGAACAGGTGATTGTCCACGGTAAACATGCTGGTGACGATGGGGATTAAAATCCCGAAGGTGCCCCAGCTGGTGCCGGTGGCGAAGGCCAAGAGGGCCGCTACGATAAAGATGACCACGGGGAGGAACAATTGCAAGCTGCCTGCCACATTGCCCATCATGCCGCCGACGAATTCGGCGCTGCCTAAAAGGTCGTTGGAAATGTTCTTCAGTGCCGTCGCCATGGTTAAGATCATAATGGCGGCGACCATGGAGTTAAAACCTTCGGTCAAGCAGTTCATGGCAGTGTTGAAGCTCAGCACGCGGCGAATGATCAGATAAGCGATGGTAAAGAGCAAGGTAATGGTGGCACCCCAGGGAAGGGCCACGGTGGCGTCGGTGTTACCGAAGGCGCCGATGAAGTCGCCGGTAAAATCCGATGCGGGATCGAAGTAGCCGCCGACGTAAACCAGTGCGATGACGGAGGTGATGATCAAGAAAATAATGGGAACCACCAGATCGAAAAGGCTGGCGTGATCGGCGGTTTCTACCGTTTGCAATTCTTGTTCCAGTGCGGAAATATCGTCGCCCTGAAGGGCCGCTTCTTCGTAGCGAAGCATGGGACCGTAATCGTCGCGGCGCCAGATCAAGACGATGACGAAGATCAAAGTCAAAAGGGAGTAGAAGTTGTAGGGAATGGCGCGAACAAACATAGTAATGCCGCTCATGCCCGTGCCTTCCGCATAGCCGGATACGGCTGCCGCCCAAGAGGAAATGGGGGCGATCATGCAGATCGGCGCCGCCGTGGCGTCGATAATGTAGGCGAGCTTGGCGTGGGAAATCTTGAAGCGGTCGGTGACCGGTCGCATAACGCTGCCCACGGTAAGGCAGTTAAAGTAGTCGTCGATAAAGATCAAGATTCCCAGGAAGAAGGCCGCCATTTGCGCGCCCCGTCTGGATGTAATGTGTTGCGCGGCCCACTCACCGAAGGCCTTGGTGCCGCCGCTTCGATTAATGAGGGCGACGAGCATACCCAAGAGTACGAGGAAAATAAAAATCCCTGCCGTACCGGATACGGCGCCGATCAATCCTTCGTTGATGACGTGGTCCATGGTCGTGGGAAAGGATCCCCCGCTGGCCAAAATGGCACCGACGAAGATCCCGGTAAAGAGCGACGGAAATACCTCTTTGGTAATCAGGGCCAAGGTAATGGCTACGATGGGCGGCAAGAGGGACCAGGCCGTGGCCTCTGTGCTCATGCCCGAGGCCGCCACGGCAAAGCTCGCCCCAATGGCGACGATGCCTAAAATTAAGGCGATAATGAGATTGCGTTGATTCGTCATGTAAATCTTCCTTTCTGAGTTTTCAATCGAAAAAAGAGCCATGATACTACCATGACTCTTGATTATTTCACGAGAATAAAAACTCAAAAGGCACGATAGCTCTCCGTTCCGTAGAACGACAGTACGCAGGATATTCTCCTACGTCCCGGTGATAGCGACTTGTGGACACAAGCGACTAACCCTCGGCACGTCACCCTTTCACGATCATCCATTGACCGGAGATGATCCTTACTGATGTGAAGTGCGCCTCTATCATGTGGATTCGATTGTTGAGTATGAGTATAGCACACCAAAAAGGAATGTCAAGGAAAAAAACAAATTCTTTTTATAAAATAATTAAACTCGCGCCCATGACCATCATGCCGAAGATCAGCCCCAACAAAGAAAGGTGGGTCTCGCCGTAGGCGCGAGAGGCGGGCAAAAGCTCGTCGAAGGAGATCAAGACCATGATGCCCGAAATGGCGCCAAAGACCACGCCGAAGAGGGTGGGCGTGAGAAATGGCCGCAGCAAGAGATAGGCCAAGAGGGCGCCCACCGGCTCCGAGACGCCGCTTAAGAAGGTAAGCCACAAGGCCCGCTTCTTATCTCCCGTGGCGAAGTAAATGGGCGCCGCCACGCCGATGCCTTCGGGAATGTTGTGCATGGCAATGGCCACGGCGATGGAAAGGCCCATGGCAGGGTCCATAAGACTCGTCATAAAGGTGACCATCCCCTCGGGAAAGTTGTGGATCCCGATGGCGACGGCGCTTTTCAGTCCCACTTTCTCCAGAGCCAGCTCGTGGCTCCTCTCTTCCATTTCCTCTTCGGTTTTGATTTCGTGGGGCTCGTCAGCTTCCGGCACCAAGTGGGATATGATGCCGAAGACGGCCATGGACCCAAAGAAGGATGCCAGCACCATCCACTGAGCCTGTTTGTCTGCCATGGTCTTCATAAAATTTTCCTGCGCCATGGGCATCATTTCCATAAAGGAAATAAAAATCATGACCCCGGCGGAAAAGCCCAGGGCGGACGAGAGAAATTTCTTGTTGTCCGACTTCGACACAAAGACGATCAGGGCGCCGAACATGGTGGCGAGACCGGCCAAGGCGGAACTTACAAAAGCAACTGTTACATTGGACATACTAACTCCTATTTCTATTTACGGCATGCGCCGAAAAGACATCGTAATGCTAATTATTTTACCACATTTGCCGTCTTTTCCATAAAAAAAGCCCGCCACCGTTTTTCGATGGCGAGGCGCTTATTTAACGAAACAGCCGAGCGGCTTCGTCGACGAGCCGTTTTAAAATCAAGGCTTGCACGACGATTTTTATGACAAGCATCAGACCTTGGAAGGGAAGTTTTGCCGCAAACAGGGGCCCGTAAGGGCTGCCCGTGAGCATGTGCACCCACACGGTGCCCAGGCAAACATTCACCACCAATGTGGCCACCACATTGGCCAAGATGATGCGCTTCAATGTCAGCTCTTTTTTGTAGAAGAAATAGCCGTAGATAAATGCGCCTAAAAAGGCGTTAAAGGTGAATCCCGGAAAATAGGGCCCGGTGGGCTTGGTAATAAAGCCCAAAATATCGGCCACAGCTGCCGCAATCCCTGAAGGGATGGGTCCCACGACCGCCGAAGCCAAGGTGACGGGAATAAAGGAAAAGCTGATTCTCTGCACACTGCCCAGATCAATTCCCAAGGTGCGTGCAAAGACGATCTGCAGCGCCACCATCACCGCCAAAAAGGCTAGTTTCTTCGTATTTAATTGTTTCATTTTTCCTCCTTAAGCTGCTTAAGAGGACAGCAGCGGATGCGACAAAAGATAGCGAGCCTCTTCACTCTTCGTTTGAGAGCAACTTCCCATCTCTCAACACTTAACGCCTTTTGTCTACTCTACTTACGAAACAATTATAATCATTTGCCGCTGTTCATGCAAGGCTACTTCGTGCGCACATTCCCCAAGAAGATTTCCCCGGTATCGGCGTTCATGGTAATGACGTCGCCGGATTTCAGGCCGTCGGTAATTCCCTTGCAGCCCACGATGGTGCACTTGCCCAGGGACAAACCGGCGATGGCCGAAGGGGAGGTGAGGCCTTCTTCTTCGGAGATAAAGCCGCCGGCCCGGGCTAAATAGGGGGCCAGGGCCTTTTCATAGCTTTTCGCCACGATAATGTCTCCGTCAGTGAAGTCCCGCATATAAGCGCCATCTTCGGAGACGATTCTTGCCCGCGCGGTCTTTCGGCCCATGACGATGCCCACGCCTTTGTGGAGCGTCGAGGCCACTTGATGGACCTTCACAACATTGGTGCTGCCGGCCACCCCTTGGGGAATCCCCGCCACCATGACGATTAAATCCCCTTCTTTAATGAAGCCTGCCCGCTTCACGATTTTCGCCGTCTCTTCGAAAATTTGCTGTTGATTGATCGCACCCTTGACGCCGGTGACGCCCCACTGCAGGCTCATTTGCCGGAGCACGGCGTCGTCTTCGGTGACGGCAAAGACGTCGGCTTTCGGGCGAAACTTCGCCAGATTTCTCGAGCTGTATCCCGTGGCCGTGGCAATGACGATGGCATCGGCGGAAATTTCTTCCGCCATTTCTACGGCATGGCGCACGATGACATTGGTGGTGTTTCGCTTAAACTGGCTGCCCTTGTTCAAAATATGTTCGTAATCCAGGGCGGCTTCCGTAAAGGCGCAGACCTTGGCCATGGTCTTCACGGCTTCCACCGGGTATTTTCCCCCGGCGGTTTCTCCCGAGAGCATGACGGCGCTGGTGCCGTCGATAATGGCGTTGGCTACATCCCCCACTTCCGCCCGGGTGGGCCGGGGATTTCGAATCATGGAATCCAACATTTGCGTGGCGGTGATCACGGGAATCCCTTCGTCGATGGCCCGCTCGATTAATTGCTTCTGCACCAGGGGCACCCGCTCCGTTTCGATTTCCACGCCCATGTCGCCTCTGGCCACCATAATGCCGTCGGCAAAGGAGGCAATTTCATCCATATTGTCGATGCCCTCTTTGTTTTCGATTTTCGCGATGACCTTAATGCTTTCGCCGCCGTGGCTTTCCAGGACATTGCGAATGGCAATGAGGTCGTCTTTTTTTCGAATAAAGGAGGCGGCGATGAAGTCTACCCCTTCCTCGATGCCGAAGCGAATGTCTTCCACGTCTTTTTCCGTGAGGGCCGGCAGCTGAATGGAGGCTCCGGGGACGTTGATTCCTTTGTGGTCCTTAATCACGCCGCCGTTTAAGACTTTCGTGTGAATGGTCGTATTTTCGATGCCCACAACTTCAAGGGCCATAAGCCCGTCGTCCAGCAAGATGACCTGCCCCGGCGCCACGTCTTTGTAAAGACGGTCGTAGGTAATGGAAACGCCCGTCTCGTCTCCTTCTTGTTCGTCTGCGTAAAGGGCGAAGGCCGCCCCTTCGCTTAAAGTGGCCTCCCCATCTTTAAAGGTGACAGTACGAATCTCCGGTCCCTTCGTATCCAGCATGAGGGCGACGGGCAGATTCATTTCCTCCCGCACTTTTTTTATCCGATCCATGGTTTCCTTGTGGCTCTTATGATCGCCGTGGGAGAAATTTAAGCGACACACATTGACGCCCTCGGCGAAGAGGGCCCGCAAGGTGGCCTCGTCCCAAGACGCCGGGCCGATGGTGGCTACGATTTTTGTCTTTTTCATCGTCCCTCCTAAATCGAAATTTTATCCAGTAAGTGGTACATGTCGCGGTCGAAGGTTTTTTCCACGGCCAGGGCCTCTTCCAGATCCATGGCCTTGAGCTCCCCGTGAATCAACCCGAGGGCCAAAGATTTCTTATCGCCGCGGCAGTAAGTGATTGCCTCGGCCCCTAAGCGGGAGGCATTGATGCGGTCGGCGCCGGTGGGGATGCCGCCCCGCTGGACATAGCCCAGCACAGTGACCCGCGTCTCGATGCCCGTGGCCTCTTCCAGATCTTTCGCTAAGGCGAAGGCGGAAAGCTTGTCTTCCGTAAGAAGAATAATGTGATGGCGCTTGCCGCGAAGCTTGCCGGCGAGCATTTTTTTCTTCACGCCGTCGAAATCGAAATCCACCTCGGGCAAGATCACGCTTTCCGCCCCGCCGGCGATGCCCGCGTAAAGGGCCAAATCGCCGCAGTGCCTGCCCATGACCTCCACAATATTGGCCCGCTTGTGGGCGCTTGAGGTGTCGCGAATCTTTCCGATGGCGTCCAATATGGTTTCGATGGCGGTGTAAAAGCCGATGCTGCCGTGTTGGTAGCCCAAGTCGTTGTCAATGGTGGCGGGAATGGTGATCACCGATTGGCCCAACTTCGACAGAGCCAGGGCCCCGTGCATGGAGCCGTCGCCGCCGATGACCACCAAATGCTCGATGTTCATGGCGTCCAAATGCTTTTTAGCTTCAATTAGCCCTTCTTCCGTGCGCATTTTTTCCGAGCGGCTCGTGCCCAAAATGGTGCCGCCCTTGTGAATAATGTCGGCCACGGAAGACAGGTCCATGTTCATGGCGTCCTCGTTAAAAATGCCGGTGTAGCCGTTTCGAATCCCCAGCACCTCTTTGTTTTCGTACACCGCCGAGCGCACCAACGCCCGTATGGCTGCGTTCATGCCCGGCGCGTCGCCGCCGCTTGTCAATACTCCTATGGCCATAATGCCTCACTTTCTGATTACATCCTTCTCGGGATCCACGTATCGGCTCAGATCCCGAATCAATTCGTCGTCGCAGTTCACCGCCAGGCGTTTCGGAAGGCCCAGGGCTTTTTGCTCATCGGTAAAGTACAAAATCACGGGAAGGGCTCCTCTGTGGTTCTCCAGCACGCCTTCGATGTCTTTTTGAAGGTCGCGGTTTTTCAGGCGGATAAAGAGCTTCTCCTCCGCCTCCACATCTTCCAGAGGACGAATGGATTCCACCAATACCTTACCTTCTTCCACCTCGCTCCCCTCGATGCGGCCCGTAACGGTAATGAGTTTGCCCTCTTCAAAGAGGCCCGGGGGCAGGGCGGCGTAGACTTGGGGAAAGACCACGAGCTCGATGGTGCCGTAGAGATCTTCCAAAATGCCGAAGGCCATCATTTTATTTTTCTTCGTCACCAAGGTTCTCGTCTCTCGCAACATCCCGCCCAAGGTGCGATTAAATAAAACATCCGTGGTTTCCAGGGCCTCTTTTATATCCGCCGTATCCGTATTGGTTTGGCGCTTTAAGCTCTTCGTGTAAGCTTCCAGGGGATGGCCCGAGACGTATATGCCCAGCACGTCCCGCTCGTATTCCAGCTTCTGCTTCTGATCGTAATCCTTGAGCTTCGGAAGCGCTTCGTCCATGGCGGTTTCCGTCTGTTGAAACAAGCTCACCTGGCCGGGGATGTTTCGTTTGTTTTCTCCCTGAATCTGATCCATGAGCTTGTCGTATACGGCCAGGTACTGGGGCCTGTTGCCCCCGAGGCTGTCGAAGGCGCCGGCCTTAATCAAGGATTCCATGCTGCGCTTGTTCATGGCGCCGGGGGCCGCTTTATCCACCCGGCGAATAAAATCCGTCATGGAGGTAAAGGGTCCTTCGCCCCTGGCCTCTTCTATGGCGCGGACGAAATTGGCCCCCACGTTTTTAATGCCCTTCAGGCCGAAGCGAATGGCTCCGTCTTCCACATTGAATTTCAAATAGCTCTTGTTCACATCCGGCGGCAGGAGGGAAATGTTCAGCCGCTTTACTTCCTCGATGTACATGCGCATGTGATCCGTATTGGACATAAAGGAGGTGATCTGGGCCGCCATAAATTGCGCCGGGTAGTAGCGCTTCAGCCAGGCCGTGCGGTAGGCCACCACGGCGTAGGCCACGGAGTGGGATTTGTTGAAGGCGTAGTTGGCGAAGTCGATCATGAGATCGTAGATCTTGTCGGCACTGGCCTCGTCCACGCCGTTTCTCAGGGCGCCGGCCACGTCCACTTCCCCGTCGTCGTTTAAGCTGCCGTAAATAAAGTTTTGTCGCTCCTGTTCCATAACGGCCATTTTCTTTTTGCTCATGGCCCGGCGCACCAAGTCCGCCCGGCCCAAGGAATAGCCGCCGACTCGGCGCACAATTTCCATGACCTGTTCCTGGTACACGATGCAGCCGTAGGTTTCTTCCAAAATATCCTTTACCGCTTCGTGGGGATAGGTGATCTTCGAGGGATCGTGTTTCGATTCCACAAATTTCGGAATCTGATTCATGGGCCCCGGCCGAAACAGGGCGTTGGCCGCGGCGAGGTCGGCGAATTTCGTGGGCTTTAATTCCTTTAAAAAGGCCCGCATGCCCCCGCTTTCAAATTGAAACACGCCAAGGGTTTCCGCCCGCTGAAAGAGCTTCAGCACCTCGGGATCGTCGTAATCCATGGCATCGAAGTCGATTCTCTTCTCAAAGTCCCGCTCGATAAAGGCCAGGGCGTCGCGAATCACCGTGAGGGTCCTTAGGCCCAAAAAGTCCATTTTTAACAGGCCCAGCTCTTCCAGCTCGATCATATTAAATTGGGTGGAGATGATCTCGCCGTTTCGCGTCAGAGGCACGTAGTCGGTCATGGGGTTTTGACTGATCACCACGCCGGCGGCGTGGGTGGAGGTGTGCCGGGGCACCCCTTCCAGGCGACGGGCCAAATCCAAAAGCCGGTGCACGTCCTCTTCTTCGTCGTAGGCTTTTTTCAGCGACGGCGAAATTTCCAATGCCCGATTCAAGGTGATGTTTAATTCGTTGGGCACCTGCTTCGCCACAAAGTCCACGCGGCCGTAGGGCAGATCCATGACCCGGCCCACGTCGCGAATGGCGGCCCGGGCGCCTAAGGTTCCGAAGGTGACGATTTGCGCCACATGGTCTTCCCCGTACTTGTCGATGACGTAGTCGATGACCTCTTCTCTGCGCTCGTAGCAGAAGTCCACGTCGATATCCGGCATGCTCACCCGCTCGGGATTTAAGAAACGCTCGAAGAGCAGGCCGAACTTCAACGGATCCACGTCGATGATCTCGAGAGCATAAGATACCACGCTACCTGCCGCAGATCCCCTGCCCGGGCCCACTTCGATGCCGGAAGCGCGGGCGAAGGCGATGAAGTCCCACACGATAAGGAAGTAATCCGTGTAGCCCATGGAAAAAATCGTGTCTAATTCAAATTCTACCCGATTGCGCACGGCCTCATTCACTTCGCCGTAGCGCTTCACGAGCCCCTCTTCCACCAATTCCCGCAAATAGCCTTCGTTGGTGTAGCCCTCCGGCAGTTCGAAATGGGGCAAATGCAGGTGGTGAAATTCCAGTTCCACATGGCAGCGGGCGGCGATTTTCGCCGTGTTCTCCAAGGCCTCGGGGGCGTAGGGGAAAAGTTCCGCCATTTCCTCCGGGCTCTTGACGTAAAATTCGTCGGAAGGGAAGCGCATGCGCTCCTCTTCGTCTAAAATCGACGCCGTTTGAATACACAAGAGGGCGTCGTGGGCGTCGGCATCTTCTTTATTTAAGTAGTGGCAGTCGTTGGTGGCGACAAGATCGATCCCCGTCTCCTTGGAAAGGCGCAGGAGCTTTCTGTTCACTTCTTTCTGCTCCCGCATGCCGTGGTCCTGAAGCTCCAAAAAGAAATTGTCTTCGCCGAAGATTTCTCGGTAGCGCAAAGCCGCCGCTTTGGCTTCGGCCTCGTCGTTTTGGAGAAGGGCCTGTTGCACCTCCCCGCCTAAGCAGGCGGAGGTGGCGATAATCCCCTCGCTGTGCTTTTTCAAATCCTCCATGTCCACCCGGGGCTTGTAGTAAAAGCCGTCCACATAGCCCGTGGAGACGATGGCCATTAAATTTTCCCAGCCCACCTGATTTTCCGCAAGAAGAATCAGGTGGTAGCGCCGATTGCTCTTGTCCGTCACGGATTTATCCTGTTTCGTGACGTAGACCTCGCAGCCCAAAATCGGCTTCACACCCGCCGCCTTCGCCGCCTTGTAAAAGGCCACCATGCCGTACATATTTCCGTGATCCGTTAAGGCCACGGCATCCATGCCCATGGCCTTGACCCGCTCGGGAAGGTCGGCGATTTTCGTGAAGCCGTCTAATAGCGAATACTCCGAGTGCAAATGCAAGTGTACGAAAGATCCCATAGTCGTCCTCTCTAAATAAAAAAAGAGCTGTCGAAAAGGCCAGCTCTTTTAATTTAATTGATTTTCTACAAATTCAACCATGCCCTCGACGGCCTTGTCCTCGTCCTTGCCTTCGGCCCGCAGGATAATCTCTTGACCCGAGAAAATACCCAAGCTCATAATGCCGATAATGCTTTTGCCGTTGACCTCTTCGCCGTCGCGAATAATCGTAATGTCCGATTCGTACTGATTGGCCGCCCGAACGAACATGGCCGCCGGTCTGGCGTGCAGACCCTCTTTGTTTTTAAGTATTACCTTGGACTCTTTCAATTTATTCTCCTCTCAGCTTTTCCGCCAGCTCGTGTATTTTTTTCAGGCGGTGATTGACGCCGCTTCTCGACATTTTCGGTTCCATCATTTCGCCGATCTCCGCTAAACTTGCCTCGGGATGGTTCATGCGACAGGTGGCCACGGGGATGAGCTCCTCGTCTAAGGCCGAAAAGCCCACGGTCTTTTGAATCAGCTCGATGTCTCTCATCTGCCTCGATGCCGCGTTCACCGTCTTGGAAAGATTGGCCGTTTCGCAATTCACCAGGCGGTTCACATTGTTCCTGACGTCTTTCACCACCCGAGTGGATTCGAATTCCAATACGGAGCGGCTCGCGCCCATAAATGCCAGAAGATCGGAAATTTTTTCCGCCTCTTTTAAGTAAAGAATGTAATCGTCTTTTCTGTAAATGCCCTTGGCCGAAAAACCTACCCGCGAAAGCCATTTGTTTATATCGTCACCGTGGGTCTTGTCGTGAGAAATCATCTCCAAATGATACCTCTTCGACGGACTGGTCACGGACCCCGCCCCTAAAAAGGAGGCGCGAATGTAGGCGCGGATCGACTGTGCATCTCGCAAGAGCGCCGGATCCACGGCGTAGTGCATTTGAAAAACATTGTCGGGACGAAGGAAATCGCTATCCATAAGAAGAGCACGAACCGATCCTTCGTCGGTCATGCGTATGCGGTACTGTTTGTTTTTCTTTAAATACATGTTTTGCGTCGCCGCCACTTCCACGTCGCTGCCGAAGAGCCGCTTGATGGCGGAGAGGATGCGCCGGGCCACGGAGGCATTCTCCGTGTGGAAGGAAAGATCGATTTTCAGCCCTTCCCTCAGGCGAATCACGCCGCAGGTGCGCACATAGGCCGCAAGCTCCGCGTGAAGAATCGCCATGTCTTCCATGGGCACGCGGGCCAATTCATTTTTTACATCTTTCGAAAAACTCACAGTCTCCTCGATTCTACTCCCTCTCTATTATAGAGCAGTTCTTCTTTCCTTGCAATGGATTTCCCGATAACGGTCGCATAAGCTTAAAAGTCGTTGGGCTACGGCGAGGCCGTCGTGGCGAATGAGCTCGCCCCCTGTGGCCATAAAGGCCCCTTCCTCCACGTCGACTCCGCGGGCCGCGAGGACTTTTCGCTCCTCGTCCGTTAAATAAATGGGCCGCACGCCTTCTTTGCGGGCGTACTTTTCGAGAAGCTCCGGATCCGTTTTTGAATCGTTTGCAAGAATGCAGGTCACCGGCCTCATAAGGCCGTGGGCTTTTAATGCGTCCAGGTGGTCGATGAGGCCCATGCCCTCGGTCTCGCCGTGCTGCTCCATCATATTGGCCACGTAAACCAAAGGCGCCGGGGATTCGTTCAGGGCCCGGGCCACTTCCGGCACGAGGAGATTGGGAATCAAAGACGTATACAAGCTCCCCGGCCCGAGGACCAAGAGATCCGCCGATAAAATTTCCCCGATGCAATCGCCGTTGGCCCGAGGTGCCCGCGGTGCCAATTCGATGGAGGTAATGGCCGCGTCGTTTTCGTAGGCGTAGCGGGGAATGGCGGACTCGCCGCGAATGCTCGCCCCATCGGTGTAATGGCCGATGAGGGCGATGGATTCTTCCGTCACGGGAAGCACCCGCCCGGTGATCTTTAATACTTCCGCCGCTTCCTTCACCCCTTCGGCGAAGCCGCCGTAAATATCCGTGAGGGCCGTAATAATTAAATTGCCCATGTTTTGATCTTTCAAATTTCCGTCTTGAAAGCGGTACTGCAAGAGGTTTTTCAGTGACGGCTCCGCATTGGCGAGGGCCACCAAACAGTTGCGCACATCCCCCGGAGGCAACATGCCGTAATCCCTACGAAGCATGCCGCTGCTCCCGCCGTCGTCGGCCATGGTGACGATGGCCGTAATGTCGTCTGTGAAGCGCTTTATCCCCCGCAAGATAACGGAGATGCCCGTGCCGCCGCCGATGACTACAAATTTCGGATCGCTCATGCTACACGCCTAAATCCCTGTGGCCGACGATGACCCCGTAGCCCGCCTCGCGCAGAGCCTCACCCAGTCTCTCCGTCATGGCCACGGAGCGGTGAAAGCCGCCGGTGCATCCGATGCCGATGGTCAAATGCTCCTTCCCCTCCGCCACGTAATCGTCGCCGAAGGTCTTCATGTAGTTGACGATAAAGGCGACGAAGTCCTCCGCCTTTTTCTTCCCGAAGACGTAGTCGCGGGTTTCGGGATTCAGGCCGTTTTTCGCCTTCAGTTCGCTGACGTAATAAGGATTGGGCAAAAAGCGCATGTCGAAAACCAAATCCGCCTCTTCCAAAATGCCGTTTTTAAAGCCGAAGGAGATCACGGAGATGCCCAGCTTTCCCCGCTCCTCGATTAAAATGCTCTTCAGGCGAATTTTTAAATTATAATTGGTCATCTTCGACGTGTCAATAATGTGATCCGCCCGAGCGCGAAGGGGCTCCATGCGCCGCTTTTCCTCTTCGATGCCCTTGGCGATGGAAGAGCTCAGGGGATGAGGGCGGCGCAGTTCCTTGAAGCGCTGAATCAGCACGTGAGGATCCGCCTCTAAATAGATCACGGTGACATCGTCTACTTCTTTGTCCAGGGTTTGAATGGCCACGTCCAGCTCGTTAAAAAACAGGCCGCTTCGTATGTCTAAAACCAGGGCCACCAAAGGCATTTGGGCCTCTTCCACCATTTCGATAAATTTCGGAAATAAGGCCGGCGGCAAATTGTCCACGCAGTAGTAGCCCAGATCCTCCGCCGCCTTCAAGGCTTGGCTCTTGCCGGCGCCGGAAAGGCCCGTCAAAACTAAAAGTTTCATTCCGTCTCTCCCAATACTTTTACTTCCGTCTCCAATTCCACGCCGTGTTTTTCGTACACCGCCTCCTGCACCGTGCGGATGAGCTCCACCACGTCCTTGCAGGTGGCGCCGCCCGTGTTAATGACGAAGCCGCAATGCTTTTCGGACACTTGGGCGCCGCCGTGCTTCAGGCCTCTTAGTCCCGCCTGGTCGATGAGCTGCCCGGCAAAGTAGCCTTCCGGACGCTTAAAGGTGCTCCCCGCCGAGGGATATTCCAGAGGCTGCTTCGAGAGGCGGCGTTGCCACAATTCGTCCATGCGGCTTCGAATGGCCGCCTCATCCCCCGGCTTTAAGGCGAAGGTGGCCTCTAAAACCACGAGCTTTTCGTCGTAGACGCGGCTGTTTCTGTAACGAAAGTCCATTTCATCTCCGGGAATCACTTCCGTGGTGCCGTCGTGGTGCATGACCTTTACCGATTCCACCACATCCTTCATTTCTCCGCCGTAGGCGCCGGCGTTCATGGTCATGGCACCGCCCACGGCTCCGGGAATGCCGTGGGCAAATTCCAAGCCCTCCAAAGAAGCCCCACAGGCCGCTTCCGCCACTTTTCTTAAAGAGGCGCCGCTTTGGGCGATGACACGGGTGCCGTCCACCTTCACGTCGGAAAAATAATTTTCCAGGCGAATCACCGCCCCGCGCATCCCTTTGTCGGAGACCACCATATTGGTGCCCTTGCCCATAACCATCCAAGGCATGTTTTCTTTTTGAACCGCAGCGATCACTAGGCGAAGCTCTTCTTCGGTGCGGGGCTCGATAAAGTAATCCACGGGCCCGCCGATTTGAAAACTGGTCACTTCCTTCATGGGATAGTGCTCGATGATGTGTTCTCTTACCAATTCGTCCATGTATCTAAACTCCTTTGTTTTTTATTTCTGTAAACCTATTGTACCAAAGAAATGCAAAGAAAGTTCAAAAAAGGGGGTTGACAAGTGGCGGAGGTCCTTGTTAGAATTGTGCCAACGAGTTTGACGAGGAGAGTATCTCGAAGGGATCGAACTACAGAGAAGCTTCATTTGGTGAGAGAAGCGTTTTGGTTTTCGAGTGAACATGGCCTCTGACTCTAAGGGTCGATACGAGATTCTTACAGGTGCGCCTGTTACAGCGCCGGAGTATGATGGTACTCGTTGAGGTGTAAATCGCGAGGTTTACATAAATAAAGGTGGTAACACGATTTCTATCGTCCTTTTTTCCCATGCGGAAAGAAGGACGTTTTTTTATTTTCATTTTGAACGAGGAGGTTCATCGTGATCGACTTGAAACATATTTCCGTGGTCTTCGAAAAAGACCGCAAGCGCTTCACGGCGGTGGACGACGTGTCCCTCAAGGTGGATGAGGGCGATGTCTTCGGCATCGTCGGCTATTCCGGGGCGGGGAAATCCACCCTGGTTCGCACCATAAATCTCTTGCAGCCCCCTACATCCGGAGAGGTCATCGTGAGCGGCGAAGACCTAACCAAGCTTCCCGTAAAGGAGCTGAGAACGCGCCGCAAAAAAATCGGCATGATCTTCCAGCACTTTAATCTGATGAACGCCCGCACCATTTTAGGCAATGTGCTCTACCCCCTGAAAGACAGCACGCTCTCCGACAGGGAGAAGGAGAAAAAAGCCATGGATCTTTTGCGGTTGGTAGGCATCGAAGAAAAGGCCCACAGCTATCCCCGGGAACTTTCCGGCGGACAGAAACAGCGGGTGGCCATCGCCCGGGCTCTGGCCAACGACCCGAAGATTCTCCTCTGCGACGAAGCCACCTCGGCCCTGGACCCTCGCACCACCACATCCATTCTCCATCTATTAAAGCGGCTGAATAAGGAGATGAACTTAACCATCGTCCTCATCACCCACGAAATGCAGGCGGTGAAGGAAATTTGCAACAAAGTCGCCGTCATGGAATCGGGGCGGGTGGTGGAATCCGGTTCCCTTATCGACATTTTCGCCAATCCCCAAGAGGAAATTACCCAACAGTTCGTAAACACCGCGAGCCACTGGGACGAAACCATCGACAAGCTCAAGGACCACGGCTACTTCAATGCCGACGATCCCACCAGCGAGCTTATCCACCTGCGCTACATCGGCGCCTCCGCCACGAACCCGGTCTTAAACGACGTGTTTACGAAATTCCACGTCAAGACCAATATTTTGTCCGGGAGCATCGAATTTTTGGAAGATGTGCCCTTCGGCAACCTGGTGGTGCTCTTTGAAGGATCCCCCGACGCCATTAAACAGGCGAAGCAATACATGATCGATCAAAACGTCGACCTTCGCGTCGTCGATAAGGAGGTGATTTAATGGACTTTTTTGCCAACGCCATCGCATCAAAGCAAGATTTTATTACGGAGACAGGCGCCACCATCTACATGGTCGTGGTTACGTCGATTATCGCCGGCATCATCGGCATGTTAGGCGGCCTGGCTCTGACACTCACCCAAGAAGGCGGCCTGTGGGAAAACCAAAAAGTGTATTGGGTCTTGGATAAAGTGGTAAACATCTTCCGCTCCATTCCCTTCATTATATTATTGGCCCTCATCTCCCCCGTGACCCGCGCCATTGTGCATACCACCATCGGCAACACCGCCGCCATCGTGCCCCTCGTCGTAGGGAGCGCCCCCTTCTACGCCCGGCAAATTGAAAACGCCTTGGCCGAAGTGGACAGCGGCATCATCGAAGCGGCGAAATCCATGGGGGATTCCCCGGCGAACATCGTCTTCGGCGTCTATTTAAAAGAAGGCCTTCCCGCCATCTTGCGGGCCAGTGCCATGACCATCATCAGCCTCATCGGCCTCACCGCCATGGCCGGCGCCGTGGGCGCAGGGGGCCTTGGAAACCTGGCCATTACCCGCGGCTACAACCGCTACCAAAACGACATCATCATCGTTTCCACCATCCTCATTTTAATCTTGGTATTTATTACCCAGGGCATCTTTAACCTGTGGGTAAAGAAAGTACAACACTGAAAGAAATCACTTTAAGAAAGGAGCTCATCATGAAGCAATTATTCAAGAAAGTCACCTCCATCGCCCTTCTCTCGGCCCTGGTTCTCACCGGATGCGCCGGCGGAGGAAACAACGGGGCGAAAGACAATGCCGCCGAAAACAACACCGCGAAAAACAACGCCGCCGCACAAAAAACCGACGAGAAAAAAGACGGTCAAGTGGTAAAAATCGGCGTCGTCGGCGACGACCAACGCCTCTGGGAAAAGGCAAAAGAAAATGCCGAAAAAGACGGCGTCACCTTGGACATCGTGGTCTTTAACGACTACAACACCCCCAACGACGCTTTGGCAAACGGCGACATCGACTTAAACGCCTTCCAACACAAGGCCTTCTTAGACGATTACAACGAAGCGAAAAAACAAAACCTCGTGCCCATCGGCATGACCTATCTCTCCCCCATCGGCGTCTACTCCGACAAGATTAAGGACTTAAAGGAACTGAAAGACGGCGCGAAAATCGCCATTCCCAACGACGCCACCAACGGCGGCCGCGCCCTGATCGTGCTCGAGCAAGCGGGCGTCATTACCTTAAAAGACGACGCCGGCCTCGTGCCCACGGTAAAAGACATTAAGGACAATCCCAAGAATGTAACAATCGACGAACTGGACGCCGCCCAAGTGGCCCGCTCCCTTCCCGATGTGGACGCCGCCGTCATTAACGGCAACATGGCCGTGGACGCCGGATTGGATCCGAGACAAGACACGATCTTCGTGGAAGAAATGGGCGAAAGCATCGCACCTTACATCAACTACGTCGTGGCTCGGGAAGAAGACAAAGACAACGAACTGTACAAAAAAGTCGTCAGCTATTACCAACAAGACAATGTAGACGAGCTTCTCCAAGAACTTTACAAAGGCAGTCAATACGCCGCATGGAAATTGGATCTGAAAGATCTGGGCCAATACGGCGGGGCGAAAGACGCGAAATAAGTTTGAAGAAAGAAGGTCTGTGATGAAAAAGAAAGGGCGAATGCTCTACCCCTCCACCCGCTTACGAGACGGCCGCTCCGGCGGCCTCGGGTGTGAAGGGCTCAACTGACCACCTGCCGCCGGCTTCGGCCAAAAAATCAGAAAAGGAATGATACCAATGAAACACATTTTTAAATCCATTACCGCCGTTCTCTTATGCGCCTGCCTCCTCTTTACCGCTACCGCTTGCGGGAAAACAGAGGATGCATCGCAACAAAAAACCGTCAAACTCGGCCTCGTCGGCGACGACCAACGGCTCTGGGAAAAAGCCGCGGAGCTTGCGGCAAAAGACGGCATTAAAATCGAATTTGTCAAATTCTCCGACTACAACACCCCCAACGACGCTCTGGTCAACGGCGATGTGGATCTGAACGCCTTCCAACACAAGGCCTTCCTGGACGCCTACAACGCGTCGAAAAACACGGATCTCGTCCCCATCGGACGCACCTTTATTTCCCCCATCGGTGCCTACTCCGACAAGATCAAGGATTTAAAAGACGTGCCCCAAGGCGGCAAGGTATCCATTCCCAACGACACCACCAACGGCGGGCGGGCCCTCTTCCTTTTGGAAGCCGCAGGCCTCATTAAACTAAAAGACGACGTCGGCGTGAGCCCCACCAAGGCGGACATCGCGGAAAATCCGAAGAACATCACCATCGACGAGCTGGATGCCGCCCAAGTGGCCCGCACCCTGCCCGACGTGGATGCGGCGGTCATCAACACGAACCTTGCCATCGACGCCGGCCTCTCCCCGAAAGACGATGCCATCTTCATGGAACCGGTCAACGAAAACTCCGCCCCCTACATTAACTACGTGGTGGCTCGAGCCGAAGACAAAGACAACGAACTCTACAAGAAAGTCGCTTCCTACTACCGCACGCCGGAAGTCAAGGAATTAAACGACAGCCTGTACGAAAAGACCCAGCTCATGGCCTGGGAACTGGATATTCCCGATGCCGGCAACACGGCGGATCCCGCCTATCGCCCCGGCAAGTAATCCGATCCTCCTTTCGCAAAAAGCCCTTCGGGGCTTTTTTTGTTCCCGTCGTGGTGCTATAAGAAGCCCGATGATATAATGATTAAAACAGCCAAAGCACTAAATAAGAAAGAGGTGCCCATTGAGTATTTCGAAAAAATCCAAGCTTCCCAAGCGAGAGTTTCGCATCATCAAAGATAAGTACGTTCCGGAAATCGAATCCTCTCTTCGCAAAAAACCCGTGCTCATGCCCAACGCCATTTACAATGCCAGCGGCATTCGCATTCAGGGCACGCGAATCAAGTCCCTGATCTTTTCCACGGACATCGCCATTATTCGCAATTCAAACGCCCAGGCTGTCTTCGCCGTCTATCCTTTTACGCCCCAGCTGGCCATCGTGCAGTCCATTATTCAGGGCTCTTCCATTCCCGTCTTCGCCGGCGTCGGCGGCGGCACCACTTCCGGTGCCCGAAGCGTCTCCATCGCTTTGGAATGCGAACTTTTAGGTGCCTACGGCGTCGTGGTAAACACCCCCATGAAAAACGAAGTCATTCGGGATATGTACGAGGTCTTGGACATTCCCATTATCGCCACCGTGGTCTCTAAACACGATGACTTCGTCGGCAAGATCAACGCCGGCGCACGGATTTTAAACGTGTCCGGCGGCAAGCGCACGGCGGAGCTCGTAGCCTATGTGCGTAGCATTATCGGAAATGAATTTCCTATTATCGCCACAGGCGGCGACGACGAGTCCAAGATTCACGCCACCACGCAAGCCGGTGCCAATGCCATTACCTACACACCCCCGTCCACATCGGAGCTGTTTAAAACCATGATGGAAGATTACAGAGAAAAGAGCGTCGAAAGCGGCAACAAACCCAACGACCCGACCAATCTCCACGTGGAAGAATTTAAGCGCGACCTCGTCTTCCCCGCCGATTCCATCGAATATATAGAACCGGAGTTTCCCCATGACGAAAAGTAAACTCAACGAAAATCTGATTACCGTCGCTTTAATTTTTCTCATCATCCTGCTCTTCAGCACGACGCGGAAATTTTTAAGCCCCGTTTATAATGTCATCATGTCCCTGATCGTGCCCTTGATCCTGGCCATTTATATTTTCTACGCCTTCAGGCCCGTGCGGGACAAATTGACCCAATGGACGAAGAAGCCCGGCCTTTCCGCCGTGCTCACCTTCCTCCTCTTTATCGCCATTACCATCGGCCTCTTTTACGTCACCTTTACCATGATCTACGATCAGGCCGCGAGCTTTTTCTCCGATTTCGACGTGAAGGCGCTGGCAAGTTACTCTCAGTCGGATTTTTATAAGCAGATCAACGACTACGTCCCCCTGGGCGATTACATCGCGAAATTCGAAGCGTGGCTTCAAGGCTTTGCCGGCGACATTCCCCGCCTCTTAGGCAAGGGCCTTTCCAATATCGGCGCCGTGGGAAGCCTCCTTCTCCTCATGGTCTTGGGGCTTTTCTACCTGTTAAAGGATGAAGATGACGCCGTGAAGGCCATTCAATACCTGGCCCGAGGAAAGTATTACGAACGTATCATGGACATCTTAGGCCAAATCCACCGCACCTTGGAAACCTACATTTCCGGGCAGATTCTCGTCGCCTGCATCTTGGGCGTGCTCATGTTTATCGGCTACACCGTCATCGGCCTGAAATACAAACTTTCCCTCGCCGCCATCGCCTTGGTCTTTAACTTCATTCCCTTTATCGGCCCCTTTTTAGGCGCCGCACCGGCGGTCCTCGTGGGCCTCACCATGGGCGGCGGCATGGTGATGAAAGTCATCGTCGTGAGCATCTTGGTGCAACAGCTGGAAGGCAATGTCATTACCCCCAATATTATGGGCAACAAATTGGACATCCATCCCTTCGTGGTCATCGTGGCGGTCATGATCTGCGCCAATCTCTTCGGCGTCCTCGGCGCCCTCATCGCATCGCCTCTGTATATGTGTTTAAAAATTATCATCAATGGCATTCGCAACGAACGCTTTGACAACAAAAACCAATGCGCCATTCCTGAGGAAGAAGGCGCAGAGTCATAAAGGATCGTTGATTTGAATCGTGATCTTTCGCCCTCGGCTATGCCGGGGGCTTTTTTGCGCAAAAAAATCGGGCAAGCGCGTGCTTACCCGATGAATGCAATTTAATTAGTTTATTTCGTCCAGTTCGTGGATAAAGAGCCCGCTTCTCGGCTTGGGCTCAAACCAAGTGGATTTCGGCGGCATGACTTTGCCCCCGTCGGCCACAGCCATGAGCTCCTCGAGGGCCGTGGGATACATGGAAAAGGCCACGGCCATATCCTCGTGCACCCGCCGCTCCAATTCCTTTAAGCCGCGAACGCCGCCGACAAAGTCGATGCGCTCATCGCTTCTGGGATCCTCGATGCCCAAGACGGGCGCGAGGAGATTGTCCTGCAGAATGGACACGTCCAAGGCCTCGATGACATCGTCGGGCACCTGCCCCTTAAAGTTCAGGCGATACCAACGATCCGTAAGAAACATGCCGAATTCGCCCTTCTTCTCGGGACGGACGGCATCATCCGTTTCGGTGACGACAAATTTTTCCTCGAGCTTTTCGAGAAATTCCTCTTCACTTAATCCGTTTAAATCCGCCACCACCCGATTGTAGTCGTAGACGTGGAGCTGATCCGCGGGATAGAGAATGGCCATGAAGTAATTGTACTCCGTGTCCCCATCCCCGGGGCCGAATTGTTCCCGGCGCAGCTTCGCCACCCGCACCGCCGATGCCGAGCGGTGATGGCCGTCGGCGATGTAAAGGGCATCTTGTTTTTTAAATGCTTCCACAAGCCCGTCCACGATCTCCCGATCGGAGAGAGTCCACACCCGGTGGGTCATGTTGTCGTCGGTGGTGAAATCCAGCTCCGGTTCCCCCGCCGTGCCCTTTGCAATCAAATCGGCGATGGCTTCGTCGTCGCGATAGGTGAGAAAGATCGGCCCTGTCTGGGCATTGAGGCGGTCGATGTGATCCACCCTGTCTTCTTCTTTTTCCCGGCGGGTCTTTTCGTGCTTTTTAATGCGGTCCCCCAGATAATCGTCCACGGAGGCGAGGCACATAAGGCCCCGCTGTTTGCGCATGCCGTCGTCCAGCTCGTAGACGTACATATTCCGCGCATCGTCCCGCTCGAAAATCCCCGCCGCCTTCATGGCTTCGAAATTTTTCGCCGCCACATCGTTTATGGGCCCGTCGAATGCCTCCGCCGTGGCGGCAGGCAGATCCACCTGCAGAAAGGAGCGAGGGTGTTTTTTTATTTCCTCCGCCGCTTCTTTCGTGGAGTACACGTCGTAAGGCAGGGCCGCCACGTCTTTTGCGAAATTATTTTTCGGCCGCAGGGCCTTGAAATCTTTAATGGTAACCATAGTAGCTCCTAGAAAAACCGCACGCGGACCACGCCGTCGATGTTTAAAATCTTTTCCCGAAGGCCTTCGTGAACGGGGGAGTCGATGTCGATCATGGTGTAGGCCCAGTCCACCCGGTGGCGGTTCAGGAGATTGGCGATGTTGATTTCCTCATCGGCCAAGACCTTGGTGATTTGCCCAAGCATGTTGGGAATATTCCGGTGATTGACCGTGAGCCGGCCCATGCTGTTGCAGATGCCCATATTGGAATCGGGGAAGTTCACCGAGTGGCGAATGTTGCCGTGATCCAAGTAATCCACCAATTGGCGCACCACCATGATGGCGGAATTTTCTTCGCTTTCCGGCGTGGAGGCGCCCAAGTGGGGAATGTTAATGGTGTGGGGCAGGCGCATGGTCTCCGGATCGGGGAAGTCCACCACGTAATTCACCACGACGCCGGCGTCCATGAATTTCTTCAGGGCCTTCACATCCACCAGGCCGCCTCTGGCGATATTAATGAGGCGCAGGCCCGGCTTGGCGATGGAGAGCAGCTCCGCGCCGACGAAATTCTTCGTATCCGCCGTGTAGGGAATGTGCAGGGTAATGTAATCCGCCTTGTTAAAGAGGGCCTTGGGATCTTCCACCACATTGACCCGCGTGTCCAGATTCAGCGCGTTGCCGATGGAGAGAAAGGGATCGAAGCCCATGACGTTCATGCCCATGTCGATGCCCATTTTCGCCACGCGACGCCCGGTGGCGCCGAGGCCGACGACGCCCAGGGTCTTGCCCATAAGCTCGGGGCCGGCGAAGCGCTTCTTCGCCGCTTCCACATCTTTTCCGATGGCATCGCCCTTGTAATTTCTCACCCAGTCGATGCCGCCGAGCACATCCCTCGAGGAAAGAAGCAGAGCCAGAAGCACCAGCTCCTTCACGCCGTTGGCATTGGCCCCCGGGGCCTTGGTGACGACGATGCCCTTTTCCGAGCAGCGGTCGATGGGAATGTTGTTGACCCCTGCGCCGGCCCGGCCTACGAAGCGCACATTGGGGCCGAATTCGAAATCGTGAAGATCCGCACTGCGCACCAAAATGGCGTCGGGATCTTCCACGTCCGGCGACGCGATAAAATTCGCCGGCAATAGCTTCAGCCCTTCTTTCGAAATATTGTTCATGGTCTTGATTTTATAGACCCGCCGTTCATCCTTAGCCACGTTGCACCTCAAATTCCTTCATATAATTTACCAAGGCCTTTACGCCGCTTATGTCCATGGCGTTATAAAGGCTCGCCCGCATGCCGCCCACGCTTCGGTGGCCCTTTACATTATAAAGGCCCTTGGCCTTGGCGCCGGCGACAAAATCCCCGTCCAAGTCCTTGTCTCCCGTCAGAAAGACCACATTGGTCAGGGAGCGATCTGCGGCGGGAATATTATTTTTAAAGAGGGCGCTGTTGTCGATTGTTTCATATAAAAGCGCCGCCTTTTCCCTGTTCCGCGCCTCCATGGCTTCCACGCCGCCCATTTTCTTCACCCAATCCATGACCAGGCCGCAAATATAAATGCTGTAACAGGGCGGGGTATTGAACATGGAGTCCTTTTCCAAATGGGTCTTGTAATCCAACATGGTGGGCAGCTCGCCCTTTTCCTTTTTCAAGAGATCCTTCTTCACGATGACCACGGTGACGCCGCTGGGGCCCAGATTCTTTTGCGCCCCGGCAAAGATGAGGCCGCAGCGATTCACGTCGTAGACCTCGCTTAAAATATTCGACGACATATCCGCCACCACCGTGCCCTTTATTGCCGCCAACCGGTCCGGGGCGAGGCGGGTGCCGTAAATCGTGTTGTTCACGCAGACGTAAGTATAGACGCTGTCTTTCGCCCCTTGGCCCAGGTTGGGATAATAATTAAAATTATCCTCCTCCGACGAGGCGACGGCCTTCACGGGATAAAGCATGGCCGCTTCCTTGTAGGCCTTCTTCGCCCAAGAGCCTGAGATCACGTAGGAAGCCGATTGGCCGTCGGATAAAAGATTCATAGGGATCATGGTAAATTGCAAAGACGCGCCCCCTTGCAAAAAGAGCACCTCGTGATCCTCATCCAGATTCAGAAGGGATCGAAGGGATTCCTTTGCTGCAGCGTGAATGGCCCCGTACTCGCTTGAGCGGTGACTCATTTCCATAACCGACATGCCGCATCCGTTGTAATTCAACATATCCTTCGATGCCTGCTCCAAAACCTCCACCGGTAAAGTGGCGGGGCCGGCGGAAAAATTAAACACTCTTTCCATTACAAACCTCCTACGTATAAATCACTGTAAAGCACTAAAGCTTATAGATAATTCAACATTATACGCCCTCGGGGATGAAGATACAATCCTCGCGATGTAAAAATAAAGTATACGGCGAAAATGAATGCCGCATACTCATATTCTCTCTGTTTAATTAAAAAACCACCCGGAGGTGGTTTCAGAATTCTGAGCACGATAAAAAAACGAGTGCTACAGCTTGCCCATGAAAGATGTGTCTAATACATAGGTAATCGGACGATTTTTTATTCTTTTTATATAGCCGTCCTTTTCAAGTTCTTCAAATTCCTGCGTCGCCCTGTACTCACTGACACCGTCATCGATGAAGTTGATAAGCTCTCTACGTTCGATGCCCGAATTGTAATCAAAATGGTAGTTCTGTGACAAGAAGAACATCACGGTCTTCTTAAAGTTCGTTCCCAATCCATTATCTTGGTCAATACACTCTTCCGCACGACTTAGTTTTTCCAGATTTTTGTTAAGATAATCGATAATATCTTCCTGCCCGGCGACAAGTAGTTTTAGAAATGAATCGACGAAACCATTCATTTCCCCGCGATTTTGCGGCAAGTTCGTTGTACTAAATGCCTTATAGTAGTCCGCCTTTCTAATCCACGAGCCCCGAGCCAGAGACATGGCCGTAAGGTAGTTGTATTTTTCGACTAAATATAAACTGCCAATAAATCGACTTACGCGACCATTTCCGTCATAAAAAGGGTGAATATAGCCGAAATAATAGTGGCCTATGGCGATCCGCAGCAACAAATCCACCGTATCGTCGGACATGAAATCGAGAAGACGGCGCACTTTACTCTCGATTCTCTCTTCTCCCAAAATTCCGCGATGAATAATCTCGCCATCTACCGCATTCTTTTTCTGGACATAAACGACTTCTTTCCTGAAGTAATGACCGTCCGGCCGATCAGATTCCTTTATTTCACCTGCCGTGATTTCATCATAAATCTTGCGGACATCTTTTAGGTCTTTCGGAACTTCCAAGGAATCCTTTAACAATAGGTAGGAATTAATCATGCTATAGAAACGCTCGTGCCGCCCGCGGCCGGATGCAACCAATTTTCGCGTCGTCTCCACGATCTCCCGTTTGCTGGAGCGTACACCCTCAAGCTCGTTGGTGCTCTGCAATTCTCCGGAGATAATCTCGACTAAAAATGCTCTTTTCGCAATGAAAGGCAATTTGCTTTCCAAATTCGCTAAAAGCATGTCGTTTTGCCAAACGCGATCCATAAGCTTTGTTGTTTTTTGATTATACACGTAATACAACTCATAAGACCGGTCGTGTTTATAAGGTTTAATGTACAATTTCGTTCTCAGCGTCTCTTCGAAATCAAAACGATTCTTATAAATTGATTCGAAATTCTTTTTATCCGCATAAAAAACTTTGTGTAGGTACATCATAAGATCACCTCCCAAATGAGGATACAAAAATTCCTACCTTATCACCCTTATTATATCATCGCGCATATCATCTATACCATGGTATAGACGAAACAAGGCTAATTTTGAAAAATGAGTCCGTCTTTACCCGCTGTAATTCTCGAAAAAGGCCTTTTTCGAGAATAATGACCTCAAAAACCGACGCTTATTTCCCCTAATCCTCCTTTTTCGGAAATAAGCGTTCTTCTTTGCCCTTTTGCGCAAATAAAAAACCGGACTGCAGATGCAATCCGGTCTCATGGGTATCAAAATAGGATCATTCAAATAATAAATGGCTATTTCTTAACCGTTATGAAATTATTGGTGGAGACGGCGGGGATCTAGGATATAGGCAAACAAATCGCATGATAAGGCCGTTTGAAATAAATAGTGTGCAACCAGTGTGTAACGATAAATAGTCGGTGTAGTGTTCTGTTTTCAAACTAAATAAAACTTTAAATTAGAAGCGAAAGGCTTCCTGGATTTTTCAATTGATTGCTACTCAATTTCATTCAGATATTCAATGTTTGTGATAGAATTTAGAATGATATTATAGCAGAATATAAAAGAGCACAAAATGTAAGGAGTGAGAACCAATGAATAATAAACTTCAAGAGTTAGAAGCTAGAAAAAGACATTTGAATCAAAAGATACAAACTATTTCACAACATTTTTTAACCAGTTACGAGGAAGATTTTGCTATTCGATTCGCTCATGAATCTACAAAGATGGAAGGAAATACTCTGTCAATTTTCGAAGTCAAAACTCTTCTAGTGGATCGAATTACAGTAGGAGGGAAAGAATTAAGAGAACTCTACGAAGTGATTAATCATCAGAAAGCCTTTGAGTATCTAAAAAAAGCGATTCTAGAAAACAGAGAATTCACAGAAGACCTAATCAAAGATCTCCACCAGATTATTACGGAAAATATTTTTCCCGGGGGTATCTATCGTCAAACTAATGTACGGATCTCGGGTGCTTCCTTTATTCCTATCGATTGGACAGAGGTCAGAAATGAGATGTCCTATTTTATAGAACAATATACAGTTCGAAAGAAAGACTTATCAACGTTAGAATTAGCTGCATGGGTACATGCTGAGTTTGTCAAAATTCATCCATTCTCCGATGGCAACGGTAGAACAGCACGATTGCTTATGAATTATATTTTAATGGCCGATGATTTCTTGCCTATTAACATTTCTACAGAGAAACGGGCTGTATATTACGAAAGCCTCGATCAGTACGCTAAAGATCAGGACCTTGAAAAGTTTTTATTTTTGATTTGTGAAGAAGAAGAAAAAGCAATTAAGGATTATGAGATTGAATTACAGGTAGAAAAATCTCGTCCCTTTGAAAGATGATTGTACTGAAATTCCTTTAGTCTATATAAGCTTTTCTCTGTTTGTTTCGGAGGTTATGAATGAACAATAAGTATAATATGACGCTTTCACAAAACATTGCTTACGCAAAACGTAATTTAGTAGACAGCATTTATAATAGTGCCAAGTTGGAAGGATTAAATGTTACCTTCCCTGAAACTTATACCATTCTTGAAAAGGCGAAGATGCAGAATGTCGATATTTCTGCCGTCAGCACAATTTTGAATCTAAAGCATGCCTGGCAATTTCTTTTAAAGAACATCGAAGAACCCATTACCCTTGATTTCATAAAAGACCTTCATTATGAAATTGCTAAAGATGAAGCTCTTGCCTGGGGAGAACTAAGAACAGGTCGTGTTGGTATTGGAGGAACAGATTATGTACCGCCAATACCTGAAGAAGGCGAAGTAAAAACAAAACTTTTAGCATTCGAAAAAATAAATAATGCAACGGAAAGAGCGATTGAACGAATGCTATGGATGATGAAAGCACAACTTTTTTGGGACGGAAATAAACGAACCGCTTCACTGATTGCTAATAAAGATCTTATAAGCCACGGTAAGGGCATCCTTACAATCAGGGAGAAAGATATTTTAGAATTCAATACTTTGCTCAGCCATTATTACTCTACAGATGAAAAAACCGATCTAATAAATATGATTTATAAAAAAGCAATCAGCGGTGTGGAGTTAAGAGAAAAGGATCTTCCTTCCTATAGAGAATTAAAAGATCAAGCAACTGAGAGAATGAATCTTTCTAAGCCAAACCAATTTTTAAAGCTTGATGATTTAGAAAGATAGATTTAAAGCCACTGCGAAGGCGGTGGCTTTTTTTGGTATAATAGAAGTATCTAAATTCACCTTTTTTCTGTCATAGCAAGCGAGTACCTTGGATATCCATTTTGAAAAAATAAATCTCCAAGGCTTGTTGAGGAGTTCCCCAAACCCCCGAAATAAATTTTGGATTTTCAAAATTTATGGGATAATCCCGAACCCTTATTAAACTATTTTTATGAAAGGAATTAAAGCTATGAGTGAAAAAAGATACCGAGATCAGCAGATGCTTTTAAGATTTACTTCTGAAGAAAAAGAATTCTTCGAAACCCTTTTTGAAAAAAGTCGATTTACTAATCGCAATGATTTTATTATCCACCTACTCCGCCATCGTAAAATAATTAATGTCCGACTAAATGACGGTCAGCTAAATGCTATGCACGTTTCTCTCTCCCTGATTGGAAATAATATAAATCAAATTGCTCGAAGAATAAATTCTACCAATTCAATTTACCAAGAAGACATTAATGATATTTTAGAAATTAAAAACCAATTAGAAGATATTCGTACTAATCTTCACATGCTATGCAAGACTTTTAATGTTCAGAGGGCATAAGTTGTGGCTGTTATTGTAAAAGGTAAGCCAATTAAGTCCACGTTGCAGAAGGCAATTAATTATGTTGCAGACGCTTATAAAACTGAAAACAGTATTTTAGTTTCAGCGTATGGCACTAGTATTGATTATGGAGAAAGAGATTTTTTAGAAATCTGGAACACGAATACAAATCCACAAAAGAAAGTATTAGCAAGACACTTCAAACAGTCCTTTGCTCCAGGAGAAGTATCTCCTGAAGAAGCACACGAAATTGCCTTGGAATTTTGTGAGCGTTTCTTAAAAGGTGAATATCAATACGTAGTAGGAACACACGTCGATACGAACTGTATTCATAATCATATTCTTTTTAATAACATACGAATGACGGATTTTAAAGCCTATAAGATCACAAAAGACATTCCCATCATCAGACAAATAAACGACGATATTTGTAAAGAACACGGACTATCCATTATTGATTCCGATAAAGAAAAAGAATTTCTAAACGACCATCTTCGAAACACGAGGTCATATTATGAAGATATGTGTCTAAAAAAAGGTCTGTCCTGGAAAGCAAAGATTCAGTCCGGAATTGACTTATGTATTGAAAAGGCAACAAGCTATGAGAATTTTCTTTTTTTGATCGAAGACATTGGACTTGTTCATGATGACAACGGAAAGTATCTGAAAATTAAATTCCCGGAACAACAAAAATTTACAAGGTGCAAGGAACAAACACTTGGAAAAGACTACACACGTGAAGCTATTCAAAATCGCATTGAGCAAGAAATAGAAATCAAAAATCAAATTGCAAACAAGCCGAAGATGTACATGCAAGATCCTAACTTTATAAAACAAACCAAGCAAAAAATTCAGGACGATCTTCACACTATTCTCGGCGAAGAAAAGACCTTCCGTGATTTTATGGAGCGTTTTTCCTCTCTAGGTTACAGTTATGATCCTGATGAAAAAGTCTATATGTTTGAAGATAGTCACCGCTCTGTTACTTGTCCGGAAGCTCGACTCAGTAAAAAATATCATATGGAGCAAATACAAGCTGCATATCGTGAAGCCAACATCGATGTTTATAAACAACAATTCGTCGATTATAAGATCATTAATCGAACAAAATACGCTATGGAGTCAGCTATAAAATATGCTTCATCTTACGACGAATTTTTAAACGAGATGAAGAAGAAACAATATGATTTCAAGGAGTACCGTGGCGAACTCTACCTGAAACATTCAAGCGATGAAGAATTTACGCTTATACACCCTACCACTTTTGGAACGGACTATACCAAAGAAATGATCAGTTTTAACATTCAGCATAAAACAATCGGTCAAGAAGATGTACGCATGATTCGTTTTGAAAAAGGTCTTAATCAGAATGAGATCTTAATGAGAAATATGACGATGATGAACGAGAACTATCTGCTCTTAAAAAAACATGGCATTAATAGTTTCTCAGAAATTACAGCAGTAATTAATTTCAACAACAACATTCAGAAGGAAAACAATGATCGAATTAAAGAGATCAAAGAGCTTACAGGAGGCTATTTAACGGATTTAAAATTAAAGTCTGAGCTAACGGACCTCTATAACGATAATCGTCGTTTAAAGGCTTCTGTGGCAAACCTTCATAAAATTCATGATAACTACTCACGATATTTGGAACTTAATGATCGATCAAAAGAAAGACTAGATAAAGGTACGCCTAGCCGTTAAATGATTCTCTAAGATATAAAATGTCGGAGCATTATGGGTTATAAAGTATCCATTGGGTGTTTGAAAATGTGACGAACCCGGAGCAAAAACTAATGACGGTAACGGAGAGAAAGTAGTTTAAAAAGAGCCACAGTCTTTTAAAGAAACCGACAAAGAACTTAACAGAAGATGAAAAGTTCGTTGTCGCCATCTTGTTTAAAACGAGCGATGCTATTCGTACCGCTTATATTTTAAAAGAAGGCTTTACCGTTCTATCTCATCAAAAAATCTCTGCTATGACAGCTCTAACACAGTGGATGGAAGAAGCTAAAGAAGCGGTCAAAAAAAGTGGCGATACTGCTTAAGCGCTTAGAAAAACTAGTTCAGCGAGATTACCAGCAGCTTTAATTACCTGTAGAAAAAAGGTCGGAGCACTATAAAGTGACCCCATAAAGTTGGACTTAATCGAGTAAGCATTCCGCTTGCTCGATTTTGTTTTACATAACATTCGTTCTATGCAGATTGCATCTGTTCACGGTATTGCTTCGGACTCAAGCCTCCTAACTTTTCTTTGATTCGATCGTTGTTGTAATAGTGGATGAAACGTTCGATGGAACGCACGAGTTCTTGTCGGCTTCGGTAGACGTAACCGTCGTAGATTTCTCTTTTCAGTACACTGAAGAAGTTCTCCATGGGGGCGTTGTCGTAGCAGTTGCCTTTTCTCGACATGGCTTGAGTGGTCAGTATGGATAAAATTTAATATTTCTCAAAAGCCTCGTATGTGGGAATAGGTCAATTATTTTCTATTGTATAACACATAATCTTTTCTTCAAAGTCTTTATTCTCTTTATAACTTTATGAAAGCATTGCATAAAAAGGGAGATTTGCAAAAACAAATCTCCCTAATAAACATTGAACTTAGAACCTTATCATTTTGATAAAAAATTAAGATTTATCTTTTTATTTATTAACCGAAAGGTTCAACCCCGCTATCTCTTTAAAAAATTTCTGACTTAAATAAGTTCGATTTTCTCTTACATAAAAATCATAACTCCGCTTCTTCCCCTCTTTAATTAAGCAATAACGTTGACCATCTGGAACCATGAGAATCTTTTGATTCTTATTTTTAATTACAATACTAGAGTCCTTTTGGTTCCAATTTACCTCATAATCTTGCCCCTCTAAGATCGATCGCAAAGGAAGGTAAGCTCTTCCTTTTTCCACAAAACCTTTTGAGTTCAAAGTTTTTTCATCTAAGAATATAGATACGTTGTGTTTTGTTTCGACTAAATCACGGAGATTTTTTGTGCGTTTACTACCCGTATCTTGATCAACAATCATTAACTGGCTATTTCCTAATTTATTTGGGTCAGGTATAAGGATAAATATCCAGTTATCCCCTTGAATCCCCTGAGCATTACACTTTCTTCCTAAAACCTCTTCCAATCTACCCTCAGAGAGAGACTTAAATGAATCCATTCTATTCATTTGGTCCTTGTTTTGCTCCACTTGTAGAACTTTGTCTGCAATGTTAAAGGTAAAAGATTTTCCACTTCCCATTCTCTTTAAATATAGTGTATTTCCATCTAAGCTATAAGAGAAGGCTTCATCTCCTTGTGTCTTTAATTCGATATCTTTTGCTGGAATTTCAGCAAAAGGTTCCAAAAAATTGCGATCTAAAATCAATAAACCACAATAGTGTTCTAGGATCAAATAATCATCCGAACCAGCGACAAGAGTTAAGGGATCTGCTCCTGGTTTACTTGATAGCATAGTATTTATAACATTATCATTCGTTTGTTGCTCTTTCTTGGTATCCTTTTTTTGATCATTTGCAGTCTTCATTCCTAAGCTGAATGGCAAAACAAATAACACTATTAATAAAAGAAATATAGTACGAGTTTTTTTCATCATATTAGACTCTCCTTTTTCTAATTGAAAATAGCATTAATAGTAGTATCCATCAATTCTTATCTTAACATTGTCAATACCCCCCCATCTGCTGGAGAAATATCCTGAATAAGATGAAGAATGCGCAGTTACCCAAGGGTCTCCACCTTTTTTATAGACTACAACTGAATGATAATATCGACCTCTATCGTTCTTTAGTTGAATAATGCTTCCTGTATCTAACGCACCAAAAGTACTAGAAAAATATCCCACAGGCCCCTGAGAAGAATTATTAACTAAAAACGTTCTTAGTTCATTTACACCAGCCCATGAGGAACTTCTTTCATTTATGGATCTATAGTACCAATAGTTAGATCCTGTTATCGACGATGAACTTGAGCTTTTGAATGGTGCGCCACCCGCTCTAAGTATTTGTGAAGCGTAATTTGTACAGTCTCCCCCTCTTCCTGTAAAATTGTAGTAAGCTGAGTTAAATCCATTAAAATAGTTATCTTGATATCGCCTCATATTTGCCTTTTGTTGACTGGAAAAATAGGCAAATCTTCCAGACATAGGTCTAATTGCAGATTGATCGTTAAGTTCTTTTTCAAATTCTATGCTTTTAATATACTCTGCAAATCTATCTTTAGCAGAATCTATACTAGAATTTCCCATCGAAAAAGCTCTTTCTTTGTTCATAGCACTAGAGTTTATTTGTGAATCCAAAGGTAATTCCTTCGCTTCTAACGTTAAATTTTCAGGAAATAATGTTCCATCAGAAAGGTCATTTGAAATCGCAGCATAAACATAAAAATCATCATTATCTCTTGTCACTCTAATTTTGTAATCCGCAATCAATTTGGATTCTAAGTCTCCATCCCAATAATTATATTGGATTTTCAACAAAACATCTTCTGTATTTTCGTTTACAGGAACTAACTGCTCATCCAAAACTTTAAAGCTTTTTAAGGTTAACTTTCTTCCTATTAATTTTTCTTTATATGCTTTTATTTCCTTTCGGTCAAGCATATGTTTTTTCAAGCCTTCCGCTTTGCTGTCAACCACACTGCTCTTCACATCGTTAGAATCACTAAAATCCGAAAACTCTTTTTCTACAAATTCAATAGCTACCTGCCTTATTCTCTCATTAGAACTCATTTCTCCTTCTGCAGAAAAAGCGAATACCTCATTTGAAACAGAGAGCATCACTAACAAGGAGATAACTAAAGACAAAACCTTTTTCATCATTTTCTCATCCTTTCTTAGATCTTTGATGGCACTGTTGAATCATAGTTTGCATAAGGCTTCCTAAAGCTAGGATAACATCCACATGTTGTTTTGTCAAGTATTTCTGCACTGTATTAAAGTTCTCTTTTCTTTTTGATAACTTCCCCTTTTTCATATTTTCTAATCTTTGTGGTAGTAGAATTCTAATTTATTGTAATGTATCTATTCAATGTTCCTCATTTCACTTTTTAGGTGGTTTCCTTAAATAATTTAAACGTACCTTTTCTCGGTAAGCTAAACCAGGGTTGTTAAATTGAGAACAGATTTAATACAAAAGGCGAAGCCTCTATTGACGAAAGATACAATATTATTGACTACATATATGTTGACTTCTTTCCAACCACATAACTCTCGCAAAATTGCACCTATTTCGAGTCGCTTTGACCCATAGAATTCTTTTCTTCTATATTTCGGTGCAAATACAACGTGATACTTACAATTCCATTTTGTGTGTGATAGACTATGAGTGTCATTTAGCGATGACATCTTTACCTCCTGTTGATGATAATGTTGCGTGGTTTCCAGACCTTTTTTATCATAACACGAGAGGCTGTTAGGTTCTCATCGCCAAAGCTAAACGGAACCCCCGGTCTAACCGGGGGTTTTCTAATACAACAAAAAAGGATCGAAGCGCAAAGCTCCGACCCTTCCAGACTATGCTAGTATAAAAGAAATATTTTATCGTCTGGAAAATTGACAGCCTATCACAAGAGATAACACCGAGAATGCAAGCAGAACGAATGCAATTAATAGATGACAGGCTATCGCAATTAATTTAAACAAGATTTTTCCTAAAAATAGCATAAAAATCTAGTTATCCGCATAAAAACTGGACTTATCACACTTTATCAAGGTCAAAACCACTCAATTTACTACTAATTTACTACTTATGAATGAGCTTTGATACGACGATTTATCCTTGAAAAGTGAAGATATAAAGATACTTCCAATAAAATTTGAATATTTAATAGGTAGACACTTCAAAAAATGAGGTGTCTATTTTTTTACCCGATTTTGAAAGGAAGTGAACTTATGAAAACAAAAAATCAAGAATCAAAAGGTCGTTCCCCACTCTTTAAGACCATCAAACATTCATTCAGCCAATAAAAAAGAAAGGATAGGTAAAAATATGGAACTTAAATTTGTGATTCCCAACATGGAAAAAACATTCGGCAATTTAGAATTTGCTGGCGAGGATAAAGTCGTTCAGCGAAGAATCAACGGACGGCTAACTGTCTTATCAAGAAGCTATAATCTCTATTCTGATGTTCAAAGAGCAGATGATATTGTGGTGGTGCTTCCTGCTGAAGCTGGCGAAAAACATTTCGGCTTTGAGGAACGTGTGAAGTTAGTCAATCCACGTATTACCGCAGAGGGCTACAAAATCGGCACTCGTGGTTTTACAAATTACCTTTTACATGCTGACGACATGATAAAAGAATAAAGAAAGAGAGGAAAAATGATGAGATTAGCAAATGGCATTGTATTAGATAAAGACACGACTTTTGGAGAATTGAAATTCTCTGCTCTACGTCGTGAAGTGAGAATCCAAAATGAAGACGGGTCGGTTTCAGATGAAATCAAGGAACGTACCTATGACTTAAAATCCAAAGGACAAGGACGCATGATTCAAGTAAGTATTCCTGCCAGCGTGCCTTTGAAAGAGTTTGATTATAACGCACGGGTGGAACTTATCAATCCCATTGCGGACACCGTTGCTACTGCCACCTATCAAGGAGCAGATGTTGACTGGTATATCAAGGCAGACGATATTGTGCTGACAAAGGATTCTAGTTCATTCAAAGCTCAACCACAAGCAAAGAAAGAACCGACACAAGACAAATAGTCGCTAGGTAGAAAGGAGACTTTTTCGCATGAAACAGCGTGGTAAAAGGATTCGCCCATCTGGTAAAGATTTAGTCTTTCATTTTACGATAGCGTCACTCCTGCCTGTTTTCCTGCTGGTTGTCGGACTGTTTCATGTGAAGACAATCCAGCAGATCAACTGGCAGGATTTTAACCTATCACAAGCAGATAAGATTGACATTCCCTATTTAATTATCAGTTTCAGTGTCGCAATTCTTATCTGCTTGCTGGTAGCGTTTGTATTCAAACGGGTTCGCTATGATACGGTTAAACAACTTTACCACCGTCAAAAACTGGCAAAGATGATACTTGAAAACAAGTGGTATGAATCTGAACAGGTCAAAACAGAGGGTTTCTTTAAAGATAGTGCTGGTCGTACAAAGGAAAAGATAACCTACTTCCCTAAAATGTATTATCGACTTAAAAATGGCTTGATACAGATACGGGTGGAAATCACGCTGGGAAAATATCAAGACCAACTCTTACACTTGGAAAAGAAATTAGAGAGTGGCTTGTACTGTGAGCTGACGGATAAAGAGTTAAAGGATTCCTATGTGGAATATACTTTGCTCTATGACACCATAGCCAGTCGTATTTCTATTGATGAAGTAGAAGCTAAAGATGGTAAACTTCGCTTAATGAAAAACGTATGGTGGGAATATGATAAGCTCCCTCATATGTTGATTGCTGGTGGTACAGGTGGCGGTAAAACTTACTTTATACTGACACTGATTGAAGCCTTGCTTCATACAGATTCAAAACTGTATATTCTTGACCCGAAAAATGCTGACCTTGCGGACTTAGGTTCTGTGATGGCAAATGTCTACTATAGAAAAGAAGACTTGCTTTCTTGCATTGAAACATTCTATGAAGAAATGATGAAACGTAGTGAGGAAATGAAGCAGATGAAGAACTATAAGACTGGCAAAAATTATGCTTACTTAGGTCTCCCGGCACACTTCTTAATCTTTGATGAATACGTCGCTTTCATGGAAATGCTGGGAACAAAAGAAAACACCGCAGTTATGAATAAGCTGAAACAGATTGTCATGTTAGGTCGTCAAGCTGGCTTCTTTCTAATACTGGCTTGTCAACGTCCAGACGCAAAATATTTAGGCGACGGAATCCGTGATCAGTTTAATTTCAGAGTGGCTTTAGGTCGTATGTCTGAAATGGGCTATGGCATGATGTTTGGCAGTGACGTACAAAAGGATTTCTTCTTAAAGCGAATCAAAGGTCGTGGCTATGTTGATGTAGGAACAAGTGTCATATCAGAGTTTTATACTCCCCTTGTACCAAAAGGATATGATTTCTTGGAGGAAATTAAAAAGTTATCCAACAGCAGACAGTCCACGCAGGCGACGTGCGAAGCGGAAGTCGCAGGTGTGGACTGATCTTGCTGGCTGGTGTGGCAATAGCCACGCCAGCACTTAACCCCCCGTATCTAACAGGGGGGTACAAATCGACAGGAAACAGTCAAAAAAACATTAGAAAATCCTTTGGTTACAAGGGATTTACAAAATTTCAGCGTATGTCAAATGGGCTTTAAAAGTTGACATACGCCTTTTTGATTGGAGGGATTTTTACTGAATGAACAAACTTGGTTACAGCATTTAAAAGAAAAACGCTTGGCTTATGGACTATCTCAAAACCGTTTAGCTGTTGCGACTGGTATTACAAGGCAGTATCTAAGCGATATTGAAACAGGAAAAGTCAAGCCATCAGAGGATTTACAGCAGTCCCTTTGGGAAGCTCTGGAACGCTTCAATCCCGACGCTCCCCTTGAAATGCTGTTTGATTATGTAAGGATTCGCTTTCCGACAACAGACGTACAGCAGGTGGTCGAAAACATCTTACAACTGAAACTGTCCTATTTTCTTCATGAGGACTATGGTTTCTATTCTTATTCAGAGCATTATGCTTTAGGCGACATATTCGTCCTTTGCTCCCATGAACTGGACAAAGGAGTTCTGGTGGAATTGAAAGGTCGTGGGTGCAGACAATTTGAAAGCTATCTTCTGGCACAACAAAGAAGCTGGTATGAGTTCTTTATGGACGTTTTGGTGGCTGGCGGTGTGATGAAACGCCTTGACCTTGCCATTAACGATAAGACAGGGATTTTGAATATCCCTGTACTCACTGAAAAGTGCCAACAGGAAGAATGTATCTCCGTCTTCCGCAGTTTTAAAAGCTATCGCAGTGGCGAACTGGTACGCAAAGAGGAAAAGGAATGTATGGGAAACACCCTCTATATCGGTTCATTACAAAGTGAAGTTTATTTCTGTATCTATGAAAAGGACTACGAGCAGTACAAGAAAAATGATATTCCCATTGAAGACGCAGAAGTAAAAAACCGTTTTGAGATTCGATTGAAAAATGAGCGTGCCTATTATGCAGTCCGTGATTTACTCGTCTATGACAATCCAGAGCATACCGCCTTTAAAATTATCAATCGGTATATCCGTTTTGTAGATAAAGACGATTCCAAACCTCGTTCTGATTGGAAACTGAATGAAGAATGGGCTTGGTTTATTGGGAACAATCGTGAACGATTAAAACTAACCACAAAACCAGAGCCTTACTCCTTCCAAAGGACGCTGAACTGGCTATCTCATCAAGTTGCCCCGACCTTAAAGGTTGCGATTAAACTTGATGAAATCAACCAGACGCAGGTTGTAAAAGACATTCTCGACCATGCGAAACTGACAGACCGACACAAGCAGATTTTGAAGCAACAGTCAGTAAAAGAACAGGACGTGATAACAACAAAAAAATAACTCAAATACAAATTCATTGAATATAGAGAGGAGAACATTTTTATGAATTTTGGACAAAACCTTTATAACTGGTTTCTATCAAACGCTCAATCACTGGTGCTTTTAGCAATCGTTGTGATTGGCTTGTATCTTGGCTTCAAGCGTGAGTTTAGCAAACTGATTGGCTTTTTAATTATTGCGATTATTGCGGTTGGCTTAGTCTTCAACGCTGCTGGAGTAAAAGACATTTTACTAGAGCTATTCAATCGCATTATTGGTGCTTAAATAAAACCGTTCTTTTGTGGAATATAAGTGGTTTTCTTATGTTCCGCAAAGGAATGGTACACCAAACGAAGTGCGGTAGGGATTTTTGAATCTCTACAAAGAAAGGACGTGAATATATGGACGATATGCAAGTCTATATTGCGAATTTAGGCAAATACAATGAGGGCGAATTGGTCGGTGCGTGGTTTACCTTTCCCATTGACTTTGAGGAAGTCAAAGAGAAAATCGGCTTGAATGATGAATATGAGGAATACGCCATTCATGACTACGAGTTACCCTTTACGGTTGACGAATACACTTCCATTGGCGAACTCAATCGACTATGGGAAATGGTATCGGAATTACCCGAAGAATTACAATCGGAGCTATCTGCTCTGCTCACTCATTTTTCAAGCATTGAAGAACTAAGCGAACATCAAGAGGATATTATCATTCATTCCGATTGTGATGATATGTATGACGTGGCACGCTACTACATTGAAGAAACGGGTGCTTTAGGCGAAGTACCAGCTAGTCTTCAAAACTATATTGATTATCAAGCCTATGGTCGGGATTTAGACCTTTCAGGAACGTTTATCTCAACCAATCATGGGATTTTTGAAATCGTCTATTAAATCTGTCGGTACATTACTACTGGCAGATTTTCTATTTTACGGGGTGGCTCAATCAGCTACCCCTATTTTTTATGAAAGGATTGATTACATGAAGAAAATACGAAGCTATACCAGTATCTGGTCTGTGGAAAAGGTACTGTATTCTATCAATGATTTTAGACTTCCGTTTCCCATAACCTTTACGCAAATGACATGGTTTGTCGTGTCACTCTTTGCAGTGATGATACTTGGCAACTTGCCCCCTCTTTCCATGATAGAGGGAGCATTTCTCAAATACTTTGGGATTCCTGTGGCTTTCACATGGTTTATGTCTACAAAAACTTTTGATGGTAAAAAGCCTTATGGATTTTTGAAGTCTGTCATTGCTTATGCACTGCGACCAAAGCTGACCTATGCAGGAAAAAAAGTAACGCTTGGCAGAAACCAGCCACAAGAAGCCATTACAGCAGTTAGGAGTGAATTTTATGGCATATCCAATTAAATACATTGAAAACAATCTCGTCTGGAATAAAGACGGGGAATGTTATGCTTACTATGAGCTTGTTCCTTACAATTACTCATTTCTAAGTCCAGAACAGAAAATACAAGTGCATGATTCTTTCAGACAGCTTATCGCACAAAATCGTGATGGCAAAATTCATGCTTTACAAATCAGTACAGAATCCAGCATACGTTCTGCACAAGAGCGTTCCAAAAATGAAGTCACTGGCAAGCTCAAAGCGGTTGCCTATGACAAAATCGACCAACAGACAGACGCTTTAATATCCATGATTGGCGAAAATCAAGTGAACTACCGTTTCTTTATCGGCTTTAAGTTGCTTCTCAACGATCAGGAGTTTTCTATGAAAAGTCTTACCGTTGAAGCAAAAAATGCTTTGTCTGATTTTGTCTATGATGTGAACCATAAGCTGATGGGCGATTTTGTTAGTATGAGTAATGATGAAATCCTGCGTTTTCAGAAGATGGAAAAGCTCTTAGAAAATAAAATCTCTCGTCGTTTCAAAATCCGCAGGTTAGATAAGGACGACTTCGGCTATCTGATTGAACACCTTTACGGACAGACAGGCACTGCCTATGAAGAGTATGAGTACCATCTATCAAAGAAAAAGCTGGATAATGAAACGCTGATTAAATACTATGACTTGATTAAGCCTACTCGCTGTTTGGTGGAAGAAAAACAGCGATATTTGAAAATCCAGCAGGAAGATGAAACCGTCTATGTAGCTTACTTTACCATTAACAGCATTGTCGGAGAACTGGACTTCCCGTCCTCTGAAATCTTCTACTACCAGCAACAGCAATTTACATTCCCGATTGATACGTCAATGAATGTGGAAATTGTAGCGAATCGTAAAGCCCTATCTACTGTCCGCAATAAAAAGAAAGAACTGAAAGACTTGGATAACCACGCTTGGCAAAGTGATAATGAAACCAGCTCCAATGTGGCGGAAGCTCTGGAAAGTGTGAATGAGCTGGAAACCAATTTAGACCAAAGCAAGGAATCTATGTACAAGCTGTCTTATGTGGTAAGGGTATCAGCAAATGATCTTGACGAACTCAAACGTCGTTGTAATGAAGTGAAAGATTTTTATGACGATTTAAGCGTAAAACTGGTACGACCATTTGGGGATATGCTCGGCTTACATGAAGAATTTTTACCTGCCAGCAAGCGTTATATGAATGATTATATTCAATACGTGACCTCTGATTTCCTCGCTGGTTTAGGTTTTGGTGCTACTCAAATGCTGGGGGAAAATGAGGGGATTTATGTTGGCTACAGCTTAGATACTGGACGCAATGTCTATCTGAAACCTGCTCTTGCCAGTCAAGGGGTTAAGGGTTCAGTAACCAATGCGTTAGCGTCGGCTTTTGTTGGTTCGCTGGGTGGTGGTAAATCCTTTGCGAATAACCTTATCGTCTATTATGCGGTGCTTTATGGGGCACAAGCAGTGATTGTAGACCCAAAAGCAGAACGTGGCAGATGGAAAGAAACCTTGCCAGAGATTTCCCATGAAATCAATATCGTCACTCTGACTTCTGATGAGAAAAACAAAGGCTTACTTGACCCTTATGTGATTATGAAAAATCCCAAAGATTCTGAATCACTGGCTATTGATATTCTGACATTCCTTACGGGGATTTCCTCTCGTGATGGGGAACGCTTCCCAATCCTTAGAAAAGCCATTCGTGCAGTAACCAATAGTGAAGTACGAGGGTTGATGAAAGTGATTGAGGAATTACGGGTTGAGAATACGCCACTAAGTACCAGTATAGCCGACCATATCGAAAGTTTTACAGACTATGACTTTGCACATTTATTATTCAGTAATGGTTATGTGGAGCAGTCTATCAGCTTAGAAAAACAACTGAACATTATACAGGTTGCGGACTTGGTACTTCCCGACAAGGAAACTTCCTTTGAGGAATATACCACTATGGAGCTTTTATCCGTTGCTATGCTGATTGTCATTAGTACCTTTGCTTTAGACTTTATCCATACAGACCGAAGCATTTTCAAGATTGTAGATTTAGACGAAGCATGGAGCTTTTTACAGGTAGCACAAGGAAAAACACTATCTATGAAGCTGGTTCGGGCTGGTCGTGCTATGAACGCTGGGGTATATTTCGTGACCCAAAATACAGACGACCTCTTAGATGAAAAACTGAAAAATAACCTCGGCTTAAAATTTGCATTTCGTTCCACTGACCTTAACGAGATTAAAAAGACCTTAGCCTTTTTTGGTGTAGACCCAGAGGACGAAAACAATCAGAAGCGATTGCGTGATTTGGAAAACGGGCAATGCCTTATCAGTGATTTATATGGTCGTGTCGGTGTGATACAGTTCCACCCTGTATTTGAAGAACTGCTCCATGCCTTTGATACCAGACCACCTGTGCGAAAAGAGGTGTAAATGTGAAACCATCAATAGTAAACAGAATAAAATCAAACTGGACGCTGAAACGTCTAGGTAAAGTGGCAATGACAGTGGCTTTCACACTTGTGATTGCCATTTTTCTTTTAGCCATGCTGGGAACGGTGGTTCAAGCTGCGGGCTTGGTAGATGATACGGTCAATGTGGCAAATGAATACAGCCGATACCCACTTGAAAACTATCAACTGGATTTTTATGTGGATAATAGCTGGGGCTGGCTTCCGTGGAACTGGTCGGACGGGATTGGAAAACAGGTCATGTATGGACTATATGCCATTACCAATTTTATTTGGACAATCAGTTTGTATGTTTCCAATGCGACAGGTTACTTAGTACAGGAAGCCTATTCCTTAGACTTCATTTCCGCTACAGCAGATTCCATTGGTAAGAATATGCAGACCTTAGCTGGTGTGAGTGCAAACGGATTTTCAACAGAGGGTTTCTATGTTGGATTCCTCTTACTCTTGATTTTGGTTCTTGGGGTTTATGTTGCCTATACGGGACTGATAAAGAGAGAAACCACAAAGGCAATTCATGCCATTATGAATTTTGTGCTGGTGTTTATCCTATCGGCTTCCTTTATTGCCTACGCTCCCGACTACATTAAAAAAATCAATGACTTTTCATCAGACATCAGTAATGCCAGTTTATCACTTGGCACGAAGATTGTCATGCCCCATTCCGATAGTCAAGGCAAGGACAGCGTGGACTTAATCAGAGATAGCCTGTTTTCCATACAGGTTCAGCAACCGTGGCTACTGCTTCAATACAACAGTTCAGACATTGAAAGTATCGGTATTGACCGTGTGGAAAGCCTGCTCTCCACCAGCCCAGATTCCAACAATGGCGAAGACAGAGAAAAAATTGTTGCGGAAGAAATTGAAGACAGAAGCAATACCAATCTAACCATTACAAAGACCATTAACCGTTTAGGTACAGTCTTCTTCCTATTTGTCTTCAATATTGGGATTTCCATATTTGTATTCCTATTAACAGGAATCATGATTTTCTCGCAGGTACTTTTTATCATCTATGCTATGTTTCTGCCTGTGAGCTTTATTTTAAGCATGATTCCATCATTTGATGGTATGTCAAAACGAGCCATAACAAAGCTCTTTAATACCATTTTGACACGAGCTGGAATCACATTGATTATTACGACAGCATTTAGTATTTCAACCATGCTCTATACCTTATCGGCTGGTTATCCGTTCTTTTTGATTGCTTTTCTACAGATTGTGACCTTTGCAGGAATCTACTTCAAGCTGGGCGATTTAATGAGTATGTTTTCTCTACAGAGTAACGATTCTCAAAGTGTGGGAAGTCGTGTGATGAGAAAACCTCGTATGCTTATGCACGCTCACATGCACCGTCTACAGCGGAAACTTGGACGTTCCATGACTACTCTAGGGGCTGGGTCTGCCATTGTTACAGGTAAAAAAGGACAGTCGGGTTCGGGGAGTTCTGCAAGGACACAAGCAGATCACTCCCGACCAGACGGAAAGGAAAAATCAACACTTGGAAAACGTATCGGTCAAACCATCGGTACAGTAGCTGATACCAAAGACAGAATGGTAGACACTGCTAGTGGTTTGAAAGAACAGGTTAAAGATTTGCCGACCAATGCAAGATATGCAGTATATCAAGGAAAATCCAAAGTAAAAGAGAATGTCCGTGATTTAACCAGTAGTATTTCTCAAACCAAAGCGGACAGAGCCAGTGGACGCAAGGAACAGCAGGAACAAAGGCGAAAAACCATTGCGAAGCGTCGCTCTGAAATGGAACAGGTCAAACAGAAAAAACAGCCTGCTTCTTCTGTTCATGAAAGACCGACTACAAGACAAGAACAATATCATGATGAACAGACCTCAAAACAGTCTAATATTCAGACTTCATATAAGGAATCTCAACAAGCCAAACAAGAGCGTCCAGCAGTTAAGTCCGATTTTTCAAGTCCAAAAGTGGAACGCCAAGGCAATACCGTTCAAGAAAAAACCGTTCAAAAGCCAGCAACTTCAACCACTACAGCAGATAGAACTTCACAACGTCCAATCACAAAAGAACGTCCGTCTACTGTTCAAAGAGTACCACTACAAAATACAAGAAGTAGACCACCAATCAAAACCGCCACCATTAAGAAAGTCGGTAAGAAACCATGAAGTTGAAAACTTTAGTGATTGGTGGTTCTGGATTATTCTTGATGGTCTTCTCACTGCTTCTGTTTGTTGCCATTTTATTTTCAGATGAACAGGACAGCGGAATTTCCAATATTCATTATGGAGGTGTGAATGTTTCCGCAGAAGTGCTGGCTCATAAGCCTATGGTAGAAAAATATGCCAAAGAATATGGCGTTGAAGAATATGTCAACATACTTCTTGCGATTATACAGGTGGAATCGGGCGGTACTGCGGAAGATGTTATGCAGTCCTCGGAATCCCTCGGTCTTCCACCTAATTCATTGAGTACAGAAGAATCCATTAAGCAAGGTGTGAAGTATTTCAGTGAATTATTAGCCAGTAGCGAAAGGCTCAGTGTAGATTTAGAATCGGTTATCCAGTCCTACAATTATGGTGGTGGTTTCTTAGGGTATGTGGCTAATCGTGGAAATAAATATACCTTTGAACTGGCTCAAAGTTTCTCAAAAGAGTATTCAGGTGGCGAAAAAGTGTCTTACCCCAATCCCATAGCCATACCTATCAATGGGGGCTGGCGATACAACTATGGCAATATGTTTTATGTGCAACTGGTAACGCAGTATCTTGTCACAACAGAGTTTGATGATGATACGGTACAAGCCATCATGGACGAAGCACTGAAATATGAGGGCTGGCGATACGTTTACGGTGGAGCTTCCCCGACTACTTCTTTTGATTGTAGCGGACTGACACAATGGACGTATGGAAAAGCTGGAATTAACTTACCACGAACCGCACAACAGCAATATGATGTGACCCAGCATATCCCACTATCGGAAGCACAAGCTGGCGATTTGGTTTTCTTTCATTCTACCTATAACGCTGGCTCTTATATTACTCATGTTGGGATATACCTTGGCAATAACCGTATGTTTCATGCAGGCGACCCAATCGGTTATGCCGACTTAACAAGCCCCTACTGGCAACAGCATTTAGTGGGAGCAGGACGAATCAAACAATGAGAAAGGAAGATTTAATGATGAAATTTAGAAAAAATCAGAATAAAGAAAAACAGATACCAAAGGAAAAGAAACCTCGTGTCTACTATAAGGTCAATCCTCATAAAAAGGTTGTGATTGCCTTGTGGGTACTTTTAGGGCTTAGTTTCAGCTTTGCGATATTCAAGCACTTTACAGCTATAGATACTCATACTATTCACGAAACAACTATCATAGAAAAGGAATACGTTGATACTCATCATGTAGAAAATTTTGTAGAGAACTTTGCGAAAGTCTACTATTCATGGGAGCAATCCGATAAGTCCATTGATAATCGAATGGAAAGTCTAAAAGGCTATCTGACAGATGAACTTCAAGCTCTCAATGTTGATACAGTACGCAAAGATATTCCTGTATCGTCTTCTGTAAGAGGATTTCAGATATGGACGGTAGAGCCAACTGGCGACAATGAGTTTAATGTAACCTACAGTGTAGACCAGCTCATTACAGAGGGAGAAAATACAAAGACCGTCCACTCTGCTTATATAGTGAGTGTCTATGTAGATGGTTCTGGAAATATGGTACTGGTTAAGAATCCGACCATTACCAACATACCTAAGAAATCAAGTTATAAACCAAAAGCCATTGAAAGTGAGGGGACGGTTGATTCCATTACAACCAATGAAATCAATGAGTTTTTAACGACGTTCTTCAAGCTCTATCCTACAGCGACAGCCAGTGAACTTTCCTACTATGTGAATGACGGGATATTAAAACCAATCGGAAAAGAGTACATCTTTCAAGAACTGGTAAATCCTATTCACAATCGTAAGGATAATCAAGTCACGGTATCGCTGACAGTGGAGTATATCGACCAGCAGACCAAAGCAACGCAGGTATCTCAATTTGATTTGGTACTTGAAAAGAACGGGAGTAATTGGAAGATTATAGAATAACAAATATTGGTACATTATTACAGCTATTTTGTAATCACGTACTCTCTTTGATAAAAAATTGGAGATTCCTTTACAAATATGCTCTTACGTGCTATTATTTAAGTATCTATTTAAAAGGAGTTAATAAATATGCGGCAAGGTATTCTTAAATAAACTGTCAATTTGATAGTGGGAACAAATAATTGGATGTCCTTTTTTAGGAGGGCTTAGTTTTTTGTACCCAGTTTAAGAATACCTTTATCATGTGATTCTAAAGTATCCAGAGAATATCTGTATGCTTTGTATACCTATGGTTATGCATAAAAATCCCAGTGATAAAAGTATTTATCACTGGGATTTTTATGCCCTTTTGGGTTTTTGAATGGAGGAAAATCACATGAAAATTATTAATATTGGAGTTTTAGCTCATGTTGATGCAGGAAAAACTACCTTAACAGAAAGCTTATTATATAACAGTGGAGCGATTACAGAATTAGGAAGCGTGGACAAAGGTACAACGAGGACGGATAATACGCTTTTAGAACGTCAGAGAGGAATTACAATTCAGACAGGAATAACCTCTTTTCAGTGGGAAAATACGAAGGTGAACATCATAGACACGCCAGGACATATGGATTTCTTAGCAGAAGTATATCGTTCATTATCAGTTTTAGATGGGGCAATTCTACTGATTTCTGCAAAAGATGGCGTACAAGCACAAACTCGTATATTATTTCATGCACTTAGGAAAATGGGGATTCCCACAATCTTTTTTATCAATAAGATTGACCAAAATGGAATTGATTTATCAACGGTTTATCAGGATATTAAAGAGAAACTTTCTGCCGAAATTGTAATCAAACAGAAGGTAGAACTGTATCCTAATATGTGTGTGACGAACTTTACCGAATCTGAACAATGGGATACGGTAATAGAGGGAAACGATGACCTTTTAGAGAAATATATGTCCGGTAAATCATTAGAAGCATTGGAACTCGAACAAGAGGAAAGCATAAGATTTCAGAATTGTTCTCTGTTCCCTCTTTATCATGGAAGTGCAAAAAGTAATATAGGGATTGATAACCTTATAGAAGTTATTACTAATAAATTTTATTCATCAACACATCGAGGTCCGTCTGAACTTTGCGGAAATGTTTTCAAAATTGAATATACAAAAAAAAGACAACGTCTTGCATATATACGCCTTTATAGTGGAGTACTACATTTACGAGATTCGGTTAGAGTATCAGAAAAAGAAAAAATAAAAGTTACAGAAATGTATACTTCAATAAATGGTGAATTATGTAAGATTGATAGAGCTTATTCTGGAGAAATTGTTATTTTGCAAAATGAGTTTTTGAAGTTAAATAGTGTTCTTGGAGATACAAAACTATTGCCACAGAGAAAAAAGATTGAAAATCCGCACCCTCTACTACAAACAACTGTTGAACCGAGTAAACCTGAACAGAGAGAAATGTTGCTTGATGCCCTTTTGGAAATCTCAGATAGTGATCCGCTTCTACGATATTACGTGGATTCTACGACACATGAAATTATACTTTCTTTCTTAGGGAAAGTACAAATGGAAGTGATTAGTGCACTGTTGCAAGAAAAGTATCATGTGGAGATAGAACTAAAAGAGCCTACAGTCATTTATATGGAGAGACCGTTAAAAAATGCAGAATATACCATTCACATCGAAGTGCCGCCAAATCCTTTCTGGGCTTCCATTGGTTTATCTGTATCACCGCTTCCGTTGGGAAGTGGAATGCAGTATGAGAGCTCGGTTTCTCTTGGATACTTAAATCAATCATTTCAAAATGCAGTTATGGAAGGGATACGCTATGGTTGCGAACAAGGATTATATGGTTGGAATGTGACGGACTGTAAAATCTGTTTTAAGTATGGCTTATACTATAGCCCTGTTAGTACCCCAGCAGATTTTCGGATGCTTGCTCCTATTGTATTGGAACAAGTCTTAAAAAAAGCTGGAACAGAATTGTTAGAGCCATATCTTAGTTTTAAAATTTATGCGCCACAGGAATATCTTTCACGAGCATACAACGATGCTCCTAAATATTGTGCGAACATCGTAGACACTCAATTGAAAAATAATGAGGTCATTCTTAGTGGAGAAATCCCTGCTCGGTGTATTCAAGAATATCGTAGTGATTTAACTTTCTTTACAAATGGACGTAGTGTTTGTTTAACAGAGTTAAAAGGGTACCATGTTACTACCGGTGAACCTGTTTGCCAGCCCCGTCGTCCAAATAGTCGGATAGATAAAGTACGATATATGTTCAATAAAATAACTTAGTGTATTTTATGTTGTTATATAAATATGGTTTCTTGTTAAATAAGATGAAATATTTTTTAATAAAGATTTGAATTAAAGTGTAAAGGAGGAGATAGTTATTATAAACTACAAGTGGATATTGTGTCCTGTATGTGGAAATAAAACACGATTAAAGATAAGGGAAGATACTGAATTAAAAAAATTCCCCCTCTATTGTCCGAAATGCAGACAAGAAAATTTAATTGAAATAAAGCAGTTCAAAGTAACTGTGATTACAGAGCCAGACGCAAAGACGCAGAGCCGATAAAATGAGATTAATACAATCTCATTTTATCGGCTCTTTCCGTTATGTATGGATTCTTTTAATTAGTCTTCGATGTTTCTTGCTTCGTTGATACCGCTGGCTAAAGATTCCATTAAGGATAGTTCTTTGTCTGTAAAGCTATCCATGTATTTCTCTATCTGTAATCGTCGGGTGCTTTTTACCAAGTTATTAGCAGGTAAGAAAAATTCATCAACGGAAACATGAAGTAACGATACAAGGTCATAAAGAACTTGTATGCTGGGGTGTTGCCCTTTATTTTCAATATTAGTTAAGTACCGTGGGTCAATTTCAATCAATGCTCCCACTTGTTCACGAGTTAAACCTCGTTTCAATCGAGCTTCTTTAATGGCTAAACCAAAGGCTCTAAAATCATATTTATCTTCTTTTTTACGCATAGTAGACCACCTCTATACATTTTATTGTTCCTACTGAATTAAAAACAGGTATAGAAAAACGTGTTATATGGTTTATAGGTTTATATTTAATAAAAAGCACTACTAAACGCCAATAAAAAAAACCGTTATATGGTAGTGCTATTTACGCTGTTAAAATATTGTATATTACTTCCAAATGGCGGTTTGTTGGAGGTCAACGTCGCCATGAAGTACATCATATACAATAAATTTCCTTACATTGGGTTCTTGTCAAAAAAAGTCGTCTATCTGCAATAGATAAGTACGTCCACCAATGTGGTTTTATAAATCATATAGATAGAATAACAGAAGCATGTAAACAGAGAAATAAATCTGTTTATATGCTTTTTTGGCTATTCAGAACTTTTTTACAAAGTTTATTTATCAGTAATGCAACAAATCCCCCTTTCACATTGGGACTAAGAGTGAAAGGAGATAAACGAGCAAGGCTCACTTCCTTTCCTAGATAGAAAGGGGGTGAGAAACATGAAACCATCTTCTTTTCAGACCACAATAGAAAATCAGTTTGACTATATCTGTAAACGTGCTATGGAAGACGAGCGAAAGAATTATATGCTTTATCTTTCAAGGATTGCAAAGCGTGAGGTGTCCTTTTCGGATGTTGGCGATTATCTTGTTAGCCAGTTTGCGACAACAGATAACTATTCAACTGACTTTCAGATTTTTACACTCAATGGGTTATCAGTAGGCGTTGAAAATGATTTGTTGAGTGAAGCATTACGTGAGTTGCCAGACAAGAAACGTGAAATTCTACTGCTGTTTTACTTTATGGACATGAGCGATTCAGAAATTGCAGACCTGTTGAAATTGAACCGTTCTACTGTCTATCGGCATAGAACCAGTGGACTAGCCTTAATCAAGAAGTTTATGGAGGAGGAAAACGAAGAATGAGAAAAGAATATTCCAGAATTCCATTCCCATTGATTGTAAAGGCTTGTGATGGCGATACAGAAGCGATTAACCAGATTCTACATTATTACAGAGGGTACATTGCTAAACGCTCTCTACGGTTGATGAAAGATGAATATGGCAATCAAAGTATGGTCGTTGATGAGGTCTTACGTGGACGAATGGAAACCAGGTTGATTACAAAAATCCTGTCATTTGAGATTGAGTAGCACCGATTTATCTCTCTTTTCGTGGAAGTGCGGACGAGCTTTCCATACTTCCCGATTGGGGAGGTTTGTTATTCCATCAAAGCATATTGTCTTTCAGTATGTTTTGATAGGCTGACAAGCCATCTGTTCTTTGAAAACTGAATAACAGCAGTCGAATACATTTCGATAAGAAAAGAGCCAACGGAGCTGACCGCCATGACCTGCCCTGTAAAGATAGCGAGCGATTCATGTCAGTGATCCGAGAAGTAATCTTTAGCAGGATTGCCAGCGAAGACATTCTTATCGTAATAATGATACTCCTGTATCGTCATAGTCCGAGCGTTAAAAGCGTCGCAGGCAATGAGTACAGTTGGACGAGAACCGTGCAAGGGTGGAACTCCCGTGAGCTTTGCTAAAGCTGTTCGATTGCTTGTAAAACTACTTTTATGAAATCTAACGTGTGATTGGGAAAGGAGGATTTTATGAAGCAGACAGATATTCCTATCTGGGAGCGTTATACCCTGACCATTGAAGAAGCGTCTAAGTATTTCCGTATTGGCGAAAATAAGCTCCGTCGTTTGGCAGATGAAAATAAAAATGCTGATTGGCTGATTATGAATGGCAATCGTATTCAGATAAAGCGAAAACAGTTTGAAAAAATTATTGATAAATTGGACGCAATCTAGCGTCGCCAAAGGGTCTTGGATATGATAAAATAGCATTAAGTCGTATCAAGGCTCTTTCCATTTTGGAAAGGAGCGAAAGCCATGTCAGAGAAAAGACGTGACAATAAAGGTCGCATTTTAAAGACTGGGGAGAGCCAACGAAAAGACGGAAGATACTTATATAAATATGTAGATTCATTTGGAGAACCGCAATTTATCTACTCATGGAAACTGGTGGCTACAGACAGAGTACCAGCAGGAAAGCGTGATTGTGTTCCTCTTCGGGAAAAAGTTGCGGAGCTACTGAAAGACATTCATGATGGCATTGATGTTGTAGGAAAGAAAATGACACTTTGTCAGCTTTACGCAAAGCAGAATGCTCAAAGACCCAATGTGAAGAAAGGCACGCAAACTGGACGGAAATATCTGATGGATATTTTGACAAAGGACAAGTTAGGTGCAAGGAGCATAGACAGCATTAAACCGTCTGACGCTAAAGAATGGGCGATTAGAATGAGTGAAGATGGATATGCTTATCAAACCATCAATAACTATAAGCGTTCTTTAAGGGCTTCATTCTATATTGCGATTGAAGACGATTGTGTTCGGAAGAATCCCTTTGACTTCCAGCTAAATACCGTCATTGATGATGATACTGTTCCTAAAGTCGCATTGACAACGGAGCAGGAAGAAAAGCTGTTATCCTTTGCGAAAGCTGATAAGACCTACAGCAAGAATTATGATGAAATCCTGATACTCTTAAAAACGGGTCTTCGTATTTCAGAGTTTGGCGGTCTGACACTTCCAGATTTGGATTTTGAAAATCGTCTTGTCAAGGTAGACCATCAGTTACTACGAGATACTGAAAATGGATACTACATTGAAACTCCCAAGACTAAAAGTGGCGAACGACAAGTTCCTATGGTTGAAGAAGCCTATCAAGCGTTTCAGCGAGTGCTGGCGAATCGGAAGAACCGTAAATGTGTTGTGATTGATGGTTATAGTAATTTCCTTTTTCTCAATGGGAAAGACTATCCTAAAGTGGCAAGTGATTACAATGGTATGTTGAAAAACCTTGTCAAGAAATACAATAAATATCATGAGGATAAGCTACCCCATATCACTCCACACATTTTGCGTCATACGTTCTGCACTAACTATGCAAATGCAGGAATGAACCCAAAAGCATTGCAGTACATTATGGGGCATGCGAATATAAACATGACGCTGAACTATTACGCACATGCTACATTCGATTCTGCTATGGCAGAGATGAACCGCTTGGAAAAAAAGAAACAGCAGGAACGTCTTGTTGCTTAGTAGTACAGATGAATTTACTACTAATTTACCACTTCTGACAGCTAAGACATGAGGAAATATGCAAAGAAACGTGAAGTATCTTCCTACAGTAAAAATACTCGAAAGCACATAGAATAAGGCTTTACGAGCATTTAAGAAAATATAAAAAGATAATTAGAAATTTATACTTTGTTTCAAAGAAAAAAGAGATAACATTGATTAACAGTTTCATTTCTCCACCTCTTCTTCTCTCGCATTGGGATTCTCGGATTGAAAGACGTTTATTAACTCCTCTATGTCTTCCTTTGTTGCATAAGATTTAGCAAAAAGAAAGGCAGTCGATCGATAGGATAAAAAACGGTTTCTTTCTTTATTTTTTTGCTTCCATTTTTTCGTTGCACGCATTTGGCTTTTAGATGTTTTCTTTTCCATCCTAAACTCCCTTGCCGTGCAATTTTTCTATTACGTCTGATAGGATTCTACGATCAATAGGATTCAAATTTTCTTTATTTAAGTTCATTGTTAGATCATAGATAGATTGAACTTTCGGATTTGCTTCCTCACCTGCTCGCTCGTTATATCTTTCGTTGTAGTCGTGTATATTTATTGCAATATTTCTAATCTTGAATATTTGACTTTGATTTGTATTTAAATCAGTTAGCCTTATTTTTTTCTTCGATTGTGGCTCAATTTTATAACCGTTTAAAGTCGATTCATTGTGTACCATATCGAAAATAACGGTTTCTATTTCGTCTATACTTTTCCCGGAAAAACGATTGTTTTTTTTAGGATTATTTTCATCATTAATAAATAACTCGCTTACTGCGTCAGGTATAAACTCTTTGTAATTATCTATTATACTAAGAGCTTCTTTAACATTAATTTTTCCTGATAAAAAAGACTTCATATCGTCTTCTCTTAAATTGTTTTTTATTTTTGTATAGTCAGCTACTTGACGTTCTTTTAATCCTATATTTTCAGCAATAAGCTTTCTAGTAAGTCCCTTTACCGATGGGTCTAGCTTTTTTAATTCCTTAATATACTTTTCTAGAAAAACTATTTCACGGTATTTATCTTGTACAGATCGATTATTTTCATCATGGTTTGATTGCACAACGGCTATTTTAGCTTTTATGAGATCTAGGGAATTTTCAATCGGGAACAGAATACAAGGTACCATTGCGTCACCATGTATTGCTATTTTTGCTCTGCGATGTCCATCAATAATTGTATATTTGCCACTAGGATTCTCATATACTAATAAAGGTTTTTGGATTCCATATTGATCTATACTTTCTCTAAGTTTTTCATCATCCTCCGGATCCCTTTCATAAATTAGATTCTCTGGATCGATTAGAAGATCCTCGGGATCTAAAAGAATAATATTATTTGTTTCATTCATGTTAAGTTCCTTCTCCGTTTATTATTACTGTAATTATATCAGATAAATGTGCAATGACACCTATCTATGAGAGAGAACTTATAGTTATATGAGCCTCGCTTAACGCAAGGCTCTTGTTTTATTGTTCACTACTATCAGTCGGTGCTGCTTCTTCAGGAGACGCGACGATTTCGTTTGTGTTTCCGTCTTTGTTTATTTCTTCTTCGATCTTTGTTTTAACTTCTGCAACTAAAGCCTTCTCTTCCTTAGTGAAGGAAGTTTCCTTGGCTTCAGATTGTACTACGGATTCAGATTCTCCATTGATTTCATCGGTGATTTGACCTTTTACATCGTCAATCAGTTTCTTTTCTTCTTCATCCTTTCGTTCCTCAGCTATTTTTTGTTTTTCTGTTTCGTCAAAAGTATATTTTTCCTTACCTTTTAAATCTTTTCCGTATAGTTGTACAACAACGACTCGAGATACACCGCTATCTTCGTAGTTGCCTACTCCTACGCCTACGTTCCTGTCATACTCATTATGCTTCATAACCTCATTGTGTACAGGAGAATTAATAAAGTTATCCAAAGCACGTTTCATTTCTGATTCAGATAAAGTCCCACGTATATTCTGAATATTTTCACCGGCAAAGTCGTTCATTTTCTTAATTGCATCGCCATTCGTTCGAGTATGGCTAATGGTTCCGGTCGTCATTTTTTCATATACAATTTCAGCAACACGTTCTTTTGCAATTTTGACTAGTTCTTTATTGTCTTTGACTTTAGGAAGCCCGTTTTCTTTTCTGTAGTTATTCAAAAGATCGAGATGTTTTTGAGCCATAGCCTCATCATATCGAACTTTAACAGTAGCGGTTTTTCCATCTTTTAATTTGACGGTTATCTCTTCATATACGATTTCAGGCGTTTGTTCTGGGCTTTCATCTTGTTCTTTTTTATCAGAGTTCTCACCTTTTGAATTGAAGAGCTTATCAAAAGCTTCGTTGTCTTTGCTTAGATCGTCATAGATCTTTTTGTTAGATTCTTCATCTTTCAGAATGTCCAGGAGATCTAAAGTGCCTTCTTCTTTTTCCTTGGGTTCTTCAGGTCTTGTTCCAGGTTCTTCTGTTCCAGGGGTTTCTACACTGAAATCAAACAGTTTATCAAATACTTCGTTATCTTTGCTTAGATCATCATAAATCTTCTTATTCGATTCTTCATCTTTCAGAATGTCCAGGAGATCTAAAGTGCCTTCTTCTTTTTTCTTGGGTTCTTCAGGTCTTGTTCCAGGTTCTTCTACAGCTTTCGAATCTTTAACTGTGTCTTCGTCTTTCGTTAAGATATTACGAACATAATAGGTTCTGCCGGAGTCATATGCTTCTAATAGATTCTTTAGAGCTTGTTCATTTACTCCTTCGTTAGAGTAAATTACGTTAGATAAAGAAATTTCTAAGCCATTAACTAAAGCAGTCTTCTGATTTAACTTTAAGTGAATAATTTTTCCATCCTTTTCAAGAATTAGGACGCCATCTTTAACAATTACTTTAAATCCCATTTTTTCTAAGTCTGCAATTTTCAAATACTTAATTCCATTAATTTGAATCTTCTTGTCATTCGCATTCACAGGAGCATGGTTGGCATACGCTACCCCTGCTGAAGAGAGCATAGTTGTAGCTAATGTTACGGACAATACACTTTTGACTAACATTTTCTTTTTCATTTTAAACCTCCATACGAAATGTGATTGAGTTATATCTTGGTTAGATGATATCATGTGCGATTGCACATATCAACTAAGATTTTGTAAATTCTTCAGATTATGTTTTTAATCTTAGTGTAATAAAAACGATTCAAGCTTCGTTCGTAAAGCTATCTCTTCAAAAGTGAATGGATAAAAGAGTCATTAATCATTTTCTTTATTACACTAAAAGGGAGTAAATTACTAAATATTTAGGTTCTATCTTGAACCTACATGAATTGGTCTATAAATTAAAATCAAACAATTCTTTGATATCCGTTACTTATGGTTTGATAAACTTTTCGAAGTTTATTTTAAATTGAGTCTGACCAGAATTATAATAAAAAAATAGTGCCGGTGTTTCCACCAACACTATTAACACTATTTAATATAGAATTTCCTCTTACTTTCCTACTCGAACTGTCATCAGAATATCATCAATATAGTCGTAAGCTTTTTCGAAGTTTTCCCTTAGTGCCTTATCTTGAATTTCCGCTGGATCTCCTCGGAAATCTGCACCGTAGTAGATGCCATCTTTATGAGCAAGGATCACAGGACCATTACACCAATCAGTCCTCGGATTTTTGACTTTTGAAAGGCGAAAGAGAAAACCATCGCCACCTATTTGTTCATTCGACTTTTCATAGAAACAAAGCTCGTCGTTTTCGAGCTTGTAATCAATATTTGCATCTTTCGGTAAAATAAAGGACATATCTATTTCCTTGATGTAGATCCGTTTCGCTCCAGGAATATCCTTTTGAGGATAGCTTCCGACGGTGACGATGCGCTCGTTTGGCATCCATTGGACTGAAAGCCCCGTCGCCTCCCCTAAGTAACGCGCCGGAATAAATGTGCGATTTTTTTCTAGATATGGCGCGACATCCATCGCCACATCTTTTCCGTTTTGACGATAAGATTTTATTCCGATCGTCATCACGACTTTTTCTTTACCTTTCGTTAAAGTTGCTTCCTTTTTATCTTGATTCCACGACACGACATAGCCTAATTCTTCAGTGACCGCACGCAAAGGAAGAAACGTTCGATTGTGACGGATAACGGGCATCACATCTTCTTCTAAGGGTTCCCGCCCATTAACGTAAACTCCAACGTAACGTCCAACAGGAGAAGGTCCCTTCGCCAAGGCTACTGAAGGGAGAAGCAATAAACATGATAACAATACTGCCATCTTTTTCATTAAAGGCCTCCTACACTCATTCATCTATGCATTCATCTATCTATACGTTAAGCTATCTATGGATCATATGCCATTATACCGAATAGCTTTATACTGACTCTCTACTTTCGATTTTGAACGTATTGTATGAGATACTCGATCATATCCATTTAATTTCGTTGCTTCATACAATACATAGTCCCCGTTGCTGTCACGCTTTTCAAATAACATAACGTGTTCTTCCGGATAATTCAGGGCATCTCCTGGTTGCAGACTGCTATACGAAATCCGTCTTGCCACATTTTCAATTGTAGTTGTGCCTCTTTTGGATGTTAGGCCCCAACATCTACTTACATATCCTGAGCAATCTAAACCAAAGGTATTTCCAACTTTGCCAGACCTTGTATTAATATTTCCTGCTCTGCCACCATTCTTTAACCCTCGAATAAACGATTCCTTAGTGTCAAAGCCACCCCAACAGTATGGCATACAAGTATATGTTCCAGCGCCATTAATATAACTAGGTTTAGAGTAACCTCTCATTGCACTGATGTTTCTACTGGTACATTTCCACGAGAAAGATGTATGGTATGAACGAGCAATATTCATAATTTGACTCCTCGAAATTGAGGCCTGCACCGGAGAAGGCACTACTTCAGGGGAAATCTCAATTCCACTCTTCTTATCAATAGTTTCTGGTTGGCCTTCTACAGTAGTTGCTACTATCTTCAAAACTTCTTGATTTTCTTTTGCATTATAAATTTTTCCATTATCAAAAATAAAGGGCTCTAGCATATCTGCGTGTGTTATTGCTTCTTCTTCATTGATAATATTACTATTTGGATCTATTTCATCCAAAATACTCGTGCTTTTCCCATTTATATTTACGGTTTTACTAACCAAAAAATTTCCCTTTTCATTTACACCAAGTAATTTGGCTCCATATAGGGGATAGTTAGAGATAATCTTTAGATTAGCTAATAGCTCATTATTTAAGTTCGAAACTGTCATAGTTCCGTTGTACGCATTTTCGCTATTCTTTTCTAAAGCAAAAGTATAAATATATTCATTGGAAATTCGACCAATAAAATTATTCACAGCTACAAACCTTTTACCTTGATCCATATATTGAATTGTGTGCTCTGTATCATCAAAAAGCGTAATATAGATACAACCATTCACAACTTCAAATTCGGAGATAGCCTCATTTTTCCCTAGATCAATGTCCTTGATTTTGGAACTACCGTTTACTCCAATTATCTCAATCTGTCCATTTGCTATATCTAAAATATAGATATTGCCTTTATCTTCGCATATCATCGATGGAGACTCTAAGCGGACTGATGCATCCATTCTTCCTTCTGTAGAGGATACTTTACTTACTTTATTTTTCGCATTATCCAAGATAAATATATTTTCTTGTTCCACATCAAAATCCGTTGGACCATATTGATTACCTTCTTGGTCATAGTAAATACCAAAAGAGGAATCTTGTCTATTATTTTGGGCATTGTTCTTATTCAATATAGATATTGCATGGTTCATGTGTAATACAGGGATTTGCTGATGGATCGACTCTATTGGTTCTTCCAAAACAACTTCTTCTTGTGCATGTACAGGGATGCTAGACGCTACTAAACATAAAGCAACAATCGCAAACCTAATATTATTTTTAAAAGTCATCCTGACCACCTTTCTAATAGAAAAATTTTACAAAACAACAGAATTACACACTACTCCAACAATACAGATTAAAAATCACCCCCTATTAAAATTCCTAGTGCTAAAGTACTAAAAGGTTTTCCTCTTGTTTAATTATACAACCTTTTACCATGCCCCGCAATGTCTTTTTCCTGCCAATGCTATAGGAAATCTCTAGAAATAGACCCTTTCATCTACTTTCTGTCATATTAATGACTTACCAATTCACAAATCGTTCTTTATCTAGACAGCTCTTTTTATATCTTTTGATTTTCAATTTTCTTTAATGCTATTTTCTTTGCCTGCTCATAGCTAAGTTTTGTCTTGTCTACTTTACTTAGCTTTTCCAAAAACAAAGGCTGATAAACGTTAGCTTGCCCAATGAAGCTTTCCATCTCAATAATATTTTTAAAATCAGGCATTCTAGACTTTTTTCCTTGTAGGATCTCCTTATATAGCTTCTTCATATAGAGAATAACTTTATAGTCTCTATCGATATTTTCAAAATGGAAAATTTCTTCTAAATTAATTGATTTAGGAATTTTAAAGTACGTCAAACTATTAATCGTATCTAGATAAAAGTCTCTAAACTCTTTCTCCATCTTTTCTTTTTCTTCTTTCAGAGTATAGAACTCTCCGTCAAGATAATCTGAAAGAAGACCATATTTAATTTTCAAGTTTATTGACCTATCCCAATATAATGTGCCTATCTTTTGAGCTTGAAAATAAATTTGAATTATATTAGATCTACTTTCAGTTTCTCCAAGTAATTGCTGAATCTTTGTTTCATAGACCAACTCTAGGGGCGTTACTAGCTCTAATATCATTTTTTCGCTTATACCTAGAACTATTCCTTCTTCATTTTTAAAGACTATTATAATTCTCGTTAGTTTCCCCATGAGATTTATTTCATAGGCATCGATGATATCTTTTTGTTCTAATTCTGTCTCAAAAGCTTTTAGATCTATCTTTTGACCTATTACATCATTCACCCTAGAAATAAAGTCATTTATTGCTTCATATCTTATGGCATTAATTTCTTCTTCAAAATTGACAATCTCATCGCTAAAAAGTGAATAGCTTGACTCCATGAAGGCTGAATATAGATCGTTTAAAATCGTTTCATCTTCTATAAATAGAAAATATTGAAAAAAAGCCTTTAAATAGGACTCGGTATCTTCACCTATCTCTCTAGCGATCATCTCTATCTTCGAATCTGTCATGCTTGGTCACCTCTTTATTTGTTTTCTCAGAAAGTTCAAGCTTCCCTGTTTCTTTAAGTTTGTGGATGTGTTGAGAAAGATCTAGTGAAGTGATATTAAGTTTTATAAAGTCTTCTAATGACTGTTCTCTTCTTATATCTATGATCTCACCATTTAACTTTGTAATTAGCTCGGGTTGATCGAGTAAATTACAAGATATATCTATTTTCCGTTGACCATCAATCTTTTTGGTCATGAGATGTACATCTCCTAGGTCGGTAAAATCAATATCTGAATAACCCTGAGAGGCAATACAAAAATCTGATAATTTCTCTTTAGCTTCTTCCAGAGACTGATCGAATGAAATATCTCCATCATTGAATTTCAGATTAATTTCCGTAAGCCTATTCATTTTCTCTACATATTCCTCCTCATTTATAAATGGTTTTAACACTTCTTCTTTGGCAGTTTCTAAGTTTCTTTGTTGTTCTTTTAGTCGCTCTTCCGTACTATTTATTAGTTCCTTAAAATATTCCGGAGATGTCATGTTTTTTATTCTTGTGATATTCCAGTGCCCCGCCTTCGAAGCGAGTTCTTTATAGTTACGTTCCTCTCCTGCGATATTTAAAATATATTGCTTGTCGATAGAACTGTAATCTATGAAGATTTTAAATCCTTCATACTCTGCAAATGGTGTTGTTTTCTTAATACTTCCCTGATAAGACTCTATAAAGGCTTTTGCAGCCTCTTTTTCATCTTTATATACATTTCCATTAATTTTAATTTCAAAAGGCTTATTCTCGCTTCTACGAGCTCTTTCTAAATCCTTATTTATAACATTCATGTTATTTTCAAGTTTTTTCATGGTTTCAGGATATACATTTGCTATTTGATTTTTAAGTTGATTTATATTCTGCAAATAACCAGCTTTTTCAATGCTCAATCGATTAACATCATTTTCTAGTTCCATCTTTTCTTTAATCAAAGGATTGTTAGCACATAAAGCTTTTATCTCCGCATAGTTTAAGGTGATTTCATCTACGTCTTCAATGGATCGAAGAGCCGATTCTTCTGTCATTAATTGACTGATAAATCGTTGCTTGTTCTCTAGAATTTGATACATATAGGCATCGAATGTTCCTTCGGTAATATAAGTGTATTCGAATACTTCCTTATTTTCATTTCCTTGTCTTACCATGCGACCAAGCCGTTGTTCTCTATCTGCCGGTCTCCACGGGCAATCTAAATGGTGTAAGGCGATAGCCCTGTCTTGCATATTCGTACCGGTTCCCATTTTTTGAGTAGTACCGATGATGACTCTAACATCGCCTGAACGAACCTTCGCAAATAGCTTTTCTTTTTCTGCAGGAGTATTGGCATCATGTATAAAGGCAATTTCTTGGCTTTTGAGACCTTTTTTAATGAGTTTTTCCTTAAGATCATGATGAACATTAAATTCATCTTTATTCGGAACAGATAAATCAGAAAATACAATTTGTGTGGATTTACTATCCATAGTTTGATTATAGATTTCTACAATCTTATCGACGCAAGCATTCACTTTACTGTTGTCTTCATCTGGCAGCATCGGGTCAAATACCCTTTGATCAAGTGCCAGTTTACGCCCGTCGTTCGTGATCTTTAGCATATTGTCAATTCTAGGATCAATCCCGGATTTTACCTTGTCAGCTCTGGAAGAGAGATCTTCGATAATCTCTTTTTGTAATTCGCTAGGCTTTACCTTTACTACTTCAGACTTTAGATCAGGAACCGGCAAATCTAAGCTTTCAGGCATCTTTATATCTGCAAAATTTAAAAATTGTTTTTTTAGTTCTGGCATATTATTGAATCGATTAAATTTTGTTTTCATCTTATAGCTTGTACCATCGACCGATAGTTCAAGCACATTTTTAATCTCTCCAAAGGTGGAAGCCCAAGCGTCAAAATCCAATAATCCGGTTCGGACAAGATCTTCATTGTTCAAATACTTTTGCATAACAAAAAGTTCGCACATAGAATTTGAAACAGGTGTCCCGGTTAAAAAAAGAAGACCTTTACGACCGGTCTTCTCATCTAAATATTTAGTTTTCATATAGAGGTCATATGCCTTTTGAGACGCACTATTGCTAATTCCACTTACTCCTGTTAAACTCGTGGGAATTTGTAAATTCTTGAATTCGTGAGCTTCGTCCACAACTAGCTTGTCAATTCCCATTTCCTCAAAGTTGACAATATCATCACGGCGTTTTTCTTTCATTAACGCCTTTATTTTCGACTCTAGTTTTTTCTTCTTTTGCTGTAATTGCTTGACGGAAAACCCTTGTGTGTATTTATTGCAAGAATTTAGTTTTAGATCGAGTTCTTTCAATTGTTCTTGTAGGAATCTTTTTTCATATTCTTGCGACACGGGAATCATACCGAACTGACTGTGTCCTACAATAACGGCATCATAATTTCCACTGGCGATTTTCGCCATTAATTTATGCCTATTCTTTTTTTCAAAATCCTTTTTTGTCGCCACAAGGACCTTTGCGTCTGGATATAATTTTAAGAAGTCTCTACCCCACTGCTCCGTTAAGTGATTGGGTACGGCGATCATAGCCTTAGATGATAGACCTAAGCGTTTCGATTCCATTATGGCTGCAATTGCAGAAAAAGTCTTACCTGCTCCAACTGTATGAGCTGCCAACGTATTTCCGTGGAATATTGATTTGGCTACTACGTCTTTTTGATGTGGACGCAAGCTAATAAGCGGATTCATGCCGCTAAACGGAAGATTTTCTCCTGTATACTTTCGAATAACTATATTGTTAAATCGCTCATTATAGATCTTTTCTAATTCACTTGTCCTTTGAGGATCACTGAAAAGCCAATTCGCAAATTCTTGCTTCATGTATTCTTGCTTTTGTTGTACCAAAATCGTTTCTTTTTTGTTTAGTACTTTTTGTTCCTTGCCATCGACATAAATTGTATCTTCAATTTTTAATCGTTCATTCTGATTAAGTGTTTTCTCCAAAATATGCCACGAGTTCATACGACGGGTGCCAAATTTAGTCGTACTATAAACGCTCCAGTCATTCCCTTTATCAGGTACATACCACTTCGACGTGGCTTCCGAAAATTCAATCCGCTTACTTCCACCTAACACTTCTCTACAGAAATCAGAAATATACCTCTCAGGAATCCATGTAGAGCCTAGCCTAAAGCTTATATCTTTCGCTTTAATTGCTTCAGGTATTGCTGATTCGAGGGCTTCTATCATCGATTTTCTTTCCTCTACTGTAAAAGAGTCGATATTTGCTTGGAACGTTTCTATTTTTTTGCGAATATCACCGGATAAAAAATCTTCACGATATACTAATTCTCCTGTACCTCTCTCGCTTTTAAAAGCCAGCTTTTTCTCTAAAAGATCGTTTTTAATTTCTGCGGAATCTCTTCCCATAATTTCAGACATAAAATTCAGATCAATTCTACCTTTGTGATTGAGAGAAAGAATGACAGCATCTACCAGATCTTCTGTATGCTCAGGAACTTCTACTCCCTTAATAACACGTTCTCTGAAGACATCAGCCTTCTGTTCAAACTTACCGTCATTATCTAATTCTTCTAATGCTAGAAGAATGGCAATGGAGTCGTCTCCTCTGAAAGCTTTAATCTTCGAAGGTTCATTAATGCGACCGTGCTTTTCGACAAATTCATCATATACACTATTGAGCTTTTCCATTTCCTCATCGATCGCTTTACTATCGAAATTATTATATTCCAGGTAATAAAGTTCTTTAACTGTATCACGTAGCTCGATCATACCGCTAAGCAGCTCGACATCTTGTGAGATCTCTTCGACGACGTTTTCATTCTTGTAGTATATTTTATCTCCTACTTTACAGTAGGTGTAATCCTCTACATCAGACAAATCAGGCAGTTCCGCTGTAATTTGATTTTCTTCTTTTTTAGGTTCGATCGACCGTTCATTCGGCTCTTTGTATATACCTTTAGGTAGATTTTTAATGGCTTCTTCAAAGAGTACTGAAAAATCTTTATCGCCCAGCTGACAAGCAGCAACCTTCCCGAAAGGACCAGTTCGCTCTACCATAGTTCCAATGATCATTTCAGGGTGTTCTATAAAATACTGATTCAGGGATATTCCGTTTTCATCTCTCCCCAGCTCATTCCAGGTGCGATCACTGTTTTCTCCCTTTTGGAAAAATAAAATATCGGAAGTGACAGACGTTCCTGTCTGCTTAAAAGCTTCTTCTGGTAATCTTATAGCCCCTACCAGTTTTGCTCGATCTGCCATGTAGTTTAAGAACTCACTATTTGTCTTATCCATTGTTCCTTTTGATGTTATAAAAGCAACAATGCCACCATCGTGAACTTTATCCAGAGACTTCGCAAAAAAGTAATCATGAATTAAAAAATTCTGCTTACTATAAGCTTCATCATATAGCTTGTAATTTCCGAAGGGAACATTACCTATTGCTATATCATAGTAGTCATCTTGTAGTTTCACATCTTCAAATCCCGAAACTTCAATAGTAGCTTCCGGATAAAGCTGTTTTGCTATGCGACCGCTTAGCGTATCTTGCTCTACTGCATGAAACGATGACGGCTCCAAACTCTTTGGTAAATTGCCTATAAAGTTTCCTATTCCGGCACTCGGTTCTAAAACATTTCCGCCTTTAAATCCCATGTTCTCTAAAGCACTGTAGATTCCATCGATAATCCCATTCGACGTATAAAACGATGTTAACGTGGACTCTTTAGCGGATTCATATTCCTCTTCCGATAAATATTGTTTAATTATTTCTCTTGAACGCTCCCATTGTCCACCTTTTGTTTCATTAAAAACGTCTGCAAGACCGCCCCAACCGACATAGTTTCCTAAAATTTTTCGCTCGTCACTTGTAGCATATCGACTTTCGTTCTCACAACGTTTGAGGACTTCTAACGCTTTAATATTATTTTCCAGTCGGACAGAAGGCGGATCAAAATCCTTAACTAAATCGAAGCTTTGTTTCTCATCTTTTACAGAAACATTTTGTACTTCACGTACATTGAGTTCATATTTTTCAGCACTGGCTTCAGTAAACTCATCTAGGATATTTCCTGTATAGCTTCGATCGGTTAAATCTACGAGGGCAGCTTCAATATCAGCATAACTTTCATAATCAAAATCGTTATTATTAATCCAATAACCATTATACAAAAAAACCGATTTTAGTTTTTGTTCATTTAAGTCTAGGAGAAGATCTGCCTCATATCCCAAACGACCATTTACACTATCTTTAATAAGGCTCGGCTCTTTCAATACACCTTTCGGTATTTGTTTTCGATTGAGTAAATAGAAGTTCCCTTCAATTCCCTCAATTTTTTCAAAATTCTCTTTCTCTAGCGTGGAAACGACTTGCTGCTTAATCGGCTCTTCTTTAATTCTGAGTAATTGATCTTCGAGATATGCAAACTCTTGTGCATTAGCTTCTTCTCCATCTCCAATATCAATTCGACGATGCTCGATTCTTTCGCCATCGACATAATGGTCAAAATAAAACTTGAAATAGCCCATATAATCGTCTGTCATTTCATTATTTGCGTCGATTCCAACGTTTCTGTTGTGATTGAATACCAACTGATCTTTTTCTTTGATATCGTTGATTAGTTCCTGTGTTACTAATTGGCCCGAATAATCAGGAATTAGAGGATCATTTTCATTAAATTCAACAATCCAATAGTTATTGCTCTTGTCTTCTGAGTCTTTTTCTAGGTTCGTTTCTTGCTTATCGAGGTATAGACCTTGAAGAATTAAGTCATCAACATACTTAGCCGCATTTGACCAGGTAAGAAAAACTTCAGAACAGTTTTCCTTTTCTAATTTAACTCCTCTTGAATCATGTTCTTCTTGACTGCTACTGGAACCCGGAAAGACCGGCATACGACCACCCGTGCCGTACTCATCTCTTAAAAATTCTGCCTTTTCCGTTAAACCGTGATCTTCCGTGAAAAAACGATAAATTCGTTCTTTTCCTCCTGACATTCCACTTCCGCTATGAAAGAAGTCATATATTTCATCTTCTGTAATAAATGACTTCACTCCTTTGTTTTCTGTTAGGTTTGTCTTGTATGCACGACGTTTTAATTCGAGTTCACTTAATTTTTGATAAAGATCATCTACCTTATGAAAGTTAAATCGCAGAAGATCTTTGTCATCTTTATATGCTTCTAAGAAGTCGCTATATTCCTCTTTGATGCCTTGGAGAGAAACGGGATTTGATAGCAATGCCGCAATATCCTTGGTATCTTCTGAGAAGCCTCTTCGTTCGTTCTTTAGTGTTTTGAAATAGCTTCCTGTGCTTTCCGCATTTAGATCGTGTATTAAATACCATAGCGATTCTGCAATTTTCTCCCTCTCGAAAGTGAGTGCATTTTCTAATTCTTCCTTCGTAGCGAAATCGCCGGTTTGGAGGAGTTCGTCAGTTCTTTTCGCTACTTCTTCCCACGAAATCGTTGTATAGCTTTCCTTAGCAGATGTACCATGTGCTATTTGAAGACCTTCGTCTGTATAATATGCTGCGATTTGATTGTCATCGATATAAAAACCGTTGCCACCTTTAAATGACTGCTTTAAAAAATCGCCTAATTCTTCTATGCTTTTGTCTTTTGAAAACTCTGCAACAATAGCAAGTCTTCCTCCATCAACATTCCCACCATGAACTAATATAGTATCTATAACTTCCTGAGTGATAGGTGTGGGAGGAAAGTTAAATTTCAATTGTTGACTTAAAGCATTGGATTCGGGTAATGACTGTTCTACTTGATCTTTTGCCTTATTTTTGTTTACATCGAGTGCTAATTGACTAATCTCTCTAACTCTTTCCTCAGTTGATAAAACTTGAGGATTAAGTTTTTCCGCTTCGATGTAACTGTTAAAATCTATTTTTGTGAGTAGAGTCTTTAAGTTTTCTATCTCTCCATTAGATAACTCTTCTATTTTAAGTAATGGAGACAGCTCGTTTAAAACTTTTAGATTTTGAGTAAAAGAGATATTCCCATCTAAGATCATCGCTTGCAAGCAAACCTCGCCTATAATCTTATCCACTATTCCTGGAGAATAATGGCTGCTTAATGTCGCATTATAAAAATCGATCGTTCGATCAGCGTTTATATGAGCTAGGTACAAAAAATCATTTGTTTCTCTATCGTTTATATTTTGATCTGAAACTACATATCCATTCCCCAGACTGAAATAGCCTAGTTCATAGTCTTCGTTTTCATCTTCCCTGTTTCGTTCCTCTTCTCTTTCATCGAGTTGCCCAATACTCTGTACTGTGGAATCTCGATAATCGGCATCATATCGATCAATAACACCGTCGTTATCCATATCCATATCCAAGGCAGTTTTATTGTTTTGCTCATTTAAAAAAGAAGCCATATCTTGCTGAATGACTTCTTTTTGTGTTGCTTCCTCAGGTGGAAACATGACGAATCTATTGGATATTTCTTGTGTTATATCTTCTATGCGTAAATTAGAGTGTGCAGAATTATTTCTTCTAATTCCGTCTCGATTTGTAGAACCCCTTGTAGATAGGCTTGATAGTCGCTCTTCTGAAGATTGGAATCGATTTTCCGTTCCTCCATCATCTTCGAGCGGGATTCCTTGATTTTCTCCGCTTCCTCCTCTATATTCGCCAGATAGTTCATCAGTTGTCCGGTTACTTCGAGTTCGCTCAACAGTTCCATATCCGAAAGCTTCTCGCTCTCTCTGAGATACTTCCACCTCATGTGTCCGTATTTCCTGATCGGTCTTTGTTCGCTCTTGATTTTTGTCTCCGGAATCCAATATCCGTTGATCTTTTGATACTGTTTGTTGTTCATAACTTTGACTGTCATTTTGAGCCTCTCTTTCTATATAATCCTTAAATTCGTAGCGTAGTTGATTAATACTTTCTTTTGTTTGTTCATTTGCAAGTCTACCAACGACTAAAAACTCACTAAATGACAAGTTTTTTAAATTAGTAAAATCTATTTCTCTCAACTGTTCTTGAGATACGCCCATGCGATAGAGCGTTTGATACAGAACAGTATGAAATAATACGTCTTTTTGGTTATCTGACAATTCATCAATTATATTTCGTGATGTTATGGATTCTTTTATTTCATCGCTAAGAGCCTGATACCAATTGGTACCATATTTTTCATTAAACGCCTCTCTGTTTATTTGCCATACAAAAACCTGGTCATTGTAGTTTACTTTAGTTCCTGTATCAGAAATGTCGAAAAGATAATTCATTTTTTGCGTGGTTTCGTCTGGTACTGCTATCCCGGCACTCCCACGTTTAACATATCGTCCTACTCGTGTCCAAAAGTCATACGGAGCGCAAGCTTTTGCATCAGGTCTTTGGCTGTATATAGCAACCTGTCTCATAAAATCATATTTATAGTTATAGGCAGCAGATTGCATAAACCCTTTCCATTGTTCAGCTTCAAGCAACCCCCCAATCGTATTATAAATATTATCGTAAATTTCATCATGTTTATTAGCGTTCATCTTCTACCTCCACATTACTATTCCATGGAATATATGTCAATACTAAATAAAAAAAGAGGTAACAAAAAATTTTGCTACCCCTTTCTTTCTTAATCTTTTATAGATCTAGAGCTTAAAACGGTGTTTCCATTTTATCTATAATCATATAATTGTCATCTTCATCTACAATGTTGTATTTACTTTTTAAAATTTCGATCGAGCGAACATAAATAGACGGCTCAGTTATAGTGGTCAATCCAAAATTAATAGAACGAATATTGAGCTTGCCCATGAGAATAACGTCTTGACCGTCTTCGAGATTTCCTAGCGTCGTCATTAAATTATTGTCTGTATCAGCAGACGAAATATAGCGACAGGGTACTAACATTTTTTCTTTCTGATTTTCTACTTCTAATTGAAAATTCATCGAATCAAAGGTTCTGCCATCTTTGCCCGTAAATTGTTCAACAGCTTCCTTTGAAACTACTTTTCCTGAAAACATGCAATGATTCATAATATCCTCCTAGATTTCTCTTTCATCTTGATTTTTCATTTTCTTATCTTCCCGATCGACTTCCTTATTTTTTTGTCTATCTTCTTTAGCTTTTAGCATCTTAAAACTATAAAGATGAACGGACGTCCGATCTTTTCCTTCTTTATTTTTATAGTGCTTTTCCGCACCTTGAACATGGACAAAATCTCCTTGTTTCAAGTCGGCGACCTTTAACGCATTCTTTCCATAAGCACTGATCGATCGAGAGGCTTTTTCTCCATTTTCATCTTTATAAACAATAAAGAAGTTAGCTACTTGAATTTTTTCACCTTCACGAGTCGTTATATCGGTAAGGCTTACATCTTGTGTCAGATTACCTCTTAAAGAAACAATGTCTTGCCTCTTTACACCTTCAAGAAGATCACAATCATTTAAATTGATTGAGACAGCCTTCTCTCCGGACTTTTTAGAGTATTCTTGCTCTGTTCCATACACTCGTATTAGATCTCCTTTTTTGAGATCCATGACTTTATCTATATTATGTTTATAGGCACTTACAGGGCGGTATTCTCTTTCTCCACCCTCATTTTCAAATACGATTGAAAAATTGGCAACGGAAAAGGGCTTACCTTCTTTAGATATTGCAGCTTCAATCTTGATATCTTCTGCAATATATCCTTCTTGTACAATTCTTTTTTTGTCTTTATTTTGAGTCATTGTTCTCTCTCCTAAACTATTTCTTGTTTTCAAAATCAAAAATCACTTCATGATCTGAATTCAATTTTAATTTTGCATTAAACTTATTGCCTTTCTTGGAAACAAAGCCTTTTATAAGTTTTGTCTCTCCATTTTCCAGAAGTTCTGCAACTTCTGATTCATTAATGGATTTTCTACACATTTCCGTGAAAATATGAAAATTACATTCCTTATTCGTACAAAAATAAACCTTCTTCGTCTTAATTATTGCATTACCACAAATAGGACAAGATCCAATTTGATTGCTGCGAATTAAACTTGAATCAGGTTCAAAATCTGAACAATGGTCTGTAATTTCCTTAATAATCTTCTTTAAAAAATTCTCAGCTTGATAGTCGCCGGTGGAAATTAAAGATAGTAAATTTTCCCACTGAGCTGTTGTCTTAGGATCTTTAATTCGACTATCAACTACGGTGATGAGTCTTTGTGCCTTCTCTGTAGACCTGAGATTCTTTTTATCTCTCACTAGATATTCGGACTGGATCAACTTTTCAATAATAGAAGCCCTTGTAGCAGCAGTACCTAAGCCTTTTCGCTCTATCTCTAAACTCGTATCTAGATCTTCAGTTCCCGCCGTTTCCATAGCTCCTAAAAGTGTTGACTCATTATAGGGTTTTGGCGGACTTTTCGTTTTTTCAACGATAGAGATATTTTCAATTGACAGAAGCTCATTTTCTTCAATTCTGAAAATTGGACTGTTCTCAAGGCTGATTTCTCTGTATAACTTCTCGACCGACTTAAAGCCTTCTTCTTCAATAATTTTGCCAACTGCTTGAAGTTTAACTTCAGGACGCTCTTTAAAGATAGCCTCTGCTTTTTGTTGCCTGATGATGTGATCTCCCGAAACCGATTCTAATAGCCTATAGTAAATGAGTTCATAAATTTTAATTTCTGAACTTGGCACATTATGAAGATCTTCATCTAAAGATTCTAGTGTCGGCAACAGTGCATGGTGATCAGAAACTTTACTATCATCAAACAATCGATCGTGATTGCTCTTTTTGTCGTTCATTTCGTATAACGGACAATGATGAATTAGTTCTTCCGTTGTACTTTTCATACCTTCAGTGAGATAACGTGAATCCGTTCTTGGATAGGTTATAAGCTTCTTTTCGTATAGACTCTGTGCATAATCTAAAGTCTGCTGGGCTGTGAAACCATACACTTGATTGGCTGTTTTTTGTAAACTCGTTAAATCGTAAAGACGAGGAGCGGAAGTTTTCTTTTGATCTTCAACATAGCTAGTAATTATAATATGTCTTCCCAGATCACCGGGAACATCTTCTTTCTTTTCCCATTGATTAATAGATCTAAAGAGGATCTTTTGATTGTCCTTGATCGCCTGTACTTCTAGTTCATAGTATTTGGATTTCACAAAGTTTTTAATAGCATTATCTCGTTCAACTACCATGGCGACCGTAGGTGTTTGTACTCTACCAATTGTTAGTTTTTCAGAATAACCTACAGTGTATAGGCGTGTATAATTCATTCCTACCAACCAATCGGCTTTTGCTCTTGCCAGTGCCGATTGATAAAGCGAGTCGAACTCACTTCCATCTCTTAACTTATCTAAACCCTCTCTTATGGCTTTATCTTCAAGTGAAGATACCCATAGCCTTTTTATGGGCTTAGAGCAGTTTGTCTTAGCATAAACAAGTCTGAAAATAAGCTCGCCTTCTCGACCGGCATCTGCTGCACAGATGATTTCACTTACTTCTTTTTGATTCATGAGTGCTTTTACTACTTTAAACTGATTCTGTGTAGATTGCACTACATTGAATTTCCATTGAACCGGGATCATGGGCAAAACTTTCAAATCCCAGTTTGCCCATGAATCGGTATAATCTTCCGGTACTGCCAATGACACTAAATGCCCGACACACCAAGTAACAATATAGTTTCCACACTCAAAATAGCCATTACGGCTATGACTATTGCCAATCACTTTTGCAATTGTTTTTGCGACAGAGGGTTTTTCTGCAACAATTAATTTCACAAGCTCCCTCCTTATTCTTCGTCGTCATCGTCAAATTCGTCTTCTGCTTCTATAAACTCGTCTTCCATGTCCTCCGCAAGTATATCGCCTTCATCTTCTAAGCCTTCTTCATTTGCTTCTTTCTTTTTCTTTAAATACTTTAAGACTAAAGCTACTGCAACTCCGCCTAGAATAATGGGTAACATTAGCATTCGCTGAATTTGTTTTTTCTTCTCTTTTTCAAGCCTCTTTTCTTCCTGGAGCTTTTCTCTATTTTCTTCTCGAAGCTTCCTACTTTCTTGCTGGAACTCTTCTCTTTCTTTTTCTCTCTCACGAGTTTCTTCCGTCAAGTTCTTGGTCATACTTGCGAGTTCTTGTTCGTCTGTCGTACCCAGTAATACTACATCTTCACTGTATTCGTCGTAATTTACTAATAGCTTTAAAGTCGTACCATTCGCCGTCGTAAAGGGAATTAAATCAAACTTATTACCTCTGGAGTTAAAGTCGTTCCCTTTCTGATCGACATTCATGATGATTCGACCTCTCGACTCATGAATATCATTTTTCTTCGAAGGATCAAAAGGTACAATCTTTTTATTCTGTTCCTGACTATCTTGATACTGAGGCGTATCTGAGCTAACGATTGTTTCTTCTTTTACGTCAGTCCCATATTCATTTATATTTGATTTTCCTGTAGCAAAGGCTTGTGAAGAAATGCTTAAAAAACACAAAGCCATTGCCACTATTTTTAGCTTATTCTTCATCTTGATCCTCTCTTTCGTCTTCATCATCTTCATCAAAGAGGCTCTGATCGATTTCATATAACTCTGTATCATCATTTTCGTCATAATCTGCCTCGTAGTCCTCGTAAAATTCATCGTCATCATCATCGTCAAGTTCATCGTCGTCAAACTCTTCATGTGTTTTCTTTTGATCTTTAAATCGTTTTGCGACGATAACACCGACAACGACTAAAATCATCAAGAAGATTGTTCCACCATTTCCTTTTTTCTCAGGTACTTCTTCTTTGTTTTGTTTTTGATCTTCAAGACGTTGTCGTTCAAGTTCTTCTTGCCGACGTTTTTCTTCTTCTTCACGTTCTTTTTCCTGTTGATCTAAATCTTCACCACTCATTACCTTCAAGCGGTCTTCGGAAAGTTCACTGAATAGTTCCGAGTCAATAATCTCTCCTGTGTCAGGATTTCTAGTTGTCACGAGATAGTATAGCTTCCCATTTTCAGCTCGGAATTTTATAAATTGCTGTACATCAGGCTTCTTTTCTTCCGGCTTTGCCATTGTCGGCGTAGTAGCTTTTTCAGGCACTGTTTCCGATTCCGTTTTTTGTTTAGGCTCAACTACAGCTTTTGGAGCAGACGGAGCAGTTTGTACCGTTGACTTTTGTGCCGGTGACGTTGGTGTAACTGCTTTTTTAGGAATTGGATTTCGTCTTGCTGCCGGTTTTGCTGCCTGTGTTTTTTTCGGCTGAGACGGCTGTTTTTTAGACTCCGGCTTTAACTTACTTTCTATATATCGATTCTGTGACGGATTGTTGTATAACTTTAATTTGTTGGCTATCTCCTGATTGCTCGCATAAATAGGCTGTGCAATTAGTAACATACCTAAACAAAGGATAAGCCCTTTTTTAATGTGCGATTTCATCTTCTCCTCCTTCTTCTTTGTCAGGAACTTCCTCGGAAGATTCCATCATATTTAATAAAGGAACTAAATCTTTAAGATCTAGTTCCTTTTCAACAAATATTTCTTCTACTTCTTTACCAAGATCAGCATAGTAATCTTCGTTTAGAACATCTAACTCTTTCTGCATATCTGCGATTTTCGATTCGAGTTTTTGAATCTTTGTTTTCTTTTTTATAACTTTTTCTATCGTCATTTTTTCTCCTTTACGGTAAATAACTTCCGAATCCAACAAGTTTACTTCTCCAGTAACTCGTATTAATGTTCGCTATAATGACACCTCTACTGGAACTGGCGTGTATCATTTTTCCATTTCCAATGTAGACTCCGACGTGTGATATCGGTTTACTCGTATTATAGGTTTTGTGGAAGAACACTATATCGCCAGGCTTTGCCTGATCTGCAGAAACCTTTCTTGCACCGTTGTACAAAGATACGGTTTCTCTCGGAATATTAATACCTTTTTGCTTATAGACGTAATGTACAAAGCCACTACAGTCAAAGCCTCGTGGACTTGTACCGCCCCAAACATAAGGAACGCCACTATAGCGTTGTGCTTCTTTTAATAGTGATGTTCGCCGTTCACTAACATTTCCTCCCGGCTTATAACCTTTTGGAAGTATCGCTACACGCACTTTGCGTCGTCCCCAATTGTAGGCTTCTTTTTTAGTTTCAAACAGCAAGTCAAGGCGTTTACCTTTAATGGCTCCACCTGTATCTTCTGCACGACAAACACCGTAGCCTTCTACCCATAAAACGGTTCCTAGCGGAATCACTTTCGGGTCAACAGCTACCACGCCTCGTACAAGTTTTGTCCCCATGGCAGTTCCATTGTAACCGCCATTTTCTCTAGGGTCAGGTGTGTAGGCAGTTGCAATAAAATAATCGCCTAAAGGTTTGGCTTCGCTTGGCATTGCGCCACCTTGACCCCAACCTCCGGAAGAGAAATCTATACTGCCTATGCTTGGACGTGGATTGTACATCTTGTACTGGACTCGTCCGCCTTCTGACCATAAATGAAAATACGGATTTAGTATTTGATTTTGGTCATTAATAATTTGAATAGATAGCTTACCTGACGCAGTACCGATTTGATCTCCGATTTTAACCTTACCGGTTTTGGTCGGACTAACTCCTCGATACTTAATCTTCCAACCTGTGTCATCAGTTAAAGTTAGACCACCGCTGCTCGAAGATACTGCACCGTCATTTACAGCTACTACCTTTTCACCGCCGGCATTAATATCCAACCAGTTATAAAGAGTAACCTTATTGTTTATAACGTTCCAACCGAACATTCTTGATATCTTGCCCTTCCAATCACTTTCTATTGGAGATTCGAAGAGCATGAAGTTACCTTTAGATTCCATATAAATATCGAATTTTTCAAGGTCTGTTACTTTGTCTGAGTCTCCTGAACTTCCAGAAATCTCCGGAGTAGAAGGTGGTGGTGTCGGCGGATTAGGCTTGGGTTTTGGCTTGCGCCTTCCATTGCCTTGAATAAAAGGTAGCGGATTGACAGGTTTGCCATTGACATGTACTTCGTAATGTAAATGAGGACCTGAACCGATACCGCTCCTACCTGTACGAGCAATAACTTCTCCACGTTGAACACTTGAGCCTACCGCCTTGGGCGCTCGACCGTTTAAATGTTGATATAACGTTCTCAGACCACCTCCATGGTCAACAACAATATACCAACCACGGAAGCGATTGAATTTATTCGTTATAACCCTTCCTGATTCTGAAGCGTAGACAGGCGTACCAACAGACGCACTAAAATCCACTCCTCTGTGAAATGTACTAGCTCCAGGTACAGGCGCTTTACGTGGACCAAAAGGCGAGGTAACTCTTATATGCTTTAAAGGCTGTGCAAATTGACCATTGCCATAATCTCCCATTTCGCCAGTTGCCCCTGAATAATCTCCTCCACCTAATCGAGAGCGAAGCACCGTTTCTAAGTCATTAGTATAAAGTGTCGCTTCTAAAATCTTATATAGGTAAGGGCTTCCATTCCGTCGGTAGCGTACTTCCGTGCGTTTAACAACTTTGTATTGATACTGTTCCTTGAATATACTCTCTAATTCTCCGGTAACATCTTTCAACTTGAAATCTTCAAATTTTACCGTTAAATATGCAATAAGCAAATGTGGATCGTGACCTATAGCGTCATCTACAACGTGATACTCATCAAAGCCAGGATAAACTTTCTCGATGTTTTGAAGCTCCCATTGTAGCTTTGCTTCTTTTTTCATGTAGTATTTGTCTGCTTCCGTAACATCGATAAAATCTGCAAGATAAGACGTGTTACCTAAATAGGTAATACCTACTAAAGATGATGATACACAAGAAAAAAGCACAAAAATAAGCAGCACGATGATGAGTGCCAGTGCTAAATATTTAGCACCTTCTTTTTCCCCGACCCTTTTAATCGCTTGACCGGGATTTTTCATCGCATTGCTTATTCTTTCTCTTAATGATTGAGCATTTGACGAAGCCCCTTTTGATTCTAAGTAGGATTCTCTTGCTTTTTTCTTATTCCTAGCTTTTTGATATGCCTTGTTAATCTTTTGGGTAGCTTTTCTCGTTTTAACGGCAGTCTTAGCTGCCTTGTTGCCAGTTTCAACTGCAAGATTCTGATCTGCATTTAGCTGATCTACCCGTCTAGTTGCTTCATCTTCAATGTTAAACTTGTGTTCTTTAACTTTATGAATCATTGATGATTCATCATTTTTTAATCGTGACGCATACTGCTTTCTTTTTTTAGCAGCTTTTAATGCCATTGCAGACATACCGACGCTTCGTGCTACGGTGTCAGCACCGGCGTTTTTATCTTTGTTTAATCTTGCAATTCGATCGGAAACACTTTCGAGTTTTTGATCGAGTTTTAAATGTTCAGCATTGACCTTTTCTTCGTCATCAAAGAACATTTTGTCCGAGAATCGTTTTTCTTTTTTTAAATCAGACTCTTTTTCTTGTTCATTACGATATTTTGAAGAATAGGCTTTTTTAATTAGCTTCTTCTTTTTCGCAGCACTATTTGAGTTTTCGGGTTCAGAGTTAAAGAGAAGGGATTCTTTAATATCCTTGTTTGTATATTCTTTTTCCGAATCCGCTCTTGCGTCTTCTCGCTCGTCTAAATCGCCATAATGTTGAACATTCGAATCCCTGAAGTCGGCATCATATCGATCAATAATACCGTCACCGTCGAGATCCATTTCATCTGTCATCTTAAACTTTTGAGCTTGAGCAGAAGAATTTTGTCTTTCCGCCTCTACTTTATTGTCAGCCACATCTGTCTGATATCTTTGATAAACAGTGTTCGCCTGTTTTTTCCTAAGCTTTTCTTTTTTTGGATCTTTAACACTATCACGATGTTGCCGTGTAGAAGATCGATCAGCATCATAAAAGTTTTGATCGGCGTAAGACTTAGGCTGACTACCGGTAGAAGGCTCTTTCTCTTTTGATGAAAAATTCTCGTTAGAGGTTTTTCTTTTATTCAGCTTCTCATATTTCTCTTTTCTTTCCGTTAAATCGACTACACGATTAGCGGGCTTGTCTACGAGTTCACGCTGAATAGCAGCAGAAAGAGGCGATTGAGTCGGAATAAACTTTTGATTTTCCAGTTCTTGAAGATAATCTTGACGACGTCTTTCTTCTTCAATTCGGCGCTCGTCAATTTTTCTGTTTTCTTCTAATCGCCGTTCTTCGTCTCGCCTTCTTTGTTCTAGCTCTTTAGCATATTCCTCTCTTTCACGCTCCCTACGCTCTTTTCTCATGAGGTTTTTTCTATAATTTAACCTCTTTTGCTGTTCATAGGAAGCCGTGAGTTGAGCATTTATAGCTTTATCAGTCTTTCTAAAGTCTTGCTTAACGCTTTCTTGTTTCTTTATATTTTCTTGCTGATTGGTAAAGGCTCGATAGTCTTTGAAAGATGAAGCATGAAAAGATTCGTGCTTGGCATTGTAATCGTCTCTAGTTCTGTTCAGAGATTGGCTATAATTCTCCTTACTCTTTTGTACCTTGGAAGAATCGATAGGCTGTTGGCTAGGCTTATTTTTATAATTGTTTCTTTTCAAAACTTCACCTTCCTATCTAATACATTTTCTCTCCCGGTTTCGTTGTCATGAGTTTGTAGAGTTTCGTTTCCTTCGGGAACTTATCTATAAATGGCACAATAACATTGCCAAAGTATAATAAGCCCTCTCCTTCACCTGAATTGGTGATATAAGACAGTTGATCTTGTGAAATACCGAGACGATGAGCTAAGATTTCACGGTCGCCAGAAGCTTGGTTTAACATTAAAACAAAGTCTGAGTTTTCGATGATGTTTTCAATCTCTTGACTTAGTAGTAAGTCCTTAACGTTTTGTGTGATACCAGTTGGGATTCCTCCCCACTTTCTAAACCGCTTCCAGATTTCCACCGAATATTCCGCAGTTTGCTTTTCTTTTAGCAGCAAGTGGAACTCGTCAATGTAAAAACAGGTCTTTTTAAAGTTGTCTCTGTTAATGGACACTCGATTCCAAACTTGGTCTTGAATAATCAGCATACCTAGCTTCTTCAGTGCATTACCCAAGTTTTTAATGTCGTAGCAAATGACTCGATTGTTAGCGTCTACATTTGTACGATTGTTGAAAACTCGAAGGGAACCTGTTACATAAATTTCAAGAGAGGTCGCTAATCGCTCAGCTTCTATATCCTTTTGTCTCTTTAATTCATTGTATAGGTCTTCCAGGATCGGAATATTTTCAGGAATAGGATTTTCTAAATATTTCCGATAGATCGCTCTTGTACATCGGTCGATAATGGTAATTTCTGTCGGCTGTAAACCTTGCGTACCACCTGTGATCAGTTCGAATAGGGATAGAATAAACGACGCTTTAAACATGATTGGGTCGTCGCCGTCGGCGTAGTTAATATTAATATCCAAAGGATTAATATGATGTTTGGAGTTTGGTGATATTTCAACAACTTCACCACCTAGCGCCTTTACCAATGGCGAATATTCCGCTTCAGGGTCACAAATAATAATGTCATTATCTGTGATGAAGAAAGCATTCGTCATTTCCCGCTTGGCCGAGAAAGATTTACCGGCACCAGGAGTACCTAGAATCAGTCCATTAGGGTTTTTTAGTGTACCCCTATCTACCATAATCATATTGTTGGATATGGCGTTTAAACCGTAATAGAGGGCTTTCCCGCCCATAAATAACTCTTGGGTTGTAAAGGGTACAAAAATAGCTGCACAAGACGTTGTGAGCTTTCTTTCAAAGTCTATTTGATTTACCCCAATCGGTAACGCAGACATAAGTCCTTGTTCCTGTTGATAGTCCATACGTTTTAAACTACAGTTGTATTTTTGAACGATACCATTTAATTGGAAAATGATATTTTCAAGCTTCTTTCTATTTTTAGCAAAGGTCGTAATCTGGAAGCTTACAATAAAATGACGCTCGTTTCGCCCTTGGAGTTCTTCCAACAAATTCTTCGCTTCTTCAGAAAAGCTCGCAAGGTCTGAGGGGATAATATCCATATCGTAACCTGAGCGAACGGCTTTCTTTTGTTCCTCAATCTTCGTTCTATCCAGGTCGGTAATTGTCCGCTTAACTTCTTTAATTGCTTCTTGTTGATCCATTGATCGAATATGAATATTCACCAATAGATCGTCTTCGATGTCTAAAATTTCAGCAAGCATTTTATCCGACAGTTCAGGAGCGTCAATTCTTAAAAAGCTACTTGCACCATACATCTGCCCCATTTTAAATATTCGTGGATTTTGAAAATTAAACGATGAGGGAGATATATAGTCCTTCGTCGTCATGCTTCCGGTTCTTACATTATGCCAATCAAACGTCGTCCGTTCTCTGTCGCTTCCCTGATTTAAAATATCATGAAGTTGTTCGACACGTTGTTTCCCGGTTAAACATTCAGCCTGTACGCCTAGTGTTTTAAAATTATTGCGAATATCTGTTTCTATTCGTTCAAGTCTTGGAATAGCTTCTTTTAAATTTTTAGCTTTAATGGTAAAAGTAATAAACTTTCGTTTAATCAAACCATTGTTGCCTTTTGCCAATTGATTACGAAGCATTCTACTATATTCCATTCGAATATCATTGAACGGGTCATTCTGCTTTTGTATGCGAATATTGTGCATGAGCCTGTCAGCAAAACCTGTTAAATTTAAAAAAGTCAGTTGGAAATCAATCGTCGAGTCGAAGTAGTTTAAAAACTTACAATAGTCGTCGAAAATCTTTCTTTGATCTTCAGGCTTTGCTAATCGGTAGTTAATGTCAGTAAACTCAATACATTTGTTATAGCGTCCTTCGTCAAGCTTCATAATACCGTCTTGAAAGATCTTGTCGTAAGGTAAGCTATCTTGCGTCGTGTAGACTTCGTTGTCCTCTTTCTTAACGAGTAATTGCAATAAGTTTTGTAAAACTTGAGGAGTCTTTGATTCCGACTTTTTGGCTTTTGTGTTGCCAAAGTCTTCTTTATTTTTCTTCGCTGCGTCGATGTTTGATTTTAGACGCTGTTCTTGCTTTTTTTGGAAATTTTGATTCAAGATGATCTCACCTCTTTTTCTTCTTTTTTGTTTTTCCTTTTATTTTTGTCGTAACTTCTCGCTTACTTTGAGTCAGCGTCTTATAGCGTCGTATGCCAGGTCTAAAATATTTCTGTCGGCACACAATGTAGAGATATTTCTCTAGAGTCATGCCGTCTTTTTTAAAAATACCGGCAACAAAAAAAGGACTTGCAATAATAAACATTAAAATTGAACGCACGTCACTTGGTAAAAAATGACGTGTAAACCAGTAAGCGGGAATTGCAAAAGCCGCTCCTATCGAAAAACAAATCAATTGTCTTTTTGTTAGGTTAAATGCGACTTTAGATTCATACTTTGACAGGTCTCTCGGTACATTTACATAAGCCATTGCTTCCTCCTTTCTTTACGCTGCAGAGACAATCGAACTTGCTGCCGATTTTGTTCTAAAGAGTACAATCACGGCAAGTAAGCTTGCTGCTAGGAACGAGAACATAAATGTCCATGGATTGCCATTTTTTGCTACTGTTAGAGACTGCACGAATACCGACCATGCTCCTAGAGTGATGATAATAAATAAACCTTGCAAGCCTAATGCGACCGCTGATTTGATATAAGAGTCTCCAATATGTCCATATCGGCTCGATGTTAGAGTCGCAAAGGGTAATGCACCTACAGAAATAATAAAGTACATCTCAATAATACGTCCTACACAAATGACCCAAATAACAATGCCTAATGCCCAGACAATCATCTGCATCGCATTAAGTTGCGTGGTAAAAAACATTAGGTCTACTATGCTCATCTTTTCTATACTTGCTTTCATAGCTTCTTGCCCTACCTGGAATTGTTGAATACTAATTCCTGAGGCTGAGCGTATGACAGACTGCATAACATCAAATATTGCCATTGAAAATTCAAAAGCATGACTAACTAAATAAATGGATATCGATGTTTTAAAAATCCATTTAAAAAATATAAAGGTTTCAAAATCATTAAAATTGTTCCTGTCGATAACTAGATGAATTATTTCGTAAATCGCAATAAAGGTAATAATTAAGACGGCGATTGGTATAACCGCCGTCTCATTAATGTTTTTTGCTAAATTATACAAGTCTGAATTATATGCTTGTGGAGTTTGTGATACGACATCGCCTGCTTTCGTCATTTGGTCGTTCATCATTTTCTGCATATTTTCAAAGACTTTCATACAGTTATCGATCATAGGTTGCTTCAAACCGTTAAGGAACTTCTCCGCTAACTGCATAAGCACCTCCTCGATAAAAGGCTATTATTAGCTTGTTTTGTCTTAAAATAAACCCGACAATAGGGGAATTAGTTTCGTTCCAACTAAAACAACGCCACCGGCCATTAACTGCTTAATACCTTGCGATTTTGCGCCGGGATTATCGTTCCCATAGCCTTCCAAAAGATTGATTACTCCCCATGCGCCGAGACCGGCACCTAAAGCTACTACTAATTGTTGTAAGGTTGTAACTGCACTACTAAAAAATCCCATAATATTCTCCTTTATTTAATCTTTATAATTAAAGCAAACTTCGTACTCTTCGCATTCTTCATCTTCATCTTCCAGTTCGTCCAATAAATCTTCCCATGCCCTTTCATAGAGCTTAATTTCAACAGTGGTATCTGCCGTTCTTTGAACAAACTTTTTTAGCTTTTCAAGAGCTAAAACGCCCATAGCGCCGACTGTTGCTATAGAGGAGAATGCTACTATCCCTACTGCAACGCCATAAGAAAATTTCTCACGCTGTTTTCTTTTCATCATTACCTTCTTCCTTCTTTATTCTGTCAATATACGTACTCATTACTTGTTTAGGAATCGTTGTTTTCTTTTTTAGATAGCTCATGCTTCTTCTGTATAGATATTTTTCAACATCAAAAGCATATTTGTCGTTATAATCGGATAACTGTTTATAACGTTTATGACTTAGTAGATCGTATTTATCGCTAAAAAAAGGTCTGGAACCACGAATCTGCAAAATGCACTTACCGCCGTCCATGACGGCTACTTCATCTTGCGTCATTAATGAGCGACCTGTCTTTTGATACGACATACCATAACTCTTTTCTCTTCCTCTATTTTCAGAGTCATTAAATAAGTCTATTGTCTCCTTACCTAACAGTTCTTCCATTTCTTTGGAAGTTGTTTTTTCCTTTCCGCCGAGAAAAAGAGTAGTATCGCAGTTCCCAATAATGGTATCTGCTTTTTCTTTATAGAGGTCTTTTAATTGCGATTGGGTCTGAAGAATAACACTAGCAGAAATTCTTCTCGAACGAATCGTAGCAATTAATTTTTCGAAATTAGGTATTTGTCCAATGTTAGCAAATTCATCGAGTAAGCAACGGACGTGGACAGGAAGTTTCCCACCAAACTTATCGTCTGCTCGCTCACACAGTAAGTTAAAGAGCTGAGAATAAAGCATTGCTATAACAAAGTTAAAGGTCGTATCTGTGTCGGAAACAATAATAAATAGAGCAGTTTTACGGTCGCCGATTTTATCTAGTTCAAGGTCATCGTAAGACATAATTTCTTTTAATTCGTCTATATCAAAAGGAGCTAATCGCGCACCGCAAGAAATTAAAATGGACTTAGCAGTTTTTCCTGTAACAACTTGTCAAGGACTTTCTAATCATTTTTATCGACTTTTTGATGTTTTTCTCTCTCCATTTCTCTAATCATTATGCGTTTTAATTTGTCTTGC
>CABJAE010000008.1 GCA_902363535.1 Peptoniphilaceae bacterium
GGAACGCACAACAAGATCAAGACCGTGAAGCGCGTCGCTTTTGGGATGCGTAACTTTCATCATTTCCGAACCAAACTGCTTTTCGTCTGTTCAAAAGACCGGTGATGAATGGCTTTTAGGAAAACAAAAAGGAGCCTAGTTTTCACTAGACTCCCCAATGGTTGACATAGAACCTTTTTTATTTGTACACAAATTGGATTCACGAAAATAGAAAAAGACCCTTCGGCTCGATCTTTCAAGAGCCTTAGGGTCTTTCTGTATTCCCGTCGTCTTTCGAAGCGGGATTCCATTCTATTGCTTCAGTTTTTTCTCGATCCAACCGAGCACCAGATCCGACACGATGGCCATGAGGGCCGTGGGAATGGCGCCGGCCAAGATAATGGCGGAGCCGTTTGCCACCACGGTGCCTCTGGTAATAATATCGCCCAGGCCCCCGGCGCCGATAAAGGTGCCGATGGCGGCGACGCCGATGCCCACGACCAATGCGTTTCGAATGCCGCCCATGATCACGGAAACGCTTAGGGGAAATTCAACCTTCATCACCTGTTGCACTTGGGTCATGCCCATGCCCTGTGCCGCGTCGATAATTCCCGGATCGATGGCGTCGATTCCGGTGATCGTATTTTTTATGATTGGCAAAAGGGCGTAGAGGAATACGGAAAGGACCACGGTATTTGCGCCGATGCCGATCACCATCATTAAAATAGCCAGCATGGCGAGGCCCGGTATGGTTTGAATGACATTGACGATGCCGATGACGATGTTTCGGCTTTTTTCCTTACCTGAAACATAAAATCCCAAGGGAATGCCCACGATGCAGGCGAAGAGCACGCCGTAAATCGCGATGAGAAAGTGGCGGGAAAATTGTTCCGCAATGTAGCTGAAGTTTGCAGCGTAATAATTTGTGAGCTCACTTAGCATTTACTTCACCTCTGATTCGTTCCAGTTCTTTTTGATCCACTTTTACATCGTCGAAATAATGATTCGCTTCCAAAAATTCTTTGGCCACGACATTGGGCTCGATTCGATCTTCCGACGCCAGTTTGTTTAATTCCTGCATCTTTTCGGAAGAGATGGTGCCCTTTAATTTCAACAGGATCTCGATAAGCTCCGGATGTTTCTTTAATATCTCCACCGACGCTGCGGGAGAGCAGTCGTAAGAGGGAAAAAGCTGTAAGTCGTCTTCCAAAAGGACGAGATTATAAGAATTAATTCGCCCGTCGGTGGAATAACCGAGGACCACGTCCATATTGCCGCTCGATAGGGCAGAATAAACCAGGCCGATGTCCATGGAATAGAAGTTCGGGAATTCAAAGCCGTAAGTGGCCTTGAAGGCTTCGTAGCCGTCGCCGGGCCGATCAACCCATGAGGAATCCACGCCGACTTTAATGTCTCCGGCGATGTCTTTCAGCTGTGACACTTTCGTTAAATTGTGGGCCTCGGCAAATTCTTTCGTCGCCATAAAGGCGTAGGTGTTGTCGAAACCGTAGGAGGGGAACCAGATCCGGTCAAACTTCTTTAAATAGATGTCCCGAACCAGTTCCATGGCTTTTTCAGGATCTCTCTCCGGTTCCATGCCGCATTCCCCGGTAAGTGAGGTGCCGGTATACATGCCGCCCACTACATTGAGGGATTTTTTCTCCATGGCGATGTGCGTCATCGTGGTGGATCCCAGGTTTTTAATCTGGGTCACCTTTAAATCCGTGTTGTGCTCCACCATTTGCGTCACGATCTCCGCCAACACCTGCCTTTCCGTGTAGGTGCCCGAAGCGACGATAACGTCATTTTCCACGGAGGAGGAAATCCCCGGCAGAGAACATGCCGTTAAGAGGACAGTGAAAAAAACGAGAAGAATTTTTTTGATTTTCTTCATTTTACTCACCTCCCTTGTAGGGGGACAGACGTTTTTCCAATCGGCCGAACAGGTGGTCGGTTAAAAGAGCCAAGGCCGTAATTGGAATCGTGCCCCATAAAATCATGGGCGGCACGTAATTGTTCAGTCCGTTGAAAATAAAGTCTCCCAGTCCCCCGGCGCCCACGTAAGCGGCGAGGGTGGTCCACGCCAGCACATAGACGGCGGACAGGCGAATGCCCGACATAATCACAGGCAGCGCCAAGGGAATCTTTACTTTCGTCAAAATCTGTCGCTCTTCCATGCCCATGCCTTTGGCCGCGTCGACGGCCGACGGAGTGACGGAGGTAAGGCCCAGAAACGTGTTCCGCAGAATCGGCAGCAGAGAGTAGATGAAAAGAGCGGCGATGGCCGTCTTTTTTCCGACGCCGAATACGGGAATCATCAGGGCCAGAAGAGCGAAAGAGGGAATGGTTTGAAGCACCGATGCCACGCCCATGACGCCGTTTGAAATCTTTTCATATTTGGACAGCAAAATGCCTAAGGGCACGGCGACGACGATTCCCATGGCCAAAGAGACCACGGAAATGTAGAGATGCTCCAGTAGTTTTTCTCCGATGAGAAGGTAATTTTCTGCGAAGAAATTAATCATCCCCATCACCGCCGATAATGTTGTTGTAAATCGTATCCACGACGGAGGCCCGCGTGACGATGCCGACTAATTTCCCCTTCTCGTCTACCACCGGGAGGTTGCGATAACCCAGTTCCACGATCAGGTGAATGGCTTCGATGATTTTCGTCGAGTTTGTAATGGAGACCGCATCGTTCATAATTTCCGAAACGTACGTGTCGACGCGGCCCAATTTCCCCAGTTCGAAAATGCCCACGACGCCTTTAAGTACATTTTTCGCATCGGTCACAAAGAGCGTGTCCACTCGTTTCTTTCGCATTAACTTCAGCGCTTCTCGAGTGGTTTTTCCCTCGTTAATAGCAACAGGATTTCGAATCATGATGGTTTCTACGGAATTATAGGATGTCTTCGCCTTATTTAAGTTGTCCTCGCCCAACAACCCGCGGACGTAGTCGTTGGCCGGATTTTTCAAAATATTTTCCGGCGTATCGAACTGCGCCATGTGCCCCATGTCCATGATCAAAATGCGATCGGCGAGATTTAAGGCCTCGTTCATGTCGTGGGTTACGAAGACCACCGTCTTGTTCATTTCTTTTTGAATGTTCTTAATTAAATTTTGAAGGGCTTCCCGGGTGATCGGATCCAGGGCGCCGAAAGGCTCGTCCATCAAAATAATGTTTTGATCCGCCGCAAGAGCCCGGACAACGCCGATCCGCTGTTGCTGGCCCCCGCTCAACTGACTCGGGTACTTGTCCAAATACTCCACGGGAAGGTCCACTTTTTTGATCAGTTCCTCGGCGATGCTCCGCTTTTTCTCCTCGTCCCACTTTAAGAGGGACGGAACCAAGGTGATGTTTTCATAGATGGTCATATGAGGCAAAAGGCCGATTTGCTGGATCACGTATCCGATCTCCCGCCTCAGCTTCACCGGATTTTTCTCCATGATGTCTTCGCCGTCGATAAGGATTTTTCCCTTGGACGGCTCGGTCATGCGATTGATCATCCGCATAATCGTCGTCTTCCCCGATCCCGAGGTGCCGATGACACAGATAAATTCACCATCGTTTATTTTAAAGCTTATATTTTCAACTGCCGTTTGGGTTTTATAGATTTTCGCCACGTCGATAAATTCAATCATACGCTCCCCCTTCTGTTCATTTGAACCCTGTCATTTAATGCTATCACAAAAACAGATTCATTTGTATATTGCATTTTTTCATTCTATTATAAATATTTACTTTTATGCCCTCTTAATGCCCCTTCCGCGACGCAAAAAACCCTCAGCCTTCGGTTGAATCCAAGGGTTGAGGGTTTTTAAGAGAGCTTCTTTTTGTCATCCGAACAGTTTTTAAGCCAACGCGTAATTTCGCATATTTTCCATGCCTATGGCCACAGTGGACGAATTGTGCAAAAACGACGACGTGGTGTTGGAGATCACGCCGAAATAGCCCAGGGCGATGAGCAAGGTATTAAAACCGATGATTTGGTTGTAATCCTTTTTAATTCGCTTGTCCAATTCCTTGGCGATTTTCACCACATTTACAATGGAGGCCAAGTCGTCGCTGCCGATGGCGATGTCTGCGATTTCACGGGCGATGTCCGCGCCCTTGTGCATGGCGATGCCCACATCGGCGCCGGAGAGGGCCACGGAGTCGTTGATTCCGTCGCCGATCATAACGACTTTTCTGCCCATGGCTTTTTGAGCGTGAATGTATTCCGCCTTGTCCTCGGGAAGGACTTGGGATCGGTAGTAGTCCAGGCCCAATTCATTTGCCACGAAGCGGGCGGAATTTTCCGCGTCGCCTGTGAGCATGGCGATGTTGGTAAAACCTAATGCCCGAAGGGCGTCGACGGTTTCTTTCGCATCCTCGCGAATGGGATCGGAAATACACAAGACAGCGATTAATTCGCCGTCGTAGGCCAGATAAAGCAGGGAATAATTTTCCTTCAGCTCTTCGATCAGGGCTTCCTTCGCCAAAGGCAAATGCACGTTTTCGTCGTCGAAAATAAAGTGTGCCGAACCGATCAGGGCGGTTTTTCCGTCGATTTTTGAAGAAATTCCGTGGGCCACGATGTATTCCGTTTCCGAATGCATTTCTTCGTGACGCAAATCTCTTCTGACGGCCGCATCCACCACGGCATTGGCGATGGAGTGGGGGAAGTGTTCTTCCAGGCATGCGGCGATGCGCAAACACTCGTCTTCCGAATGGCCGTCAAAGGCGATGACCTTTTCCACCGTCGGCGTGGACTTCGTTAACGTCCCCGTCTTGTCAAAGACGATGGTGTCCGCCTGAGCCAGATTTTCCAAATACTTGCCGCCTTTGACCAAAACGTCCATTTGGCCGGACTGGCTCATGGCTTTCATGACGGCGATGGGGATCGTGAGCTTCAGGGCGCAGGAATAGTCGACCATTAAAAAGGCCTTGGCCTTTTGTACGGAGCCCGTCAAGGCGTAGGATAAGCCGGCGCCGAGGAAGGAATACTTCACCAGAGAGTCCGCCATACTTTCCGCCTTTTTCTGCGCCATGGATTTGTTCTTTTCACTTTCGCCGATCATCTTGATGATGTTGTTGATGCGGCTTTCGTTGTAGAGCTTTTCGGTCTTGATGTGAAGCATGCCTTCTTCCAAGACCGTGCCATCGATTTGGCGGAGAAGATTCGCGCCGTGGCTGCCGCGGAAGATACGACCTACGACCAACTAGACGAGGATTTTTCGGAAGCCGTGGAGGATTTCATCGACGAGGCGGCAAACTACCTCGCCCGGCTGAAGGCGGAGCCCGAGGAGGATTTTCTCGAGCTGTACTTTCACCTCTTGGACTGGCAGAATTTAAATCTCTACTACGACGAGGACCGCTTTACTTTCTTCGTGCCCCGGAAAAACACCCTGCGCCTCATATGCTTGGATCCGTCTCGCGTCCTTTCCGCTCGGCGAGAGCTGTTTCAATCGGCGGTGTATTTTTCCGCTACCCTCTCTCCCATGGACTACCACAGCTACTGCTTGGGCGCCGGGGAGGAGCGAAAAACCATGGTCTTAGCGAGCCCCTTCGATCCCGCCCATCCATTGATTCTGCACCCGCCCCACCTGTCCACCAAGTACAAAGACCGGGCCCGCACCCTTCCCGAGATCAGCCGCTACTTACAGGCCTTTTCCACCACGCGAGAAGGCAATTTCATCCACTTCTTTCCCTCCTACGCCTACAAGGATCAGGTTTATGCCGCCTGCATGGAGTGGGAGGAATGCGGCCACGATCAGGCCCGCTCCATGACGGAAAAAGAACGGGCCGATTACATCGACCGGTTCAGAAACGAGCGCCCGGTCCACGGCTACGGCGTCATGGGCGGCGCCTTTTCCGAAGGCGTGGATCTTTCCGGCGAAGCCCTTATGGGCGTAAGTATTTTAACTCTTTCACTGCCAGGCCTGTCCCGTGAGCGGGAGCTTATTAAAAATCGCTTTAATCGCTTGGGAAAAGACGGCTACGCCTATGCCTACACCTACCCGGGGCTCACGAAAGTGGTGCAGGCCGCCGGGCGCATCATTCGCTCCGACAGCGACCGTGGCCAACTGCTTCTCTTAGACGACCGCTACCTGCGCCCCGACATTCGCGCCCTGCTCCCCGCCCATTGGCGAGTGGAAACCGTGGCGTCGGTGGACGATATGATAGAAAAAATAAACGCATTTTGGAGGTAATTATGACACTGCACATCTGTTTAGTTGAACCCGAGATTCCCCACAACACCGGCGCCATCGCCCGGAGCTGCGGCCTGACGAAAAGCGTCCTGCACTTGGTGCGTCCCCTGGGCTTTTCCGTGGACGACAAGCATTTGAAGCGCTGCGGCCTGGACTACTGGGATCTCGTGGACATCCGCTACCACGACAGCATCGAAGAGGTCATGGAAGAATACAAAGACCACCGCTTCTTTTTCGCTTCCACCAAGGCCCACAAGCGCTACTGCGACATCGAATTTCAAGACGGCGACTTTCTGGTCTTCGGCAAAGAAACCAAGGGTCTGCCCGAGCCCTTGTTAAAGGCCCACGACGAGACGGCCATTCGCATTCCCATGCTGAAAGATTTCGGCCGCAGCTTAAATTTATCCGTCTCCGTCAACATCATTCTCTTCGAAGCTCTGCGCCAATTGGACTATCCGGGGATGGCCTGATGAAAAGCAAAGACTACATCCTAAAAGCACTGAAAGAGGCCGACGACTACCTTTCCGGAGAAGACCTGGCCCGGGCGATGAACATCTCCCGCGCCGCCGTGTGGCAGGCCATAAAAGCCCTTAGGCAAGACGGCTACCACATCGACGCCGTCACCAATCGGGGCTACCGCTTAAACGAAAATTACGAAGCCCTGGATGCCGAGCGCATTCGAAGCCGCCTCACAGATGATTTAAAAGACGTGACCGTGTCGGTCCTTGACCGCGTGGATTCCACCAACGACGCCATCTTCAGAGAAGACGCCGCCTCGCCCCTCCCTTCCTTTTCCTTTATGACGGCGGAGGAACAGACGGCGGGAAAAGGGCGCGTGGGGAAATCCTTCCTCTCCCCCTACGGCACGGGACTTTATCTCTCGACGATTATTCACGCAGACGACGCGCCCGATCCGTCCCTCATCACCATGGCCGCCGCCGTGGCATTAAAAGAAGCCTTAACGGAGCAGAGCGACGAGGATGTAAAGATTAAATGGGTCAACGACCTGTACTTCAATCACAAAAAAATTGCCGGCATTTTGACGGAAGCGGATTTCTCCCAAGGCAAGGCCCGCTACGTCATCGGCCTGGGCATCAACACCAACACGCCTCAGAAGCTTTTTGAAAAACAGGCCCTACCTACCGCCGGCTCCCTCACAGGGGATATTTCCAGAAATCAATTGGCGGCGGATCTAATGAATGCGCTCTATCGTTGGATTCAAAGGCCCGCCGATGAAATCTTAAATGCCTATCGAAAATACAATCTCACCATCGGAAAAACCATTCGCTTCGCCAAAGGCGACATCGAATACACCGGCGTGGCCGAGGCCATCGACGACGACGGTGCCCTTCTCGTCGCCGTGGAAGGGCGCATCCTTCGCCTGTCCGCCGGCGCCATTTCCGTCGAAGGCAGCTGGTAATTTTACAAATTAAAAACTTCCCCTTGACAAAAAACCGATTCGCCCGTATAATCATATACTGTAATCCAATGGAGAGATGGTTGAGTTGGTTTAAGGCGCTCGCCTGGAAAGCGGGTATACGTTAATAGCGTATCGGGGGTTCGAATCCCCCTCTCTCCGCCAGGAAAAGTTTGCCATGCTAGATGGGGAATTAGCGGCACCCTGTAACTTGTAATCCGCTACAACAAGATTGAATTCCCGATCCAGCGCATTTCTTTTGCGGCCTGCCCGAGAAAAGTGATGTTGAGGAGTGGGTCCTACGCAATAAGCCCTTGCGAACCGTGTCAGGTCTTGACGGAAGCAGCACTAAGTAAGTCCGCTTATGTGACGTAGATTCGCCTGCTCTGAGTTAACTCTCTCGGTAACGCGTGGAAGACTTGTGCAAAGTCGGGTGCATGGCTACATATAAAATCGCGGTTCTTCGGAACCGCTTTTTCTTTGCAAAAAATTCCACACATACAAAAGCCCCTTCCGCTTTTATGCGCAAGGGGCCATTTTTGTTGGCTCTATAATATCAGTTGGGGAGTAACCTCCTTAATGGATATTTTTGTGCAAAAAGATAGCACTTGTTTTCCCAATTACCTAAAATTAAATCACCACAAATTAATAAAGGGGGTTAAACAAGCGCAAAACAATATTACAACAATACTTTTAGGAATCCAAGATGTCGAGGTAGCCGGTGCTACAAAAAAACGTTTTATAATAATAATGTGTGCCATTCACGAGCGGCTATGTCCCCATTGTAGTTCCTTCCACGTTCAAGGGGTGCAATTGCTTCAAGATGCCCGATGCGATAAAAACACGTGCTCCTGCTCACGGAAAAGTTACATTATTGTTCTAAAACTTTACAACCCTATCGCAGACTGACTCAAAAAACTCAACATCATGGGATATTATTAAAATCAGCTTGTCTTTTTCCTTAACTTTCTTTATGTTTTTAGCTACTATTTTCATATTTCTGTAGTCCAATCCACTGGTTGGCTCATCGAAAAATAGGATTTTCTTGTCGGATAGTAAAGCGGATAAAATAATCACTCTCTGTTTTTGTCCTCCTGACAAGGTGTGAGGATTTCTATCACCAATGTTTTTTAACTCCATGTCTTTTAGCCAAGTATCTAAAACATAATCATCTTTAATATTTGATGTTAATACTATTTCATCTTTAACGCTGTCTGTGAATAACTGATAGTTCACTTCCTGCATAATAAGCAGGCTCTCATTTAGCCTACTTTTTATATTTAAATTCTCACCATCTCTTAAAATTTTCCCTTTATTTTCTTTGTATAAGCCACATATGATTTTTGCTAATGTAGACTTCCCAATTCCATTTTCTCCAACAATCCCAATAATATTCCCATAGCTAAATTTAAGATCCTTAATGGACAAAATTGTTCTGGTACTTCTTTTGAACATCAGATTTTTTAACTCTAATAAAGTCCCTTTATTTGAAGTTTCAAAATCATCAAATCTTTCAATGGCTTTATAATCAGAATGCCTAAGTCCCGTTCTCATTCGTTCATCTTCACTTAGATTTTCAATTTCGTCCATACTATATTCTCTGATGATTTTTCCATCCTCTAAGTATATTGCTCTATCAACATTGTCTTTTAAATACCACAACCTGTGTTCTGCAATAATAATAGTTTTTCCTAAAGATTTAAGCTTTTTTATTGTAAGCGATAGTTCTTTCATTGACTTTATGTCTAAGCTTGAAGATGGTTCATCAAGAATAAATATCTCAGGGTTTAATGCGCAAATGCTTGCTATAGCAATCTTCTGCTTTTCTCCTCCAGAAAGATTGAATATATTTTTATTCATCAAGTTTTCAAGATGAAGCTCTTTTTCAACTTCTTCAATCCTTTTGTTAATTACTTCTCTTTCTATGCCGTAATTTTCTAAACCAAATGCAATTTCGTCAGTTGTATTGGTTGTATAGAATTGTGTTTTGGGATTTTGAAAAACCGAGCCTACATTCTTAGATAATTTATAAATTGGTGTAGTAAATGTATTCATACCATTGACCATAACACTGCCGGAAATGTCCCCATCATAAAACTCAGGTATTATGCCGTTCATAAGCTTTAATAGAGTCGACTTTCCGCAACCGCTCCTGCCACATAGAAGAATGCATTCCCCTTTTTTGATTTTCAAGTTTATATCTTTTAATGAGTAATCAGATCCTCCCTTGTACTTAAAACTTAATTCTCTAATTTCAATCATAAATCCCACCCTGACACTTTCATAAATATTACTATTGATAAAATTAAAATCATAAGAGTTAAAACGCCAATGTCATTTTTTCTAATCTTAATTAGGTATCTACTTGTTTTTTGAACAGGAGCATCAAGCCCCCTTATAATAGCTGATTGGGATAGCTCATCCCCAATTTCTATTACACTTACGAATAAGGGTACAAAAAAGTATTCCATTGTCGCAGCAGGTCTATGAAATAAATTATAAATACTAATGCTAATCCCTCTTGTTTTCATCGCCATATTTATATGACTCCATTCGTCTTTAATAGTAGGCAAACATCTAAATATTACAGAAATCATTATGAGCGAATCTTTTGAAAGTTTTAATTTTTGTAAAGTTGCCACTGCACCGGAAACAGATGTTGAATTTAAAATCCATTTACCCATGATAATACATGGCAGAAATTTTCTTCCAATTGCTAAGATAAATAAAATTAAATTCAAAAGAAAATTCATACTAAAATAGGCTAAAGATTTTTCCAATACTACACTTATTACAAAAAATAAAACATACCTTATAGCGGATTTTTTATAACCATCGCTAATAATAATGACAAGGAAAAATAATGTAATAAGGCTTTGATAGATCCAATCAAACCCTAAAAAAATTAAAATATTCGCACCTATAAGCAAGATAAGTTTTGTTCTGAGGTCATATTTTGACCCCAGAACAAACTTTGAATTTTCCATTATAAAACTCCTGCGGATTCCAACTTTTTATTTAGTATTTTTTTTGTAAAATAAGAACCAATCAAAGAGAATATAAATGTTCCTATAATCATAACCGGTAACATCCATATTGGTGTCCATGCTCTTACTGTGTTACAAAAGCTTTGATCTAAGCCACCTTTTATTACACTTTCAAAAAATGCTTCTCTCATAACCCAGATTGGTAAGAATCCTCCAAATAAGTTTAGAGAAAAAAACATATGACTAATTGTATTTTTCTTAAAGTCTGTATAATTTCCACCTTTTGCTATGAACATAGCAATTATTCCGGCAGGCACTGCCACTAATGGCGCAATTGGAATATGTCCAGTTGCAACTAATAAAATACTTGGTAAGATAGCTGCGATAACAATAGCAGTAGCTGACTTTGTCTTTGCAAGAAGCATATGATAGGTTGGTGCAGCAAGTAGTGCTACAAGCATAGGCATTAGTAAAAATAAAACAGGGACAGGCATAGATATTGCCCCAATTACTAAATATGTTACAAAGTAAAGTGCAATTAAAACACCGGCTGTAACTGCGTTTTTTGATGATTTCTTTTGTGTTTTCATAAGTTTCCTCCTTTAAAATTAATTGTTACTGTACAATCTTCCATTCTTTAGACTTTTCTTGATAATTCCATAAGTCTTTATATAGTCCTTCATTTTTTATAAGTTCTTCATGCTTCCCAACTTCCTCTACCTTTCCTTTGTTTAAAACAACAATTTTATCAGCTCCCATTACGCTCCTTAATTTATGAGCTACAACCACAACTGTTTTATTTTTAATTAAATTTGATATTGCTTCCTGTATAATAAGTTCATTTTCAGGATCAAGTGAAGATGTTGCTTCATCAAGTAGTATTATTGGTGCATTTTTTAGTATTGCTCTCGCTATTGATATTCTTTGTTTCTCACCTCCAGACAGAGTCGCTCCTCCTTGTCCAATCATAGTGTTAAATCCATCATCTTTTTTGACTATAAAGTCATAAGCTCCTGCCATTTTTGCAGCATTCATGATTTCATCTTTACTTGCATCTTCATTTCCAAATTTTATATTGTTATAAATTGTGTCTTTAAAAAGATACACATCTTGAAAAACAACAGAAAATTTCTCCATTAATTTATCAGGGTCGGCTGTTAGCAAATCTACTCCACCAATTTTAATTGTCCCTTCATTAGGATCATAAAATCTGGAAATTAATTTAATTAGTGTAGATTTTCCAGAGCCAGAGTAACCAACAAAAGCAGTTAATTCATCTTCATTAATGTCTAATGAAACATTATCGATAACCTTAGATTCCTTGTAAGAAAATGAAACATCGTGGATTTCAATTTTGTTGCTTTCGATTACATCGCAATTTCCTGACATGGGTTCAGCGTTAAGCAGGTTAATGATTCTCTCTCCTGAAACTGATGCCATTTGTAGACCTGTATAATTTACAAGTGCAAGCTCCAAGGGATCAAAAATTCTTGTGCCTACAAATAAGAACATTAAAAATGTGTCAATTTCCAAAGATCCATTTATAAATAAATAGGAACCGGCTAAACTCATCAAAGGAAGTCCTATTCTTAAAATCATACTTGCTATAGTAGTTAATGAACCAACACCTTTCTCACTCTTAATATTTGCATTTCTTGAGTTATCTATATCTTCTTCAAGCTTTGTTAATGTATCATCTAAGCTGTTATAAGCTTTTAGAGTCTTAATAGCATCCAAATATTCGTTTGTATCTTCTTCCTCTTTTATCCTCATTTTCTTTGTTTTCAAATAAATTTTTTTCTGAAAGTTTTGCATGAGTGTGAGAAGTAGAACAGAAATCGGCAATCCAATAAGTGTTGCTATCCCTATTTTTACATTAATTATCAAAAATAATATTGAGCAAAGAACCGCTACACATATGCCACTGAAAAATTGAGGTAATTGATGCGTTACTGCCGTTTCAACTTTGAAAAAATCATTCATTAATGTATCTACGATCTCTGCTGAGCTTTTCCCTGAAATATAACCTATCGGCAGTTTTCTTATGTGGTCTGCAAGCTCTATTCTTCCATCTGCACTTGACTTGTATCCAAGTTCATAGGTATATTTTGTGGCTAAATTTTCCAATAAGAATGTTACAAAGAAAAATATTGCCATTATCCCAAAATACTTCCATAAAAGGCTCGTATCTATACTATCTGCACCTCTATTTAAAAATAGTGTTTCTACAATTTTCGCCAAAGCAATAAATGGTATAAGGTTGGAAATAGAAGCCAAAACATTTAAGGCAATGGATTTTCTTATATTATTCATCTTTCCTAATGTAATATTTCTTATCATTCATTCTCACTCCCTTCTATATCCATTTGCCAAATATTCGTCTTCTTATAAATATCAAAGAGTCGCTTATATATTCCATCTGCAAGGATTAAATCTTCATGCTTCCCTCTTTCTGCAATTTTTCCATCAGATATTACTAAAATTTGATTTGCATTCTCTATGGTATTTAACCTATGAGCAATCATGATAACTGTCTTATCTTTAACCAATTCAGACAAAGCTTCCTGCATAAGATATTCATTTTCAGAATCAGCAAAACTTGTTGCCTCGTCTAATACTAATATTGGTGCGTCCTTTAAAATCGCTCTTGCTATAGCAATACGTTGTTTCTCTCCTCCGGATAAATAAGTCCCTTTACCCAAAACAGTGTCATACCCATCAGGAAGTTTTACAATAAAATCATGACATCTTGCTTTTTTACATGCTTTTATGACATCCTCTTTTGTAGAACCTGTCTTTGCCATAGCAACATTATTGAAGACTGTATCTGTGATAAGATCACTGTCTTGAAAAACGAATGCTATCCTCTCCATTAAGGCGTTCATCGGAATATTTTTTATATTAACTCCACCAATTTTAATAGAGCCTTCTGAAGGATCGTAAAATCTGGGTATTAGCGTTCCAATGGTAGATTTGCCTGCTCCCGAATAGCCAACTAATGCTGTAACTTCTCCTTGTTTAGCACAGAAGCTTATATTCTTTAAAACCTCTTCATCTCCATAAGAAAAGCTTACATTCTCGAATTCAAGATCATGACCTTTTATCTCTTCCTCGATATTTTCAATTGCCAATTCTTTTTGATCTATAATTTCGTAGATTCTCAAAACAACTTCATTTAGTAAATTCATTCCTTCTGCAAAATCTCTAAGTTTTAATGCAGGTACGCTAATGGCAGGTGCAAGAATCAAATAGAAAATAAAAACTGTAGCAAAATCCAAGTTATTATTTCGTGACATTAAAAGTATTCCTACTGGAACTATGAATGTAGCAACAGATAAAATAAACATTCTAAATGAAACAAATCCCGGTCTTATCATTGATGTCATCGAACTTGTAAAGTCTCTATATTCTCCTACTGACTTTGAAAAAGTTTTAAATGATTTTGCTCCTGTTCCAAATATTTTCACTTCCGGCATACCATTAACGTATTCAGTAGTTGCTGAATTAATTTGATCCAAAATCGCAAAGTTCTTCTCAAGTCCACCCGACTTTATAATCTTTGCCATGATTGCAATCTGAATTCCTAAACCAACAAATATAATTAACAAAGTCGTAAGACCTAATATTAAATTTATCTTCAACATAACAATTATCATTGCTAAAATTAGTGCTAAAGTTGAAATTAAATTTGGTAATTGATGAGAAAAATATCCCTCAATTTGATTCATGTCCGATCCTAATACTTGCCTTATTTTTGACTTGTTGTCTCCGGTAAAAAAACCTAAAGGAAGATTCCCAATATGAAATAATATCTTCTTTTTTAAGTTAGCTATTAAAACATATGAAAACTTATGGCATAAAATACCTCCAATGTAAGTTAAGCAATATGACAATACCACTGCTGCAAGTCCATAGGTGCAGAACTGTATTGTACTTTGTTCTAATTTTCCATATAAAAATAAAGATTTTATGACTTTGTATATCACCAAAATTGGACAAATACTTAATAGCATACCAAGACTAACAAATAATATCCCTCCTACAAGTTGTCCTTTTTTTATTTCACTGTAGGAAATAATATCTTTGATTGATTTCTTCTTTTTCATCTAAAACATACCTCCTTGCCGAACGAGTTCGTTCATTTGCCTTAAAACTAATACAAGGAAAACACCATTGATGTTTCCCTTGTAAAATACTTATATTTTATTTTCTCTAATGAGGTCTTTGAAATAGTTCGCTTATTATTCCAAAGGCTTCACTTGAATTTGTTTTGTTTTCTCCCTTAATAATATAGTCATTATATATTGTTCCAACAGCTCCGTATAAAATAAAAGCTGCAAAACTTCTCACATTTTCCCTGTTTATTCCCATATTATTTTCTATTTTTTTATTTTCAATTCCTTCAATTATAAACTCTGAATAGACATCTATAAATTTTCCAATGTAATGAATCAATTCCCATAGCCTGTACGAGTTATCTGTAATTGAATTCTCTTTTGAAAAATTATATCTTGTTGTAAATTGACTGATATCTTTTACTATGAGATCTCTTAGAATTTTTATTCTTTCTTCGTAATCTATTTCCTTGTTTTGAAGGATACCTAACTTATTTTTTAATTTTTCATCAAAGTATGTTTCCATACACGCCAAGAAAATATCTTCTTTTGATTTGAAATAATAATAAAACATCCCCGGCGCTCCATTAACTTCTGCGAGAATATCTCTAACAGAAACTTTCTCATACCCATATTTTTCAAAAAGTCTGGATGCTATATTTATAAGCTCCTGTTTTCTTTCTTCCGGATCTTTTACATTTCTCTTTGCCAAAACCTCACCGCCTATTGACCGACACTCGTTCTTTTAATATAGGCTATCATTCTCATTTGAGTTTGTCAAGAGCGAAGCCTAGACAAACTACATATAGAGTACTCCTGTTAATTTGGTCATAATTTTCAACGCTTCGCTTACAGCATTTTGTTTATATTGCATTTGATCTAGGTTGTATTCATTCGTTCACGATTTACTTCGGAATCTCGCCTTTTTACTTTTCTTTGAATCGATCGTTAGAGTTGACGCATTTAAGTATTTGATTGTCCCGCGCATCCTTGCCGGCTTCGATAGACGTAACTTCTCTTTTCAGTGAACTGAAGAATTTTTAATGGGCGTGTTGTCGCGGCAATTATCTTTTCTCTATCTGCTTTAAATGATTTTAATCTTCTCTTTCTTCTATTCGTCATTGTTTTTTCCATGAAAAGACCCCCAAGAGTGGATGTCTCGGTCCAACTTTTGGGGGTCAGTGCATCATGCAGAGAGGGCCATTTCGTATTATCTTTTTTTCGACGCCTCGCCTCGGAGCCAGGGGTGTGAATAGTATTTTCTGAAACGAACCTCCTCGCCTAAAAGCTCGCCCATGAGTCGCTCCATGGAAAAGTCCCGCACCGTCCAATAAAAGCGGCAGTCTCCCTTCTCTCCCGTCTCGGGAATGGCATCGAGCCAAAGATCCAGCGGATCGACGACGGCGATTCCCTTGGGTCGAAAGGCGCGGGCGAAATCGTCGCGCCGATAGCTGTAGCCCAAAAGAGCGAGCACCGCCTCTCGCCCGTCATCTTCAAAGCGCGCCCCGTAGGCTTCCAGAATTTCCAGAACGTAGCTGTGGTGAAAGAGGCCGTCTTCTACTGTGTGGGCTGCAATTTCCGTGTTTAAATCGTGATGGCGATAGCCCAGGGTGCGGCCCTTTGCCGAAGCTTTCTCCACGAGGGCGGAAAAATCGCCGCACGGATCTTGGGAGAGGCACAGGGAAGGGCCCAGCTTCATGGCTCGGAAGCGGGATTTATTTTTTTCATAAAAATCCCCCTCTTCCGCGGGATCGTAGAGGACCGTAAAGGAGAGATCCGTGCGGCGCCGAATCACTGCAGCCGCCGCATAGATGCCCGCTTTATCCTTGATGGCTATTCCCAGTCGTTCCATGTTCCTCTCCCGCCGTTTCCGTTTTAATCGCGATACGATACTTCTTTCTTAGTATAGCATAGGCGGCGTCCCGTTCCTCGATTTTTTTAAATAATCCGTACACCGTGGGCCCGGAGCCGGACATGTGGGAAAAAGCGGCCCCCGCCTCGTAGAGATCGGCGATCATTTCGTCGATTTCAGAATGCATGAGGCGCACGCCGTCATAGAGATCGTTGGCCACGGTCTCCTTCAATCTTTCGAGCCGCCCTTTTTGAAGAAGATCCACCGTATCCTCTAAAGAGCCTTTCGATTTGCCGAGTGTCGCCATGGCGTAGGCCTCTTTCGTGGACACGGCGAAGCCGGGATTCAGTAAGAGCACCGGATAGGACGGGACACACACGGGATGAAGCACATCGCCGATCCCCTCGCCCACGGCAGCCTTGCCGTAGAGGCAATAGGGGAAATCCGCCCCGAGGATAGCAGAGTCATGGATCAGTTCCTCATCGGTCATAGGCAGGCTGTAAATGTCTCTCACGGCCTTTAACACCAGGGCGCCGTCGGCCGTGCCCCCGGCGAGACCCGCCCCGGCAGGAATGTTTTTCTCGATCCGGAGCTTCACGGGCAAGGGGCCGAAGCGGCTTTCCAAATAGCGGTGGGCCGCGACCATCAGGTCCTTCTCCCCGTAATTGGGCCCTTCCATGGAAAAGGCGGCCGCCCTTTCAATTTCAATTTCGTCGTAAAGCCCGATGGGCAGAAAAAGTGTTTTTATTTCGTGGTAGCCGTCGGCCCGCTTCCCCTTTATCCAGAGACCGACATTGATTTTTCCGTAGGCGCGCAAAGTATCCTCCCATAAAAAAAGCTCCGCCGAGGGAGCCTTTTACTACGATATTTTTAGTTTAGCCGTATCTACATCTTCTTCAAGAATCATAATCTTTACCGTGGACGTGAGTACGTCGGCGTAGGTAAAGGAGATGTTTCGATCCGTGCGATCGTCGGAAGAGATGCTGATGACAAATAGGGAGGGATAGACCGCCGTGAGCACGCCTCTGCGTGTGACGATGCGTTTCCGTCCTCGATTTGCCTTCACGATGACCTCTTTGCCGATATGCTCGGACAATTCGTTTTTAATCATATCCATTTGTGTCATTGGAACCGCCCTTCTATCCACACAATTATATGTGTAACCAGTATACAAGATTCCTGTCCCTTTGTCAAGTCAAATAACGCTATATAATATCGCAAAAAGAAGGTCGGGTCAAGGGGAATATTTAATAATTAACAACAAATTTTTATTCGCACTTTACCTTGGTTTTACATCGTCCTTATCTTCCCATGAAAAAAGAGCCGACGACGGCTCTTTTTTCCGGTTTGTTAAGCTGCCTTCTTTTCAGTTTCGACGGCTTTTTTGTCTTCAGCCGGTTTCTTGTCAGCTTTTTTGTCTTCAGCTGCTTTTTTGTCAGCTTCGGCCTTTTTGTCTTCAGCTGCTTTCTTTTCGGCTTCAGCCTTTTTGTCTTCGGCTGCTTTCTTTTCAGCTTCGGACTTTTCATCGACCTTCTTCGCGCTCTTCACGATTTCATTCAATGCGTCCATGACTTTTGCCAGTTCAGCACGGGTAGCCGATGCCTTCGGTGCGAAAAGATTGTTTTCGCGGCCTTGCATTAAGTTGGTGTGGCGAACGATGTCGATGGGTTCGAGGGCCCATTTGGAGATCATCTTTTGATCGGCGAAGGGTTCCTTCAAGTCGAGCGTGTAGGGAACTTTCTTACCTTCGATGTAGCGACCCAAGATCGTCGCCATTTCTTCGCGGGTGACCACTTGATTGGGCTTAAAGGTATTGTCTTCGTAACCTTTGACGATTTTATTGTTCGATGCCCAAATAACGGCATTTTCATACCATTCTCCGGCTTTTACGTCAGTGAAGGGATTTGCTGCGGTTTGCTTAACATCTTGTCCTTCGATGCGGGCCAAGACGGAAACGAGCATGCCTCTGGTAATGGGGCTGTTCGGAGCAAATCGGGTGTCGCTTACGCCTTTAAAGAGGCCTTTTTCCGTTGCGGAAAGAATGAATTTTTCTGCCCAGTGACCCTTAATGTCCGTAAAGGCATTGGGTGCCGGTGTGGGTTCGACGGGTTTTTCTTCGCCCTTGGCTTCGACCACGATGCGGCCTTCAACCTTCGGGTTCACGTTCTTGTGTTCGGCCAGGTATTTTTCCAATACTTCCGTGTACATGCCGTAGTCGCCGAGCTTTTTGCCCTTGGCGAACATGGTGTAACCGTCGCCGCCGCCTGCCATAAAGTCGTTGGTGGCTAAGGTGTAGGTTTTTTCGAGATCCAGGGCCTTATCTCCGACTTTCACGTCGAATACGCGCTTGCCGGCTTCTTGTTTCGGATCGTACTTAAAGCTGACGCCGGAAACTTGGGGGAATTTCCCTTGAGGTGCCGGTGCATCGGCCACGCCGTATTCCAAGGCTGCCAGTAAGTCGGCACCGGTGATTTCGATCTTCATAATGGTGTTTCCGAAGGGGAAGGCGGTCCAGATTTGGGTCATGTCGATCTTCCCTGCGGGAATGGATTCGCGGATGCCGCCGCCGTTGGTAATGGCGATGTCGGATTTTGCCGCTTCGCGCATGGCGTCTGCCACCATGTTACCGAAATTGGTTTCTTGTGCGCGGACGTGTTCTCTTACGCCGTCTAATTCAACAGCCGTGGTGCCGACTTCTCGTTCCAACTTGGTCTTGTTTGCTTCGTACATGTCGTCAAGTTTCTTTGCGATGTCTTTGTTTTCTTCGATCTTTTCGAAGAAAGCGGCGTCGCGAAGGACGGCGGTCTTGGAAATAACATCTTTGCCCCGTAAGGTGATGTTGATTTCGCCTAAGTTTTTCAGATAGTTGCCCGTTTGAGCAATTAAGGTATTGTTAACCACTTTGCCGTTGTCAAGCTTCGTGTGGGAGTGACCGTCGATAATAACGTCGATGCCGTCCACTTTTTCAGCGATATCCGTGGTCTTTACAACGGTGGCGTCGTCAATGCCGACGTGTGCCAACATGACGATGACATCGACCTTTTGATCCTTCAGGGATTTTACTTGGGCGCGAGCCACTTCCACGGGATCCAGGAAAGTAATGCCTTCGGTGTTCTTCGGATTGGATTTAACTTTCGTTTCTTCCGTGGCAATGCCGAAAATACCGACTTTGACGCCGTCTACATCGAGGATGGTTTGGCCTTTAAAGTCGTTGGTGCCGGTGTTTTTAATGATGTTGGCAGCCAAAATATCGAAGCCTTCGGAAGAACCTTTGGCCGGAGCCGCTTGATTCTTAAAGTCAACCAGGGCTTGGTAGCCGTAGTTGAAATCGTGGTTGCCGGGCACCATGGCCTTGTAGCCCATGGCCTTCATCAGGTCGATGACGCCCTTGCCGTTTTCAATGCCGGCCAATGCCGTGCCGTGGGTGACGTCACCGGCATCTAAAAGCACCGAATTTTTAATGCTGTCCGCATAGGTTTTTACTCGGGCGTAGCCGATATTGGTGAGCTTCTTGTCCTTGCCGCGCTCCGCCACCATGTGTCCGTGGACATCGTTGGTGTGGAGCAAAGTAATGGTCTTGGTTTCTTCCGCCGGCGCGGCAAAGACGCTTACAGGACCGGCGATGACGCCGAGAACCATGGCCATAGCCAGTGCCAGGGATAAAAATTTCCGTTTCATAATACCTCCTTTAGTTCACTAACGTATATATCTATTATACCCTTCATTGGCCGCCTTAGTCTTATCAATTTAGAGACAATTCAACCAAGAACCGTACCCTCTTTTTTCCATGTCTTCTTTCGGAATAAATTCGATGCTGGCGCCGTTGATGCAGTAGCGAAGGCCCCCGGCCTCCTTCGGTCCGTCGTTAAAGACGTGGCCCAAGTGGGTGGTCTCCGTCTCCACCTCCGTGCGAATCATGCCGTAGCGGGTGTCCGATTGCTCTTTAATCGGCGCATCGGGCGCCGTTTTGGAAAAGGCGGGCCAGCCGCAGCCTGAATCGAATTTGTCCTTCGACAAAAACAAAACCTCTTTCGTAATGACATCCACGTAAATTCCTTCGTCGAATAAGTGATCGTAGGGATGGGAGAACGGCAACTCCGTGCCCTTTTCGCGGGTGACGTGATAGGCCACATCCCCCAGAGACTCCCGTAATTGCTCTTCGTCCAAATGTCTCTTGTCCATAAAAACCTCCTATGCCAAGGGCGTGCCGCAGCGCGGGCAGTACGTGGCCCCCGCTTCCGCCTGAAAATGGCAATTCTTGCATTCCACGAAATCCGGATCCTCGGCGATCAATTCCACGATCTCGATTTTTCTGCCGCAGTGAGGGCAAAAATTCGTGTCCTTGGCGATTTCCGTGTGGCAATCCGGGCACTCGTAGCGAAAGACCTCGCCCTCCAGCTCCTTGGAACTGATGCGATTTTCCAAACTCGCCTTTTCCTTTTGCAATTCATCGATGGCAAAGAGAAGCTCCGAGCTCGTCGTGTCCGCCAAATGGGATTGCTCCCGCATTTCCATATAGTAAACTTCCCCTAAGTGGGTGTATTCTTCCAGAATTTTCGCTTCTAATTCTCGTATCTGCAGGCGAAGCTTCGCCACATTGGAAGCTTCCTTCGCGCTGTAAAGGCCCTTGATACTTAGATCCTTTACCTGATTGGACAGATCTTCAAAACCTTTTCCGATGCTGTTAAAAATATCCATGGCTTCACCTCGAATTAAGCATACCACATGGCCGCCGCAATTTTTCCGACTTAGATAAGGATTAGACTTTTTTTGATTTCTTCGTCGCCTGTGTGAATAGGCACAACTTGGGTATAAAACAAACAGAATGAAAAAGGAGGATGACTATGGATTATAAATTGTACGCGGCCACCTACTGCCCCTATTGCAAAAAAGTCATCGACTTTATGGAAAAAGAAGGCATCGACAAGGTGGACGTTCTCTTCGTCGACAAAGACGACGACGCCAAAAAGGCCTTGTTGGAAGGCAGCGGCGGAAAACAAGTGCCCTGTCTCAATTTCGGCGACGAATGGATGCTCGAATCCGACGACATTATCGCCTATATGAAGGAAAACCTGAACTAACTTGCCAATGGTTTTATCTTAGGATAAAATGATTGGGAAATAATCTCAAAGGAGGCTAGGATGATTACTAAAGATACTTTAATTGGCGATTTGGTTCGCCAATACCCGGAAGCCATTCGAATCCTCATGCAATTCGGCATGGGCTGTGTGGGCTGCCCGTCCAGTCAAATGGAATCGTTAGAAGAAGCTGCTTACGTTCACGGATTTGACGCCGATGAACTCATGAAGGCTTTAAACAAAATCGTCGAAGCAAAATAACAAAAAGCCTCCCGCGCAGGGAGGCCTTTTTCATTGCAGGACCCGCCGGAGCGGGTTCATTTTTATTTGTTAAAAATGGAATTGAACAGATCGGCGAAAAAGGCTTTGATCTTTTGAATCAAGCTTTGGCCCTCTTCGCTGTTAATGTATTCCTTCGCCTGATCGGCGGCGCCCTTCGCTTTGTCGGCCAGGCCGTTCCAGTCGATTTCCGTCTTTCGCAGGCGATCGAAGAAATTGGTCAACTTATCCGTCTGCTCGGCGGTCAAATTGAGATTGTACTGATTGGAAATATTGATGACGATGTTTTGCACTTCTTCCCGCGTCTTCGGTGCTTCCGTGGCGATTTTTTCCTTAATGTCCTTCACCAGGCCCGTTGCCTTGTCGGCGCCCACATCTTGGGCCAAATCCGAGGTGACGACCATCTCTTCGTTGGCCGCCTTTTTCACCTTGTCGCTGATTTTTTTGCCGGTGGAGGTTTCATAAGCCTTCATAATCCCGGTAAGCGCCGCCGTGCCGCTGACATTCATCGGCGCATCCACAGTGATCTTCGCGTCCTTAATGCCTGCCGTTTCCAATGCTTGGCGATACATATCGTGGGTAATGTAGCGAATCCGCTTCGACGTTTCCACTTGGATGCCGCTTCCCTCGGCGGTGTATTCCACCTTCGCACTGGAAATGGCCTTGCGGCCGATCTTCGATTCCGGCACGAAATCGCCTAAGTACTTGTGCTCTTCCTGATTGGTGACCTCGATGATTTGATCCTCGTCGGATCCGTTAAAACGCTTCATGAGCGCGTCCCGCTGCTCGGGGGTAAGGTCCTGACCGAAACACAGAATCACGTCCCCTTCCACGGCATCGGCAAACACCGGTGCCTGCATCGTAAGGATCATGAGAAGGGCCAGGGCTGCCGCCATGTATTTTTTTAGATATTTCATAATCTCCTCCAGTTCTTTTTTCGTATGACATTATAACACAGGCCCCGAAGGCCGCCGCCGAAAAGGAAAAGTCTTCGCCTTTTTTTAGAAAACTTTTGCTTTTCGACACAAAAAAAAGAGGCCGAAGCCCCTTTTTCCGTGAACTTATTTTGCCAAGGCGGCATCGATGCGTGCGCGGTCGAAGCCGACGATTTCTTCTTCGCCGATCACCAAGACGGGTACGCCGGTGTAGCCCATGGAGATCAATTCATCTCTTGCGGCTGCGTCGGTTTGCACGTTTTTTTCATTAAATTCGATGCCTTTTTCTTTTAAATAGTCCTTTGCCATGGTGCAGTAAGGACAGGTGTTGCTTGTATAAACTTTTACTTCTGACATTGTCATTCCTCCCAAAATAATTCATCTATTCGATTAGTCGATTTATACCCGCGAGGTATGGGCTTAATCATCTTCTCCGATTTTATGCATGGCGTGGGTGTAGCCCATGGAAAAAAGGGTCTCCACGTGATCGTCGTCCAGGGAGTAGTAGACTTTGCGCCCTTCTTTTCTCGAACGGATCAGCCCTTCTTCTTTCAGAAGAATCAACTGATGAGAAATGGAGGATTGGCTCATGCCCAAAAGCTCCACGAGTTTCGACACATTGCAGGTGCCCAGCATGAGGGCGTAGAGAATCTTCAGCCGCGTGGGATCGGCCATGACTTTAAAGATGCCGCTCAAGCTTTCGATTAAGGGCTCGTTTTCTACAAAGGCGTGAAAGGTCTCGTCTCTGTATTCCGCCATCAGTCGCCCTCCTTTTCTACTTTCGGAAAGTTTTTCGCCAAGATTCGGTACTCTTCCACGGTAATGGCTTCGGCCCGGCGATTGGGCTCGATGCCCGTCTCGGCCAAGGCCTGAAGGATCTGATCTTTTTCGATGGCGAAGCCGTAGGTGGACAGGGCGTTTGCCACGGTTTTTCTCCGCTTGGAAAATGCCGCCCGCACCACGGCCTCGGCGCGCTTTAAGTTTTCCCCGTGATCGGTTTTAAAATTCGCGAGGGCCAAGACGGCGCTGTCCACATTGGGCTGGGGCATAAAGCAGGTGCGGGGCACGGCGAGAGCCACGGAAACCTCCGCCCGCATTTGCAGGAAGACGGAGATGGAGCCGTAGGCCTTCGTACCGGCCTTGGCCGCCATGCGATTGGCCATTTCTTTTTGCACCATGACGTGAACCGATTCCAAAGGCAGGTCCGAATCGAAGAGATGCACAAAAATCGGCGTGGTCACGTAATAGGGCAGATTGGCCACCACTTTGATCTTGTGATCACCGAAGCGGGAGGTGAGTTCTTTTTTCAGATCGGTTTTGAGTACGTCTTTGTAGAAAATCTCCACGTCTTCGTACGCGCCCAGGGTTTCGTCCAGAATGGGTTTTAAGTGCTCGTCGATTTCCACGCAAAACACTTTGGCGCCGCGTAAGGCCAATTCTTCCGTCAGGGTGCCGATGCCGGCGCCGATTTCCAAAATTACATCCCCTTCGCCCACCTCGGCGCTGTCGGCGATGGCGCGGACGATGTTTCCGTCGATGAGAAAGTTTTGTCCCAGGGATTTTTGAAAGCGAAAGCCCCACTTTTCCTGAATTTCGCGAATGCGTGCCGGGCTGTAAAGTCGTTTATTCACCGAACACCTCCCCGTAAATTCGCTCAAATTCTTCTACCGTAATGCCGAAGCTATTGAGCCTGCGCAAAAATTGCTTGCCGTTGCCGTGGCCGATGCCCAATGCCTCGGCCATTTTTTCCCGACGCTCGGCGGCATCCGATGCCCCCGTCATGCCGTAGCGAATCATGTCCGCCTTGGTAAATGTCTCCTCGTAGGATTTTTTCATGGGCTTGGCGCGAAAAATCGCTTCCCGAATGTCCTCGGGCCGGGCGTTTTCGATGCCGATGTCGTCTTTGTAAAGGGCCTTGTCCTGAGGTAAATAGGCCTGTTTCGGCGATGCCAAAGCCTCCGTGAGGCGATTTCGGATTTGCTTTCCCATGTAGTCGGGATCCGTGAGAATAATGACGCCGCGGCGCGCTTCCACTTTTTTCAGCTCGCGCAGAAATTTCTCGCCGAAAGCGTAGCCCCCGGTGGCCATAACGTCGCAATTCAGGGCGCTCTTCACTCGGGCGATGTCGTCTTTTCCCTCGACCACGATCACTTCTTGTATTATTTCTTCCATTTGTAAAACCGTTTCGTGTTCTCATCCGTGTGGGCCACAAGTTCCGCCACATCCATGGCCCGAAGGGCGGCAATGTTTTTCGCCACATAGGCCACGTACTTGGGTTCGTTGCGCTTGCCGCGATTGGGCTCCGGGGTCATGTAGGGGCAGTCCGTCTCCAGAAGGAGGCGATCCATGGGCACGGCCGCCGCCACTTTTTTCGGCACCTTGGCGTTTTTAAAAGTGGTCACGCCGCCCAGGGAAATGTAGCACCCGAGGGCCATGAAGCGCGCCATCATTTCCACGGAATAGCTGTAACAGTGAATGAGTACGTGGTGGCCGGGATGGGCCTCGAGAAAGTCGCGGACGATGTCGTAGGTTTCCTCCGCCGCATCCCTGGAGTGGATCACCAGAGGCAGATCCACTTCCGCCGCCAAGTCGCACATGGCGCGAAAAACCTCCCGCTGCACGTCGCGGGGTGAATTTTCGTAGTAGTAGTCCAGGCCGCATTCGCCGATGGCCAGGACCTTTTCGTCCTTTGCCAGGGCAATTAGCTCCTCGCGCACGGCGTCATTGTAATGCTTCGCCTCTTGGGGGTGAATCCCCACCACGGCGTAAAGGCGGTCGTGCTTTTTCGCCAATTCCGCCACGGCGCGGGATGTTTCCATATCGCTTCCCACATTCACCACGGCGTCGAGGCCGTCTTCTTCCATGCGAGCGATGATTTCTTCTCGATCCTTGTCAAATGCCTCATTTTCCAAATGGGAATGGGCGTCTATCATAGATCCTCCTAACTGATTTGTGCGCCGGATTTTAATTGTTCCATGGTGGTGGCCAGGGACAATTTTCCGTCTTCATCTTCCGCCGCAAGTAGCATGCCTTGGGACAGAACGCCGCGCAGTTTCGTGGGCTTTAAGTTGGCCAAAAGCAAGATTTGTTTGCCCGTGAGCTCTTCTTTCGTGTAATATTCCTTGATGCTGGAGCAGATGACCCGCTTTTCGCCGCCGACGCTGAGATTTAATACATAGAGGCGATCGGCATTGGGGTGATCTTCCACGGAATCCACGGTGGCGACGCGAATGTCCAATTTATCGAAGTCGTCGATGGTGATTTCAGGCTTCAGATCCAAGGCTTCCTCTTCTTCCACCGCTTCGCCTTTGGCGAGTTTTTCCGCCTTCCGCTTTTCAATGAGGGCGTGGTTGGCGTCCCAGAGGCGCTTCGTTTCTTCTTCGATGTCCAGGCGCGGGAAGATGATCTTCTTTTCGCCCACGTGTTTGCCCGGTTCCAGAAGGCCCCAGCGCGTGGCGTCTTCCGCTTCGAATTCTTTCGTCGCCGTAATTTGTTCGGCGATGGAGATGGCCGTGTTGTTCATAAAGAAGGACAGAAGGATGGAGACGATGCGCAAGGATTCCGCCAAATTGTAGAGAACCGTATCAAGCCGTTTCTTTTCGTCTTCGCCGCCCTTGGCCAAGACCCACGGTTCGTTTTCGTCCACATACTTGTTGCTGCGGCGAACCAATGTCCAAATGGCTTCCAGAGCTGTGGAGAATTGGTAGGTTCCCATTTCTTTTTCCAGCTCGCCCCAAATGCTCACGGCCAAGTCCTTTAATTCCTTGTCCACGGCCGTTTCGTCGTGAGGTGCGGGAACGATGCCGTCGTTGTATTTTTCGATCATGGAGACGGTGCGGGACACCAAATTCCCCAAGTCGTTGGCCAAGTCGGAATTAAGGCGCTTCATAAAGCTTTGTACATTGAAGCTGCCGTCGTGGCCGAAAGAGAATTCCCGTAAGAGGAAGTATTTCAGGGCGTCGACGCCGTAAAGGTCGATAATGGGTTCGGGGTAAATAATATTGCCTTTGGACTTGCTCATTTTGTCGTCGTCGAAGAGAATCCAACCGTGGCCGAAGATTTGCTTCGGCAGGGGCAGATCCAGTGCCATAAGCATGGCGGGCCAAATAATGGTGTGGAAACGCATAATTTCCTTGCCTACCAAGTGCACATCCGCCGGCCAGAAGTTTTTAAATTTCTCGTCGTCGGTGCCCAAGCCCGCGCCGGTGAGGTAGCAGGACAGGGCGTCGATCCAGACATAGATGACGTGTTTGTCGTCAAAGGGAACGGGAACGCCCCAGTCGAATGTGGAGCGGGTGACGGACAAATCGTCCAGGCCGTCTTTTAAGAAAGAGTTGATCATTTCGCTCTTTCGATAGGCCGGTTGAATAAATTCCGGATGATCTTCGTAGTATTGAAGGAGCTTGTCCCGGTATTCGGAGAGGCGGAAGAAATAGCTTTCTTCGTGTTGCAAATGGGTTTCGCGGCCGCAGTCCGGGCACAAATGGCCTTCCAGCAATTGGGATTCGGCCCAGAAGGATTCGCAGGGCGTGCAGTAGTAGCCTTCGTATTCGCCTTTATAGATTTCGCCCTTGTCGTAGAGCTTTTGGAACAACGCCTGCACGTTTTTTTCGTGTTGGGGATCCGTGGAGCGCACAAAGGAATCGTAATGGATGTCCATGGTCTTCCACAAAGCCTTGGTATCGTCGACAATGGCATCGATGTATTCCAAGGGTTCCTTGCCGGCTTCCTTGGCCTTTTCCTGAATCTTTTGGCCGTGTTCGTCGGTTCCCGTGGTAAACAAGACATTGTAGCCTTGCAGGGTTTTAAAACGCTTCACCGCATCGGCAGCCACGGTGCAGTAGGTGTGGCCGATGTGTAGATTGTCGCTGGGGTAATAAATGGGCGTTGTAACGTAAAAGTTCTTTGACATGTATGCCTCCTTGCATATAGATGATATGCTCGACCATAGAGGATGGCCGAAAAAAATTTCTTGTAACAATTATACTATCAAGACAAGTTCTGCGCAATAAACCCTCGTCATGCTATACTTTTTATCCCCCCGGCTAAATACCACTCGCCCAATGAGTCCCGCGCCTTTCTTCCATGCAAAAAGCGACGGATGCATTCCATCCGTCGCTTTTTTGTCTTATGCATTTTTCTCTATGCCGCCTTGGCTTACTTGCCAAGCCGGTGCCTTCATCTTCAGTTCGAACTGGCCGACTAAGTAAGACGAAACAATGGTCGTCATAAAGGAAAAGACCAGTCGACTCGGCGCGATGTAGCTTAAGGATAAAGCCAACACCACGGCGTCGGTAAAGAAGTAGGCGCGGGAAATGGGCCACTTTAATTTTTTCGAGATGACCATGGCCAGGGCGTCGTCGCCGCCGGCGCAGCCCCCGGCTGTCACGGCAATGCCGCAGCCGCAGCCGATAAAGATCCCGCCGGCAAGGGCGGCGAGAGCGGGCAAATGGTACAAATTGGGAAGGACCGGGCCCATAAAGTTAAAGATCCAATAGAATCCGGAAAAGCCCAAGGTGGCCACCGCCGACTTCTTTAAGAAGCGGGCACCCAACATGGAAAAGCCCAATGCGTAGCACAAGCCGTCCAGTATGGGCGAAACGTAAGCCAGGTTCATGCCCACGACTTTTTTCAAAAACAGGCCCAGGCCCAAGACGCCCCCCTCGGTTATTTGAGCGGGCTCGTGGACATTGACTACGCCGAAGGCCATAATGGCGCAGCCCAACATAATTTTAAGGAATTCTTTCTTCGTTAATCCCAGGTTTCTCAGCAAAGAACTGAGCATAAATGTCACTCCTAATTCGACGATTAGGGAACCAAAAAAAGACTGCCGCCTTAGGTTCTCCTAAATTCGCAATCTTCGGATGGTGTCGATGCTTTTTGTTTTGCTGATTTTTTCTTATAAAAACTCTGAGCCAACAGATGTGCTTAACGGCTCGAAAAATCCCACATCAGGCACTTTTCGAACACTCATCGCATACCCTGCATCAGATAAAAACTACCGATCGAATCGGTAACCACCGTAATCAAACAGCACTATCGCAAATAGTTTATCACATCAGCGATCTTTATTCAATCGTCTGTGTCGACGGAAAGAGAAAAGCGGGGATTTCTCCCCGCTTCAATTACTCCTTTATATCCAAGGAAATCCTTCCGCGCTCTTTGTCCACTTTTTCGATGACTACCTTCATGCGGTCGCCGACTTTTAAAAGATTATAGATGGCGGTATTTCTCTTGCCCTTCATTTTTGAAATGTGCAGCAGGCCTTCTTTCTTTACGCCGATGTCAATAAAGGCGCCGAAGTCCACGACATTTTTCACCACGCCTTCCAGCTCCAGGCCGGGCACCAATTCTTCCATGGTGAGGGCCGAACGGCGCAGGCCCACATCTTCCGTATCGCCTCGCGGATCGCGGCCGGGTTTTTCCAATTCTTTGCGAATGTCTTCCACGGTAAAGGCCCCTGCTCCGGCTAGTTTTTCCTTTTCCTCGTCGGTGAGGCTTTCTTCCCTCAGGATCAATTCCGCCAAATCGTAGGATTCCGGGTGGACGCCGGTGCGGTCCAAGATGTTTTCGCCGTTTTGTATGCGTAAAAAGCCCGCCGATTGCTCAAAGGCCTTTTCGCCCAGGCCCTTTACCTTTTTTATCTCCCGGCGATTTTTAAAGGCCCCTTCGCTTTCTCGATAGGCCACGATGTTTTTCGCGAGGTTCGGCCCGATCCCCGCCACAAAGCGCAGAAGGGAGGGCGATGCGGAATTAATGTCCACGCCCACTTCGTTGACGGCGCCTTCCACTACGCCCTGCAGGCGATCGTCCAGGGCTTTTTTATCCAGATCGTGTTGGTACTGGCCCACGCCGATGTGGCGCGGCTCGATTTTCACGAGCTCCGCCAAGGGATCCTGAAGGCGTCTCGCGATGGAAATGGCGCCCCGCACGGTGACGTCTAAATCGGGAAATTCTTCGATACCCAGCTCCGATGCGGAGTAAATGCTGGCGCCGTCTTCGCTTACCACGGCGTAAGCCACGTCCCAGTTTTTCTCCTCGATGAGATTCGAGACGAATTGCTCCGTTTCGTAGCTCGCCGTGCCGCTGCCGATGGAAATAAATTTCACGCCGTGCTTTAGGACAAGCCGCTCAATGATTTTTTTCGCCTCTTCCACTCTCGCCTTCGGCGGCGCGGGATAGATGACGGCGTTGTCTAAAAACTTTCCGTTTTCATCCACCACGGCCACTTTGCAACCCGTGCGGTAGCCCGGGTCCAGGCCCAAGACCACGTAATGGCCCAGTGGCGGCATAAGAAGAAGAGGCTTTAAATTTTGTGCAAAGACCTCGATGGCATCGGCCTCCGCCCGCTCTTTTAAATCCCGACGAATTTCACGCTCCAATGAGGGAAAGAGGAGTCGCTTAAAGGCATCTTCCGCCATGGGAAGAAAGGCGGCACGCTTTTCCTCGGAAGGACCGGCGACCTGCACGATCATGGAGATCAGCGCCTCTTCGCCGCACTGAATCTTCACCTTGACGGCGCCTTCCGCTTCCCCGCGATTTATGGCGAGAATGTTGTGATTTTTTACATCCTTTAAAGGTGCGGTGAAGTCCCCGTACATGGCATAGGCGGGATTCGCCTCCTTGCCTTCTTCCGTGATGAGGGCGCCTCGCCGCCACAGGTAGCTTTTCAACAAGCGGCGCACCTTGGCATCGTTTGCTACGGCCTCCGCCACGATGTCGCTGACGCCCGGGAGAATTTCTTCTCGCTCAAGGCCTTCAAAGGCGTCCACGGCGTCTTCAAAATCCTTTAAGGATGCGTCGGACAAAAAGTTTTCCGCCAAGGGCCCCAGACCCTTTTCCATGGCATCTGTGGCGCGGGTTCTCCGCTTGGGTTTGTAGGGGCGATACAAATCTTCCAAGGTCTGCATGTCCCAGGTAGTGTCGATGGCCGCCCTTAATTCCTCGGTGAGCTTGCCCTGGCTTTCGATGGTGTTTAACACCGTCTGCCTACGGTCTTCCACCTTTTCCAGTTCTTTTTTTCGACCTTCGATCTTACGAAGGGTCTCGTCTTCGATGCCGCCGGTCACTTCCTTTCGGTAGCGGGCGATAAAGGGCACGGTATTGCCCTCGTCCAAAAGTTTCAGCGTGGCGTCCATTTGCTCCGGGGCGATGTGAAATTCCCCGGCTAATATCCTTCCGATGGTCATGGTTCCTCCATTTAAAAAGAGAGGGCAAGCCTCTCTTCTTATTCTCTATTCGTGATTTATGCTTCCGCTTTGTCTTCCAGGTAGGCATTTATGAAGGGATCCAAATCCCCGTCCATGACGCGACTCACATCGCCCATTTCAAAGCCGGTGCGATGGTCTTTCACCATGGTGTAGGGTTGGAAGACGTAGGAGCGGATCTGAGAACCCCAGGCGATTTGGGAATAGTTCCCCGCCAAGTCCTCGATCTTTTCCTTTTGTTCCTCTTCTTTTAATGCCACGAGTTTGGCCTGAAGCATTTTCATGGCCTGCTCGCGGTTTTGAATTTGACTGCGCTCGTTTTGACATTGCACCACGATGCCCGTGGGGATGTGGGTAATGCGCACGGCGGAGTCGGTGGTGTTGACGTGTTGGCCGCCGGCCCCGGAGGAGCGGTAGGTGTCGATTTTTAAATCTTCCTGATTGATTTCCACATCCGTATTGTCGTCCAGTTCCGGATAGACGTCCACGGAAGTAAAAGAAGTGTGGCGTTTTTTCGCCGCGTCAAAGGGCGAAATGCGCACCAGGCGGTGCACGCCTTTTTCCGACTTCAAATAGCCGTAGGCGTGGGGACCGGAGATCAGAAGCGTGGCCGATTTAATTCCCGCTTCGTCCTCTTCCAGCATGTCCAGCACTTCCACGGAATAGCCCTTGCCTTCGGCGTAGCGCGTATACATTCTTAAAAGCATATTCGCCCAGTCTTGGGCCTCCGTGCCGCCGGCGCCGGCGTGAATGGCGAGAATGGCATTGTTCGTGTCGTACTCGCCGTTTAAAAGGGTTTGGATTTTAAAATCGTGGGCCTTTTTTTCAATGGCATCGAGGCTTTTCTTAAACTGATCGTAGAAACTGAAGTCGTCCTCTTCTTCCATAAGCTCCAACATCACTGCCGACTCTTCCATGGCCTCCATGAGCTCGTCGTAGACGTCGGTGCGGGATTTCAGGGCGTTTTGCTCGCGGATCACTTTTTGCGCCGCTTCGGAATCGTCCCAAAAGCCGGGCTCCATGGTTTTTTCCGTTAAAGCACGATTCTTTTCCTTCAAGCCGTCGATGTCGATGCTCTTCGCCAGTCGATCCACCAGCTCTTCAACCGCTTCCAGTCGACCCCGATCCAAAAATAAATTTTGCTCCATAGGGTTCCTTTCCGGACTTAGGCGTTTTTGCCGCAGCAGTGCTTGTACTTCTTTCCGCTGCCGCAGGGGCAAGGATCGTTGCGACCGATTTTCTTTTCCGTGCGGCGAATGGGTTCTTGTACGCCGCTGTCGGGATTCACGGTCTTCACTTCCTTGGCCACTTGTTTCCGTTCCATCTTTTCGGGGTTTTGAACGTGGAACATAATGCGCACGGTTTCTTCCCGAATGCTTTCGTTCATGGCTTCAAACATATCGAAGCCTTCTTCCGCATAGGCGCGGACCGGGTCGATTTGGCCTACGGCTCTTAAGCCGATCCCTTGACGCAATTGATCCATGGCGTCGATGTGATCCATCCAGCGTTGGTCGACAACTCTGAGCAGAACCACCCGTTCCACTTCGCGGAAGGCTTCTTCGCCGAATTCTTCCACCTTTTTGGCGTAAGCTTCCTTGGCTTCTTCCTTCATAAAGCGCTTGATTTCGTCGGCACTCGCCGTTTCGTGGCCGTCCATAAAGTCTTCGTCGAAATCGAAGGCGGCACGGCCGAAGCGGTAGATGCTTTCGTAGTCGATGTATTTTTCGTGTTTGTCGTTGACCTTGACGTTAAAGTCCACGGTATCGTTGATTAAATCTTCCGTCATGGCGGCGATGTCGCCGGAAAGGTCGTCGCCCTTCAATACTTTTTCACGTTCGGTATAGATGACTTCCCGTTGCTTGTTCATGACGTCGTCGTATTGCAAGACGTTTTTACGAATACTGAAGTTGTTGCCTTCAACCTTTCGTTGGGCCGATTCGATGAGGCGGGTGAGCATTTTCGCTTCGATGGGTTCGTCTTCCGGGGCGTCGATGCCGTCCATGACCTTTTTAAAGCGGTCGCCGGCAAAGAGGCGGATGACGTCGTCTTCGGCGGAAATGTAGAACTTCGTGCTACCCTTATCCCCTTGACGACCGGAACGGCCGCGCAATTGATTGTCGATACGACGGGATTCGTGGCGTTCGGTACCGATAATGTGCAGGCCGCCGGCGGCGATGACCTTTTCTTTTTCGGAGTCGGTTTCCACCTTGATTTCGTCGCGCAGATCGCTGAAGCGCTTTCTTGCCGCCAAGATTTCTTCGTCGTCGGTTTCGAAATAGCTGTCCGCCGCTTCGATCATTTCGTCTTCAAAGCCTTCTCTGGCCATTTTTTCCTTGGCCATGTACTCGGGATTGCCCCCGAGGACGATGTCGGTCCCACGACCGGCCATGTTGGTGGCGATGGTCACGGCGCCATAGCGACCGGCTTGGGCGACGATTTCGGACTCTTGTCTGTGGCGCTTCGCATTCAATACCTTGTGGGGAATGCCGCGCTTTTTAAGATAAGACGAAAGTTTTTCCGACTTTTCGATGGATACGGTACCCACGAGGATCGGTTGGCCCGTAGCGTGGCGAAGAGCGATTTCGTCGGCCACGGCGCGGAATTTCGCGTCTTCCGAGCGATAAATGGCGTCGTCTTGGTCCTCACGGATGACTTCTTTGTTGGTGGGAATTTCCACGACGTCGATGTTGTAGATTTCTCTGAATTCCGATTCTTCCGTCATAGCGGTCCCGGTCATGCCGGCGAGCTTTTTGTACATACGGAAGAAGTTTTGGAAGGTAACCGTGGCCAGGGTTTTCGATTCGGCCCGCACTTCGATGCCTTCCTTCGCTTCGATGGCTTGGTGCAAGCCTTCGGAGTAGCGGCGGCCGTACATGAGACGACCGGTGAATTCGTCGACAATGATGATTTCACCGTCGTCCACCACGTAGTCGATGTCTTTGTGCATGGTACCCTGCGCCTTTAGGGCTTGGTGAATGTGGTGGAGAAGCTCGGTGTTGTCGGGATCGGTTAAATTGTCGATTCCGAAGTATTTTTCAGCCTTGCCTTGGCCGATTTCGGTCAAAGTGGCGGTCTTTTGCTTTTCGTCGATGACGTAGTCCACGGTTTCGTCGCGGAATTCGCGGTTAAAGCGGTCTTCCGCTTCTTCCGCCTGATCCTTGATTCGATAGCTCAAGGTGTCCACGAAATTTTTCGCTTGGGTGTACAGTTCCGTGGATTCATCCCCTTGACCGGAGATGATTAAGGGGGTACGGGCTTCGTCGATTAAGATCGAGTCCACTTCGTCCACGATGCAGTAATACAGTTCCCGTTGAACTTGATTTTCCTGATAGACAACCATATTGTCGCGAAGGTAGTCGAAGCCGAACTCGTTGTTGGTCCCGTAGGTAATGTCGGCGCCGTAGGCCACTTGCCGTTCTTCCGGCGTCATGTCGTGGAGAATACAGCCGACGGTCATGCCTAAGAAGGTATATACCTTGCCCATCCATTGCTTGTCACGCTCGGCCAAGTAGTCGTTGACCGTGACCACGTGGGCGCCCTTGCCGGCCAAGGCGTTTAAGTAGGCGGGCAGGGTGGCGACCAAGGTCTTCCCTTCACCGGTTTTCATTTCGGCGATACGGCCTTGGTGCAGTACGATCCCCCCGAGAATTTGCACGGGGAAGTGCTTCATCCCTAGAACCCGGTCGGCGGCTTCGCGAACCACGGCAAAGGCTTCGGGGAGGATGTCGTCGAGGCTTTCGCCGCCGGCCACACGGCCTTTAAACTCGGCGGTCTTTGCCTTTAATTCTTCATCGGTTAATTTTTGCATGGCACTGTCCAAAGCGAGGACTTTTTCCATGGTCGGGCGGATTTTTTTAATCTCCCGACTGGAGTAGGTGCCGAATATTTTATCTAATAGAGACATTTATACACGTTCCTTTCACTAACTTTCTATTTTAGCAAATCCGCCCGAATCCCGCAACGAATGGCGAATATTTCATCATTTATTCACCTTCGTTTGAGGCGTCTTTCGGAAGATGGTGGACGATGGCCACCATTTTTTCTCCTTCTTTTATTTTCCTCACGCGCTTTTCAAAATCCATGCGCGCCATCCAAATGGTTCTGTCGCAGCCCATGCAGGCCAGTTTAATGTCCACGCCGGTGCGCAAAATCTTCCACAGATTTTCGCCGCAGGGATGGCCTTTTTTCAGTGTGACCACGTCGCCTTCTTCGTAATACAGTCGGTTCATTTCACCTCTCCTTTAAGGGGGCCCGCGTAACGGGCGATGGGTATGCTGATGTTTTGTGCGTTCATGGCCTTGGCGATGGCCTTTCTCAGATCGTATTCCAAATCAAATTGATAGCGCGCTTCGTCCCAGGCCACCACGGTAATTTCGTAGCCGTTGGCGATAAAATCCGTCACGCCCCATACTTCCGTCGTGGCGTTGGGGTAAATCTCTTTTAAGGATTTTGCCGCGCCGTCGATGGCGGCAATCGCCCGATCCGGATCTTCGCTGCGGTCGATGGGCACCACGACTTTGGCCCGCTTTCTGCCCCGCCCACGATTGGTGACAATGCGTATGGCGGAATTGGGGATGGTGTGCAAGGTGCCGTCGAAGTCGCGGATTACTGTGGCGCGAAAGCCCAGAGACGCCACGTAGCCTTTTTTATCGGCGCACTCCACGTACTCGCCCACGGCAAATTGGTCGTCAAAAATAATGAAAAAGCCGTTGAGAAAGTCTTTAATGATTTCCTGGGCGCCCATGGCAATGGCCAGAGAGCCGATCCCCGCCGTTGCGATTAAGGTGGATGTGTTTACCCGGCAGAGATTTAAAAAGATTAAAAGGGCCACGCCGTAGATGGCATATTTTGATGCGCTTCCCGCCAAATGGGTTAAGGTAATGACCCGCCGCTTGTTTCGCACCTCTTTTTGCTCCCGATTGGCGATGTACTTGCCCAGAGCCGTACCGATAAGGCTCACGGCAATCCGCGATACAAAAAAGAGAATGATCCCCGAGAGGATTATGCCGGGAATGCTTAATTTCCCGGGCGCCGTAAATAAAAAGGCTTTGACTTCAGCCATAACAACTCCCCTCTGTTATTCTGTGTGTTTTAATTCCTGAATCTTATCCTTGCTAAATGAAAAATGGGGCTTCAGGCGATAGAAAGCCACGTGCTTGTGTTCGTAAGCGGCCAGGTAGCCGTCTTTTAAAAGGAGCTTTTCCTGATTGTCGTCGAAGCGAATGTGAAAAGGCGCCTTGGACATGGGCCGGGACAAGATCTCCCGATTGCCGTAGGCGAAAAGCCCTTCCTTCATCACCGCCAGCCGATCCACATTGGCCTCCATAAGGTAGTGTTTTTTCTCCTTCAGGTGGCCGTCGTATACGCTCAACAAACCGCTGTGCAGAGAATGCAAGCGGCCGTTGTACAAGATGATGTCGGATAAAATCGGCGTCTTTTCCGTAATCAATTCCTTGTCCAGGCCGTACAAATGCTTTTCCGTCACGACGACGGGGTACTTCCCCATCACCATGCGCATGGCTACTTCCATGGGAAATTCCGTGGACGCCATGGCGCTGCGATCGCCCTTTCCCTCTTCTCGATACACCGTGGTTTTGTAGCCGTTGGCCGCGTTGGAAAGCTCCGTCACCACAAAGGACTTCGACGAATCGAAGCGGTAGTCCAAAATGTAATTCTTCGTCTGAAACACTTCCGTGAGGCTGCCGCCGTCGGAGGCGACAAAAAGTTTCTCTCCGTCGTCGTAGCGGCAGTGGAAAATCCGCGTGCCTTCCTGCACCCGGGCGTTAAATAGGGTGCCGTCGACGCGGTAAGTTTGTTTTTCTTTTCCGTCTTCGCCGAAGACCGCCACTTTGTCTACATCTTCGTCGTAGAGCATGGCGTCGGCCTCACCAAAAAAGGCCTTTTGCCCTTCGCCCAGGCGATCCACCGTCTTCTTTCGGCCCTGTCTGTCGTAAAACGCCAGGCGGTCGCCGTCGAATGTGGCCAGCACGCCGCCTTTCAGAATGCCCATGTTCATGATTTCCTGATCGGTCTTTACCTGAAACAGGGGCTCGGCCTTGTAGGGAAGAAGGGTCTTTCCTTTGATTCCCAGACTCGCCGCCATTATAATAATAAGAAAGAGGACGATCCTCTTTTTAAATTTGCTCATAAAATCCTCCAGCACCATTATAACCAATGGAAACAAAGATGGAAAGGCGGATCAAACCGTGTTACTCAGAGATTCTAAAGGGATACGCTTCGCCGTATCGAAAAAGCCCTACGATTTTCGCGCCGCATTGGGCGAAGACCATTTCCGAAAGGATACGAAGAATTTTCTCAACGAACTCGGCGTCAAAGCGAGAGACGTTTACTTTATGAACCAAACCCATTCCGATCACGTGGCTGTGATCGACGAAGACTGCGGCGAAGACTACTTCGGCTGGCGCATCATAATCGACACCGACGCCATGATTACGAACAAAAAGTGCGTGGCTCTCGCGACGCGCATTTCCGACTGCACGCCGGTGCTTCTTTACGATCCCGTGAAGGACGCCATGGCTTCCGTTCACGCGGGCTGGCGCTCCACGGTGCAGAAATTGCCGGCGAAGGCCCTCTCGGCCATGACAAAGCACTACGGCACGGATCCGAAAGACGTACTTGCCTTTATCGGGCCCTGCATCGGTCCCGCGAGTTTTCAGGTGGGAAAGGAAGTGAGCGCCCTCTGGCGGGAAGCATTTTCTTTTGCAGAAGACGTAATTTTGCCTGACGACGACGCACACGACTTTATCGACATGAAAAAAACCAACGCCCGCATGCTTTGTGAAGCCGGTATTTTGGCGGAAAACATCGAAGTTGATCCCTCCGATACCCTCACCGATCCCCGCTACCACTCCTACCGCCGGGACGCGCCGGATTTCGGAAGCAATGCTTTATTTTCCATTCTCCTTTAAAAAAGGCTTGACATTTATCTTACATCCTCGTATACTAATTAAGAACTCAATTGCGGGGGTGTAGCTCACATGGGAGAGCGCTTGAATGGCATTCAAGAGGTAAGGAGTTCGATTCTCCTCATCTCCACCAAGGTCGCCGATAGGGCGACTTTTTTTATGCCTTTTTACAACTATTTAAATTCATGAGAACAAAACGCCATATTTGATACATTTTAACGGCACAGCCGCTTAGGGTACGGAACTCATTCTCAGGGGTACGAAAACTAATGCGCTAACCCTAAAACAAAAGGGACTGACTGCAAATATGAGTATGCAGGAGTCCCCCTTTTCATAATAATTGGAGTTGCTAAATTAAAATAAACTTGTTCAACTGAGTTGCCAGTTACTTGTCTTATTGAGTATTTTTTGGAAATCTTTATATATTCCTTCTTCTTCTATTAACTGTTCATGCGTTCCCTGCTGTACCAGCTTTCCTTGGTCTATAACTAAAATATTGTCAGCGAACTGTATTGTGTTTAGCCTGTGAGCAATAACGATCAATGTTTTTCCTTTGACCAAGGCGGATATGGCTTGTTGAATTAAATGCTCGTTTTCAGGATCAACACTGGCAGTTGCTTCATCTAATATAACGATAGGTGCATCTTTTAGTATGGCACGAGCAATGGATAAGCGTTGTTTTTCTCCTCCTGAAAGTGTCGATCCGCCTTCGCCAAGCATTGTGTTATAGCCGTTTGGTAAATTCTCAATAAATTCATGACAAGCCGCCTTTTTGGCAGCTTCTTTAATCTCCTCCATGCTGGCTTCCGGTCTACCGAAACGAATGTTGTTCAATATCGTGTCATGAAACAGATAGACATGCTGAAAAACGATCGAAATATATCGCAGCAGAGTATCACAAGTCATTTCCCTGATATCATGTCCATCGATAGAAATAGACCCATGATTGACATCATAGAATCTGGCAAGCAAATTACAGAGCGTTGTTTTACCGGAACCGGAGCGTCCCACGATGGCTAAAGTTGAATTTTCGGGAAGCGAAAAGCTCACATTCTCGATAACATTTTTGTGATCGTAAGCGAAGGATACGTTCTGATAAGAAATGTCAAAATTGTTTAAAACAATGTCTTTTGAATTTTCGTCGATATAGTTTGCCGTCTTAATTGTTTGAAGTTTGTCCAGCGCTGCTCGCATCATTTCCAAGGTGTGAGCAGCAGAAGTTACCGTTTCCAAACGAGCAAACATAACAAATGAAAAGATCACTATCATGAGCATGATAGGCAGAGAAATTTCACCGTGAATGGTTTGAAGGCATACCATAAAAGCGATTGCTACGGAGGTCAATTTTAGGCTTAACTGATAAAGACCGTTCGTCCACATGTAAGCATTTTCTATTTTGATGTTGATGTCACGTTGATCGGAAAAAGATTTTTGTAGTTCCGCAACGGCGCTTCCTGTTCTCCCATACGATTTAATAACCGTTATTCCACGGATAAATTGGAGTGTTGCGTTAATCATGCTATCATTGGCTTTCTGGCGCACCGCTGTGTTTGCCCGGCTATCTTTCACCAGTCGGCGCTGGAAAAATGCAGAGCATAATACACCCACTAAAGCAACAGTTGCCACTTTCCATGAGAAAAAAAGGATGCATAGAATCATGGCAAGAGTCTGCAAATAAGCTCCGATAACCGTATCCGTCATCTTCATGGCATACAATTCCAGAGCAGATAAGTCGGTTGTAACTGTTCCCGCAATTTCACCGGTCTTGTGACGATCAAAAAAGCCAAGGGAAACTCGCTTTAATATATCGCCTATCTCGATGCGCTCCTCGGCTGTTTTTTCATAAGCAATGCTTTCTTGAAAAACAGCCCGCAGATAGGAGAAGAAGAAACGACCTAAAACACAGAAAACCATAAACAAAAGCGCCCATAAAGCTTCCTTTGTGTGCAGACTCCTGAGCCCTGCCGTATCCTGCAGCATAAGGTTCAGTACATAAGCCGCTCCCATCAAGGGAAAAGCAATAAAGAAATTCTCTAATAACGACCAGACGATGCCCCAGTAAAATCTTTTTTTATAAGAACCTGTCCAATTAACGATACGTTTGATCATGGTAAACATTTATTTATCCGCTCCTTTCTCTTGATTGGATGTCGCCCATGCTTTGGCACCAACATGTGCTTCCCACATGGAGCGGTAAAGGGAGCAAGCCTTCAGAAGTTCATTCTGCGTTCCTTCCGCCACTTTTGTGCCTTCCTGCAAAACAACGATTTTGTCGGCATTTTTTATCGTAGAAAGCCTATGGGCAATTACTAACAGCGTCTTGCCACGCGTTAGTTCATTAATCGATTTTTGGAGTTGAAGTTCATTTTCCGGATCAGTAAATGCGGTTGCTTCATCCAAAACAACGATAGGGGCATCTTTTAGTATTGCCCTGGCAATCGCTATACGCTGTTTTTCACCGCCCGACAGTTTATCCCCCGCTTCTCCAGCCGGCGTGTCCCAACCTTGTTCTAAACGTGAAATAAACTCTTCGCATTGTGCCATATGAGCAGCCTGAAACACCTCTTCTTTTGTTGCGGCCGGATTGCCTACGCGGATATTTTCAAAAAGGGACATGTTGAAAAGAAAATTATCCTGAGAAACATAGCTGATGAGTCCTGAGAGCTGTTCAAGTGGCAAAGAGCGTATATCCTTTCCTCCGATACAAATACATCCCTGATTCACATCCCAAAAACGCAAAAGCAATCGAGATAAGGTAGATTTTCCTCCGCCGGAAGGACCTACCAAAGCTACGAAAGATTCCTCGGGTATTTGTAAGGAAAAATCTTTAACGATAGGTGCTTGAGCCTCTTCATAAGAAAATGTGACATCCTTATATGAAATGTCATAACCGGACAGTTCTTTCGACTCTTTTTCTTCCGGAAGCTCTTGCAAGTCTAAGATTTTCTGAACATCCAGCAGCGCGTATTCAATGGATTTATAGCTGTTGACAGCTGTCGTAAAGTATGAAACGGGGCCTACCAGACTTAAGGAAAGGATGATGGTAAGCGTTAGTTCAGCAGGTGTTAGATCTCCTGTAGCATAAAGCAAGATACCTGCCGGAAGAATGCCTAACAGTGTGCTCGGCAGTATCGCGGCTGCAAAATTCATCAGCGGCCAAGTGGAGCGAAACCAATCTAATGTAAAATCTTTAAAAGACGTGATCGCATTCGTATATTTTTTATAGGATTTACCGGATTGATTAAAAGCCTTGACAACCTCAATGCCTTCCACATATTCCACAATCACACTGTCCACGTTTTTAGAAGCTTTCATATAGCTGTCATATTTGCTGTTAAATGTCTTCATGACGATCGCATAGGCGAGTACGCCAAAAGGAATGCAGGCAACAGATGCCAATGCGACTTTCCAATTCCATACCAGCATGAAAATAAATACGATAACAGGAAAAATCAGATTCGAAAAGCCTTCCGGTATCAAGTGTGCCAAAGGTAATTCAATCGTTTCTACACGGTCAACAATAATGCTCTTGAGTTCACCGGCGGTTTTTCCTGTTACAGTTCCAAGCGGCAATCGCATTAATTTATCAGTCAGTCGGCTTCGTATATTTTTAAGAATATGGTAGGCGGCATGATGAGACCGATTCGTTGAGATTGTGTGAAACAAGACTTTAAGGCCATATCCTGCGACGCACAAAAGGAACCAAGGGACAAGTGAATGCACAGAAATTTGACTGCTATCTTGTACTTTTGAAAAAAACACGAGAAGGACTTGATAGATCCCAAAATAAGGCAAAAAACCACAGAAAACGCTTAGCACGGCAAATAGAATAGATAGTATAAACTGTGGTTTCGCACTATCTGCAAAAGACAGAACAATCGGAAATATTCTTTTTTTGCTTTTCAAAATAAAAACACCTCATTTCAAAACTGTTTTGGTCGAAGAGAATTCAACGTATTCTCTAAAACAGTTTATGAAATAAGGTGTCATCCGTTCCACCCTCTAATGGGAAAACAGCCCCGTTCAGACAAGAGTTTTTCTATAGTCTCGTGGCGTTAATCCACGAAGGGACTTGAAGGCAGCTGAAAACTTGGATGGGTTTTGGTAGCCTAAATCATTCGCAATTTCAAGTATGCTCTTCGATGAATCTTGTAAGAGCAAAGCCGCTGCATTAACGCGATACTCTTTCATATAGGCATAAATCGATTTTCCATAAATAATTTTGAACGCTTTTTTCATAGATGTGAGTGGCATATCAATGAAACTCGAGCATTCAGTTAACGTATAAAATCGGTCAAGATGTGAAGTCAACTTTTTTTCCAACGATTTGATCTTAGTTACTTGGGCGAAATTTAAAAAGTCGTTTTGTTGTTTTGCCAAAGAAATATCCATACCATCCAAATTAAGAAGAAGTTCTAATACCTTAATTTTCAGATAAGGAACTCTATCTTTTTCAGGAATTTGATAGATCTCGGCTAAGATATGGTTCGTTTGTGGATTGGAACGCATAATAAAGGTTTCATAGCCTTTTGATGTTCTACAAAATTTGTTTTTCAAATTTTCCACATCAACCGGAAATCCGTTTAATAATGTCCTTATCGTTTCAGAACCCTGCGGAAAGAGAATGCTGATTGTGATTCCGTGATAGTGTTTAAGTGGAAAGTAAAACTCTCCGCGATGATGGGTGCGTACTTCCATCTGCAAATCACCAGCACTAATATAAGTGTACTTTTCCGGATGAATGCTATTTTCTATTCTTCCTTCTTTGCAGTAATCAATGGTGAACATCGATTGATGTGGCTTGAAAGCTGAGTAACAAGTTTTGAGATGAAAGTCATTAAAAAGTACAAAGACGCCTTCGAAAAGGGAGTAGCAAGTCATCGTCCCCGAGCCGGTTTCATCATGCAAAAAAAAGATAGAACTGCCATCTTCTCGTTTCTGCATTTTGATATTATCTCCCATATTGCCTAAGGCGTTCATTGCCATGAAACCTCCTCTCTAAAAAAATTCTGCAATTTCTGTACTGTCGTCTGGTTCAAATCATATTGCTCCTTAATCTGCCCATCTTTCATTTCAACAATATGCTGACAGGCAAGAGCGATAAACTCAGGATCATGAGTAATAATTAAGCATGTTTTTCCTAAAAGAATTATCCTCTTTATAATTTGTGCAAAACGCTGCATGTTTTCTAAATCAAGACCACTGGTCGGCTCATCAAAGATTAAAACATTTCGATTGCTCATTAGAGCGGAGGCTACTGCAACACGCTGCTTTTGCCCTCCTGAAAGAGACATGGGATGTTCATCTTTAAAGCCATCCAGATGGAGTTCTTGGAGCATTGCCTCGGCTGCAGAATGATTTTCTTCTTCCTGAGAAATCAAAAGCTCTTCCATAACCGTTTCTGTAAACAACTGATGATTCACTTCCTGTTGCACAAGATAGGTCAGATCACGTCTTTTTTTAGGTGGAAAAGTCTTGTTTTTATAGATCAGTTTGCTTTTATCTTTTTTCACCAGTCCGCAAAGAAGTTTGGCAAAAGTGGACTTACCGGCACCGTTTGAACCTATGAGAGCTGTTGCCCTTCCCAGAGGAAGTTGAAACTTCGGAATATTCAATACGCTTTGCGTATTTTGGTAGGAAAAATTCACATCGTAAAGCTCTAAAAAATCTTTCGTTGGCGAAAATGTATCGGAAGCTCCAAATGAAAGCTGTTTTATGTCCGGAATACGTATCCCATGCGTTTCATAAAACGAACTCGGTAACTCGAAAAAGTTAACGCCTTGATAGTCTCCGATCATCTCGCCGGCATCAAGCAATATCACACGATCCACCAATTTTTTTAAATAATGGATGCGATGCTCGGCAATAACGATTGTTTTTCCCTCATCTTTCCAAAATTGTATCATCCTTTGCAAATTTGCGATAGCGGAAAAATCAAGATTAGCGCTTGGCTCATCCATAAGAACAAGATCGGGAGAAAGCACAGCCACAGAGGCACAAGCAATTTTTTGTTTTTCTCCGGAAGAAAGATGAAACAAACTCTTTCCCATCAATCTCTCAATATGCAAAGAGGATACGATTTTGTTAAAGCGCAATCGAATCTCTTCTTTTGACATACCTAAATTTTCACAGGCAAAAACCAGTTCACTATCCGTATCTACATTAAAAAACTGGCTGCGGGGATTTTGAAATACGCAGCCAACAATCGGCGCGAGTTCATACAGAGCAAGCGTTTGTGGATTTTTACCAAAAACAGAAACACTTCCCAAACTTTTCCCTTCATAGTAATGAGGAATAAGCCCATTTAAAGCTCGTATTATGGTCGTCTTACCACATCCGGACATTCCCGTTAAAAGAATGCATTGACCGTCAGGGATTCTCAGATTGATATTTTTAAGTGTACTTTGGTCAGAGGATGTATAGGAAAAAGAAAAATTTCTTATTTCTATCATGACGAACCTCCGATCTTATAAAAGATAAGTACACACAAGCTAACCAGGCAAAGCATCAGAAAGAGTATATCCTGCAAATGGAATCCAATTTTACAGACATTGGTGCGCCTAATCGGCGCGCCTAAGCCACGTGTTAAAGCAGATGCGGAAAGTTCGTCACCGATTTTTACGCAGGACACCATCAGCGGAACCAGACGATATTCCACTGTTTTCCACGGTTTTGAACCACCTAAAGAGATGCCTCTCATTTTCATTGCATCGGTTATAGCGTGATACTCTTCCAAGATGGTAGGAAAAAAGCGAAAAACAACGGAAAGTGGAATCGTAATCTGGGTAGGAACACGCATGCGTTCCATTGCTGCCATAAACTCGCTGATTTTCGTTGAGCTGAGCAAATAGGTACCCATGGCAAGTCCCGGCATCATGCGAACAAAAATACCGCAAAAAGCCACCAACAGAAAACCTAAAAATCCGGTAACGAGCGGCAAAAGATATATCTGCCCTACATAGGCCGCTATGAATAAAATGGCATATATGGAGGCATATTTCCACTTGCTTTCAGTAAGAAACAGTATAAAGGGAACAGATATAAGGAGTATTCGAATCGGAGCCAGCCAATATCCATGTCCTCCTCCCACAACGACTGCAGCGATGGTAAAGACAAGAAGTATTTTTGTTCGAGGATCAAGAAATTCTTTTTTTGATCGCGTTTGAATAGGTTGCATGATGAATTAGACAATCCCGGCGCGTTCGAACTGCTTTTTTAGAAGGGAACGTCCAATCAAAGCACCAAGGATGCCCGCAATAAACATGCCTACAAGTAATGGGATCAAACTCCAGTCCGGAATAAGCTTCATAAGTGCATCCGCATAGGCCTTTCCGTAACCGCCTTGTGCTAAATTTTGATAATAAGCATCACGGCTAATAACAATAGGAATATAGTTGCCGATCAGCCATATTGAAAAAATACCTTTGCTGAGAATTACTTTTTTTGCACTGGAATAATCCGAGGATTTTAATAACAAATCCGCTAAAAGGCCCGCGATAAGTCCGGTGAAGGGTGCATATACACCCATTCCCATGACCCCGATTAGTAGTCCAAGCAAAAATCCCATAATGGTTATAAGCCCAAACTTTTTCGTTTTGCTCACAAACAACACATACGGAATACCGTCAATAAGCGGCACGATGATGCCTAAAAGCGGAATAAATATTGGCATGTAACCCAGCATTGCTACTGCCATGCAAAGAGCAAACATAATGGCAGTAAAAACACCTGTGGTGATCAAATCTTTTGCTTTAATTCCAGATGATTTTTTCATACAATTAACCTCCATTGAGTTAAAATAAGCTAACTTAGTACATTTGATTAAACCTCTTTAAAAGCATTTCATTCAACCCCGGTTAAAATAAAAAGCTCCATTCGGACATTTTATAGAGCCTTGATTTCTGAGCCATTTCTTAAGGTTATGCGGATATCTTCTTTGCTGAATACCGTGATATGATTTACGAGGGCACATAAGCTTTGTGCATTGAATGCTTGCAGAAGCCTGTCTTGTTTTTGCAGCTGTTTCAGGCAGAACTTGATATCGGCTTTGGTCGCCTGCATCTTTTTGAGCTTTCCTTCGACCTTCGCTAAGGCCGCCTTTTTTCATTTTAACGATTCCCGACACTTTTTAACGATTGCTCCCGAAGGGTACGAAAATCGGAAACAGGTATGATGGAAAGAGATATATAAAAGCAAAAAATCATACAAAAACTGCCACGAAAAGCAGCAGAGGAAGTTCTGCGGAAAGGAGAAAATCCCTGTAAATCAAGGGATTTCGAGGATAAACACATGACTTACGCACCAGCGTTAAATTGTATCAAATACAGTGTCAGAATAGATGCGCCTTAGGAAGCGGCGCCTTTCTTCTGTTATAATAGATTGAGAAAGGTTGTGACCTATGTCAGATTCAATTGTTATTTTCGACTCCGGCCTCGGCGGCGTCACGGCACTCATGGAAGCAGTTCGCGCCATGCCGGCGGAGCATTTTATTTATTACGGGGACACGGCCCACGTGCCCTACGGCCCGAAAGGTGCCGAGAAAATTCAGGGCTATTTGGATCAAATGATGGCGGCTACCCGCCCCTATTCACCGAAGGCCGTGCTCCTCGCCTGCAACACGGCCACGGTCACATCCGCCGATTACCTGAGGAAGAAATACACCATTCCAATTGTGGGCATGGAACCCGCCGTGAAGCCCGCCATCGAACACGATGTGGACCTCAAGCGGATCTTGGTGCTTTCCACGGAGGGCACGGGAAAAAGCGCCCGCCTGCGCCGCCTCGTCGAAAAATTCGACGACGACCGCCTGGTGGACATTTTGCCTCTGCCGAATTTGGTGGATTTCGCCGAGCGTTTGGAATTCGACACCGACGCCGTTCGCTACGATCTGGAGACCATTCTCGCCTCCTATCCTCTCGAGGAATACGGCGCCTTGGTCTTGGGCTGCACCCACTTTATTTGGTACCGGGATCTGTTTCGCGAGCTTCTTCCCGAGCACATGGAAATATTAGACGGCAACGCCGCTACGGTGCGCCAGCTCATGCGAAAACTTGAGGGAAACATTAAAAAGGAGGGAGAGGGAAAATTGAAAATGGCTTTTACCGGCGAGCTGAGCGAAGACACGGCGGCATTTTTACGTAGCCGCCTGCCGCAAAAAGTGGAATTTATTTCCCTCGGCGCGGACAATGACTGATCGCGGCCTTCAACTGAATAGGGATTTGGTTCTAATCCCCGCCTACGAGCCCGACGAAAGCCTGCTTTCCTTCGCTAAGGCTCTCTTGGCCGAGGATCTTCAGGTGATGGTGGTGGACGACGGAAGCGGCGAGGCCTTTCGACCGGTGTTCGACCGCCTTCCCGAAGGGGTCACGCTCCTCTCCTATGAAATCAATCGAGGCAAGGGCTATGCCATGAAGTATGCCATGGAAAAGATTTTATCCATGCCCCAAGTGGAATTTATCGTCACCGCCGATGCCGACGGCCAGCACAGCCCGAAGGATACCTTGCGCATTCTCAAGGCGGCCCACGAAAATCCCGATGCCCTCGTCTTAGGCGTGCGGGATTTTCCCGAGAACACGCCCCTGCGCTCCCGCATCGGCAATCGCCTCACGGCAAAAGTCTTCGGCCGGTTGACGGGCATTAAGGATTTGGAGGATACCCAAACGGGGCTTCGGGCTTTCAGCACCAAGCATTTGGATCAGCTTCTTTCCATGGAAGGGGAACGCTACGAATATGAAATGCGCCAGCTCATGGATTGGGCGAAGAGCCCCTATCCCCTGGTGCAGGTGCCCATCGAGACCATCTACCGGGACAAGGAAAATTCCACTTCCCACTACAACGCCCTGAAGGATTCCTCCAGGATCTTTCGCAGCCTCTTGGATAACGGCGAGGCGGTACTCTTTACATTGAGCGGCATCATCAGCTTTACTCTGGACTTTTTGCTCTTTAATGTATTTTATTACCTCGCCCGCCCCCTGCACATGGCTTACGCCCTGGCCATTCCCAATGTGGCGGCGAGGCTGATCAGCGCCAATTTAAATTTCTACTTAAACCGAAATTACGTCTTTGAATCCAAGGATCCCTTGATTAAAGACTTTTTGCAGTACGCCGCCCTCGTCGCCATTCTTCTTGCCGCCAACAGTTTGCTTTTAAGCTTCTACGGCAATGTCTTGGGCCTTCAGGCCACGGTGGCGAAACTCTGCGTGGAATTTACCGTATTCATCATCAGCTACCTGGTTCAACATTTTTATATCTTCGCCAAGAAAAAATAAAGCACGTCGCCATAGATGCCGTGAAGTGTGGAACGCACATTTCACGGCATCTATTCGCTACGTGCTTTCTATGTTATAATGTGAAAATTACATTTGGAGGTAATTTATGCACATTAAAGAATTTTTCTCACCCGATCACACGCGACTTTCATTTGAAATCTTTCCCCCGAATCAACGAATGTCTTTAAAAGCCGTCATGGCCTCAGCGGCACGCATGGCGGCCTACGAGCCCGACTTTATGTCCGTGACCTTTAAGGCCGACGGCAGCGGCGGGGATCAGACCATTCAAATTTCAAATGCCGTCAGCGAAGTGATGGGAATTCCCTCCATCGCACACCTGACCTGCTCCGGTATTCCGAAAACCGAGCTCCCCGCCGTTTACGACGAGCTCACGGAAAACAAGGTCAAGAATATTCTGGCTTTAGGCGGCGACTCCGCCCGGGAGCTGGGCGAAGACGCATACTTGCCCTATGCCAAGGACATGGTGGCTTACTTCCGCGAGCGCGGCGATTTCACCATCGGCGCCGCCTGCTTCCCCGAAGGCAACGATCCCGCCCTTTCCATGGATGAAGAGCTGCGCCACCTAAAGGAAAAAGTGGACATGGGCGTGGACTTTTTGACCACGCAGATGTTTTTCGACAATGAGGTCTTTTACCGCTTTTTGGAAAAGGCCCGCGCCATGGGCATCGACGTGCCCATTTTGGCCGGCATTATGCCCATTACCAGCGCCGGGCAGGTGCGCCGCATCAAGGATTTAAGCGACGCCGCCCTTCCCGATTCCCTCTTGCGCATGGTGGACCGCTTTAAAGATGATCCCGACGCCATGTTCGATGCGGGGCTTACCTTTGCCGAAAATCAAATGGCGGATCTCGTGGCTGCAGGCGTCAGCGGTATTCACGTCTACACCATGAACAAGCCGGCCATACCGGAGCGGATCGTCCGGGATTTGGGCCGCCTCTTCCATGCTTGATCTGACCTCTATTCACGAGGTACCCGCCATCGGTCCCGAGGATCTCAGGCGCAGGGAAATATACCGCTACCTGCGCCTGGAGGGAAATGCCCCCGATGCCGCCACTTCCGCCGATGTGGAGCGGAATTTAAAGCGCCTCGAGGGTGCGATCTCCCTGCGGCACGTGGCTTCCCTTCGCCCGGTGACGAAAAAAGGCGATGCCATCGTCTTCGGCGATTTTTCTACATCGAGCGCCGTCCTTCAAAAGAATATGAAGACCAGCGAATACGCCCTTCTCTTCGCCATGACCTTGGGCCCGGCCGTGGACCGACTGATCAGCCGCCTGCTCATTACATCCAAGGCCGACGCTTTTATTACCGACGCCTGCTGCGCGGAATATTTGGAAAGCTACGCCAATGGCTACTGCGCCCATGTGCGGGAAGAAGCGGCGCAACAAGGTTTCATCGCCCACCCGCGCTTCTCCCCCGGCTTCGCCGATTTCGGCTTGGAATTTCAGTGGCCTTTAATACGCAGCTTGCAGGCGGATAAAAAAATGCACATCGCCTTAACACAAGGCAATATGCTCGTCCCGACAAAAACCATTACCGCCCTTATGGGTTTGGATCGGAGGATTGTATGACATCGCTATTGGATTCATTGAAAAACGGCCGCCTCTACTACGACGGCGCCTGCGGCACCTACTTGCAGCAACAGGGATTGAAGGCCGGCGCCCTGCCGGAACTTCTGAATATCGACGCCCCCGAGGTGATCGTGGATATGCACCGGGCCTATTTAAAAAGCGGCGCGGACATTATTCTCACCAATACCTTCGGCGCCAACCGTTTTAAGTTTGCGGATTCCGACGTGTCGGTGGAAACGGTCGTGGCCGCCGCCGTGGCCAACGGGAAGGCTGCCGTGAAGGCCGAAGGCCACGGCTACGTGTCTTTGGACATCGGCCCCTTGGGAAAAATCTTGGCGCCTTTGGGGGATGTGGCCTTCGAGGATGCCTACGATTGTTTTAAGGAAATCGTCTTGGCCGGTGCCGAGGCCGGGGCGGATCTGATTACCATCGAAACCATGTCCGATACCTACGAAATTAAAGCGGCTCTTCTCGCCGCAAAAGAAAATTCGGATCTTCCCGTCTTCGTCACCGCTGCCTTTCAGGAAGACGGGCGCCTCTTAACGGGCTGCGACATGGACGCCTATGTGGAAATGACTACGGCCTTAGGTGCCGACGCCATGGGCATGAACTGCTCCTTCGGCCCGGTGCAAACTCTGCCCCTTATGGAAAAAATGGCTTCCCTCGCCACGATCCCTCTGATCGTGAGCCCCAATGCGGGCCTGCCGAGTATCAAAGACGGAAAAACCACCTACGACATCGACGCCGATGCCTTTTCCGATTACATGATTCAATTTGCGGAGATGGGCGTGCGTGTGCTCGGCGGCTGCTGCGGCACCCTGCCCGCCTACATCGAAAAAACCGTGGAGAAAACCCGGGCCATTGACGTCATGGAGCCGAAGGGGCGCCCCCGGTCCGCCGTAAGCTCCTACACCCACGTGGTGGATTTCGACGAAAAGCCGGTGATGATCGGCGAGCGGCTCAATCCCACAGGAAAGAAATACCTCGGGCAAGCATTGAAGGATCGCCACACCTCGGCGGTATTGGCCATCGCCCTGGAAGAGGAAGAAGACGGCGCCCACGTCTTGGACGTGAACGTGGGCGTGCCGGGCCTGGATGAATTGGCGGTGCTGCCCGAAATGATCCGCGCCCTGCAAGGGGTGTGCGACCTGCCTCTGGCCATCGACACCAGCAATCCCGTAGCCATGGAAGCCGCCGCCCGCATCTACAACGGCCGCCCCCTGTTGAATTCCGTGAGCGGCAAGCGCTCCACCATGGACGCCGTCTTTCCCATCGCGAAAAAATACGGCGGCCTGTGCGTAGCCCTTCTTTTAGACGACGAGGGCATTCCGAAAACCGTGGAAAAACGCATGGCCATCGTGGATGAAATCCTCGAAGAAGGCGCACGTTACGGACTGGGCCCTGAAGCTTTTCTCTTCGATCCTTTGGCCATGACCATCTCCAGCCAAAAAGGCGGGGCCGTCGTCGTTCTGGAGACCTTGCGCCAACTAAAGGCTCGCGGACTCCACTCCACCTTGGGCGTGTCCAATATTTCCTTCGGCCTGCCCAATCGGGAGCTCATTAACAGCAATTTCTATGCCATGTGCCTCGCCGCCGGGCTCAGCGGAGGGATCGTGAATCCCTCCTCTGCCCTCATGCAAAAGGCCTACAAATCCTCCATGGCCCTTTTAGGCTGCGATCCGGATTTCAGCGAATTTATCGCCGCCTTTACGGAAGAAGAAAAAACCTCAGCCCATACCGGCGACCGGGATCTATCCTACGCCATCGAAAAGGGCCTGAGCAAAGACGCCAAAGACATGACTGTGGCCCTTCTTTCCGATCACAGCCCCATCGATATTATTAACGGCTACCTGGTGCCCTCCCTGGACAAAGTGGGCCGGGGCTTCGAGGAAAAGACCCTCTTCCTTCCCCAGCTTCTTCGCGCCGCCGATGCCGCCGCCGCGGCCTTTACGGTGATCCGCGCCAAAATGGATGAAGAGGGCAATGTTGCCGAAAACAAAGGCCGCATACTCGTGGCCACGGTGAAAGGCGATATCCACGACATCGGAAAAAATATCGTGAAGGCCCTCTTGGAAAATTACGGCTTCGATATTTTGGATCTTGGAAAAGACGTGTCTCCGGAAAAAATCGTCGAGGCCGTGAAAGAAGAGCACATTCCCCTGGTTGGCCTCTCCGCCCTTATGACTACCACGGTGCCCTTTATGGAAGAGACCATTGGCCTCCTGAAAAAAGAAGCCCCCAAGACGAAGGTCATGGTCGGCGGCGCCGTCTTAACGAAAGACTACGCTGAAGAAATCGGCGCCCACGCTTACTGCAAAGACGCCATGGCATCCGTGCGCTATGCGGAATCCTTCTTCGAAAAGTAAATCATGGCCAAAAAAAGCGAGCCGATGCTCGCTTCAGCGTGATGCTAAGGAAGGGAGAATCACCCGATTCACCCTTCCTTTTTTGTGTCTTCAAACCTCTTTAAGCTCTAAGTAGTAAACTATTAAAAACCGCCGGTCGACTCCACGCCATAAAAAAGGGACGTTTTCGATTTGTTTGCAATCCGAAATAGATGGGCTCGTCTTTTTTTAATAAGAAGCTCCTTCAAAAAAAATTGTCAGAACGCCGACTCTCAACACGAATATACTAGTGAAAGGAGGAAATATGGAGAATAAAGAATTGATACAAAGGCTGAAGAACAGAGATGAAGACGCTTTATACGTCGTGATCGAAGTCTATGGAAAAGTATTAAAAGGCGTTATTTCAAAAACACTTTGGAAATACCCAAGCCTTTGGGATGAGGCGATGAATGATTCTCTTTTAAGTATCTGGCAAAATATCGACTATTTTGATCCGAAGCGGTCTTCTTTTAAAAATTGGTGTGCTGCGGTTTCAAAATACAAAGCCATCGATTTGCTCCGAAGAGAAAGTAAATTTGAGGCTATTCTTCTCGACGAAAATTCCGCGTCAAAAGATTCCGACGTCCATTCCAATTTAGAAATAGAAGAAGCTCTATCCGCCTTAAACGATGAGGATAGAAAACTCTTTGAAAATATTTTTATTCGTGGACTTTCCTATGGCGAGGCGGCATCGGAACAACATATTTCTACGGAAAATGCCTATCAAAAGGTCAGCAGGGCAAGGAAGCTTTTAAAAAGATGGAGAGGTGAAAATGTATGAAAGATAATCTTTACGATCGATTGAACGATATGAAAATAGAATACGAAGAGGTTCCTCTCAAAGATTTTGAAAGAGAAAATCTCAAAAAGGTGGTGAAGAAATTGAAACACAACAACAAGAGGCAACTTTTCGTCAGAAAAACAGGAGCGATCACGGCCATATTGCTATTGGCCTTTGGCGTTACGAACTATGCATCTGGCGGCTATGTTTTGGCAAAGACGAGAGAGATCACGGACAACATCACACTGAGTTTGTCGAGCGCAATGGGCCTATCAGCCGATGTAGACAAGTATAGCGTCAAATTACATGAACCCTTCGAAATCGACGGCAAAAATTATGTTTTGGATACCATCACGACAGAGGACAATAACCTCTACGCCGTGCTTTTGAGCTTCAATGGTCCAGGTGAAAAGCTGTCGGAGGGTGCCAACTTAACGGAACTTAAAGTAAACGGTAAAAGAGTCGGCGTCCTCGGCTCAAGCGGCCAGCAAGGAAATTTGCCGGGCAAGCCCAATGTAACCGCCACCTCTTTAAAGTATTGCTTGGAAAGTCCCCTACCGAAGGAAGGCACGGCACAGCTGGAGTTTATCTTTGACACGCTTTTAGGCAACAGCAAAAAAATTTCCATTGCTACCAATGTGGATATGGCGAAGATGAAAATGGATAAAAGGATCATCTCAAATGATTTTGCCGTGCCGAATTCAAACAGAATTATGATTAAAGAATTTGCCATGAGCCCGGCTTCACAAAAAATGATTCTCACCTATCCATCATCGGCAAAGGACAGTATTTTTTCGGTAAAGGCGAGAGATTCCATAGGTCGCTTAGTTCATTTCGAAACGCTCGAAGCAGATGAAAACACGGCGACTCTCTACTTCTCGCCGGTTACCAGCGAAGTCACCGCCGACGAATTGTTAAACGACATCACATCATTGAAGTGTCAATTATATAAAGCGGAACTTCCCAACCGTAGCGGGAAAGAATCCAATAAGGAGGAAGCGATAGGCGACGAATTTATCTTTGATTTGTCTGCAAGCAAATGAATCGCACTTTTTCCGTAAGATTGACGTCCTTGAAAATATAGAATAAATCACATCAGCGATCAAGAGCCTTTTTATATGAAAATGCCGAAGCCCCTTTGGACTTCGGCATTTTTCATACAGGAACGCACATAAGAAGATAAACACCTAATGATGTTGATCGCTTGTCTTGCGTCCAAAGCGAGCCTGCGCGCTCGCTTTTTGCTTGTTTATTCTTCTAAGAATTTCTCCGGATGCTTGCTGATCACGGCATCTTCGATTTCGACGATGCGGTATTCCACCACATCAGCCAAAGTCAGCGGGTCGCTTTCAAATTCCGAAAGCACGTCGTCTAAATGGCCGCCCCTTGCAAAGCCGAGAAGGCCATGGGCCTTATCGCCGAACATGAGGAAATCCCCTCGGTCCATGCCCGCCTGAATAAAAGCGTCGAATTCCGCCTTCAAATCCTTGTTTTCGTCGTCGTACAGTGAAAAGCTGAAGGTCTTGAACTTGCCTTCGATGAGATAATACTTCATAATGCCTCCTTAATGACCGTGATTTTTCCGCCTTCAAAGCCCGGGATGTCTTTTCTCCCTTTAATCGCCTGAATCACTTCCTCCGTGATCCGCTCGCCATAGATTACGACGGGAATGCCCGGCGGATAGGGCGTGATGTTTTGTGCCGCCACGCGGCCTTTCGCCTCGTCAGTGGATACGATTTCCGTCTCCGTAAAAAAAGCTTCCCTGGGCCGAAAGACCGCCTCCGTTTCGGGATATATACCCTTTTCGAAGCCGCTTCCCTCTTCTTTTTTCGGAAGGGAGTGAATGGCGCGAATCAATCGGTCCACATCCTCGTCCTCGTGATAGGGAGACAAAATCGCCAGGGCGTAATACCCGTCGCCCATTTCCAGGTAAACACCTTCCTCCGCCAAGAGAGACACCACGTCGTCGCCGCGGTATCCGGGCAGATGAAAGAGAAATTTCATGGGATCCTCGCAGGCCATAAAAGGCCCCCGCGCCTTTACGACGGTGAGCTGCGGCAGGTTTCTCTCAATCCGCGCCCGATGGCGTAGGAGCTTCTCCCAATCCAAATCCTTCCCCGCCGCCACGGCGTATTCCGAAGACAACATAAGCAAATAAGAAGGTGAGGTGGAGAGAAAGAGGCCCATGCCCTTTAAAAGCTTCTTCTCGTCCACGTGCCCATTTATGTGCAGAAGCGCCGCCCCGGTCAGGGCCGCCATGGTCTTGTGCAGGGACTGCACCGTGTAGTCGGCGAAATTGACGGCGCTGAAATCCGCTAAGGGCGTAAAGGCCCAGTGGGAGCCGTGGGCCTCGTCCACGATGAGGATCTTGTTCCGGGCATGGACGATGTCTGCGATTTCTTTCAGCTTCAGACCGCCGCCGAAGTAATCGGGGCTCGTCAAAAACACGGCGGCAATGGACGGGTCTTCGTCCAGGGCCCTCTCCACATCTGCGGGATCCACGCCGGAAAACAGACCCGTGGACTCGTCCACATTTGCCGGCAAATAAGAAAGGTGAAGATCCAAGGTCACCGCCCCGTGAAAGAGGGACTGGTGGGAATTGCGCTGAATTAAAATCTTCTCCCCGGGCTTTAACGCGAGATAAAGGGCCAGCTTGATTCCCGTGGTGGATCCCGCGGGGACGATGACGCTTTTCTTCACGCCGTAAGCCGCGGCGATTTCCGCCTGAGCCTCGGCAATGGCCTCCGTGGGATTTAAAAGATTGTCCGCCCCGGTGACCTCCGTCCAATCGTCCTTAAAATTAAAATCAAAAGCCACCCGGCCCCTGTGCCCCGGCATGGCGAAATTCGCCCCGCCGCGAAGGCCTTTTACAGCTTCATACAAAGGCCTTTTCATTAATAACCGTAGCGTTGCAACCGCGCGTTTTTCTGTTCTTCCGTCATGCTGTCGTAGACCGCCCGAAGCTTTCTCAGCATCTCTTCTTTTTCCGAGAAGCGGCCGATGACCGGCGCCGTATTGTAGGCGTGAACGCCGAAAAACAGTGCTCGCGGGTTGAGGTCCAAATGTTCTAAAAGGTGGATTTCCTCGAGAAGAATGTCCCCTTCCGTCAGAGGCACGAAATCCCCTCGCGCCACTTCTTCCGCAAGCTCCGTGCCCGCGTGGACCGAGGTAGTCAGGGGCGAGACACTCAAGGGCCGATGCTTGTTTAAAAGCGCCGCCGTTTCCTCGGCGTGGGCAAAGCTGTCTTCCTTGCCGGCGATGCCGGACATGACCATGCAGATCCAGTCGATGCCCGCTTCTTCCAACTTGGCCAGTTCGCGGTACTCGTCTTCCTGGGTGCAACCTTTTTTAATGCGCTTTAATGTGGGATCGTGGGCCGTTTCGATGCCGATGTACAATTGATTGTACCCGGCCTTTCTCAGCCGCTTCAAATCTTCCACAGTTTTGTTTTTGATGTCGAAAATCGACGCGTAGCAGGTAATGGTCTCGATATTGGGCAGGTACTCGTAAATCCAATCGGCGATTTCCAGAAGGTAGTCCGTGTCCAAAATAAAGGGATCGCCGTTTAAGAGAAAGATGCGGTCCAGGCGATCGGCATAAGGCGAAAGCTCTTGAAGATCCGCAATTACCTGCTCCTTCGGCGCCTTTCTGAAACTCACGTCCTTATACATGGCACAGTAGGTGCATTCGTTATGGGAACAGCCCACCGTCACTTCCAATAGGGGGCTGTATGCCTCTCTCGGCGGGCGAAATGTCTGTCCTGTGTAGTGCATAATATCTTCCTTTCCCTTTCTACAATTCTGTGTTTCCATTCACTATATCATGAAAGCCCATTGACTAAAACAAAAAAGCGGCCCGAGCGGCTCACTAAATGCAAATCTTATAAGAGCCAGTGTAGGGAATCCTTAGATGGCAAGAGAAAAGGCTATGAACTTGAATGCTCATAGCCTTTTCTCTTGCTAACACAACATGAATGATTCTATTCTAAACTTTTAATTCTACCTACAAGACTGTTTTGACTATGCTTTTCATAAAACTTACAAGTAAATATTATTCCAATGATTATATTCGCAAAGTTCACAAGAATAAGAGGTCTAATCACAAATCTAAAGGATGTCCACTTCGTCTGTTCCATAAAATCTATCAAGATATATTGATCAACAAGAAGCATAATAATAAAAGAACATACTAAGCCACAAAAAGAATAAATCAAATTCTTTTTCACTAAATATATTTTGATGTTTTTCTTTGTCATTCCAATTGCTTCAAGGATTGATAGGTTCACCATGTTTCTCAATATTTCAGTCGCAATAACATTAATAAAGTTCAATACAGATATTAAGAACAACACGATTGATAAACTGTAGCCGGCAAATTCTATTAGATTTTTGAATTCCATTGTAGATTTGATCTGAAGATTTCTTGAATCGTAGGAAAATCCTGGTTCATTTTCAAAAGATTTTAACAGCTTATCAAAATTCTCCTTTTCACTCTTTTCTACATCAAATCCATAGGACATGATGCTTTTATCACCTGTGAGTTTTTTATACTCATTCGGATTCATATAAATATACTCCAAGCCTAAAGTAGTACTTGACTCGTCATTTACATCTTCCTTAATTACAGGAAAATATCTTAATCCATTTGAAAAATTATATTCAACCTTGCCCATCACTTGGACTTCTTTTACCTTGTTTTTTACATTGATTTTTATTTTATCGCCAGTTTTAAATGCGGATTTTTTATCTCCATATTCTCCAAGCATGACATAATTCCCGGTTTGCCATTTATCTTTATCGAAGTCCCCCTCTGTAATTTTTTGTTTGTTTATTAGAAACTCATCTATACCAAATAGAATTGGAGCAATTCTATGATCTTCTATTTTAATATCTGGATACGTGTGCTCATAACCATAATAGTATAATGCTCCCCCACCTTTATAACCTTTATGGTTTTCTATCTCATCAATAAACTTTTCGTTAATTCCATCCTCACTTCCTGAGTACATATACCTAAAATATTTTGGGCTTGCTATATTATAGTCTGTTGCAATGACATCAGAAACGCCCTTTTCTAAATCAATATTTCCAGTATAGGTTAACACACTGTTTAGAATAACTGCCGAAAGGCTAATGGAAAGTACAATCGACACAAATCTAAATTTATTGGAAAATACCTGTCTTCTAGCAAGCTTGCCTAGAGTAATATTCTCGCTTTTATATTTCTTTTTTATTGTGGTTTCATTGTATCTGCTGGCTTCTATTGGAGAAACTTTGGCTGCATACCTTGCAGGCCTCATAACCGATAGAAATACTGTAAGCAAAGTAAAGGCTGTCGAAAATAAGATAATTAAGATTATTACAATGAGCGATAATTTTACATCCGTTAGCATCTCATTATTGGCAAATATTTTATTTAAAATGATTTTCCCGATAGAAATTCCTACTATATCTCCAACTATTATTGCTGGAAGGGAGGTTGCTAAAGACTCTAGATGAATAAGTTTTTTGATTTGCGGCCTTGTCATTCCAATTGTTTTTAAAAGTCCCAGAAGTTTAATATCTTCATTAACGGATATCTTAAAAATATTGTTTATAATTAAGTATCCTGCGACCATTACCAAAATTAAAAAAGCTAAGAAGGGTAGAAATGTTTTAAAATCAAAACTAGAATCACCAGATAAAAGATATGCAAAGTTAACACCAATTCTTATTTCCTTATCTGATAAATGCCCGGGATTATCTGCCACCTTATAACCATTTCTCTCTGCAATGTTTAAAAGCTTATCTCTTATCATAAAGGAATTCTTTAGCATTACCTCCACATCTTTATTATTTTCTGGAAGAGATAATTTATCTACATACGCTTTTGATAAATAGATTTGTCCTACACCAACATTGGAGTCAATAGGATTTTGGAAAGTCCCCGATATAATAAATTTATCACTTTTCTTTTCGATAATTTCTCCTGTGTAAGGTCTTTCTATATTGAAAGGAACTTCTATCTCTTCACCAATTTCACCCTGATAACCTAACTTTTTTGCAGTTGCCAAATCTATAAATACGTCGTTTTCTTTTTCAGGAAATTTCCCTTTAACTTTTTCTATTAGTGACCACTCAAATCCATTGTTATCTATATAGGATAGTTCTGCACTTATTTTTTCATCATCAAGAATACCAACTTTCTCTCTTATTGAAAATTCCTTTATGTCTTTATCCTTGGATAAAATACTTATGTCTTTGTCAGAAAGTTCTTTAAAAGAGCCATGGCTGATTGTTCCAATAGTTTTCATCGTTTGAGTTTCCATGCTTTTTCCTAACCCTAAGGCTACTGAAAATAGGCTCGTAAATAGTATAGAAGTTAAGGCAATGGCTAATAAGAGTATATTTCTCCTACTTTTATTCGCATTTAAAATACTTTTTGCAAGACGCCTTATATAAGCCTTATTGTTGACTTTCATTTTTTCCCACCAGCTTTCCATCTTCTATCCTTATAGTTTTTTCTGCAGCTTGAGCGACGGCATCATCGTGAGTAATCATAAGAATAGTATTTCCAAGCTCTTTATTAATCTTTTTTAGTAAGTAAACAACTTGGGAAGAAGATTTTGAATCCAAATTTCCTGTAGGTTCGTCAGCTAGAATTAAAGATGGTTTGGTAACCAAGGCTCTTGCTATGGCAACCCTTTGTTGCTGTCCACCAGATAATTCATTAGGCATTTTATATTTTTGATCACTTATTTCTAGAATGTCTATTACGGAATCAACATATCTCTTATCCACTTTGTCCCCATCAAGACCAAAGGGAATAATTATATTCTCATATACATTTAGCATGGGCAAGAGATTATATGCCTGAAAGACAAAACCAATATTTCTTCTTCTAAAAATGGTTCTCTCATCATCTTTCAATGCATAAATGTCGGTATCATCAATTAAAACTTTTCCGCTTGTAGGATAATCAAGTCCCCCCAGTAAATGTAAAAGAGTTGATTTGCCAGATCCTGATGCTCCGATTATAGAAATAAATTCTCCCTTATTTACATCGAAAGTTACTCCATCAAGAGCTTTCACCTCAACATCATTTGTTTTATAAAATCTTTTTAAATTTTCTACTTTTAACATATATGTCACCTCTTTACATTTAATATAACATTCCTGTCTTACAAAGTACTTACAAGACTTCTTACTGTTTTGTAAGATAAAAAAGACTTCTCACAAGGGGAAGTCTACTGAAAGTTTTATTCTATTTTCGTTCAATGATGCTTTTACATTGCCACCATGTTTTTCTATAATTTCTCTGGCTATATAAAGACCTAAACCCAAACCGTCCTTGGAAACTGAATTTTTGCCCCTATAAAACCTTTCAAATATTTTTGGCAAAGCTTCTTCTGATACGTCTTGGCACTCATTCTCTATGTCTATATTGTAATTCAGGTAAGATTTATAAACTGAAATAGTGATAGTAGACCCATTTGGCGAGTATTTTATGGCATTATCTATTAGATTATGGATTGCTTCTTTAAGCCATCTTTCGTCTATATCAAAAATTAAGTCTTCATCTTTCAAAATAACTCTTATATTTTTTTCCGATAAGATGGTTGCAAACTCTTCTAAAACCTCTTTTACTACGTCTTTTAGATTTACTGGACTTATTTGTAGTCCAATAATGTCAGTTTCAAGTCTAGAAGATTTTACAAGAGTATCGATTAAAAATTTTAGTTTCTCTAACTCATATTTTATAATTTCAATATACTCATCTTTTGGATCTTCTTCTAAGAGACTCATGTATAGAGAAAGGTTGGCGATTGGCGTCTTGGTTTGATGAGATATGTCTGCTATTAAATCTCTTGTTTTATTTTTTTCTGCATTTATTTTCGCTTCTTTTATTTGGCTGGCATATAAGAATTTAATGAGTTTTGATTTAATTTTAGATAATTCTTTTTCATCAAATTCAGTAGTTTCTAAATCTCCGGCTAAAGCCTTGTCAATATAAGCTGAAAATTCACGCATTTCATTTCTCAAGACGATGTATTTAAATGCAAGAATTCCAATTATAATTACTAGAATACTTATTAATAATTCCATTTATAGCCAACTCCAAAGACTGTATCTATAGGGTCATAAGGTTTTAATTTGTTTCTGATTCTAGAAATATTGACACTCAATGTATTTTGATCAATAAATTCATCATCTGTTCCCCAAACAAAATCAAATAGCAATTCCTTAGTTATAACTTGAGACTTGTTTTTTATTAGATAGTACAACAGTTTTGTCTCGGTCCTTGTGAAATCTATGTTTTTATTACCTACATAGAAAATATTTTTATTGAAATCAAAGTCTAGACCCTCTTTCTTATAAAGATTTAAATCACAAGACACTATTTTTTCAAAGGCTCTTTTTATCTTTGCTTCTAGGATTCCTAGAGAAAAAGGTTTGGTTAAATAGTCGTCTGCCCCTAAATTTATGGCTGAAATGATATATGCTTCTAAATCTATAGCTGATAAAACTATAATAGGAATTGACGAACCTTGTCTCGTGTATTCTATTATTTCAAGTCCATCTCCATCCGGCAAATTCATATCAAGTAAAATCAAATCGGTATCATCAATAAAAGTTTTGGCTTCACTCATTGTGCTTACAGAGAAAACCTCATAGTCCTTATTCAAAGCGATTGAGAGACCTTTATTTAAATTTTTATCATCTTCGATTATTAGTATCTTTTTCATGCCTTTTACCACCATATTCCACATCCATTATTATAAATTTTATATCGAACTCTTAAAAAATCGACACAAAGATAAATACCTTCATGCCGTTTAAATATTATAGGATGAAGTCTTTCATTAAAAGGATCTAAAACCGCCTTGTTATCTTGTCATCTTTCATCTGAAGAAGACATGCTATTCATTTTTGCCCATAAGGACGTAAGGCAGTGCCACGAGAAACACGCCGCCTAAAATATTTCCCAAGGTGACGGTTAAAAGATTATACATATAAGCCCCTGCGGTCATGGCCGTGTGCGGTGCGAGAAAATCCAAAGTGAGCAAGGTCATATTGGCGACGGAGTGTTCGAAGCCTGCCGTGAAGAAGATGACGATGATCCAGAAGATCATAATCAGTTTCCCCGACTCCGAGGCCATTTTTATGGAGCACCACACGCCGAGGCATACGAGCATATTACATAATGCGGCGCGAAGAAGCAGCGCACCGAAGGGAATGCTCACCTTTGCCGCAGCCGCCTTCGCCACCGTCTCGCAAAAAGCCTCGGTCATGAGCCCGGTGCGGGAAAAAATCCAGGCGAGAAGAATGCTTCCCAGCCAATTGCCCGCATAGCAAATCAGCCAGAGCTTCAGCACCTCCTTGGCCGACACGGTTTTTTTCAAAAAGCCCGTGGCCATAATCATGTTGTTGCCCGTAAAAAGCTCCGCCCCGGCCATAACGACCAAACTCAAGGCACAGGCGAAGGACATGCCCATGAAGAGCTTCATGAGAGGCAAGGAGCCCATGGAGCCAATGGTAAAGGAAAGCAAAATACCGAAACCGATGTACATGCCCGCCATAAGGGATGAGACGAAATAGCCGCCGGGATTTTCCCTTAAAAAGCGAACCTTGTCCGCCGCCGCTTGCCCGACGCGGTCGACTTCATTTTTAAACATAAACACCTCCTACAAAAACCAATCCTTTTTCGATGCTATTTATTTTACCACCTCTTGCGATCAAAATGAAAAGAGACCCTTTCGAGTCTCTTAATCATGTTACGATGCCGCCGATTCACCGGATGTGGGTTCGCCGCCACCCAATGCCTCTCGCCTGTTTTCCTGACGCGCTTCTTCCGCTTGTTTCAGGCGGTTGTACGCGTGCATAATCAGGGCAACGGTTACGACGCCGTAGGAGATGAAGGTACGGAAGTACTCGCCCATCATGGCGTCGCCGGTAAGGATCCGGCCGGCTTGGGGCAGGATAATAAACATTAAGTGGAACAGCATGGTTCCCAAAACGGCGTTGGGAATGGAGGCCCGCATAACACTGGCGCCGCCGACGAGGATGGAGGCCGCCGCGTAAAGGGCCGCTTGGTCTTGCCCGGCGTAGGTAGCCAGGGTACCGATGTTTTGCAGATAGATAATTTGCCCGTAGCACGCCAGTACCGTGGAGATGACGATGGATTGTACCCGCACTTTGTCGGAGTAGATCCCGGCATTTCTGGAAATGACTTGGTCCATGCCGACGGCCTTCATGTCGTGGCCCAGCTTGGTCTTTTTGAACCATACGATAAACACGCAGAGCAGGGCGATGATCAAAATCGTCACCACGGGGATGTCGATGTTGACGGACTGTTTCGCCGTCACGGGGAAATTAATGTTGTAGAGCAGAATGTTGTCGATGGCATGACCCGTCGTCAGGGTGATTGAGTTTTTAATCCCGTAGCCCTTCGACAAAATCATGGATTGATTGTGCATGGGCACAAGTGACCCGCACAGGTAGAGCAAAAAGAGCATGTACACGCCCAGCATAAAGAAGGCGAGCATCATGGAGGTGATCATTTCTCGACCTCGGGCACGGTTTAAGACGTGGCCGGAGAATTTACCCAGCATAATGGCGATGGGCGTTCCGATTAATACGGCGACCAAGATACCTGCCGGGCCGGTGATGCCCCAGTCTTGGGCGAAGATCAGACCGATTTGGCCGCTCATGGCTCCCAAGGGGATACCGAAGTTGATCCCCATGCCGGCGATAATGGGAATAATAAGGGAAAGGACGAGGAAGGTGTTGCGCACCATGCGCTTGCCGATTTCCGACGTCACATAACTTAAGGGGGGCTTTGCGATCCATAAGCCGATGGCGATGATGATTGTAAAGAGAATCGGCACGGCGTATCGCGACAGCTTTGATGTAAAGGACTTATTCATTGCGATTCCTCCTGGTCAATGCGTAGACGATCATACCGTTGGTGACGATCAATCTGAGAACTTCCGACACGTCGATGTTAATGGCGCCGTTGATGACTGTCGGCGTCAAGGTAATAATCCCCTGGAACAGGAAGGTCCCGATGATGACATTGGGGATCGTCGCCTTGTTAATGCTGGCACCGCCGATTAAGAGGGCCGCGACGGTTTGGAAGGTAAAGGACAGGGGCGATTGATAGAGCTGAATAAATCCGTAGGATTGTTGATAGACGATAATGCCCACAGCGGCGATGACGGTGGAAAGAATGACCGAGAACAGGCGCATGCGGTTGATGTTAATGCCCCCGGCTCTGGCATATTCCGGGTTCGATCCCACGGCGGTCATGGCCGTACCGGTTTTCGTACGGAAGAAGGCCCACACGGCCAGTGCCAGGATGGCGAAGATCAAGTACATTCCCACGGGAATGCGCACGCCGAAAATGTGGAAGCTTAAGAAGTCCGTCAAGACGCCGGTGGAGGTTCTCGTTCCCGCCGCATCCACGGCGCTGTTCATCCAGTAATCGGCGACGGGAATTTGTTGGGAAAGGCCCTTGCCGGCGTAACTTAATACGGAAACCGGGTTTTTGTAGGGCAGGATCAAGTAGATCATACACATAAATGCCGTAAAGGAATAGCCGACGTAGGTGGCGATCAACATTTCGTCGCCTTTGATTTTGTTTAACAAAACGCCGTAACCCCATCCGAAGACGATGGCCACCAAGGCGCCTAAAAGCATCCCTAAGAAGATGCCGGCAAAACCCGTGAGACCGAATTCGATGCTGGTGACACCGCCTAAGATGCCGGCGACGACGCCGATGGGCAAACCGAAGTTCAGCCCGCAGCCCGATTGGACCATGGGAATCAAACTAAGAACTAGGATTGAGAACATGCCGAAGCGCGCCAGGACGTTTTCGACGGAATCGCCCAGGGACACGCCGGCGGCAGGCGCCGCCACGAAGAGGGCCAATAGGAACAGACCGATGATCAGTCGAGGCAGCCCGATTCGTTGAATCCATGTTTTATTCAAGAGTATCCACCTCTACTTTCTCACCACTCATTAACAAGCCGAATTTTCTCGGATCTTCCGTCGCAGGCAAGATCCCCGCGATGCGCCCTTCACAGATGACGGCGATGCGGTCGCAAATGCTGCGCAATTCTTCCAGTTCCGAAGAGATCATGACGATGGTCGTCTCTTCTTCCCGATTGATTTTTTCAAGAGCGTTTAACACCAATTCTTTGGCGCCGATGTCAATCCCCCGGGTGGGCTCCGATACAAACAGAAGCTCCGGATCCATGCACAGGGCCTTGGCGAGGCAGACTTTTTGTTGATTGCCCCCGGAAAGGTTCCCGGCCTTTTGATCGCCGCCGGTGGTTTTAATGGCTAGGGACTGAATGTATTCGTCAGAGACGCGACGCATTTCCGCTTCGTCTCTGAAGCGCATCCCGAGGACGCGTTTCACGAATTTATTTTGCACCTGCATGGCGTTAAAGGAAATGTTCCAGTAAATGGGCTCGTCCAGCAAGAGGCCCACGCCCCGACGGTCTTCGGAAACAAAGGCGATTTTGCTTTTTAATATTTTATTGGTGTTTCCGAGCTCCAAGGGCTTTCCGTGAAATTCCACGGAGCCCGTGACGGGATAGGTGCCCAAGATGCCGTTGGCGATGCCGAGTTTGCCTTGGCCGGCGAGACCGGCGATGCCTAAGATCTCCCCTTCACAGACGTCGAGATTCACATCGTAAACCTGTTCGCCGGGCATGTCCACGGCCAGGTTCCGAATGCTGAGGGCCACTTCCTCAGAAGTCTTTCTTCGTTCTTCTCTCGCTTCGGGACGAATGCCGTTTTCACGGCCCACCATCCACGCGGCGATTTGGTCGATATTGAGACCTTCGTTTTTTCGGCGTTCCACGATTTCGCCGTCTCTTAAGACGACGATGGAATCGCACACATTTAAGATCTCTCTCAACCGGTGGGTAATGAAGATAATGGCGATGCCCAAATCCGACAATCGTTTCAAGGCCGCCATCAGTTGGTCGGCTTCCGATTCCGTCAAGACGGCGGTGGGCTCGTCCATAATAATAAGCTTCACATCTTCCCGGGTAATTTCCCGAGCGATTTCGATAAACTGTTTATGACCTACGGGCATTTCAGACACCATCCCTCTCGGGTCGATGGCCACGCCTAAGGTATCAAGGGATTCGCCGGAGAGGGCGATGTTTGCCTCCGTGTCAATGGTGGCGTACTTCTTTCCGAAGATGGAAGAGATCACCGATTGCTTGGTTCGCTCCATATTAAACGTAATGTTTTCGGCGGCGGTAAAACCGGGAATTAAGTTAAATTCCTGATGCACCATGCCGATCCCCGCATCCAACGCGTCGATGGGGGATTTAAAGTCGATGGGCTCTCCGTTCAGTAAAATTTCTCCGTCGAAGCCGCCGGTGTCCCGGATGACTTCCATTCCGAAGATAATGTTCATTAAGGTCGATTTGCCTGCGCCGTTTTCGCCGACGAGCCCGAGAATTTCCCCGGGCGCCAGGGCGAAGCTCACGTCTCTCAATACGACGTTTTCTCCAAAGCGCTTTTCGACATGTCGAACCTCCAACATGTTCTCAGCCAAAATTTACCTCCTAACAGGAAATAAACCAACGAAAATCGCTGGTTTATCTCCGATGCGTATGCTCGTCTAGTGACGATTATTCACCTGTTTCGCCTTCCGCTTGTTCTTGCGATGCTTTAATGGCATCCAAGTCGATATTCATGGTCATGTATTTTTCAGGTACTTCGACCTTATCCATGCCCAGGTAACCCTTGCCGTAGACGTAGGTATCTTGCGCGAGCAGGACGTGATTGTCTTTCTTTTCGCCGGATGCGCGGTCGACGTAGTTGACGGCCATCCATTTTGCACCTTCGGTGTAATTGTCGATGCAGTCGATGATGTTGTCGATGTTGGTGAGTTCCATTTTGCCGTGGAGAACTTCTTGAACTAAGTCAACGGCACCTAAGGTGAGGGAGTAACCTAAGGAGTATGCCCAGGTACCCATGCGACCGGAACCGCCGGCTGCGACGACTGCTTTTTCGACTTCGGCGTTGATGGCTTGCCAGTCACCGGCCTTGTCTTGAATGTCGACGGAGAATGCTTTCGGATAACCCATAATCGGAGAAGGTAAGTCTTGTTCGACGAAGATGGCGCCGCCGGCTGCGACCCCTCTTAACAAGGGTTCCGTGTGGGCGTCGTTGGTACAGAAGAACGCCGTGTCCTTGCCGTACTTGTCGATCCAGGGTTGAATGTTTTCTGCGATGTATTGTTGTGCGCCGGGAACACCGATGTCGGTGGTCGGGTCGGGAGCGTTTAAGGAAATAAATTCAAGACCTAAGTCCTTGCAGGCTTCTTCCATAATGGCACGGCGAAGAGCCAAAAGCTCGATGGACATGTGGCGGGGGAAGGTAATGTGTGCAAACTTCGTTGCGCCCATGTCTTTTGCAGCCTTGATGATGCGGTAGCCGCGGCTGACGTTGTCGGCGTCTAATACTAAGTCCGAGCTGTTTTCAGCCATGACCGTATCTTCTTGAGCCGTCAAGTTAATTAAGATAATGTCCGGGCGTTTGGCGCGGATTTGTTGGAATGCGGCGGAAGTTCCGGGAACCGCTTGGTTCACGATGACAGCGCGCATGTCCGGGTCGTCTGCCATGGCGACGATTTTGGAAATGGTGGTTTCTTGTTCCGCTTCGAAACGGTCGGGATAGGTGTCGTGGCGAATCATGCCGCCTTCGTCGGCGTTGCCGTATTTCTTAATGGCTTCTTGAGCCGCACGGAATTCGTCTTCCGCTTGGGATACGGTACCGGTTACAATACCGATATGGATCGTGTCGCCGTCTTTTAAGGTTTCGTATTTTGCACGCGTGGCTTCTTGGGGCGCATCTTTGCCGCCGTTGTCGCCGGCTTTTCCGGTATCGACTTTGGTGCAGGCTGCCGTGAACACTAACAGCATCATGGCTACGAGAGCCATGGACAGAATGCGTCTTCTTCTTAGTTTCATAGTCATCTCTCCTAAATCCCTAAGTATTTTTTCTGCACTTAAGTTTTTCCTTAAGTTGCTAATATTCTAGTCTACTAAAGTCCGAAAGTCAAGGAATTATAAAAGTCTTTTCTAGTTTCCCTCTTGAAACAATTTATAATAAAAAATCTTCCCCGTCGCAAAAAGGACAGAGAAGATTTTTTCTCGTTTGTCTACATAATTTTGGTCTCTTCCAAACGCTCCATAAAGCGGTCGTTCAATTTTACAATGGGCTTTCTGAGAACGAGGCCGAGCACCAACGATCCGATCAGATAGATTTGAAGGATCAAAAGGGACCGAGTGTAGGTTGCGCCGTAAAAACCGGCGATGGTTTCTTTCATGGCATTCATGCTGTGTACGAAGGGCAGGAAGGGATACATGGTCCTGAAAAATTTCGGCGCCACGTCGATGGGAAAGGTCCCGCCGCTGCCCGCCACCTGAATCACCATGAGCACGACGCAGATAGCTTTTCCGATGTCGCCGAAGGAGACGGTCAGGGTGTAGATGACCATGGTAAATACCATGGACGCCACCCAGGTTGTAAAGAGAAAATGAGCCGGATGCAAACACTGAATATCCAAAAAGTACAGGTCGCCCAGGGCGATGAGCAGGCTTTGGATGGTGGCGATAATCAGAAACAGACTGAGCCTTCCCAAATACTGCTCGTGGGGCTTAAATTCGCCGTATTTTTCTTCGTAGGACGCCGGCGTCTTCACGTCGATCAACGCCACCTGGATGACCGCGCCGACCCACAGTGCCAAGGTCGTGTAGAAGGCCGCCATGGCCGATCCGTAGTTTTCCACGGCAAATATGTGGTGGATGCGCGTCTGCATGGGCTTGGCGAGAAATTGGCTCAACTGTTTCGTATCTTCCGATAAAAAGAGTTTTATCTTGTCCACGCCTTCGGAATTTTCCAATACCACGGTTTTGTCGTAGAGGTCGTCGACGGATTGTTTCGCCCCGTCGATTAAATCAATGGAACGATCCATATGATTTGATAGATCGGACAAATTTCCCTGAAGCCGGGCCGACAGGCGGGCCACTTCCTTCGCCGACTGACGGGCATCGGCCCAGAGTTTTTCTGTATCTTTGCCCACGCCGTCCAATTGATTTTGAACGGAATCCAAACGCGCAAACATGGTTTCGTTGATTTCCCGGCGAAGGGCATCTAAATTCTCTTGGTTTCTCTCTTTGCTGTCGAGAAATTCACGGCGCAAGGCGGCGATGTCTTCGTAGGCTTCGGCCTCCCCGTCGTCCACGGCCTTAAGATCCTTGAGCATGGCCTCTTCGTAGCCTTTGCTTCGGCAAATTTTTTCCGCTGCCCGTTCCAAGCCCATAAGGGGAATGGGGAGTTCGTCATTGAGATCCGTGATTTTTCTCACCATCTCTTCTTTGTCTTTGATGTCCTGTTCCAAGGTGCTGATCACGGCCCGACGATTGGCCACAAAGCGGTCGCGCTTCGCTTCTCCGTCTTCGAAAAGGTCGTCCACGTCGCCGCCTAATTTTTCCATGTAGGCAATGTTTTTATCCAAAGCCGTTTCCATGTTTCGGCGAAAGAGGTTTAATGTGGATTTTAATTCATTTAAATCCTTTCGATCTTCCTTCATTCGCCCCATGTTTTCGTCCAGGGCGCTTTTGGACGTATCCATGAGATTGTCGCCGCTTTTCATGACCACTTTCGAGGCCTCGGCCAATTGTTTAAAGGAGCGCAGGGTGGCGGCCTGCACACTTAAGGCGTCGCTGCTTTGGCCCAATTGTTGCTGCAGCTGATCCCACAGGGCGTCGGTGCGGGCATTTTCCCCGTCTTCTTTGAACGTCAGGAGGGAATCGAAGACCGTGTCGTAGAGGGTTTTCGTGAAGGTTTCTTTCACCCAATCGGTCAGATTGCCCGCTTCTTTTCCCACAACTTTCGGGGCGATGGCGTTTTTCTTTTCGTTGACGTAGTACTCCAGCTCCGGCGCTTCGCCTCCCGGAGACAGGAATGAAAACATCTTTTCACTGAAATCGGCGGGAATAATAATGGCGGCGTAATAGGTGCCGCTTTTCACACCTTCTACGGCATCTTCCCGATCCGTAAAGATCCAATTCACCGTCTCTTCCACGGCGAGGTTCATTTTCAGCTTCTCGCCGATGTCAAAGGTTTTGGGAATCAAGGTGGGCTCGTAACCCTTATCTTCATTGACCACGGCCATGGGAATGTTCTCCGTATGTTTGTAAGGATCCCAGGAGGCGGCAATGTTAAACCAGGCGTAGAGGCAGGGAATCAAACTAATGCCCAAAAACAACACGAGGACAATGCTGTTGTTTTTAATTCTGGAAAAATCTTCCTTAATATGGTTCTTAATTTTATTCATGGGCGTCCCTCTCTTTCAGTCGATCCAGTACTTCCGATTCGGAAAGGGCTAACCACTCTGCTTCCACTTCGTAGCGACGGCGGTAATATTCAAGCCAAATCAAATAGGTGGCAAAGGCGATGATGGAGGCGACCCAAATGACCAGGTAGCGAATCTTTGTGTCCATGCCCAGGAGCAGACAGAGGGAAATGCCGGGCACCAGGGCCAAGGCCACAAAGGCATAGTACTTCTTTTTTTCGTAGCCGGCAAAGAAGCGCGCGTGCTTATCCTTCACCTGCGCCAAGCCTCGAGTATCTTGGGATAAAATCATGGGGATCAAGTCGCCGCTCATAATGCTTTGTTTCTCCGGAAGGTCGCCGTGGATCAACTCGCTTTCCGCCAGTTTTAAATCGAAAATATGGTTGAGGCCGCCGAAGATCCGAGGACCGACCAGGCCGATGAAAAGAGACAGGGGCAAATAGGCCAGCAATATCAGCCAATATTTTCCCAAGTGGAATCCATACACGCCGAGCATGGCCTCCCGCATGGCGTCGATGCCGTAGTGGAAGGGCAGCGCGGGATAGATGGAGCGGAAAAAGGGCGCCATCATTTCGATGGGATAGGTGCCGGAGGCGCCGGGAATTTGCAAGATCAGCACGATAACGGCGATGGCCTTGCCGATGTTTCTGAAAGTGGCCGCCAAGGAATAGATCATGGACACATAGGCCAGGGAGGACAAGAGGGCCGTTAGCACAAAGAGGAAGGGATGGGCGCACTGAACCTTTAAAAGCCACAGGTCGCCGACACTGACGATAAGGGCCTGAATCAGGCCGATCGAGGCAAAGAGGGCCCAGCGGCCGACGTAGGCTCCTTTAAAGCTCAAAGGTTCCACGGACTCGTCTCTGTCTACGTCGATTTTTATAATCGAAATAAGAATCATGCCGCCGACCCAAAGGGCCAGGTTCGTGAAAAAGGGCGTCATGGCGCTGCCGTAGTTCTCGCTTTGATAAACCACGTGTTCGTTGATCTTCACCGGACTTTCCATGAAGGTGGTAAAGGTGTTTTCGTCGAAGATGGTGGCCCGGCGAATTTTTTCATAGAGGGGACCGCGGTCCAATTGCCCCAAATCCTTTTGTAGGCCGGAAATGCTGTTTTGGGCGCGTCCAAGACTTTCCAAGCTATTTTCCACGGTTTTGTGGGCTTCGCCGGTCATAGCCTCCATGTCGCCGAGCAGGCGATCAAATTCGTCCAGGAGCACGGGCATGGTGGATAAGCTTGCAGAAAAATGTCCTTCCACTTGATTCAGCAAATCGAAGCTTTGATTCATGATCGGAGGAACGCTGTTCCTAAAGTCCAGCCTTAAATCGTCGAGGGCGTCGGAGGATTCCTTCAGGCGATTTTGAATCGTGCGGTGGTTGTCTTCCAGAGAGATCCTCGCCGATTTTATGGCCGCATTTTGCTCCCTCGCGGCGTCCAAGAGGGCGCCGTTCCTTTTATTGATTTGCTGCCAACGCCCTACGACATCCAAGGGCCGCGCCTCTTTCGGTATGGGCGAGAGCGTGTCCAAATCCCTGAGAATTCGTCTGTTTATGTCGTTAATCAATTCCATGTCCACGAGACTGCGCTCGATGCGCTGTTTTTCATAAGTAAAGTCTCGGTCCAAAGATAAGTACTTTTTCTCGGAATAGGTGTCGGCCATGCGCCCCATGCGATTCATGTCGTCCATCATGTTTTCGTAGGCGCCGGCGATCTTTTCACTTTGCCGACGAGTCTCTTCCAAAAGCGCCGAGGCTTCATCTAAAGTGATTTCGCCTTTTTTCACCGCATCCTTTAAAGCCGTGACGTCCTTGCGGGCGCCGCGGCTCAATTCCGACAGGCGATTCAGCTCGTCGTCCATGTTTTTTAACACCGTTTCATATTCCGTCAGGTTTTGACTCACCTTGCCCAGACTTTGAATGGCGTCGTCGCGCTTTTCCTCCGTCTCGCCGCGGAAATCCGTCGTGGCCTTCGCCACTTTTTCCCCTAAAATCTCCGAACTCATGGCCACGAAGCGACTGTCAATTTGCGCTTCCAGGGTGCCGAGCCCTGTGGAGGTGATCTTCGGCGCGATGGCATTGAGTTTTTCGTTGACATAGTAATCCAGGGCCGGGAAGCGAATGGCGCCTTCATCTAAAATGGACAGAAAAGACGAGGAAAAATCCGAAGGAATGACGATGGCGGCGTAGTAATCCCCCGCCTTTACTCCCTCGATGGCCGTCTCTTTATCCACAAAGGTCCACCCGAGCTGGTCGTTCTTTTTTAGTTCCGCCACGATTTCGTCGCCGGCATTAAGGTCCTTCCCCTGAAAGGGCACGGCGGTGTCTTCGTTGGCGATAGCGATCTTTACCTGATCCAAATTTCCGTAGGGATCCATGTTTGCGGCAATATTAAACCACGCGTAAAAAGACGGAAGCAAAGAAATGCCCACGAGAACGAGAAGTGCCGCCTCGTTGGTCAGTATCCGCTTAAAATCCCGTTTTAAAATTGTCATTACTTTTTTCATAAAGGCTCTTTCCAATATACGATTGATCCGTACCGGTCGCTAAATGGTTTTCTCCGATTTATAATTCTTACCCGCCACAGGGGCAAATACACAATCTTCCGTTCTTTTCCCTCTCCATTTATTTCCCTTATTTTGAAAATAAAAAAAGACAGGCCTCAAATCAAAACAGGATCTCCGCAGAGATCCCATGGCTGTTCATCTATGATTGTTTTACATTGCGAATTAACTTCGTAAAAAGCAGAAGCAGGCCGCCGAAGAGGACGCCGATAATCAGGCCCTTTGCCAATGTCAGCGCAAAAAAGAACAGCGACAAAGCGACGATAAGCCCGCCGTGAAGCATCGGCCCGCCGAAGAGCACTTCTTCGCCTTCGGGAGATATGCCCCGGCCGCGGCGCAATTCAAGGTGAAAGACGACAAAGCCGATGCCCGCAAGGGCCATGCCCCATGCGGCGATGAAATTCGTGGTCGCCCGCATAAATCCCGCGGCCATTACCCCTTGCCTCAATAAAATCATGGCGATGCCGAGAATGGCATAGCTTCGTAATCTTTTTTTATTCAAACTTTGCAAATTGATTCCCCATTTCTTTCACGGTTTTCTACATGATTTTAACACAAATCTCATAAAGGGCAATGAAAAAAAGCGCAGATTCCTCCGCGCCTTTGTGTCTTAACCGATAAGCATAAAAATGAAGTGCGCTGCGATGCCCGCCGCCAAGCCGCCGATGGTGTGGGACAAAATTGCTTTGCCCGCCAATTCTCTGGAGTCCAAGGCGTCCATCATGGCGATGTGGGTGCTTAAATAGCCGGACCAACACATGCCCATGGCCGTAAAGACGGCGATGTCGTTGGGCAGGGCCACGCCCGTTGCGATAAAGTTCGGTACGAGGGAAATCGCCGCACCGACGGCGCCAAGTGCCGTAATGGGAAAGGCAATGGCTTCCGGCGATTGGAATCCGAAGATCGGTTCAAAGATAAATTGCAGCTTTTGACCGACCAAGGGCAAAAATTCCACGCCTTCATAGGCCGCGCCGGTGTATTGGCCACCCTCGCCGGGTCCGAAAGTAATCATCATGACGAAAGTACAGACGATGAGCACGCCGGGGATGACGGACACGCCCATATCCACGCCGTTTCTTCCCCCTTCGAGGAGCGCATCCAAGGTGCGTTGGAAGAGATTGCCTTCGCGAATGTAGCGGAATTCATTTTTGCCTTCGAGATCTTCCGCCGTCAAGGTTTCGTCGTAGGGATCTTCAGCCACGTCGCCGTAATATTTTTTCGTTTGAATCAGCATCAGGCGCACGCTGACGACGGAGCCGATGACGGCGCCGAGATTTCCGATAATGGCCGGCGCGATAAATTCCTCGCCTTGGGCAATCATAAAGGTGGTGACGATGAGGCCCATGCCGAAAGAAGTCCCTAAATTGCAAAGGGCGGGCACTTGATACTTTCTAAAGTACTGGGTAAAGGTCTTGTCCTTTGCAAAGGAAATAATCGCCGGATTGTCCGACAAAAAGGTGGCCACGGCACCGGTGACGCTGGCACCGGGAAGTCCCCAGACGGGTTTCATCAAGGGCGCGAAGATTTTATTAATCAGGGCGATGGCGCCGAATTCCGACATGACGCCGCTAATGGCGCCTGCCAACACGGCCATGGCCATAATTAAAAAGACCGTCGACAAGAGCAGATCGTGGGCCGTGGCCATCATGGTCTTGAACATCATGCCGACGCCCATTTTGTGACCGATTAAATAGAATCCGCCGAGAAGTATAACGAGAAACACAAAGGTCTCGACACCTATGGCTTTTACTTTCTTCTTTCCGTTCATGCTGTCCATAAAAACCTCCGTACACCTGTTTGCGCCTAAATTTTTCGGATTCATCTCCGGTAACAGAGAATTGATTATTTAAATGTATATTATAATCGAATTTCTCTACGAGATCAATCAAATCTTCACGGCCTCTTAAGGAAAAATAAATCGCCCAACTCCTTTTTTATGACGACTTTTTCTACGAGAATTTATCTCTTCTTTCAATTAACTACGTCTCGATGAAAAGCATTCTATGAACCGGAATCCCGACCCCGACCGTCCTTCCCGTCAAAAATAATTTTTCCTCCTCTCTTTCTTACGGGCGTAAACCTCCGCCTTCGGATTCGTTTTTATCGTCGATGCGGCGATTCGCTTCCCTTGTTTCGTCGACTTTCCCGCCTGCCGAAGATACACGCGCCAAATCGGGCCGGGTTAACCATTGCAACGGCTGTCCCTAAAAAAATCCGGCGATCGAATCATTCGACCCGCGCGTTTTAAGGAAGATTCGTCATTTTTCTCACCTTTGATTTAAAAAACAGCCGAAAATTTTTGCCTCGGACCGTGAAAGTTTTAACTTCCCCCTTTTCCTTCGTTCATTTTTTTGTTTTTTCAATTTACATCCGCCAATATTGTTGTTTGTCGACAAAATTCTTTAGAAATTATGCTTTTTCACAATTTTCTGAAAATCAGCTATCATTTTTCGACGCCTTTGTATATAATGTTTTTCGAGGACGGGGAATTCAGCCTGATAACGTTTTCATGTTCGGGCCGCACCCCGCACCTGTCGGTTCCGCCGACGATTGGACATAATACTCGCAAGAATATTAAGGAGTGTGTACATGACCGAAAAAGTCTATAAGTCTATGGACGGTAACGAAGCGGCGGCTTACGTCTCTTACGCATTTACCGAAGTAGCAGCAATTTTCCCGATTACCCCTTCTTCCCCCATGGCAGCTTCAGTCGACAGCTGGTCTGCTGACGGAAAGAAGAATCTTTTCGGACAAGAAGTACGTTTAGTAGAAATGCAAGCTGAAGCCGGTGCTGCAGCTACCCTGCACGGCTCTTTGGAAGCGGGCGCATTGACCACGACCTACACCGCATCGCAAGGTCTTGCTCTCATGATCCCCAGTATGTTCCGTACCGCCGGTTCTCTGTACCCGGGCGTTATGCACGTTGCCGCACGTACCTTAGGTTCCCACGTTCTTTCTATTTACGGGGATCATTCGGACGTTATGGCTTGCCGTCAAACAGGCTGGGCCATGCTCGCATCCGGCGATGTTCAAGAAACCATGAACTTGGCCGCCGTCGCCCACTTGGCAGCCATTGAAGGCTCCGTACCCTTCATGCATTTCTTCGACGGTTTCAGAACCTCTCACGAAATTCAAAAAGTCGAAGTCTTCGATTACGAAGATCTGGGCAATCTCTTAAACTGGGATGCCGTGGAACACTACAAACAAAACGCCATGAATCCGGAACGCCCGAAACAAAGAGGGATCGTTCAAAACCCGGATACTTACTTCCAATCCAGAGAATCCATTAACGTTTTCTACGACCGTCTGCCTGAAATCGTAGAAAGCTACATGAATAAAGTCAACGAATTAAAGGGCACGGACTACCGCCTCTTTAATTACTACGGCGCAGATGATGCAGAACACGTCATCGTCGGTATGGGCTCCGTCAGCGGTTTGGTAAAAGACACCGTCGACCGTTTAAATGAAGAAGGCCAAAAGACCGGTTACTTACAAGTACACCTCTTCCGCCCCTTCTCCAAGAAGCATTTCTTAGCTGAAATGCCCAAGAGCGTCAAACGGATTTCCGTCATCGACCGTACCAAGGAACCGGGCGGCAGAGATCCCTTGTTCTTAGATGTTTCCGCTGTTTACAACAACATGGAAAATGCGCCTGAAATTTACGGTGGCCGCTACGGTCTTTCCTCCAAAGACGTGGACCACGCACAAATTAACGCCATTTTCGAAAACCTGAATCAAAACGAACCGAAAGACGACTTCACCGTCGGTATCGTCGACGACGTTACCTATCGTTCCTTACCGGTGGATCGCAGCTTCGTTATTCGCAATCCCAAGATCATCAACTGCAAGTTCTGGGGTCTCGGCGGCGACGGTACCGTCGGTGCCAACAAAAACTCCATTAAGATCATTGGCGACAACACGGATATGTATGTACAAGCGTACTTCGAATACGACGCCAAGAAGACCGGCGGGATCACCAAATCCAACCTACGCTTCGGCCACGAACCGATTCGCAACAGCAACGCCGTCACCTATGGCGACTTTATCGCTTGCCACAACCAAAGCTACATTTCCCGTTACGACATCGTCAACGAAATTCGTCCGGGCGGCGTCTTCTTGTTGAACACCACTTGGGACGACGAAACCCTTGTCAGCCACCTGCCCAACAAGGTTAAGAAATACCTGGCTGAAAACGACATTCAATTCTACACCATCGACGCTGTTGAATTGGCTGAAGAAATCGGCTTAGGTCGTCGTACCAACACGATTCTGCAATCCGCATTCTTTAAGCTCGCAGAAATCATCCCCATGGATGAAGCCGAACGCTTGATGAAGGAATTCGCAAAGAAATCTTACGGCAAAAAAGGCGAAAAAGTCGTCAACATGAACTACAAGGCCATCGAAGTGGGCTATCAAAACCTCCGCAAATTCGAAGTACCGGCCGAATGGAAGAACCTCACCGTGGAAAAACCGGAAGTCGATCCGACCTTATCCGACTACGTCCGCAACATGATGCTTCCCATTACGGAACTTCACGGGGACGACCTGCCCGTATCCGCATTTAAAGGCTACGAATCCGGCTTCATTCCCTTGGGTACCTCGAAATTCGAAAAACGGGGCATCGCCGTTCACGTTCCTCGTTGGCAACCGGATAACTGTATCCAATGTAACCAATGTTCTTTCGTCTGCCCTCACGCAGCCATTCGCCCCTTCTTGTTAGATGAAGAAGAAGCAAAGAACAAACCCGAAAACTTCCGCACGCTCCCCGCGAAGGGCTTCAAAGAATACGAATTCGCCATTCAAGTGGATCCCCTCGACTGTACGGGATGCGGCAACTGTGTTCAAACCTGCCCGGCCAAGGAAAAAGCCCTGGTCTTCGAAGATTTCGAAACACAACTTCCGGAACAAGAAAACTGGGATTACGCCATGACCTTGTCCCACAAGAAAAACCCCATGGACAAGTTCACTATCAAGGGTAGTCAATTCGAACAACCGCTCCTCGAATTCTCGGGCGCATGTGCCGGCTGTTCCGAATCTCCCTATGCGAAACTTCTCACCCAACTCTTCGGCGACAGAATGTACATCGCCAATGCGACGGGTTGTTCCCAAGCTTGGGGCTGCGCATTCCCCATCGCACCTTACACCACCAACCACCAAGGCTTCGGTCCCGCATGGTCCAACTTGTTGTTTGAAAACAATGCGGAATTCTGCTTAGGTCTATACCTGGCTACCGGTCAACAACGTGAAAAAGTGGCCATGGAACTCGAAAAGGTCAATGCCGCCATCGACGACAAGGAAGCAAAAGCCGCTTTTAAAGAATGGGTCGACAACTACAATGTCGGCGAAGGCACCCGCGAACGCAGCGACGCTGTGATCGAAGCGCTGAAACGCCTGGATCTCGACGGCGAAGCATTGAAGGCAAGAGACTATGTCCTCGCCCACAAAGAACAACTCACCAAGAAATCCTTCTGGATGTACGGCGGCGACGGCTGGGCTTATGACATCGGCTACGGCGGATTGGACCACGTCCTCGCAACAGGCGCCGACTTAAACGTCCTCGTCGTTGACAACGAACTTTACGCCAACACCGGCGGTCAATCCTCGAAAGCTACCCCGAAGGGTGCTGTCGTACAATTTGCCGCTGCAGGTAAGAAGACCGCGAAGAAAGACTTGGGTCTGTTGGCCATGAGCTACCGCGACATCTACGTCGCCAAGGTCGCCCTCGGTGCCAATATGAACCACTTAATCAAGGTCATTAAAGAAGCCGAAGCTTACGACGGACCCTCTCTCATCGTCGCATACTCGCCCTGTATCAACCACGGTATTACCAAGGGCATGGCTTATGCTACGAAACAACAAAAAGAAGCCGTCGAAAGTAACTACTGGCAACTGTACCACTACAATCCCGAGCTCATCGCCAAGGGCGAAAATCCCTTCAGCATGGATTCCAAGGAACCCTCCAAGTCCTACCGCGAATTCCTTATGAGCGAAAACCGTTACGCATCCCTGCTCCGTCGCTCCCCCGAAGAAGGCGAAGAACTTCTCGACGCTTCGGAAGAAGATGCAAGACAAACCTACAAACGCTACAAAGAACTGTCTGAAGAAGACTAATCTTCAACTGAATCACAAAGACCCTCGCCTCGGCGAGGGTCTTTTCTTGCGCAAAAAAGCACCTGAGATGCTTTACTCTTCGCTCACGGCCTTTTTGTTGTAGCCGATGTAATTCGCCAGAAACAAAATTCCCGCCATGGCCAAAGCCGTCCCGAGGCCCGTATAGAAAAAGGCAATGAAGCTCTCGGGCATCAGGTTCATCACCCGAATGGCAATGCCGAAGGTCATCATAAAGGCCATAATCAGGAAGGATTTTTTATCGAAGAAATTCCACGGCCGCTTGTACTCCTCTTCATAGCCGTGAATGCGGATCACGTGCTTTCCCACCAAGGGATGGAAGACTTTCGTCCAAAACAGGAAAAACACCAAGGCGGTGAGGCCGACATTGAGCACGCTAAAGGCATTTGTATAGGCCTGAAGGCCTATTTTTAATACATTGCCGCCGGCGAGGGACCAAATCAGCCCGGCCAGCAAAAATAAAGTTCTCTTTTTTACCACATTCTCATCTCCTCATGGGAAGCGCCACAGGCACTTTATTCGAATCGCCGATAGATAAGTGACACATTGTCACTTCCACTATACCCTTTTCACATTGAAAATCATGGCTGTTCGAAAAATTTTTTACGCAAAAAAGACGCCCCCGAATCGGAAGCGTCTTTCTGAATTTTCGCTTATTCTTCTCGGCGGGATTTTCGGCCATTACATGGCGTCGAAGAGATCCGCCATTTCCAACACGCTCATGGCGGTGTCGTAGCCCTTGTTGCCGCTCTTGGTGCCGGCACGTTCTACGGCTTGTTCGATGTTTTCCGTGGTGACGATGCCGAAGCCCACGGGAATATTCGTATCCAGCGATACCTTGGCGATGCCCTTGGACACTTCGTTGCAGACGTAGTCGTAGTGGGTGGTGGCTCCGCGGATCACGGCGCCGAGGCAAATGACGCCGTCGTACTTGCCGGATTGGGCCAGCTTTTGTGCCGCCACGGGAATTTCAAAAGCTCCGGGCACGCGCACCAGGCTTAGGTCCTCGTCCTTCACGCCGTGACGGTACAAGCAGTCCAAGGCGCCGTCTAAAAGTTTCGACGTAATAAAATCATTGAAACGGCTGACGACAATGGCGAAGGATTTTCCCTCACCTCTTAACATTCCTTCCATAATTTTCATCGGTTGGCCTCCTTGCTTTGTTTTTCCACGTGTCCGTGGCAATCGCAGCCGAATTCGTGTAAATAGTGGTTCAGCTTTTTGGCTTTGGTTTCCAAATAGAAGTGGTCGTTTTCGTGGGATTGAATTTCAATGGGTACGCGTTCTACAATTTCCATGCCGTATTGTTCCAGGTGATACACCTTGTCGGGATTATTGGTTAAAAGACGCATTTTTGTCACGCCGAGATCTTTCAAAATTTGCGCGCCGATGTAATATTCCCGGGCATCCTCCGGGAAGCCTAAAGCCACATTGGCTTCCACCGTGTCCATGCCCTCATCTTGAAGGGCGTAGGCTTTTAATTTATTCAAAAGACCGATGCCCCGGCCTTCTTGACGCATGTAAAGGACGATGCCATTGCCTTCTTCCTCCACTTGCATCATGGCACGTTGCAATTGATCGCCGCAGTCGCAGCGCAGGGAGCCGAAGGCGTCGCCGGTTAAGCATTCGGAGTGGACGCGGGTTAAGATGGCGTCCTCTTTTGTAATGTCGCCTTTGATCAGGGCCACGTGGTGTTCGCCGTTTAAGGTGTTGCGATAGCCTACGGCTTTAAAATGGCCGTACTTCGTGGGCATGTCCGCTTCCGCTACCCGTTCGATAAGGCAATCGTGGGTCTTTCTGTATTCTTTTAATAGCTCGATATTAATGAGGGGGACGTTTAATTCCTTTGCCAGTTCGCAGATGCGGTCCCGCTGCATCATTTCTCCGTTATCTTCCATGATTTCACAGCAAAGACCCACCTCCGTTAAACCGGCGAGGCGCAATAAATCCACGGTGCCTTCCGTGTGCCCTTCACGCTCCAATACCCCGCCGGGCTTGGCGATAAGAGGAAACATGTGGCCCGGGCGGCGGAAGTCTTCGGCTTTCGAATTGGGATCGGCGGTTTTTCTGGCGGTGAATGCCCGTTCCACAGCACTGATCCCCGTGGTGGTGTCCACGTGGTCGATGGTGACGGTAAAAGCCGTTTCGTGATTGTCCCTGTTTTTGGAGACCATGGGCTTTAAGTGCAGGCGATCCGCTTCTTTTTGGCTCATGGGCATACAGATCAGGCCTTTGGCGTAGGTAGCCATGGCATTTAATTGCTCCGTGGTACAGGTTTCGGCGGCGACGATCATGTCCCCTTCGTTTTCACGGTCTTCCGCATCCACGGCAATGATCATCTTGCCTGCTTTCAGCGCGTCGATTGCTTCTTCAATTGTGTTCCACATAATTTCCTCCTAAAATCCATGCTTTCTTAAAAAATTCATATCAAGGGCAGAAGCTTCTTCCGCCACTTCACTTTGTCTCAATAAATACTTGCCCACGATGTCGAATTCCACGGTGATGGGATCTGAGGGCTTCAGCTCACCTAAATTGGTGGAGCGCAAGGTCTCCGGAATCAGGGAGACGGAAAAATCGTTCCGCCCCGCCCGGGCGATGGTTAGGCTGACGCCGTTTAGGGCCACCGAGCCCTGGGCCACGAAATAAGGCGCCCAGTCCGGCTTCACGGCGATGTGAAGGAGATAGCCCCCTTCGTGTGGCTCGATGCCCTTCACCTCTCCCACCGTGTCCACGTGACCCTGGACGATGTGTCCGCCCATGCGGCTCGCGGGAAGAAGGGCCCGCTCCAGATTCACGGCACTTCCCGGCCGCAAGCGGTCCAGAGCGGATTTTTTCGCCGTCACCGTCATCATGTCCGCCGTAAAGGTGCCCTCCGCCATGGAGGTTACCGTGAGGCAGACGCCGTTGGTGGCGATGGAATCGCCGATCTTCGTGTCCTCAAGCACCGTCTGCGCCTTGACCCGCAGGACGATCCTCTCGCCCCGCTTTTCAAGAGCAGCCACGGTGCCCACTTCCTCTACGATTCCCGTAAACATCCTCTGACCCCTCCTACAAACAGGTCCGGCCCCAGCATCTTCACCTCGTCAAAGGCGAAGTCCCGCCGCTCACTTAAGGACGCGATGGCGCGGCCCGCGACGGCATCTTTTCCGCCGCCGAACAAGGTCGGGGCTAGGTAGAGGGCGAATTCATCCACTAAATCTTCGTCGATGAGGCTGCCGTGGAGGCGTCCGCCCCCTTCCACCAAAATGCGGCCCATGTCCTTGGCGTATAGGTCCTTTAACACGGCCCGAAGATCCAGCTTGCCCTTCTTCTCTTTCACGACTTCCACGACGACGCCCCGTTCTTTTAGGGCCTTCATCTTGGCCTCCTCCATGTGCACCGTGTAGACGATGGTGGGCTGAGTGCCGTCGTAGACATTGGCCTCGAGATTCACGGCGCCGCGGCGGTCCAAAATAATCCGCGTGGGATCCTCTCCTTCGCCGCTGCGATTGCTGAGGCGGGGATTGTCCTTGATCACCGTGTTGGTGCCCACGAGAATTCCGTCCACTGCACCGCGAAGCTTATGACCGTCCTTCCGCGCCGCCTCCGATGTGATCCATTGGCTTTCGCCTGTATCCGTGGCAATCTTGCCGTCCAATGTAGTGGCGAATTTACAAATCACATAGGGCGTCTGCGTCAAAATGCTCGTGAAAAAGGCCCGGTTCAGGGATTGGCATGCCTCCTCAAGGACGCCTACATCCACCTGAATCCCCGCCGCTTCCAAAGCGGCGACGCCGCGACCGGCGACCTTTGGATTGGGATCCAAGGTGCCTACCACTACCCGGGCGATCCCCGCCCGCTCGATGGCCACGACACAGGGCGGCGTCTTTCCGTAGTGGAAGCAAGGCTCCAAGGTCACATACATGGTGCCGCCCTTCGGCGATTCCTCCACCTGCTTCAGGCAATCCACCTCGGCATGGTCCAGGCCGAAACCGTGATGGTAGCCCTCGGCGATGACTCGCCCGTCCTTTACCAAGACGGCGCCTACCATGGGATTGGTCTTGGTCTTGCCCAAGCCCTTTTTCGCAAGAGTCAATGCCCGATTCATATACTGCTCATCCATAAAGCCTCCTGCATTAAAAAAACCGAAGCGCAATGCTTCGGAGTGACAATCAAATGAAAGACAACAAAAGTTGCCTTCGCTTCTTCTTTCATCCGGACTATACCGTCGGTATCGGAATTGCACCGATTCAATCATACGACTCGTGGACTTTACCACCGGTGAGGAATTGCACCTCGCCCCGAAGAATATATGAAGTTCAGGAAATGTTTTCCTTTCATTATGATACCACTTATAGCTTACCCTGTAAAGAGATTTTGTCGCCACACGGTTAAAATTTTATCCCCCACTCGGTACAATAAATAAAACGAGAAATTTTGTAATAAAGAACACCTTCCCGCGTATATACAAGTGAAAGGACAAGGAGGTGAAGCCAATGGATAAAACCACCGACATGCCGACGGTCATGGACGATACCGTCACATTTGAAGCGGTCTACGATCGCTACTTCGAGCCCGTCTTTCGTTTCGTCACCTACCGCACCGGCAATCGAGAAGTGGCCAAGGATCTCACGGCGGATATTTTTCTTAAGATCTACAGGAAATTTTCCGCCTACGATCCGAAAAAAGGCAGCTTCGAGGTGTGGCTCTATACCATCGCCGGCAATCATGTGAAAGACTACTACCGCAGAAAGAATCGCTTTCAGTGGTTGCCTATCACTGCAGCAAAAGACATGGCGGAGGAAGATCCCACGACCGAAGAACAAATGGAAAACAAAGAAGAAATCGCCTATTTGCGCTGTGCCGTGAAAAAACTGAAGCCCCGGGATCAGTTGTTGGTCAGCTACAAATTCGGTGCGGAGCTTTCCAATCAGACCATCGCCGCACTCATGGACACGAATCCCAATCACGTGGGCGTCATGATCCACCGCCTGCTGAATCAATTGCGAAAAGAAATGGAGGCCTATTATGAATAAAAATAAAAACCCCCAGGTTGACGTAAGCCAAAATTTAAAAAATCTCTACGCTACCGATGAAAAAGACAAGCAGGAGGTCTACGCAAAAATGAAAAATAAACAAAAGAAACAATATAAAAAGCCCGCCATCGCCGCGGCCTGCGCCCTTTTAATCGCCACCCTCCCCTTTACGAGCTTCGGCGGCGGCATCGTGAACACGGTGAAACAAGCTGTAAGCCCCTCGGGCCGCATCGTCGTTAACGAAGACGAGCCGGCCGTGGCCATCCCCTTCCCCGACGAATTAAAGGGAAAGGTCTTCGACAAAGAGGGAAATGAAATCACCGACCTCGAAGTCCTGAAAAATGCAGAGCACGTCTACTCCAAAGACGGCCGGGAAATCGTGGGAAGCAATTACGACGAAGCCACCCGCACCGGCGAAGTCACCTTTGAGTACGCCGACGAAGTGAAAAAAGATACGGGCGACAAGGCCCCGGTGGATGTTATCGCCAAAAAATTAAACTTCAATCCCCTGGTCTTCTCGGAGAAATACAACTACGTGGAATCGGAAATCTTCGCCGATCCGGGGACACTTTCCGATTACGTCGCCTTCACCTATGAAAAAGACGGCAAGACCATCTACCTTAACGAGCGAATCTCGTCTCCTGAAACCGCCTATGAAACCGGCGGCGAAGGCAAAATCTACGAAGTCAATGTGGACGGCGTAAAGGTCATCATTCAAGGCCGTGATGCCGACTTCGAACGAGACGGCCTCCTCGTCTCCATCTCCGCCGAAGGCGCGGACAAAGACGATCTTATCGCCATGGTAAAAGACTTGCATTTGTTAAAATAACTTCGCCCAAGCCGCCGGAAAAACCGGCGGTTTTTTTGCGCAACAAAAAAACACCGCTCTCGGCGGTGTTTGTCTGTATGTGCTTAACGTTTGGAGAATTGGGGAGATTTACGGGCTTTCTTCAAGCCGTATTTCTTTCTTTCCTTCATTCTCGGGTCGCGGGTCAAGAAACCTGCTTTTTTAAGAACGGGACGGAAATCGGGATTGGCTTCTTGCAGTGCGCGTGCAAGACCCATGCGGATGGCACCGGCTTGTCCGGTGTAGCCGCCGCCGTTGACCTTGACGAGGACGTCGTATTGGCCTTCGGTTTCCGTAATGGTTAAGGGCTCTTTTGCCACGGTACGTAAGGTTTCGTAACCGAAGAAGTCGTCGAGTTCTCTGCCGTTGACGAGGAATTTGCCGCTACCGGAGAGGAGTCTGACTTGGGCTACGGACGTTTTTCTTCTACCTGTTGCTCTAATTTGATCTGCCATGTAATTCACCCTTCCTTACACTTCGTAGACTTCCGGTTTTTGCGCTTCGTGGGGATGGTCCGGACCGGCGTAAACTTTTAATTTACCGAACATGGACCGACCCAAACGGCTCTTGGGAAGCATGCCCTTGACCGCGTATTCGATGACGCGTTCCGGGTGCTTTTCGCGAATTTCTTTGTAAACAACTTCGCGACGTCCGCCCGGGTAACCGGTGTGGGATGCGTGAATCTTGTTGTCCCATTTGGTTCCGGTTAATTTTACCTTATCGGCGTTAATGACGATAACGTAATCGCCGGTGTCCACGTGGGGGGTGTAAATGGGCTTGTGCTTGCCGCGTAAAAGCGTTGCGACTTCGGTAGCCAAGCGGCCGAGGACTTTATCTTCGGCATCGATGACGTACCATTTTCTATCTACTTCATTGGCTTTCGCCATGGTTGTCTTCATGGATGACCTCCTGCTATATCAAAAGGGATAATGTTCAAAAGTTTCCGGGGCTTTAAAACACTAGCAATTAGTATAGAGCAAACCGCAGTATCTGTCAAGTGTTTTTCGCTGATTTGTGCCCTTTTCTCCCATGGCGAAGTTTTTTACTTCGGGCTATAATAAAGATACGAACAAGAAAGGACGTGACTTATGACAAACCACAACGGGCATCTTCCCCGCTTTAAATATTTTTCCTACGACTGCGACCACCACGTAAAAAAAGACTACTCCATCGTCCACGACCCGCGGCCGCTGCCTCTCTCCGAGGCCATCACCCGGGCCCTGGAGTATCTCTTGTGGTACGTGCCCAATATTAATTCCTTTCAGTCCCCTTCCAATGTGTTGATTACCGAGCCCCTTTACGAGGATTTCAGCTTCGGCTTGGTCTCCGAGGCCCTTCACCTGAATGCCGAGGACATTTTGTTTTTGGATTACATTGACGACGACATCGTCGACTACTACATGGAAGCCATTTGCACCAACTGCCAGAAGGTGATCCTCACCACCGGGGAGCACGAGACCAAAATTTCCGCCTTGGTGCGCCACATGCGAAACGCCATCGCCCACGGCTATTTTACCGTGGTGGAAGACCGCATGATCGCCTTTGACGTGAAGCATTTTCCGAAAAAAGACGACTCCTACGGCTGCACCGCCGTCTTGAAATTGGATCCCCTTCATCTGGTCAGCGCCTTAAAGCTTTTGGAAGAGGAAATGACCCACGAGCGCTTGGCGGCCATGGCCTTTTCCCGCTGCGGCTACGAGATTTTGGAAAACGACTACGACAATCCCGAGCTTCCCTACGATTTTACCATGGAAAAAGACGGCCTCGTCTACGCCGTGGAAATTAAGCGCATCGCCATCGAAGGCGTGGCCCATGCGGAACATTTGGACAGTATCCTCGCCCACTTCCCGAAAGAGGTAAAGGAAAAGAAGGTGCTTCTCATGGATTCCGCCGTCTTGGATTCCGAAGCGAAAAAGGCCCTTCGCGAAAACAAAATTCTGCTCCTTGACCGAGACAATCTAAAATCCCTCATGTCCGGCGACGATATTTTAAGCCGCATTCAACGGAAGATGCGCTAATTTTCTTTCCTCGACCCCCTTCGGTCGATTCGCACCAGGCTCAGCACCGTAAAGAGCAGGCTGCTCCGATGGCTGTAGCCCGTGTATTTCGGCTCCCAATAGGCGGCGTATTTCATTTTGAAGCTGCGCAGCCCTTCAAAGGAGTAAAGGCTGCTGCCGAATTTATACACGAAGTAGGCCAGTTTTTCCTGCAAAAAGCTGTGTTCGTTGATGCCTACATTAGCCAGAGGTGCCATGCCCAGGTCGAAGGCGATTTTGCCTTGGTCTTTAAAGTAAGCGAAAAGATTCAGGAAGATAAAGTCCATGGTGCCCGCCGGGGCTTCTTGGGGATCGTAGCGCATGAGGTCGATGGTGGCCCAACCCTCTTTGTAAACGGGCATGAGATTGGCGAAGGCGATCATCTCCCCTGCCCCGTCTTTTACCACGGCCATGGGCGCCCGGTTCAGGTATGCTTCGTCGAAGTAGCCCATGGAAAAGCCCCGCTCGCCCCTGCCTTCCAACCATTTGTCGGAAATGGCTTTTAAATCGGCGAGAAAAGACGCGTCGTAGGGCGGCTCGAGGACCTCAAAGTGCATGTCTTCCTTGGCGAATTTGTTGAGCACATTGCGAAAGGCCTTTTTGCTCTTTCCCTCTAAAGTAAAATCCTCCAGATCCACCACGGCGGTTTCGCCGAATTTCATAAAGTGGAAGCCGTAGTCGTGGAGCTTCATAATCAGCTCTTTCGATACCTCGTAAAAGACCGTCTCATAACCCATTTCGTCCGCGTCCCGAATAAATTCTTTTACGCAGTCATCTACATACTCGGGATTGCCCATGGGCTCGCCCATGACGATGACCCGGTCTTGGGCGGTTTTCATTTGAAGGGCACACATGTCCTCTCCCTCCACCTGATACCAATAGAGGTCCTTGTCCCCCAAGTACACGAGGCCCGCGTCCATACCGCCGCCGTAGGCCTTCAGAAGGGCTTCGACGCGCGCCATGTCCGGTGCCTCGCCCACGGTTTTGCCTTCGCCCCGCACGTGGCGGTAGATGGCCAAGAGCACCCCGGCGATAATGGGAAGCATCAGGCTGATGCGCAACCAGTTTTCTTCAAAGGGCAGGACGATAAATTCCCGGGCCTTCAACAAGAACCCCATGCCCTTGGCCTTGCTTGCGATGGAAAGCAGGTACATCGTAATAAAGAAAAGGGCGATTCCCAAGTCCGTAAACAGGCTTTCTTTTCGGTAGATGAATTGTTTGCGGTACAGATCCCGCCGGGAGGCGACGGTGAGGGTCGTGAGGAGGATCAGATACAGATAGGTGATGAGCCCGAAGCCCGTCATGACGGCGTAGACGAAGGTGAGGGCCAAGAAGAGCAAGGTGGGCCCCATGGCTTTTTCCTGCCGCTCCACGTGAATTCGCCCGAGGAAGATAAAGACCAGGCCCAAAAGGATGCTCGGCGATTGGTAGAGAATGTTGGCGTGAATGGGATTGAGTTTCGCCAAAAGCTTGATGGTGTTTACTTTGTCGGGAATCGTGGCGGACAAAATCATAAAGATTCCGAAGATATACATCATCAAGGAACAAAGGTCGTGGCCGATGGACTTGGCGAACTCCGCCGGCACGCCGTCGTTTTCTTCGTTGAAGCTGCGGCCGAAGTGTTTGATGAAAAAGTACAGGCCGATAAAAAAGGGCACCACGTAGTAAAAGAGGCGATACAAGAGCAGCCAGGCCAGGGCGTTTTCGTAGCCGATGCCCAAATTCCCGAGCCCCACCAAGGTCATGAGATCGAAGGAGCCCAGGCCGCCGGGCATTAAGGACACCATGCCGATAAGGTTCGTGGCCACCACCACGGTAAAAACTTCCGCCGGGTGAAAGGACTGGCCCATGGCCCGCCCGATGAGCATGAAAGTACCGATGGCGCTAAGCCATTCCAAAACCGAGGTTAAGAGCAGTTCCCTTTGCGCCCACTGAGGCACTCGTTTCTTGTCTTCTTTTTTGCGATTGGAAAAGAGGATCACCGCCGGGGAGTAAATCAAGCCGCCGACGAGCCAGGGGGCGTAGATCGCCGCCGTGGAATCCCGATTGAAATACAGGTACACGAGGCCGAAGAGGCTCAGGGCGGAAATGCCGATTAAGTAGTAAAAGTACGTTTCCAACACGACTTTCACCATTTCCACCTTGTCCTGCTTCCTGCCGTAGAAATAATGGCGCAGGCCCATATTAATCAAGCCGCCGAAGCCGATCAGGTTGTTCATGGTGTTGACGGTGTAGCTGGTTTCGTAAATGGTTCGCTTGTCCAGGTCGTTTTCCAGGAGGCGATTAAAGATCACATCGTAGTTCAACATGGGCAGCACGGCGAGTATGCCCGCGATGAGCATGAGCGTGACGTTCAAAAATGGAATGCCGCCCAAGGTGGCCACCACTTGGTCGTAGGAAATTTCCTTGGATAAGCTCTTAAATTCCACGACGACGAGAATAAATACGCTCAGCACAAACAGGGGCTCCCCGTATTTCTTTAGGGTTTCGATGATTTTTTTCATGACGCTCCTTTTAAAAAGTTTATGACGATTTCATTAAATGCCTTCGCATTGGTCCTGGCCAGGCGATGGCCGTGATTGGGCACCTCCACGTAGCGGCAATGGGGAATCAGCGAGGCGATGTATTTGGAATGGGCCGTCTCCACCACATCCCGAGCGCCGACGATGACCATGGCCGGGCAATTCAAATGGCGGAGTGCGCCTTCGGGAATGTCCGAATCCTTTACGAGGAGCTTGGCCTTGAGGCGAATGTCCTCAAATTTATCGGAAATTTTGCTCAAGGCGGCGCCGAGGCCGTACTGCAGATAGGACGTGATGCGCCCGAAGAATTTCGTGCCGCTGAAATACAGATTCCCCGAATTTAATACGAGTTTGTTTACGGTTTCTGGGTAAAGTGCGGCGAAGGCCATGGCCAGATTGGCCCCGTCGGAAAAGCCCACGATGGATGTTTTTTCGATCCCCAAGGCGTCCAGGGCTTCTTTCGTATCTTTTGCCATAAGGCGAAAGTTTAATGCCTCACCGCCATTGGTGCTCCTGCCGTGGGCGCGACTGTCGAAAAAGATCAATTGAAAATACGGTTCAAAGGTAGGGACTTGGTACTTAAAAAAGCGACTGCTGCCGCCGTTTCCGTGTAAAAATAAGACCGGCTCTCCGGCGCCCATGCGCCGATAATAAATGTCCGTGCCGTCGGTCATGGTGAAATACCCGCTGTCTTTCATATTGCGCCTCGATTCATGTATTTACGAAAAACACGCGTCTTCACCTTTATTATAGTCGGCTCAATAAAAAAGAAAAGGCATCTTTCTGAAAGAGAAAAATGCCTTTTCTTAGAATTTTAAATCGGTTTGACACCGCTTTTTATTTGCTGAAGTCCTTTAAGGAATCGTCGATCAGGACGTTTTCCAAGGGCGTTTGATATTCAGAATCCTTCATGTAGTTGCCCAATGCCTTGCGCACGCGGGTGGTGGAAGCGATGGTGCCCATCCCTGCGATGCAGCCACCTTCGCAGGCCATGCCTTCCAAGAGGTAGCCGTCTTTCTTGCCGGCCTTGGCCATTTGAAGCATGCGGATGCATTCCTTAAGGGAGTTGGCGCCTTCGATCTTAATGTGGCGTTCGGGATCGATCTTTTCGGCCACTTCCTTTACCGCTGCGGCGACGCCGCCGGCCATAGCATAGCCCTTGGCGGAGGAGGAGGATTCTTCCTCTTCGTCCACTGCTTCGATTTCAGAGGGTTCGATGTCTCTTGCAACGAACATGCCCATGAGCTCTTCGAAGGTAATGACGAAGTCCACATAGTCTTTGACTTCACCGGTAATGGCTTCCACTTTTTTCGACGTACAGGGACCGACGAAGCAAACCAGCGCGTCGGGATCCTTTCGCTTAATGTGTTCCGCCGTGTAGCGCATGGGGCTGCCGGAGTCGGAGACGTATTCTTTCAGTTCGGGGAACTTGTATTCGATGAGAAGCGTCCAGGAGTGGCAGCAGCTGGTACCCATGAAGGGAATTTCGTTGGGTACGCGCTCCAAGTATTCCTTGGCTTCGTGGAGGGTGGTGTAGTCTGCACCGAGGCCGACTTCCACCATGTCTTCAAAGCCCAGTGCCTTTACTGCGGCGCGGACTTGCTCCGGCGAGGTATCGGCACCGAATTGGCCGATGTAGCTCGGCGCGGGAATGGCATAGATGCGCTTGTTCTTTTCCTTTAGGGCCTTGACCAATTGATAGATCATGGTCTTGTCGCCGATGGCGCCCCAAGGACATTGTACGACGCAGCGGCCGCAGCCCACACATTTGTCGTGGTTAATGATTGCGCGATCCTTGTCGTCGCTTTCGATGGCACCTACGCCGCAAACCGATGCACAGGGGCGATCATATTCGACGATGGCGTTGTAGGGGCAGGTACGCTTACAGCGTCCGCACTTCACGCATTTCGATTGGTCGATGACGGCGCCGTATTGGCCGATGGACACGGCGTTTACCGGGCACACATTGGTACAGGGATGGGCCATGCACTTGCGGCAGTTATTGGTTACGGTAAAGGCGCGGGTGGGGCAGGATTCGCAGGCGAATTTAATGACGTCGACTAAGGGCGTCTTAAAGATGCTCGTGGAGACGTCCACGTCGTCGAAGCCTTCGGTTACCTTTATGTACTCGTCGTAATCACGCAAGTTCATACCCATAGCCAGGCGCGTCATTTCTTCGACGATGGCGCGCTTTCTGAAGAGCTCTTCTCTGTCGTCGGGAGACGTACCGGGATAGAGACGGTGACCGATGGATTCCAATTCTTGCAGTGGCGTGTCCGCATAGGCCATCTTTGCGATTTCAGAGAATACGCGACGGCGAAGACTTACGATACTTGCATAACTTTCTTTCATTTTTTTACCTCCTCATATTCTGAATTATTCGATCCGTTTTATTGTATTCCGGCGCGTTCTAAGATAACGCCCGAAATCTCGTGGGGTTTTACCGAAGTGAAAACCTCGTCGTCGATTTCAACGACCGGCGTATACTTTTCGCCCTTTTCTTTGCATACGTTCATGCAGTTGACGTGGACGATATCCAGGCCGCCGTCTTTAAAATAGCGTTGTTGAAGATCCTCCAAGGCGTCGAGAACGGCACTTGCGCCCATCATGGTGCAGCGGGCGCCGACACAAACTTTTACTCTCATACTCTCTCCTTCTGAATTTACCTACTGCGGATTCTTGCTGACAATGGAACGAAAGGCCGCATTTCTGTCCAAAGCTTCGTACACGGGCAAGCTGATCAGGGTGCAGATGATCACTTCGCTGGCCGCAACCGATAGGCTCATGGTCAAAAATCCGACGAGTCCGCCGCCGAAAGCAAGAACCAACTCGAAACCAATAATCCAGGAGAATAGGGCGGGCATGAGGCTTGCCACCCACTTCTTGTGGAGCTTACACATAAAATACAAGCTGATCGCCGTGTGAAAGGTGCCGAAGAATAAATCATATAGGCCGAGGGGCGAGCTTATATTCGAAAGGAAGACGCCGAGGACGATGCCCGGCGCGAAGGCGGGGTTGTAAAAGGCCAAAAGGTTCATAATTTCCGACACGCGGAATTGAACGGGGCCGTAGGAAATAGGGGCAAAAACCACGGTAAGAGCGTAGTAAACCGCCGCCAATACGGCTGTAGTCGCGATCCAATGGGTCGTGAGTTTACGCTTCATAATTTTCCCCCTCCTCTTTCATTTTGTTGCTGTGGGCCAGGCGAGAGGCCGCTGCTGCTGCGATGGCCGCCACCATGTCGTCGCTGAAAGTGGTGACTTCATCGCCTTTTCGTTTATCTAATTCATCAATAATGCCGATTTTGTTTTTATCTAAAAAGCCGAAATTCGTGAGGCCGATGGAGCCGTAAATATTGACAATGGAAAGGCTCAGCACCTCGTCGATGCCGTAGAGGCCTTCGTCCTTGGCAATAATGGATTGGATGGGCTCTTCAAAGCGCCCTTGTTCCACGGCTTTGTCGATGGCCAGAGCCGTTAAGACGGCGTGAATGGTTTCTCTCTTTCGAAGCACGGCCAGGACGTGCTCTTCGCACAAATCCATGGTGACGGGCACGTAGTCCTTTTGCAGCTCGTAAACGATGGCCGCAATGTCGGAAATTTCTATGCCTTTATCTTTTAACGCCTCGATGGTGGTTTCATACAGGCGTTTCATATCGTAATTATACATGTTGTCCTCTTTCTATTTCTCCCGACGTCTGCTGTCACGCCGATGCCGATAGGTAACGGGGCCTCGCGCCGCCACAAGTAGGGCGAGGCACTGGGGAATCACCGCCGATGCCGCGTAAACCGCCGTGGTTTGCTTAATCCTGAGAAGGCTCACCACGGCCATTTGGGGCAGCATGGTGATGTCGGCGGGAAAGCGCCACAGGGAACGGAAGGCGCCGCGCACAAAGCCTTCGGCACCGCCGCCGAAGTAGGCCATGGCGAGGCAGATGCCCCAAATCACAGCCGGCAGGACCAGGATCAAAATGCCGTCGGTCAGTCCCTTGACATTCATAAATCGGCCGACGATGAGATAGACCAAAGCCGTGAGCACCGCCGGAATCAGCCGGAGAAAAAAGTGGCTGTAAACGGCACTTTCCAGTGTAGGCGATAAGTGCAGATAGATCAACACCACGGCGTAAATCAATATCAAAAACAATTGAGCCAGTGAGAAAATGAGCAAATTATTGCGCATTCGTCGCCCCCTGACTGTCCAGCATAGATTTCAGGCCGTCGGTGAAAGCCGTGGAGCCGTCTTCGAAAATCCAATAGGCCTCCACGCCGTCCAAGCTTTCGATGAGGGCGCGGCCCTTTTCATAGGGCAGGCAGAAGGCCGTAGTGGAAAGAAAATCCGCCAGGCCGCTGTCTTTGGTCACGATGGTGACGGAGCGGAAATGATCCGCCGGCATGAGTGTGTCCGGGTCGATTAAGTGGTGGTAATGCTTCCCGTTCACGATGTAGTAGCGTTGGTAGTCGCCGCTGGTCACCACGGAGGTGTCGTTGGTGTAGATAATGTCTTTCATGTTATCTTCCGACGCGCTGTCACCTGTGATGGCTTCCGGATTTTGCAGGCCGATGCCGAAGCTGTTGCGCTCCGCCTCCGGCGCGGATCCGATGATTTTTACATTGCCGCCGGCACTGATCAGGGCGGTTTCAAGGCCCGATGCCCGCAGCTCTTCGCCGATCAGCTCCGTGGCATAGCCTTTGGCCACGGCGCCCACGTCGATTTTCAGCTCGGGATCTTTAATTTCTACGGAATGATCCGCGTCGTTTAAGACGATGTCGTCGATATTCGTATGTTTATTGGCCGCCTGAAGCTCCTCCATGGTGGGGATCTTCGCGTCGGGCAGGCCTTTTTTCAAGGCCTCGTCGTCGGCGGAGCGTTCCGATTCCGGCACCACCTCGTAGGCGTCCCGGTAGCTTTGCCATATGGATGTGACGGCGCCGAAAGCGATATTCGTCTCGCCGTATTTTTCGTACTGCTCCTTCGAGAAGCGAAGCAGATCGTACAATTCCTCGTCCACGACGACCTTGCCCTTGCCGGCCTGATCGTTCACGGACTTCACATTGACGATGCCGTCGTAATTCTTAAAGCTGCTGTACAGATGGTCCAGCTCCTGATAGCGCTTGTGAATGGTTTCAAAATACGCGTTGGCCTCTTCTTCGCTCGAAGCATAGACAATGGCGCTCACCACCGTATCGAAGGTATCGTAAAAGGTGGTTTGGTAGCGGGAAATTTCCCCCGCCTCACTTGCCTGCACCTCATTCTTATTGCTCGGCTCGTTTTGTGCCGTATTCTTTTGTCCGCACCCGGTCATAAGGACCAGGGCCGCCATCCACAGGGCCAGTAATTTTTTCATGTTTTCCTTCTCTCAGCGCCCGATTGGGCGAAAACATAGAAAAAGAACGGGGTTGCCGTCCTTTAAATTCGAAATAGACGATGAAACCCCCATTTATTCGATGTGTTGCGATCGAATGGAATAGGCGTTCCCTATCTATTTTATAAGATTGCGCCTTTTTTGACAAGCCTTTTTGATAAAATACATTCCATGGATGGTTTGTCATTTTTTGCCGCTTTTTTTGCTGATTCTAAACAGCCTCGCCCTATACATGCTATAATTTTCTTATCAAAGCACAAGGTGGTTCTCCATGGACTTTTTAAGTGAACGATTAAATATTTTTCAGGGCGTGGACCGAGAAATCGTCCATGCGCTGACGAATAAATTGATCAAAGTGAATACCGAAGCCAATTCCCTTCTGTTCCGAGAAGGCGACATCTTGAATTCGATTTATTTGGTCGATAGCGGCCAGTATTCCCTCTATAAACTAGCTTCCTCCGGAGACCACCGCGTCATCTTTACCTTGGGTCCCGGCGAAATCATCAATTACCCCGAACCACACCCCGGGCCGATTTCTGTTTCATGCAATGTGATCCGCGCAGGAATCGTCTATAAATTGGAGCAAAAGGCATTGTCTCATGCCATGGTAAAGGACCCGATCCTCGCATTAAATATCATCGATCTCTACAATTTACGCATGCGCCGGCTGTATCGTCAGCTGAAAAATTCATCGGGCTTCGTGCGCCTGGACAAGCGCATCGCCGCCAAGCTTTGGAAGCTTTCGAAGGATTACCCTGCACCCCATCCCGAAGGGGTGGCCATCGACATGAAAATTACCATGACGTTTCTCGCGGAACTGATCGGCGCCAGCCGCGAAAGCGTCTCGAGAAGTATAAAGCCTTTGCTCGAGAGCGGGCTCGTCATCTACGACAAAGCGCGTTTTGTCATTCCCGATCGCAAACGCCTGGAACATTACTTTAAAAGTGGCGACTAATTTCATTTAACGTGATATTTCTCACAGAATAAATAATAACATCCTTTTACGATAATAAGTAGAATGGATGTTATTATTTTTTGTCAATGGAATTGTTTTTAGCAATTCGGCACAGGAAGGAGTCAATATGGGATACAAATTCAGTCTGCCTTCTTTAAATGCGCTACTGAAGGATTTATCGGAAGACTATTTGATCTTCGCCCCGAAGCGCTTTGAAGGTGAGGCCCCCTATTCGGATCTCGACAGTATTCGCTACGGAGAAATCGAATCCATTGAAGAGGCGGAGCTCGATGCAAAAAGCTATTACTCGATGAAGGAAGTCTTCTACCCGATCAGCGAGACCTTGTTTTATTTTACGGAAAACACCGTTACCGAGTCGGAACCCCGCATAAAAAAAGATGCTCTGGTGTTTTTACGTTCATGCGACTTACATAGCGTCAAGCGCCTGGACGCCATTTATCTTGAAAACAAGTTCGCCGATCCCTATTACAAGCGACTTCGCGAAAAGATGAAATTTGTCTTAATCGGATGCCCCACTGCCTACGACAATTGTTTCTGCGTGGATATGGAAACCAACAAGAGCGACAATTATGCGGCGTCCATTGATCGCGGCGGCGATTTCTTTTACATGGACGTGCGGGACGATGATCTCGACGAGATTTTTGAACGCCACAGTGAGGAAAATCTCCCGGTGGAGCCTCGCTACGTTACCGAAACGCCGACCCGCGTCAAATTAAGCGACGCCATTGATCCCCACAAAGTGCTCACAAGCCCCTTCTGGGACCAATACGACAAGCGCTGCATCGCCTGCGGCCGCTGCAATTTCGTCTGCCCCACCTGCACCTGCTTTACCATGCAAGATCTCTTCTATCAAGACAACGGGCGCGCCGGCGAACGGCGCCGCGTGCACGCTTCTTGCATGGTCGACGGCTTTACCGATGTGGCCGGCGGAGGAAAATACCGCGACAAACACGGCCAACGCATGCGCTTTAAAACATTGCATAAGGTCTATGATTTTAAAAAGCGATTCGGCTACCACATGTGCACCGGCTGCGGCCGCTGCGACGACGTGTGTCCGGAATACATTTCATTTTCCACCATGGTGACGGAGGTCGCCTCTATGACCAGGGACAAGGAGGAAGAGAATGCGTAACGAATACCTGCCCTTCCCTACAAAAATTGTAGAAATCATCGAGCATACACCGCTGGAACACACCTTCCGCGTCGAATACACAGGCGACGTGCGTCCGGGCCAATTTTTCGAAGTTTCGATTCCCAAGGTCGGCGAAGCGCCGATTTCCGTTTCGGGCATCGACGAAAATACCATCGACCTCACGATCCGCAAAGTGGGCAAGGTCACCGACGAAATCTTCGATCTCCTCCACAGCGACCGCTTATTTATGCGCGGACCTTACGGCAACGGATTCGACGTGGAGATTTACAAAGGCAAGGAGCTTCTCGTCGTCGCCGGAGGCACCGGGCTCAGTCCCGTGCGCGGCGTGGTGGATTATTTCGCCGGTCATCCGGAGGAATGCAAGCACATCTCCCTCGTCGCCGGGTTTAAATCGCCTGCCGATGTGTTGTTTTTGGCCGATCAAGCCCGTTGGCGCGAAACCGTCAATCTGATTCTCACCGTCGATGCCCTGGACTGCGATCCCGGCGACATGACCTGTGAGATCGGCCTGGTAACGGAGCACTTGCCCAATTTAAAAATCGACAATTACCAAGAGGCTGTGGCCATCGTCGTCGGCCCGCCGATGATGATGCACTTCACCTGTTTGCAACTGCTCGAGCTCGGCTTTAAAGAAGAAAATATCTGGATCAGCCAAGAGCGAAAGATGTGTTGCGGCCTTGGAAAATGCGGTCACTGCAAAATCAATGAAAGTTACGTCTGCACCGATGGCCCGGTTTATAATTACACCGTGGGCCGCCATATGTTCGATTAAGGAGGCTATGATGAGTCACGATTACAACGCACTAAAGATGCGCAAAAACGCCTTCCGCGTTACGAAACGGCGCGGAATTACCGCCGTCCGAATTCGCGTACCCGGCGGCCACATCACCGGCGAGCTGTTGGGCCAGGTTCAATACATCGCCGATACCTTCGGAAACGGCGAAGTCCACATCACCTCGCGCCAGGGGTTTGAAATTTTGGGGATTCCATTCGATAAAATGGACGAAGTCAATAAAGCCGTGCAGCCCTTAATCGACAAGCTGGACATTAATCAGGATGTCCGGGACGAAGGCTACACTTCTGCCGGCACGCGAAACATCTCGGCCTGCATCGGCAACCGCGTCTGCCCCTATGCCTGCTACGAAACCACGGGTTTTGCCACACGCATTGAAAAGGCCATTTTCCCCCACGATCTTCACTTTAAGATCGCCCTGACCGGCTGTCCCAACGACTGCGCCAAAGTTCGCATGCACGACTTCGGCATTATGGGCATGACGGAGCCTCAGCTCGATAAGGATCGCTGCGTCGGTTGCGGCGCTTGCGAAAAGTATTGCCGCAACAAAAGCGTGCAGGCCATTAAAATGGTAAACGGAAAACCGGAGCGCGATCCGGACAAATGCATCGGATGCGGCGTCTGCGTCGTTTACTGCCCCATGCGTGCCTGGACCCGCTCGAAAGAAAAATATTATAAGCTCACCCTACTCGGTCGCACGGGCAAGCGCAACCCGCGCCTCGGCGAAGATTTCATCAAATGGGCCGACGAAGACTCCATCATTAAGATCATTAAAAACACCTATAGCTATGTGGAGAAGTACATCGATCCCAATGCGCCGGCACGAAAGGAACACATCGGCTACATCGTGGACCGCACCGGCTTTAATGTCTTTAAAGATTGGGTCATGGAAGGCGTCAATCTTCCGGATAAGGCCATCGTCTACACGCCCATGTATTGGAGCGGCGTTCACTACGACAAAACCCACACCGGCCGGATTTAGGTTTAAAAAAGATATTTGGAAATGAGCGGAACCATCTGCTTTGTCGGTCTATCCAATGCCCGAATCGCAGAGGCGTCCTATCCGCTAACAACAAAATAAAGTGATAAGCCTCCGATTTTTTCGGAGGTTTTTTCATGCAAAAAACCGAGAAAGCGAAAGCCTTCTCGGTTTTATGATTTTTCGACGCGATGTTTTGGCGTTTACCAGCCGCCGCTGGCGCCGCCTCCGCCGGAGGATCCGCCGCCTCCGAAGTTTCCTCCGCCGCCGAAACCGCCTCCTCCTCCGAAGCTGCCGCCGCCAAAGCCGCCGCCGAAACCGCCGGTATAGCCTCCGCCGTAGAAGCCGCGACGATTGTTGCCTCGGCTTATAAGGAACAGAATAAAGATGACGACGATTGCCATTTTAATCATATCCATTAAATCGCCTTCTTCAGTCTGCTCCTCGATGCCCTCGGTTACGGCATCTTTTCCCTCGATGGTGATTTGGTATTCGTCTTCCACCCTCGACAGGATTTCGCCGAAAGCTACGCGAATGCCCGCTTCGTAGTTGCCGTCTTGAAAGTAGGGCACCATGTCGTCTAAAATCTCTTTGGCCACCATGTCCGGAATGGCGCCTTCCAAACCGTAGCCCACTTCGATTCGAAACTTCCTGTCTTTCATGACGATAAGTAGCAGAATGCCGTTGTCTTTTTCCTTGGTGCCGATGTCCCATTTGTCGAAAATATCCACAGCCGCTTCTTCGACGGTTTTGTCCTCGGGCAAGTGATTCAGAATACAAACCACTACCTGGGCCCCGGTTTGTTCGAAAAGGGATTCATTGGTTCTTACGATGTCGCTTTTCGCCTCGTCGCTTAATATGCCTTCCTCGTCGTAGACGTAGAAATCACGGGTCGCCTCGGGAAGGCCGGCGGCAAAGACGGGTAGAGACAAAAAGCACAGGGCCAGAACCAGTAGGAACAGGCGCTTTTTCATGGCCCGGTCCTAAAATTTAACTTGAGGCACCTTTTCGGCACCGGGCGCCGCTTGGAAGTACTCTCTTTGACCAAAGCCCAACACCTTCGCCACAAGATTGGTGGGGAAATGCTTCACCGATTTGTTGAAATCCGCCACGGCTTCGTTGTAGCGCTTGCGCTCCACGGCAATGCGATTTTCCGTGCCGGCCAGTTCCGCTTGCAAGTTTGCGAAGTTGCTGTCGGCCTTCAGCTCGGGATAGGCTTCGGCGACCACATTGATGTTTCTCACCGCCTGATCCATTTGCTCGTTGGCCGCGGCGTATTCTTTCGGCGTGGAGGCCGCCTTGACGGCACTCCGCGCTTCGGTCACTTTTGTAAACACATCTTCTTCGTGTTTTGCATAACCCTTCACCGTTTCCACTAAATTGGGAATCAGGTCCGCCCGGCGCTGCATGGTGTTTTCCACTTGGGCCCAGGCTTGGTTTACATCTTCGTCTTTTACTTGGAGTTTGTTGTACGTGGATCCGAAAATGCCGGCAATGATCAACAGTATCGCCAGTACGGGAATTAATTTTTTCATCGGTCCTCCTTTGCTCGAATGGTTGTAATTTTCAATGTTTCCATGGATGCGTCCACCAGGGCTTCGATATCTAAATTCGCCTCCGAGGCTTCCATGTCTTCCACCGTGGGCCTCAGGCTCGGGTGTTTCGGAAAAAAGACGGTGCAGCAATCTTCAAAGGGCTGAATGGAGGTTTCGTAGGTCTCGATGCGCTCGGCCCAGCGAATAATATCCACCTTGTCCATGCCGATCAGGGGACGGAAGACGATGCGCTCGGCCACATCGTTCATCACCGTGAGCCCGTCGATGGTTTGGCTCGCCACTTGTCCCAGGTTTTCCCCGGTGATCACGCTCTTGTAGCCGTGCTGATCCGCCAGGCGATTGGCGATGCGCATCATAAAGCGGCGGGAGAGGACGGTCATCTCTTCCGGCGGGCAGTGTTTGTTCAGTTCCTTTTGAATGGGCAAAAGGTTCACGCTGTACACATTCATCTTGACCACGTAGCGGGCGAGAATTTTCGCCAGATTCATGACCTTTTCCTCGGCCTGAGGCGAGGTGAAGGGATAGGAGTGGAAATGCAGGGCATCCACCTGCACGCCGCGCTTCGCCATTAAAAAACCCGCTACCGGCGAATCGATGCCGCCGCTTAAAAGGAGCAGGCCCTTGCCGTTGGTGCCTAAAGGCAGGCCGCCGTAGGTGGGGATTTTTTTGTGGTACAGATACATCTCGTTTTTAATATCCACGTAGAGATAGAAGTCCGGATCGTGGACATCCACAGCGAGGCGATCTGAGAAGTGATCCAGAATCACTCCCCCGAGATCCATATTGACCTCTTGAGAGTCCTTGAAAAAAGCCTTGTCGCTCCGCTTCGTCACGACCTTAAAGGTCTTGAATTCCGGCTCTTCTTTTAAAAGGGCGTCGATGTAATTTACCGTCTCTTCTTTCAGCCGGTCCCAATCTTTATCAAAGCACCAACTGGGGGAAATGTACACGATTCCGAAGACGAAGCGCAGGCGATTGATGGCCGTATCTTCCACCGCCGGGTCGATTTCCACTTGGATTTTCCCCATTTCCGGCTTAATGTCTATATACCCGACATCGGAGAGGCTACTCTCGATGTTTTGAATGATCCTGCGGATAAAATAGCGGCGATTGGCGCCTTTTAATACCACCTCGCCTAAACTTAAACTGAGTATACGCTTCATATTACCTCCTCATAATGGAGCGAATGGTCTCCACCGCTTCCTTCAGGGCCTCGACGAATTCGTCGCATTCCTCTATGGTCGTTTCCCGACTCAAACACAAACGGATGGTCCCTTCGGCGAGATTGTCCGAAAGACCCAGGGCCGTTAACACGGGATTCTTTCCGGTGCGATGGCTGGAGCAGGCGCTGGAGGTGGAAATGTAGATTTCCTTTTCTTCCAGCATATGCAAGAGCACTTCGCCTCTGGTGTCGGCCAAACTGACATTTAAAATATAGGGGCTGGCCGGCGCCGTGGTGTTGATGGAAATGGCGTCGATGGTTTCAATGGCGGCTCTTAAATGGGCCATACGCGCCTCGGCTTCATCCAAGGCGATGCCTTCTTCTTTCAGCGCGTCGAAGGCGGCACCTAGGCCGTAAATGCCCGGAATGTTTTCCGTGCCGCTGCGCATGCCCATTTCCTGTCCGCCCCCGTAAATAAAGGGCTTCACGGATTTTTTCACGAGGAGGCCGCCGATGCCTTTAGGTCCGTGAAATTTGTGGCCGCTAAAGGAATAGGTGTCGCAGCCGATAGCATCGAAGTCGACGACCAGTTTTCCCACGGCCTGCACCCCGTCCACGTGGACCTTCACCGTCGGGTAGGCCTCCTTGATCTTCGGCACCCACTCTACCACCGGGTTGATGCTCCCCAGCTCGTTGTTCACGTGAAAGAGGCTCACAAGCACCGTGTCTTCGTCGATAGCATCCATGAGTTTCTCGAAAGCGATATGCCCCGTTTCGTCGATGGCCACTTGGCGCAGCTCCATCTCCGATGCTTTAATGACATTTAAAATTGACGGATGCTCGATATTCGTCGTCACCACATTTTTTCCCGCGGCCTTGTTTTCGATGGCGGAGCGAATGGCCGTATTATTGGACTCCGTGCCGCCGGAAGTGAAGTAGAGCTCGCCGCTGCGGCAATTGAAATAGTCCTTGATGCTTTCGCGAATGGCTTCCTTCTTCTTGCTCACGGCATAGCCGAATTGGTGCAAGCTGGAGGGATTGGAGAAATCCTCCTGCAATGCCGTGGTCATGGCATCGATTACCGATTTCAGCGGCCGCGTCGTGGCGCAGTTGTCTAAGTAAATCATTGTTGCCTCCTTTTCCTGTGGTATACTTGCCCCAGGAGGAAATTATGGTTTATTTCTTACAAATTTATTGTTCTCATTACGGTCCCAAGGCCCGCCCCGTAGCCTACGGCCTCCTCGGAGAGGATTACATCATCGAGCGGGAGGCGGAAGATCCTGCAGAAGATTGGATCGCGCCCTTAAACCGCGCCTTGGAGTCTTTACCTATACAGAATACCCTATATCTCTTTCACGGGCAATTTGAAACCCGCATTCTTTGGCCTTATTTAACAAAAAAAGCCCGCGAGCGCCTGGAGGTGGCGGCGGATCTTTTCGACGAAATTAAAAAGCGCACGGCGATCGCGTCCCTCGCTTCCTATCGCCTGGCCAATCTGGCCCTTCAAGGCGGATTTGAGGGATCCGTATGCGTCGGCGAGAATTTCCCCCGCTTCTTTAAAGAAGCGGGTCCAAATGATCTCGTGGAGCAAATCAAAGGTAATCTGAATGCCATGGCGGCGGCAGAAAAATATTTATCGCGTCTAAAAGACCGCCTGCGCCGAGCCGATTTGGAGATCGACGGATTCAGCCTCCATCCTTTCCAAATCACGGGAAAGACCGATTCCGCCATGGACCGCTATGTGCAATACGACGATCTGCTCTATGTGGAAAAGGCGGGCCGCTTTACCCTGGATGCTCCGGCGAAAATCCTTCCCTACGACGCCGAACGCCGCGCCCTCGTCCTTGAAAGCGACATGCTCATCGAACAAAGCGTGCCGGCGCCGGAAGGCTATTTGATTTTTTCTTTGGAGAATATCGTCTATTACGACACCCTACTTTCGTTCATTCATGAACTCCGCAACAAAAGTCGATAATTCACCACCTAAAAGGCTCTATAAAATCCATTGGGGAGTAAGCTCCTCAATGGATATTTTTCTGCAAAAAGATAGCACTTGTTTTCCCTATCGCCTAAAATTAAATCATCACAAATTAATGAAGAAGGGCAAAAAAGTAAAAACAATATTACCACATTGCTTTTAGAAATCCAAGATGTGAAGGTAACGAAAGCGGAAGCGGATCACGGGGACGGAAAGAGGCTGATCGCCACCATACTCGAGAAAAGCGATGGCATTCAAGTCGCGTATTTTTACCCATATCCTTTCACAAAGATAGCCGCTTCAAACGTTCATCATCAGCGTAAAACAGTGATCCTTAAAATAAGTGTCAAAAATAAGTTTTAATCATTGCATTTAAAGTCCATCATAAAATAACATGAATCACTTGCCAAATCAGTAAAAATAATATCTGCATAAACTTCATGGTCGATCGTTTTATATATGCAGTACACTTCATCTACTTCATTTCTAATGCTCTTTTTCCGCTTCAATTCCATTAATAGGTTATTAATGTTCTGATTTTTTTCAATTGCAGTCGAATCATACTTGAGCGTATTTTCTGTCTTATTTACACTTTCAATAAATTTCTTATAGTCTATTTTAGACTTAAAGACTATTTCATAAATTTCAAAATTTGAATCGTTTAGTCTTCTCGCTTCTGTCTCATTTGAGTTTATATTGAACATTCCAAATTTACTTATATATTTCTGGTGACTTATTCTATAATCAATGGATGGGATAATTATGATAAATAAAAATAACCCACTCAAAAACAACAAATACATTTTTTTCATTTAACACCACCAATACTAAACAGGCTCAATACTATCCATTGAGGAGTAACCTCCTCAATGGATAGTATTGTGCAAAAAGATAGCACTTGTTTTCTCTATCGCCTAAAATTAAATCACTACAATGAAGTAAAGGGGGGAAAAAAAGTAAAAACAATATTACCACATTGCTTTTAGAAATCCAAGATGTGAAGGTAACGGGAGCGGCAGCGGATCACGGGGGCGAAAAAAATTGCTTTAAAAGGAGTCGCAACCGCTTAAAGACGCCGGGTTCGGAAGCTGAGAGAGGAGAAAAAGGCACCGATCGCCACCATGCTCGATAGAAGCGATGCCATTCAAGTCGCGTATTTTTTACCCATATCCTTTCACAAAGATAGCCGCTTCAAAGCATTCCTCTTTCACATTGAATAGGCAAGGCGACAAAAGGCGGACAAGGAGAGTCGCGCATTTGCTTATGAGCCTACAAGAATCGGTTTAGAGTGCTTGCGACAGCGTTGATTTCACGCAGAGCAACGGCTATGTGGAAGGAATGCACAACAAGATCAAGATGGTGAAGCACATCGCCTTTGAGATGCGCAACTTTCACCATCTCCGAATCAAATGGGTGTTTATTTGACAGATCGGTGATGAGTAACTTAGGAAAACAAAGAGGAGTCTGGTTTTCACTAAACTCCCCAATGGTTCACATAGAGCCGATTTTTCATGGAGGCTAAATTGTAAGAGATTGGCCAAAAAAGGCTGCCGGCAGAATGACCATGGCATTTGCTAGCAGCCTTTTTACTTACCCTCACAGGTCAAAAACCTGGCTGGGACTTTCCAAATAGAAAATTTTTTGGCGAATAGTAGCCCTGATGACATGCCGGGTCTCTCGGTCCCCCTTCTTGGTGACAAAGACCAGGTCGTAGCTATCATCATCCGGATCCACTCTTGTAACAGAAACCAGATCCACACTGTCCAAAGTCTTTTCTCTTAGGGGGAAGTAGGGGTAATCCCCATTGGCCACCATCGTCTCCAGTGCCTCCCGGGTCATGACTTCCTTAAAGGGGTCATAGAGAGCGGGCAGATCCCGGGCCGCTTCTCGGCCAGCTTCCGGGTCTCCATCCAGTTTAATGACCTGGCCTGCCCGGCTTAGTTCTTCTTCCAACTGCCTCCAATCCTCTTCCTTAAAGTCCAGCTGGGCCAGGTAGAGCTTGGCAAAGTCTTGGGCCAGTGCTTGGGCCGGGTCTTTGGTCTCTTTGGGACCACAGGCCACCAGGGTCAGGGCTAAAGCTAATAAACTAACTATAGATGCTCTTTTCATACCATCTCTCCTTTACTTTAGTTGTTAAAAACTTACAATATGGGGGTTTCCATCTCCTTTTTCCGGTTATTCCGGTACTGTTTACCAACGCAATTTTGTAGGCCTACTTAAACCGGCCGAGCCTTACTCAATATGTCGCCATTACTATACCTAGCAGAATTTAACAATAATTTATCGACAAACATATTTCCTTCCTCACTTTTTTGTAATAAGTAGTGGTATGTAGCAAATTGTTTTAATCCACACTATTATCTGCTTATGAGACATGATCGCATCTTTTTAATATTTTGTCAAACGTTTGCATGTCGAGCTGTTCTTATTCTATTCTCCTTTAACCTATAACTATTCAATGAATCTTTCATCCCTAGACGCTGCTTTTGTTCATAGAAATGATTGTTTTTTTCCCTTGATCAAACACTCGTTAATTCGTATCAAAAATATGGCTCTATGACAACCATTGAAGAGTTACTCCCCAATGAATAGTATAGAGCCATATTATAAAGACACAAAAAAAGCCGAGGCAAACTCGGCTTCATTTGGCAGGAGTAGTAGGATTTGAACCCACGACATTTGGTTTTGGAGACCAACGTTCTACCACTGAACTATACTCCTATACTCGATGTTAATATACTAACAGATTTTTACACTGTTTTCAATCCCTTTTCATGGTTCCCGATTTGGGAATTGTATAAAAAAACTGTAGCCTCCGCTACAGCTCCGAGTCTTTACTCAACTGGTGCCCAGAGCCGGAATCGAACCAGCGACACGCAGATTTTCAGTCTGCTGCTCTACCGACTGAGCTATCTGGGCTTAATGGTGGGCCCTCAGGGACTCGAACCCTGGACCTACCGGTTATGAGCCGGGAGCTCTAACCAACTGAGCTAAAGGCCCTCACAAATTGGCGGAGAAGGAGGGATTTGAACCCTCGCGCCCCGTGAAGGACCTACTCCCTTAGCAGGGGAGCCTCTTCAGCCACTTGAGTACTTCTCCTTATTGGCGGAGAGGGTGGGATTCGAACCCACGTGGGCGTGAACCCTAACGGTTTTCAAGACCGCCTCGTTATGACCGCTTCGATACCTCTCCTATTATGGTGATCCATCCGCGACTCGAACGCGGGACACCCTGATTAAAAGTCAGGTGCTCTGCCAACTGAGCTAATGGATCATAATGGCTGGGGCGACAGGACTCGAACCTGTGGAATGCCAGAGTCAAAGTCTGGTGCCTTACCGACTTGGCTACGCCCCAACAAAATTAATGGCGCACCTAGGAGGATTCGAACCCCCGACACACGGATTAGAAGTCCGTTGCTCTATCCTACTGAGCTATAGGTGCTCGTGGAGCGGGTGAAGGGAATCGAACCCTCGCAACCAGCTTGGAAGGCTGGGGCTCTACCACTGAGCTACACCCGCAGGTGAATATCGAAATAACTCCCGGTACTAGAGATGGTCGATTCGAAGAACCGCACAGCGACCCAACTACCGCCTCTAACTTTGATTGATAATTTATATGGTGGAGGAGAGTGGATTCGAACCACTGAAAGCTGAGCTAACGGATTTACAGTCCGTCCCCTTTGGCCAACTCGGGAACTCCTCCAAAAGTGCTTTCGCACTGGAGCTGGTGGGAGGACTTGAACCCCTAACCTACTGATTACAAATCAGTTGCTCTACCAATTGAGCTACACCAGCACAATGACAACTAATTAAGAGCTCTTCTTTCAAAAAACATAAGCGGTAACTTATGTAATGGCGACCTGGATCGGACTCGAACCGACGACCTCCAGCGTGACAGGCTGGCATTCTAACCAACTGAACTACCAGGCCAGGTTGGTGGGCGCAATAGGGCTCGAACCTATGACCCCCTGCTTGTAAGGCAGATGCTCTCCCAACTGAGCTATGCGCCCTTATATGGTGACCCCGCCGGGATTCGAACCCGGGTAACCGCCGTGAAAGGGCGGTGTCTTAACCGCTTGACCACGGGGCCATTTGGTAGCGGGAGCAGGATTTGAACCTACGACCTTCGGGTTATGAGCCCGACGAGCTACCAGACTGCTCCATCCCGCGATACATATTGCTGATGGATACATTACATCCATAGTGGTGCCGAGGACCGGAATCGAACCGGTACGATCTCAACGACCGCAGGATTTTAAGTCCTGTGCGTCTGCCAGTTCCGCCACCCCGGCTTATGGCTCTCAGGGTGGGACTCGAAC
>CABJAE010000009.1 GCA_902363535.1 Peptoniphilaceae bacterium
AAAGATTTTCTCTTTTTTGATCTGCTGTTCCTTTCGGTAAAATTATATGTTTACCAATAGGCACATAAGCCCTCTCTTCATTAATATATTTATTTTCAACGGTAAAGCCATTTTCAATATCCCCAGAATAAGTTACTAAAAAGGCATCATTGGTTATTTCAATTCTTCCGTCTTTTTCACCAATTTCTTTAACTGTATACTTACTTACACTTGAATTTTCTGTATCTTCTATTTGTCCAAAGGAAGCGGTCCACTCATTAGCATCGTTAAGTGTAACTACCTTTCCAGTAGCTTTCCCATCTTTGTATAATTCTACTTCTACTTTTTCTTCAACACTATCTATTTCAGTGCCATCAGTATTTTTCCATATTTTTTTTACAGGAATAGATATTTTTTTATCTTCAGCTTTTTTTAATTTATTATAAAACGCACAACGGGATGGTAATGACTGAGCTTGCCTTACAGATGTGGTATCGTATCCCATATACTCCTTTAAATCTTCTCCAGTAAAACTTTTGAAAATTTCAAATAGATTATCTTGTCTATTTTGAGCATTGTCTTCTCTATCCAATTTTTCATATGATTCTGCGCAGTTCCAATATGTTTGATAAGTGCCATCATTTTCAATGGTTGTTTTTACATAGTAATATCTTTCATTGTATTGATCATCTACAATGTCTGAATACTCACTTGGAAGTTCTGTTACTCTAAATAAATAATCCTCAGTATAGCCATCAATCTCTTCTAATATTTTATCTTCCAAATAGAACTCAGCATAACCATATCCAGAAAATAAATATTGTCTAGCTAAAGTATATGCTCGACTGATTTCCTGATTGTTTAAATCATCTAGACTTGTTACTTCCCTATCTAGATAGTAAGACAAATCATCATAAAAATCTTGTTTATTAGTTTTAACCAAATTCTCTACTGTTAATGTGATGTAATCATATGTTTTGATAACCGTATCTTTATCTTTTAGTTCTTCAAGTTTATACTTAAACGTCCAACTATCTGGTTGATCATTCATCAAATCTAAAAGATTCTCTTTTTCTTTCTCTGGACTCACTGTAGGAAGAATAATCATCTTACCGAATGGAATTTTTGCATAGGACACAATCCCTTTTGAAACTTTATTAGTAACTACAAAGCCATTTTTTGCATCTCCTTCGTAAATTACTCTATACCTGTTGTCATTTATTAAAACAGAGTGCTTACTTTCTCCAATTTCCTTTACTGAATATTCTGCAAGTTCATCATTTGTTCCCGAAACATCAAACACGCCTATCCAGTTATTTTCTTTAGTTTATTTTAATTTTTCACCAGTCGTTACGCCATTCTTATATAGTTCTACTTCTATTTTTTCTTCTGGTGCATCTATTTCAAATCCTTTTTCATTTTTCCAAATCTTTTTTACACTAATACTGCTTTCTTTATATGTCGGAGACTTTAACTTTGCTATATTCGATTCATTAAGCTTATTTTTATGTAGTGTGCTACCTTCGATAGCAATACTACCTTTTACATCTGTTTTATCCTCTGCTAGGCTTGTAAATACTACCTTTAGAGTACCCCCTCCCAATTCAGAATTAAGGTTATTTACTTGTGCTTTTGCAACTTGCACTCCATCAAGAGTACGTACTGCAAAGTTGCTTTTTGATGCCTTAAAACCTTTAGGAAGAGTGACATTAAAATAGTCTCCTTCTTTAATATCTGCTCCATATTCACTGGCATCCCAGTCTATTTCTAGTCTACAGTCCTTATCTTCCTCAATTTTCTCATTAAGATCAATGGTATTACCTTTTCGATCTTTGACTTCTATCCTACTAACTCTTGTTTTTGTTAACTCATTTGCTCCCTGTGCAAATGCATCTCCAATTGGTACAATTGTACCTAACAACATTAAACAAGCTAAAAAAAATGCTGTTATTTTTTTACATTTTAACATTATTTCCTCCTTTTCTTTCTTTTCCTCAGCGACATCCTATATACAAAGAAGTTCTTTTCCAAAGAAAGAGAACCTATATACATCAAATGGTACCACTTTTCAAGATTTTTTTCCACTTTTTGTGCGTTTTTACATCAGTTTCACAAGACACTATTTTTGGTTTACATAGTTAGAAAAGTTAACTATAATACTTTGTGATATCTTAAATCATTAAATTAGATTGAGTAAATAAAAAAAGGCCCTGTCATACATAATTGTCTGCACTGACCCCCAAAAGTTGGACCAAGAAATCCAACCTTTGGGGGTCTTTTAATGGCAAAATACAGTTATGAATTGAAGAAGAAAATCGTCGAAGAATACCTGTCCGGGAAGACAAGCTATCCCGTCTTAGAAAATAAGTATCAAATCGGCGAATCGCAGATCAGACGCTGGGTGAACAATTACAAACAATTTGGCGATGAAGGCTTAATGCGCTCTAGAAATAATCGTGCGTACAGTGTAGAGTTTAAGTTAGAAGCCATCACACGCTACGAAACGAGCGACCGCAATCAAGCACCAAATCCTTCAAAGTCGAGTGAAGATCTTGATGCTTCCACACGGGAGGCATTGGAAAATCGCATCAAAGAATTAGAAGCGGAGAACGAAATACTCACCATTCAAAAGATGTTCTGGGAGCAGCTAAGGAGTTTGGCGAGGGAAGAAAAAACGAACAAAAGGCGAAGATCGTCGCCAAACTCCGAGAACAATTCCAACTAACCGAGATCCTCGCCGCCATCAACTTTCCAAAATCCACTTTCATGTATTGGCAGAAAAAGTGGAACGAAGAAGATAAGGACCAAGCCTTGAAAGACGAGATCCTGGCCATACGGCGCGAACACAAAGACTACGGCTATCGAAGGATCCATCTGGAGCTGAAGAACCGGGGATGGGCGATCAACAAAAAGAAAGTTCAACGGCTGGTTCAGGTCATGGGCCTTCAAGTCCGCGCCTACGGCAGGAAATACAAGAAGTACAACTCCTACAAAGGCGTTGTCGGTAAAATCAAGAAGAATCGCATCAACCGCCGCTTCAACACCTCCATCCCCTACCAAAAAATTACCACCGACACCACGGAATTCAAATACTACGTCGAAGATAAAGCAGGGAAACTTCAAACAAAGAAACTCTACCTCGATCCGTACATGGACATGTACAATCTGGAAATCATCAGCTACGTCCTCTCCGATCAGCCCAACGGCGTCACCATGCTACAAGGCTTAGAAGAAGCCATCGAACGAACCAGCGGCTGCCCCTACCGCCGCACCTTCCACTCCGATCGCGGGTGGGGCTACCAAATGACCGCCTATCAAGCCATGCTGAAAGAACACCACATCTTCCAAAGCATGTCGAGAAAAGGCAACTGCTACGACAACGCACCCATGGAAAACTTCTTCAGCATCCTGAAAAGAGAAATCTACGACGGATATGTTTACCGAAGTCGGGGAGAACTCGTCCGGACCATCGAGTGCTTTATCCGCTACTACAACAACGATCGAATCAAAGAAAAGTTAGGAGGCCTGAGTCCGAAACAATACCGTGAACGCATGCAATCCGCATAGAACGAATGTTATGTAAAACAAAATCGAGCAAGCTAAATGCTTACTCGATTTTGTCCAACTTTATGGGGTCACTCTAGGCAGCCCTCGCTTTTTTGTTGCAAGAAATCCACCCGCTTCATGTCCGATCGCCAGTTGTTTTTCCCCTTCACAAAAATTTCCGCAAAAAAAGGGTAGGCCGAAGCCTACCCGATTTTGTATGACAGAAGCTCTTGAAAGCCTCAATTTGAATAGATTAGTCGTATTTGTAGAAGCCTTCGCCGCTCTTACGACCCAATTTGCCGCCGCGAACCATTTTGCGCAGAAGAACGTGTGCGCGGTATTTGCTGTCGTGGTAGTCGTTGTAGAGAACGTCCATAATGGCGAGGCAAACGTCCAAGCCGATTAAGTCAGCTAAAGCCAAGGGGCCCATGGGGTGGTTTGCGCCTAATTTCATGGCGGTGTCCACGTCTTCAACGGAAGCGACGCCGTCGCCGACGATGCCGATACCTTCGTTGATCATGGGGATCAAGATGCGGTTTACGACGAAGCCGGGAGCTTCTTCGACTTCGACCGGAGTCTTGCCGATTTCGTTGGTTAAGTCGATGATGGTCTTCTTGGTTTCTTCGTCGGTGTGCAGACCGCAGATGATTTCAACTAATTTCATTGCGGGAACCGGGTTGAAGAAGTGCATGCCGATAACTTTTGCGGGACGGTTGGTCACTGCAGCGATGTCGGTGATGCTCAAGGAAGAGGTGTTGGTTGCGAGGATGGTCTTTGCGTCGCAAAGTTCGTCGCATTGTCTGAAGTAGTCTTTTTTAACTTCGGGATCTTCCGAAGCGGCTTCAATAACGATGTCGCAGTCGGAAAGGTCTTTAAATTCTTCCACGATGGAGATGCGTTTCATGGCAGCGTCCATGTCTTCTTGCGTCATGCGTTCTTTCGAAACATTCTTCGCGTAAGCTTTTTCTACCTTGCCCATGATCTTTGCGATCTTTTCGTCGGTAAGGTTTCTACTCTTGATGACGACTTCGTGGAAACGTGCGGCAACTTGAACGATGCCAAGACCCATAGTACCCGAACCGATAACTCCGATTTTCATAAGAATTCCTCCTGTTCTCTATTTAAAGATTGTTTATTTACCTGTAAATTCCGGAGCCCGTTTGCCCAGGAATGCGCCCATGCCTTCTTTTTGATCTTCGGTGGCGAAGCAGAGAGCAAAGGCCGATTTTTCAATGTCCATACCCGTTTGAATGTCCGCTTGCAGACCGTCTACAATAGCGCCCTTGGCGTAGGATACGGCGCGAGCACCCTTGGATGCGATGGTTTCGGCGAGTTTCATCGCTTCGTTCATCAATTCTTCCGGTGCGACCACGGCGTTGACCAAGCCGATTTCATAGGCGCGGTCGGCCTTAATGTTTTTGGCCGTGTAGATCAATTCTTTCGCGATGCCGACGCCGACGGTTCTCGGCAGGCGTTGGGTGCCGCCGAAGCCCGGGGTGATCCCGAGGCCCACTTCCGGTTGGCCGAAGACGGCTTTTTCGGAAGCGATGCGAATGTCGCAGGCGAGGGACAGTTCACAGCCGCCGCCCAGGGCGAAGCCGTTTACTGCAGCGATAACGGGCTTGGAAAGCCGTTCGATTAACATAAAGGTATCCATGCCGAGTTTTGCAAATGCGTGGGCTTCTGCCGCATTAAGCGGTTGCATTTCAGAAATATCGGCGCCGGCGACAAAGGCCTTGCCTTCGCCGGTGAGAATCACGACGGCTACTTCATCGTCCGTTTCCAGGGCGCTAAAGCAGCGGTTTAATTCGGTTAATACCTCGGTGTTCAGGGCGTTTAAGCTCTTGGGCTTATTGACCTTGACCGTGGCAATGGCGTTTTGTTTTTCGACAATCAGATATTGAAAGTCCACTATGGCACTTCCTTTCAGTTAATCCCGATTAGCGTTCGACGGTAAGTGCGGTACCCATACCTCCGCCGATACAGAGGGTAGCGAGACCCTTCTTGGCGTCGCGACGTTTCATTTCGTATAAGAGGGTGGTGAGGATACGTGCACCGGAAGCTCCGATGGGGTGACCGATGGCGATTGCCCCGCCGTTGACATTGGTTTTTTCCATGTCGAGGCCTAAGGTCTTAGCAACTGCGCCTGCTTGTGCTGCGAAAGCTTCGTTTGCTTCAACGAGGTCGAGTTCGGAGAATTCCCAGCCGGCTTTTTCCATTGCTTTTCTGGAAGAGGGGATCGGGCCGGTACCCATGATCTTGGGATCGACGCCTGCGGATGCGTAGCTGGCGATCTTAGCCATGGGCTCAACGCCTAATTCTTTGGCTTTTTCTTCGCTCATAACGATAACCATGGCAGCGCCGTCGTTGATACCGGATGCGTTGGCTGCGGTAACGGTACCGTCTTTAATGAATGCGGGCTTCATGCCGCTGATGCTTTCTTTGGTTACGCCGTCGCGGATGTATTCGTCTTTGTCGACGACGGTAACTTTGCCCTTGCGGCCTTTAACTTCTACCGGAACGATTTCTTCGTCGAAGATGCCTTCTGCACGGGCCTTGCTTGCACGTTGTTGGCTGACTGCGGCGATTTCGTCTTGATCGTCTCTGGTGACGTCGTATTCTTTCGATACATTTTCAGCGGTAACGCCCATGTGGTAGTCGTTGAATGCATCCCACAGACCGTCTTTAATCATTTCGTCGACGAGTTTCTTTTCGCCCATGCGAGCGCCCCAGCGAGCGTCGTTTAAGATGAAGGGTGCGCAGCTCATGGATTCGGTACCGCCGGCCAATACGATATCGGCGTCGCCTGCTTTAATGATTTGTGCTGCGAGGGATACGGCACGTAAACCGGAACCGCAAACCTTGTTGATGGTCATTGCCGGCGTGGTTTCGGGCAGACCTGCGTGAAGGATTACTTGACGAGCCACGTTTTGGCCGAGACCTGCTTGAAGTACGTTGCCGATGATGGCTTCATCGACATCTTCTGCTTTGATGCCTGCGCGTGCGATGGCTTCTTTTGCTGCAACAACGCCCAAATCGACGGCACTTACGCTTTTGAATGCGCCCCCGAAGGAACCCACGGGTGTTCTTGCTGCACTTGCGATGACGACATTTTTCATTATATAGCCTCCCTTATAGATATGTTCTGCTTGCTCGGTTGTTTTGCAATTGTTTTCCAACTTCTATCTGCATTATAAAATATAAATACAGGCGCGTCAATAGATTTGGTGAAAATTTGTTAATTATCTTTCAAGAAAATATTCGAGCAAGTCCCATGAATTAGGGATAATTATTTTTTACACAATCAGAAACGGGACTTTTACCCCCTCTTAACCGCGACTCGTTATGTTTTTTACATATCTTCCGGCTTGCGGGAAAATGATTTGCACCGCTTTCATGGTGTTTCATCCGCAAAAAAAAGAGAGGCGCCGATGCTCTCTCTTTTCTTAAAATCTCGGGCCTTGACTCGGCCGTTTTTTGTGCGCTTTTTCGAAAAGCTCCGGGCCCCTCCGCCGATCTTGACAGGCCTCCTTGGAAGGAGTAAAATACAGTTTACTTATGCGGGTGTAGCTCAGTGGCAGAGCCTCGGCTTCCCAAGCCGATCGCGAGGGTTCGATTCCCTTCACCCGCTCCACGGCCTTTGGGCCGTTTTTTTATTGCCTAAGCGGGAAATTCCATAAGGGAGTAGACGGGCACGGGCATTTTGTCCCGGCCGTTTAATCCGTCGAGCTCGATCAAAACCAAGCAGCCGATGACATCGGCGCCGGCGTTTTTACATATTTCCACCGCCGCGCTTCCCGTGCCGCCGGTGGCCAAGAGATCGTCGACGATGAGTACCTTCTCTCCTTTTTCGATGGCATCCACGTGCATTTCCACCGTGTCGGAGCCGTATTCCAATTCGTATTCGGCGGAGTGAGTGTCCGCGGGAAGCTTGCCAGGCTTTCGGATGGGCACAAAGCCCACGCCGAGATCGTAGGCCAGTGGCGCGCCCAAGATAAATCCCCGTGCTTCGATGCCCACCACTTTGTCGATGGCTTCATCCTTCACCAAATCCTTCATGGCGTCGATGGCTTCGCGAAAGGCCTCGCCGTCTTTTAAAAGGGTGGTAATGTCCCGAAAGGTAATGCCTTCTTTCGGGTAGTCTTTTATGCTTCTGATTTTCTCTTTAAAATCCATAGTCGCCTCTCTTTCTTTTCTATTCATTTATACCCCAAAACTGGGTATAGGACAAGTAAGGAGGGGACTATGGAGCAATTATCCCAATTACAGAAAAACTACTACCGCCTCTTGGCCGAGAAGTACCCGTCTCGAGACCGGGTCCTGGCCGAGGCACTCTTACTTGAAAGCGGTCTGAACCTGCCGAAGCCCACGGAGCATTTCGTCAGCGATCTCCACGGGGAGTACCGGGCCTTTACCCACGTGATTCGAAACGCATCGGGGGTGCTGCGCCGCTACATCGACGAACTTTTCCCGGAAAAATCCGAAGCAGACAGAAAGCGTCTGGCCACGATTTTGTATTACCCGGAAGAAAAGCTGAAGCTTTTAAAAGAAGCCATGGCGCCTGAGGACTACGACGCCCTTTTAAAGACCACCCTGGCCGATCTCATTCTCGTGGCGAAGCGGGTGGCGGCGAAGTACGACCACGATCAAATCGAGGCCACTTTCCCGGTCGACCGAAAGAAGATTTTGAATCTCCTTTTATTAGAAGAGGCCGGGCTGCGCCACAAGGCGGGCTATGTGAAGACCCTCCACGAAAAAATCGTGGCCTACGGCGAAGGGGAAATCTACATTCGCGACTTGGCGGATCTTTCCGTACGCTACGCCGTAGACACCCTTCACGTCATCGGCGACATTTACGACCGAGGCGAGGAGGCGGAAAAGATCATGGACTACCTCATGGCCTCGCCGAAGGTGGACATTCAATGGGGCAATCACGACATCGCCTGGATCGGCGCCTGCGCCGGGAATTTCGCCCTCATCGCCAATGTGATTCGCATCGCCTTGCGCTACAATGTGCTTCACACCATCGAAGACGGCTACGGCATCAATCTCATGCCTCTGGTGCGCTACGCGAGAAAATACAAGGCCACGGCGCCCTTCTATCCGAAAAATCCCGATCCCCACGAGGCCCAAAACGAAAGCTTGGCGAAGCTCCACAAGGCCATGGCCGTGTTGCAATTTAAGGCGGAAGGCCAGCTCATCGCCAAACATCCGGAATACGGCATGGACGGTATGCGCCTCTTGCACCGCATGGACCTCGAGGCGGGCACAGTGGAAGTGGGCGGAAAAACCTATCCCCTTTTGGACACGGATTTTCCCACGGTGGATCCCGCCGATCCCTACGCCTTTACGGAAGAGGAAAAACAGGTGGCGGCCCGTCTCACGGAAAGCTTCACCAACGGGGAGCGGCTGCGGAAGCACATTCGCTTTCTGATCGAATCGGGAAGCATGTACTTGATCCGAAACGACAATCTCCTCTTCCACGGCTGTCTGCCCACAGACGAGGCGGGCAACTTTGCCCCCACGTCCGTCTTAGGAAAGCCCCTGGCCGGCCGGGAGCTCTTGGATGCTTTCGATACCGCCGTACGGGACAGCTTCTTCGCCCGAGGCGAAAAGCAAAAAGCGGCGGCGGATCTCATGTTTTACTTGTGGTGCGGCGAAGCCTCGCCCCTTTTCGGCAAAGAGCGGATCACCACCTTCGAGCGCTACTTTATTGCCGACGAAGCCACCCACAAGGAAGAGAAGAATCCTTACTACCGCCTGAGAGAAGAGGCGGATTTCGCGGAAAAAATCCTCCGCGCCTTTCACATCGACCCGGACCGGGGCAAAATCATTAACGGCCACACCCCGGTGAAGCGCATGAAAGGCGAAGAGCCCGTGAAGGCCGAGGGGAAGGTCCTCGTCATCGACGGCGGCTTCGCCCACGCCTACCGAAAGACCACGGGCACGGCGGGCTACACTTTAATCTCCAATTCCTACGGCATCCTCCTCGCCACGCACAGCCCCATGAAAGACGAAGAGCGCCGCATTACCGACGACATCGATGTTACTTCCTCCTTGGCCTTCGTCACGGAATACGAGGAAAGACGCCTTGTGAAAGATACCGACGGCGGAAAAAAAGGGTTGGAAACCATTAAAGAGCTCACAACCCTGGCAAAACTTTACGAAACCGGCGAAATCAAGACACAAAAATAAGGCCCCGCGAGGCCTTATTTTATTGCGCGTAAATTCAATTTAATCTCTGTACGCCCGCACGTGATAGGTTTTTCCCCGGCTCTTAATGCCGTCTAATTGCTCGATGGCGGTTTTGGCAGCTTTTTTCGGCACTTCGATCACGGTGTGGTGGTCGCGAATTAAGATATTGCCCACCACGTCGGCGCCGAGGTCTGTTTCTTTTTTAAAGATGGCGAGGATGGCTTTGGGAGTGATGCCGTCTTTTCTGCCTTTGTCCATGTAGAGTTTGGCGTTATTGGAGAAGCGCTTTTTGTTGCCCTTGCCCTTTTTCTCTTTGCCCTTGCGGTCTTTTCTCAGGCCCCGTGCGCGGAATTTCTTGCCGTAGTCCACCTCATCCAATGCGTCGTGTTTTTTCGACTGGGTGCTGTCGTCTAAAAGCTTTAAGAGGGCGGCGGAAATTTCCACGGCGCCGTATTCCAGGCGGAGCATGCTTTCCACCATGGGCTTGTACTCGGAAAGGTCCGCATCGGCGTCCAAGATCTCGGCCACTTTGCCTTCCAAGTTTTCCCGCTTGTTTACGTCCATTTGCTCCATGGTGGGCAGTTCCATGTAGGCGAGGTCGGCCTTGGTGTAGCGGACGATGTCTTCCAGCTTGTAGATGTCCCGGCCCACGATAAAGGAGAAGGACAGGCCCTTGCGCCCGGCCCGCGCCGTGCGGCCGATGCGGTGCACATAGTATTCCTCGTCTTGGGGCAGGTCGTAGTTCACCACCATGTCCACGTCGCCCACGTCGATCCCCCGCGCCGCCACGTCCGTAGCCACGAGCATGTCGATGGAGGAATTTCTGAAGCGCTTCATGACGGCGTCCCGTTGGTTTTGCTTCAAATCCCCGTGGAGGCCGTCCACGGCGTAGCCGCGGGATGCCATTTCGCTGACCAGGGCGTCCACCCGCTTTTTCGTGTTGCAGAAGACGATGGCCAGGGTGGGGTCGTAAATATCCACGAGGCGGCTTAAAATTTCCGGCTTCATGGATGCCTTCATTTCCAAATAGTATTGCTCGATGTTTTCCACGGTGAGCTGTTTGTGCTTGATGCGAATGATCTCCGGATCCCGCTGGAATTTACGGGAGAAATCCATAATGTCTTTTTCCATGGTGGCGGAGAAGAAACAGGTCTGGCGAGTTTCCGGCGTTTCGTCTAAAATGGTGCGCATATCGTCGCGAAAGCCCATGTCGAACATTTCGTCGGCCTCATCCAAAATGGCCACGGCGAGGTCGTCGAAGCGCAGGGTTTTTCGGCGCATGTGGTCCATGACCCGCCCCGGCGTGCCCACGACGATTTGCACGCCGCCTTTTAAGGCGCGGATTTGCCGATCGATGCTGGTGCCGCCGTAGACGGGGAGAATTTTCACGCCTTTTTTGTAGGCGCCTAAATTGGCCAGCTCGTTGGCCACTTGCAGACACAGCTCACGGGTGGGGCAGAGCACCAGGCCTTGAAGGGGGCCCTTTTTTTCTACCCGCTCCAGCATGGGAATGCCGTAGGCGGCGGTTTTGCCCGTGCCCGTTTGGGCCTGGGCGATCACGTCTTTGCCTTCTAAGAGAGGCGCCATGCTCTCGGCCTGAATGGGGGATGCTTCCTCAAAGCCCATGGCCTCGATGCCTTTTAAAATGGCTTCCGACAGATTAAATTCATTAAATTTCAAACGTTCCTCCTCGTTTCAAAAAAAAAGCAGTCCCGCGGACCACTCAGTTTGCTTATCTGATTATTTCACTTCTTTCCATTATGGGAGATGGGGCGGACAATTGCAAGGCTTTCGGCAAAAGAATTAATGTTTAAGTATCGGTAAAGATTTTTTAAAAGGCGAAAAAACTCCCCGCAATTTTTTGCCTTATGCTAAACTTAAAGTAGACTGCTTTGGATAAAAACAAGGCGTGAAAGGAGTTTCGGGATTGAAAGATAAAAATGCCATTGAAAAATTTGTGGACCGCGCCATGGAAGACGACGACTTTCAGGACGTGGCCGATGTCATAGAAAAAAGCGTGGAAAGCGCCATCCATTACTCGAAAATGGGCGCCGGCGCCCTGATGCGGGGGGTGAAAAAGGGCTTCGGTCCGAAGGAGCCTGTGCGCCTTCCCGTAAACCGGGATCCCGCCAAGGTAAAGCAGAAAGTGACGGCGCCGAACACCTGGTTCTGGCTGAGAAATGCAGCCGGACTTTCGGCCTTGAGCTCCTTTGTTTGCGCCCTCATGGTCTTTATCGACGACATCGCCTATGGTGTCTTCTCCTCCGACACCATTGCCGCGTTCCTCTTTCTTATGATCTCGGCTGTGGTATTCGCCGCAGGCACCGTCGTCAGCCAGCGCAATATGATTTTGGCGCGGGATTTCTTCCGCATTCGCCGGGAGATTCAGGACCAATCGGTCCTCGCCACAGAAGACCTGGTCACGGCGCTGAATAAACCTCAACAAACGGTGGCCGCCGAAATCAATCACATGATCCGAAAAGACTACCTGCCCCAGGCCCGCCTGGTGGAAGGAGGCGATCTGCTCCTCATCGATCACGCCGCCTACAAGGCCTACAAGGACAATTACATGGGCCGCACCATTCCCGTGAAGGAAAATGTGCCGGAAATCGAAGAGACGGAGGCGCCTACGGACGACGATCGGGCCACCGCCATGGAGGATTACGAAAAGACGCTAAAAGAGCAGCGGGACCGCACCGGCGACGGCGTCCTGAAGGACAAGATTTCCGCCCTCTTGAAGCTTTTGGATGCCATTCGCCATGCGGTGAACACGGATCCCGGCCGGGTGGAAAGCTTAAACAAATTTGTGGACTACTACACCCCCACCACCATTAAGCTCATCGAGCGGTATCTCCAGTTTGAATCCTCCTCGGTGATTACCGAGGCCATTCGAAAGACCATGGACGATATTTTGCGCTCCCTGGACAAAGTCATCGACGGCTACGAAAAATTATTGGACACTTTGTATAAAGACGACCTCTTGGACCTCAATGCCGAGATGGACGTCATGGAAACGGTGATGAAGCAAGACGGACTCATCGAAGAATCGGAAGGAGACGAATTCCATGAGTGATGAAATCAAATTGACCCTGGACGGCACCACGGACGCGGACATCGAATCGGAACTGACCTTGGAACCCAAGGAAGTGGAGGCCCAAGTAAAGCTTTCTGCGGCGGAGCAAAAGCAGGTGGATGAATTTGCCAAGACCATCGACCTGACCAATTCCTCGGTGATCCTTCAATACGGCGTGGGGGCACAGAAAAAGATTTCGAACTTTTCCGAGAAAACCCTAAACTCCGTGCGCACGAAAGATCTCGGCGAAGTGGGGGGGCTCCTTTCCCAAGTGGTGACGGAGCTGAAGAGCTTTGAAGACGAAGACGAAAAGGGCCTGAAGGGCTTTTTGAAGCGCTCCACCAACAAGGTGACCGCCATGAAGGCCAAGTACGACAAGGCGGAAAAAAATGTGGACGACATCGCCCGGGTGCTTGAAGGCCATCAAATCACCTTGATGAAAGATATCTCCATGTTGGATCAAATGTATGATCTTAACGAAAAGTATTTTAAAGAACTTTCCATGTACATTCTCGCCGGCAACAAAAAGCTGGAAGACGTCAGAAATCGCGAGCTCCCCGCCCTTATGGCATCGGCCACGGAGGGAAGCCTGGAAGCCCAAAAAGCCAACGACCTGCAAAACATGGCCAATCGCTTCGAAAAAAAGATCCACGATTTGGAACTGACCCGCATGGTGAGCCTCCAGATGGCGCCGCAAATCCGCATGGTACAGGCATCGAACACGGTCATGGCGGAAAAAATTCAATCCACGGTGGTCAACACCATTCCCATTTGGAAAAACCAAATGGTTTTAGCCCTCGGCGTGCATCATTCCGAGCAAGCCGCCGAAGCCCAAAAGAAAGTGGCGGATCTCACCAATCAGCTCCTGAAGAAAAACGCCGAAACTCTGCGCCAAAGCACGGTGAACGTGGCAAGAGAAAGCGAGCGGGGCATCGTGGATGTGGACACCATTCGCTACACCAACGAGCAGCTGATCTCCGCGCTGGATGAGGTGCGTAAGATTCAAATCGAAGGCCACGAAAACAGAGAAAAGGCCAAGCGGGAACTGGAAGCACTGGAAGCGGATCTCAAGCACCGCCTCTTACCCCAAAACAATTAACAAAAAAGACTCCACATGCATTGACCCCCAAAAGTCGGACAGCAAATCCAACCTTTGGGGGTCTTTTTGTTGGGCAAATTTATTTGTATGGAATTACCAAAAATCCTTTGTCTTTTCGTAAATGATCTTTCCCACTTGCACCGCGAGAATGGCGCAGGCGAGGTAAAACAAGAGATTCAGCGGATAGATTCTTACATAGTAGACGGGATTGGCGAAACAACTTCCGTCCTGACGAAAATCCAGCTCTTGATAAACCGGCGTTAAGAGAAAGCAGATTAAAAACAAGAGGACATCCATGGCAAGGATAATCTCGCGCCTCGTAAAAAGTTTTTTCTGTCCTCTGCGGCCATGATCCACGGTTCCTTCCCCCGTCAAATCATCCATGGTCACGTCAAAAAACGTGCAAAGCTTCAGCAGATTGCTCGTGTCGGGCACGGCCAAATCCTGTTCCCATTTCGATATGGCTTGACGGGACACATGAATGGAACCTGCCAATTCTTCTTGGGAAATGCCCCGCTCTTTTCTAAGGGAGTAAATCCTTTCTCCTATTGTCATGGTTCCTCCTTTCTTTTCCCTTGTATTTTGCCGTTATTTTATCTTTTTCGCCGCCCATTTTCTATCTATTTCAGTTGGCAATGAGGCAACCGGACTTTCCAATTCAATGTTTCTCTCTGAATCGAAGGATTTTTCATCCGATTATTCGCTGAATATAGGAAATGGGGCCGCCCCCACGGGAACTTGTTCTTCGACTGATTGAGTTAGTTACCTGGATCCCTTCGCCTTGTCGTAAATAATCTTTCCCACTTGCGCCACGAAAATAATGCAGGCGAAGGCGAGGAGAATGTTTAGGGGGAAGTGTTGTAAGTATTCCCTCGAATCAGTAAGGTATTGGCCATACACCTTGCAGTCCACCCACTGAAAGAGAGGCGCCAGGAGAAAACACAAGAGGAACAAAACCCCGTCCAGGATAAAAATAATCTCCGCCTTTGAAAAGCGGTCCTGCTTCACAGGTCCCGCCTCTTCCCTGCCCTCGAGGTAGGCCGTGGTCGTGTGAAAATAGCCGCAAAGCTTTAAGAGCTCGCCCCGACTCGGCACCTGCGTGCCCTGTTCCCATTCCCGCAAATCATCTGCGGGCACCTCAATGGCTTCCGCCAAGGTTTCTAAGGACATGCCCTTTTCTTTTCGTAAATTCGCGATACGTTCGCCTAATGTCATTCGCGCCTCCTTTTTGCATTTTATTTAATATATTTTATCAAAATCTGCGCCCTTACGCCATGTTCTCCGCAAAAAAACGGCTCTATGCTATCCATTGAGGAGTTTACTCCTTAGGGCGACCCATAAAGTTGGACTTAATCGAGCAAGCAAAAATACTACTTTTAATAACATGAAGATGGAATTGAAAAATTATCGACCTTTTTATTTGACGCGAAGAACCCATCTCGGTATGGAAATCCTGGCGTTGAATGGTATGCCTACACATAGCTCCAAAGCAAAACGACCGGCTATTATCTAAGTTTTTTAAAGATTGCTGCCGGACGGGCAAATTATGATCGATGTTTGGGTATCACATCATTGAATGAATCTCACCAAGCTGAGTTACGAGCAATTCAAATCAGATAAGGAGATTAGACATGAAAAGCAAAATGATTCGCTTCGCCCTATATGTTACCGCACTATGTCTTATTCTATCGGATCCTGTATGGGCTTATAGGGGAAGCCGTGACCCTATGAAAGAGCCATGGTATACCCCTGCAGTGAACTACCGTTTTCGTAAGGGCTGCTTGGGAGAAGAGGTGGCCGAGGACCTAAACAACTTGCAAAAGCAGGTGACCTGGTCTGACCTGGCCGAGACCTTGTCTAAGCTGGACAAGAATTATTCTGATGCCAACTACCAAACTGACTTATCTTCCGGTCCGGTGGCTTGGGCCAAGGACCTCGCCATAATGGACCGGAATTTAGGAGGGGATGATGAAGTCACCCGACTTGACGGAGCTAGGGCGCTTGCTACTTTCCTAAAGAAATCCTGCGCCAAAAGCCAAGCCCCTTTGAGTAGCACAGGCTTTTCGGATTTTTCCGACATTCCCCGGGTCGACCGGGAAGCTGTCCTCTTTGTAAAGGCTAATGGATTGATGAAGGGCCATGCTGACGGGCACTTTGGAGGAAATGAGCCCCTGCTTGTCTGCCAGCTGGTCCAAATTCTCTACAATGGGAGAGAGCTTTTTTCAGATATTCGGCTGGACAAGCTCTTTTTATTGGACCCGGCCCGGGTAGATTCTATTGAAATCCAAGATGGAACTACCGGAGATGTAAAGGTCATTAGGGAAAGGGACCAAGTCGCCAAGCTGGTAAAGCTCCTTAACAGCTTCCGGTTTCATAAGGCAGAATTTTCAGACCGCGACGGCTGGACTTGCCGGATGAAATTATATTCTTCTTCCGGCTTGGAGACAGATTTTACCTTGTCTGTCGACAGCGTGACCCTTGACCGGACCCGGTATCTATCGAATGACCCTCATTTTTCCACCATCGTTAAGTAACCGGATCCTGCACAAGGGGCTTAAGAAACGGCACTCCCTAAGGCATAGAGTCTCTCTCTTTCCTATGGGATAATCCTTGTGCTGTGCCTTCAACTGATATAATGACCTTGAACACGTCATCTTTCCTATTTTCGGAGGTCGCCCATGAAGCCCGCATTCAAAGACTTACTTATCGACATCATCCTGTTGTTTCTCGTCACAACCATCGCCCTGGTTCTTTCCTTTGCATTTACCGTCACGGACATGACGCCCGATCTGCTCTTGCTCTTTTTTCAAGAGAAAACCGTCGTCCTTTATAATTTTCTTCCGCTTTTTCTCATAGCCCTGTTTTTCTACTTTGCCCTGGGAAAAATCCGATCAAGCGCCGCCGCCCTCTTTCTTCTCGTCGCCCTTATGGGCGTGGTGCAGGCATCGAAGCTCCACTACCGCTACGAAAATTTTAAATTCGCCGACTTGGCCACGGCGAGAGAAGGCGCAAAAATGGTGGCCAATCAATTCAGCCCGGTGTTGCCGCCCTATTTTGTTCCCTCCGTCGTCTTGATGGTTCTTATCGTCGCTTTTCTGATTTGGCTGAAGCGCCCCCGCCTTCATCTTTCCTATCGCCTCGCGGGGGCGCCGGGGAATTAAGCGGCTATTTAAATCGTTGCCGCACCCCCTACATCCTGTGGGCCAATCGCGCCTTAAAAGAAAAGATGCAGAAGCCCTTCCTCGGCGAAGGGCCCGATTTGTCGCCCCAATATTTAATGAATTATACCTTCCGGTACCTGGGCTGGACGGGCCCGAAATACATGCAGATTATGGAAGAGAAGCTGCCAGAGGTCACCGTGGTCAACGATCAGGTGATTAAAAACGAAGGGCGCTACCTTTTTTCGAAAGACGAGGAATTTGACGCCGTTCAACAGTTTGTAAAATCCCTGGATTACTACAACAACAAACATTTTTATTATTTCGGACAATAAAAAACAGACCCTTTCGGATCTGTCAGGCGAATCGAGGAAGGCTTGCCTCCCTCGATTTTTAATGGATTTTCACTCTCTTTTTATATTTTACATAAACATTCCCATAATAGCCCGAGCAATAATCACCACGACAAAGGTCGGAAGCATATTGGCCACCGGCACCTTTTTTATATCCATAAGCCCCAGGCCGATGGCGAAGACCATGATTCCTCCGGCGGAAGTGAGATCCGCCACCAGAGCGTCTGAAATGTAGGGGGCAATGGCGTGGGCAAAGAGCACCATGGTCCCTTGGTAGATGAAAAGGGGCAGGGCGGAAAAACCGACCCCCATGCCCAAGGCCGCCGCCATCACCAGGGCGGTAAGACCGTCCAACACACTTTTAATAAGCAGCGTGTCATTGTTTCCGGAAACGCCCGCCTGAAGAGAGCCTACGATGGCCATGGCACCTACACAGAAGAGTAGACTCGCCTGAATGGCCGCCGTCATGGGCCCGCCGTTTTCCGTGCCGGCCTTTTCGAAGCGCTTGTCGATTTTTTCGCCGAAGCGGGCCAAGCCGCCGTCGATATCCAATGCAGCGCCGATGCCTGTCCCCAGGGCCATCGACAGAATCACCACGATAAATTGATCCGCCTTCATGCCCATTTGAATCCCCATAATCGACGCACACAACGCCAGCGCAGTCATGACCTGGGTCTGTACTTTATCGGAAATTCGCTGTCCTACGTAAACGCCGATTAGAGACAAAATAAACACAGCTCCTGAATTGGCCAATACGCCGATCATGTTTCCCTCCTTCGCTGGTCCATAAATAACAACTGCTGAATGTAGCCGGCGTCTTCGCCGAAGCGCTCAATGGCGTAATCCGACGCGGCCTCTCTGCTTTTAAATTCGCCGAAGCGTTTCATGGCACGTGCGATCCACACGTCCACGGGAAAGGCGTCTTTTTTTCCGTAGCCGAAGAGCAAAATGCAATCCGCCACTTTGGGCCCCACCCCGGGAAGCTGCATCAGATACTTCTTGGCTTCATTATACGCTAATTCATAGGGCCAGTGTAAGTCGAATTCTCCCGCGGCCACCATGTGGGCCACCTCGATTAAATACTTATCCCGATAGCCCGCTCCGAGGGCGCGCAGCGCATCCGAAGAAAGGTCCGCCATCACTTCCGGTGCCGGCAAGCTGTAAGCTACAAGGCCATGGGCCTCCGCCAGTTTGTTTCCGTAGTTTTTCGAAAGATCCAAGACGGTCTTTCGAATGCGAAAGAGATTGTTGTTGGAAGAGAGGATAAAGCCTACGACGGCTTCCCAGGGATCCTGCTTTAAAATCCGAAGGGATAAATAGGGCGCGAGATCCTTTAAATCCTCGGCGCTTCGCACCAGCTCGGCGGCTCGGGCGTAATCGTGGCCCTCGTCGAAAAAAATCTCGGCGGCGGCCCTGTCTCCTGAAATGCACTCCCCTGCTTTGAGAAAAAAGGCGTCTTTTCCGTTTACGGCACAGATCCTATCTTTCTCCTCTTCCCAATGGTGAAACTGCCCGCTTTTTATGGTCATCACCGGATCGAACACGTGCTCCTCCTTCCAAAAAAATAAGAGCGAGGCATTTGCCCGCTCGTAAATCCTACCGGCCTAGCGATCCCGCTCCGTTAAGTAATAGCTCAATGTCAAGAGGCTGTCCGTGAGACGAATATTTTCCACGATGACCCCTTCCGGCGCCTCCAAATCTTCCGGCGCGAAGTTCCAAATGCCGCGAATGCCCGCTTCAACCAGGCGATCGGCAATGGCTTGAGCCCCTTCTTTCGGCACGGTTAAAATGGCCACTTCCACTTCTTCATGGTCCTTCATAAACTGTTCCAATTCGTCGACGGAACGAACCACTTGATTGCCCACGGTGGAGCCGATAACCCGCTCGTCTCGGTCGAACATGGCGACGATTTCAAAGCCGCTGTCCAAAAAGCCCTTGTAATTGCAAATGACCGTCCCCAAGCGACCGGCGCCGATTAATATGGTTTTGTAAATGGTCGGAATGCCCAATATGTTTTCCAATTCGGACTTTAATACGGCCACCTTGTATCCGTAGCCCTGTTGGCCGAAGCCGCCGAAATTATTTAAATCCTGACGAATTTGTGACGCCGTAAATCCCGTTAACTCACTTAATTCTTGGGAAGAAATACGGTCTTCGCCTCGATCATCCAATTCGATTAAATATCTATAATATTTCGGAAGCCTTCTTATGACGGTTTCTGAAACTTTTCCTTTACGTATAGCCAAATTTATCACCTTTCACTGTCTCTATTCGGAAGAGTGTTATGAATTTATCTAACTCTAAGGACTAGTATACAAAAAAAACCATCAATTGAAAAGCTTTTTCCGCTATTTCGCCGACTTTTTCTCCCCGCCCTTTTCTGCTATGATATTTTTAGCAAGGAGGAGAGGCATTTGGCAATCGTATCGGCACAAGGCTTAGAAAAGACGTTTTACATCGACCCCATATTAAAGGACGTGGGATTTTTAATCGAAGCGGGAGAAAAAATCGGGCTCATCGGAAACAACGGCAGCGGCAAAACCACCCTTATGGCCATGTTGGCCGGGGAGCTCACCCCGGACGGGGGAAGCATTTCCACCACCAAGGACTTGGAGGTGGGCTATTTGGCCCAACACGTGGCCGTCACCGAAGGGGCCAGCATTTACGACGAGTGCATGGCGTCGTTTCAGGCGGTGATCGAGCTTGAAGAAAGGCTCCGCGCCATGGAAATGGAAATGGCCCATCTCGAGGGCGAGGCCCTGGAAGAACACATCGCCCGCTACCAGGTGTTGGTGGATCGCTACGAAAAAAGCGGCGGCTACAGCCGGGAGAGTGCCGTCACCGGCGCCCTTCGGGGCCTGGGCTTTTCCGAAGAGGAAATGGCGATGCCGGCGGAAAATCTCTCCGGGGGCCAAAAATCCCGCCTGGCCCTGGCCAAGCTCCTTCTCCACGAGCCGGATCTCCTCCTTTTGGATGAGCCCACCAACCACCTGGACATGGATTCCATCGCCTGGCTGGAAAAGTTTTTAAAGGCCTTTAAGGGCGCCGTGGTCGTTATCAGCCACGACCGCTACTTCTTAGACGCCATTGTGGATCGCATTCTCTATTTAAGAGACGGTGTGGTGAAAAGCTATCAGGGAGATTACACCAATTTCGTGCGCCGCAGGCAGGAAGAGGAAGAGCAGATGCGCCACGCCTATGTGATGCAGCAGAAGGAAATTAAGCGCCAAGAGGAAATGATCAAGCGCTTCGCCTCCTGGAACCGGGAAAAAAGCGTGCGGGCCGCGAGAAGCAAGCAGAAACAATTGGACAAGATGGAGCGGCTGGAAGATGTGAAGGGCGAAAAAAACCTGCTCCTTTCTTTCGCGCCGGCCACGGAAAGCGGCCGCGATGTGCTCCACGCGGAGCATCTCTCGAAATCCTTTCCCACGAAGCAACTCTTCGACGACGTCACTTTCCCCATTTACAAAGGGGAGCGGGTGGGGCTCATCGGGCCCAACGGCATCGGAAAAAGTACCCTGTTTAAAATCATCATGAACGAAATCGCCCCCACATCCGGCGAGGTGCAATTGGGAAAAGGCGTTACCATCGCCTATTTCGATCAGGAAATGAAGACCCTGGACGCAAATAAAACCGTGGCGGAAGAGCTCTGGGACCGCTATCCGAAGCTGGACCGCTTTCAAATTCACGCCTACCTGGCCCGCTTCCTCTTTACCGGCGACGATTTGGACAAACGCATCGGCGATCTCTCCGGCGGGGAAAAGGGGCGGCTGTCTCTTTTAATCATTATGCTCTCAGGCGCCAATTTCCTCCTCTTGGACGAGCCCACCAACCACCTGGACATCGAGAGCAAGGAATCCTTGGAGGCGGCTTTGAAGGACTACACGGGCACCATTCTTACCATTAGCCACGACCGCTACTTCCTGGATCGAGTGGCGACAAAGATCGTCTGCCTTTCCGAGGAGGGCACCTTTATGGTGGACGGAGACTACACCTACTTCCTGAAGAAATGGGAAGATGCCCACACCGTGGAGGAAGAGGAAGAAGAGATCACGAAGACGCAAATCGTGAAGGAAAAGAAAAAATCCCGAGAGGAACAAAAGGAAGCCCGCCGGCGAAAAAAAGCCTTGCGGGATACGGAGGCCGAGATTCACGCCCTGGAGGCGGAGATCGAATCCATGGATGAAACCCTGGCGGATCCCGCCACCTACGAAGACCATCGGGCGGCGTTGGAGCTTTCTCAAAAGCGGGATGCCACCCAAGAAAAATTGGACGCCCTCTACGACGAGTGGTTCGCCCTTTCGGCGGAAGAAGAGTAAAAACGGCACCGACGTGTCGTTTTTTTATTGGAAGAAACGCCCTGAATTCTCCTCGAAGATTTCGCCGGCGCAATGGATGCCCGCCGATTCATAGACAAAGGGAAATAAAGGCGGTGCATCCGCCCTCAAGGCAAGAATTTAACGCGGGGAAAAGAAAAAAGGAAAAAAACGCCTTCCCTTTATTAAGCTTCCCTTTCTTCCCCTTTTTGTCTCGTTCTCATTTTCAGTCTCTCTTTATTTTCATATTTTGTTTTTTTAATCCACATGTTCTTCACAGTATACACAGATCTGTCCACAGCTCATGGCCCTTATTCACCGAATTTAAAAAAGTTATCCACCTTATCCACAGGCTTATACACGTTTTCCCGAATCCCCTCGCGTCGATCGCCGCAATCTCTAAGATCCGTCTATTTGTCGGGGATTGTCGCCTTTTTGCCCGCTCGTGCACTATTTTTCCCGCATCTTCGTCTATTCTCATTCTCAGCTTAACATAGGCAAAACAAAACCGCAGCCTTTTCGCTGCGGTCATTTTCTTTTATTCCAGGCCCAGATTCGGATCGGCATAGACCGAGCCCGCCTCGCCTTTTAAGTGGCTGTAATAGCCCACAGAGGCGATCATGGCGGCGTTATCGGTGCAGAGGATGGGATCCGGGTAGTAAATGGCCACGCCTTCTTTTTCCCCGCGGCTTTCCATGGCGGCGCGGAGGCCCGAATTGGCGCTGACCCCGCCGGCGAGAACGATGGTCTTCTCCCCGAGTTCCCTCGCCAGGCGGAAAGATTTTTCCACGAGGACGTCGATGACGGCGGCCTGAAAGGATGCGGCCATATCCGCCACGCGAATTTCCTCGCCTTTTTGCTTCGCCTGATTCAATTCGTTTAATACGGCGGTCTTAAGGCCGGAGAAACTGAAGTCGTAGCTGTCCGCTTCCAACATGACCCGAGGCAGGTCGTAGGTCTTCTCGCCTTCTTTCGCCAGCTTGTCGATGACCGGCCCGCCGGGGTAGCCGATGCCCATGGCCCGGGCAACCTTGTCGAAGGCCTCGCCGGCGGCGTCGTCCCGCGTCTTGCCGTAGAGGGTGAAGTCCACGTAGTCGGTGACGTGGATCAAATAGCTGTGGCCCCCGGAAACGATGAGCCCGACAAAGGGCGGCTCGAGATCCTTGTGGGTCAGGTAATTGGCGCAGATGTGGCCCCGAATGTGGTTCACCCCCACAAAGGGCTTGTGACTCGCCAGGGCCAGCCCCCTCGCCGCCGTAAGGCCTACGAGAAGGGCGCCGATGAGCCCCGGGCCGCGAGTGGCGCAGATAAGATCCACATCCTCCATGGTAATCCCCGCCTCTTCCAAGGCCAGATCCAGCATGGGCAAAATGGCGGAGACGTGTTTGCGGGATGCGATCTCCGGCACCACGCCGCCGAAGAGCCTGTGAATTTCGATTTGTGATGAAATCATATTGGACAAAATCTCCCGGCCGTCTCGTACGACAGCCACGGAGGTTTCGTCGCAGGACGATTCCACGCCCAGTGTCAACATACTACCACCTCTTCCAATAAATCAGCCCGTCGCGCTTCACGTGGGCGTAGTAATTTTTTCGTACCCCTTCCAATTGAAAGCCCAAAGATTCGTAGAGATTAATGGCCGGGATATTGTCGTCCCGCACTTCCAGTGTGGCTGAGGTCATGCCCTTTTCGTAAACGGCGAAAAGGTAATGATTCATCATGTAACGGCCGTAGCCGTTTGATCGAAATTCGCCGCCCACGGCCACATTGCCGATGTGGGCCTGATCCCCTAAAAGCCAGGCTCCCACGTAGCCGATGATGACGTCGTGGTAAAGGAGCACTTCGTAATAGGTGAGGGGATTGTTCAGCTCCCGCTCCCAGCTGTCCCGGGACCAGGGCGCGGTGAAACTTTCATCCTCAATGGCCATAATGTCGACCAGATCTTCAACCGTCGCTTCGCGCGTCGAGAGATTCTCCATGTTTCCTCCTGTATTCTCGCATGGCCTGTGTGGGCCGTAGGTAATTTGGCTCCAGGGCATAGGGATTGGACGGTCCTTCTTCTTCAAACTGCTGAGCGCCTTCAAAGGCGATGGCTGCCGCCGACACCCGGGACAGGTGATCGGGATAGAGAATGAAATCTTCCCGCGCAGAAAACGCGTCCCGGTACTTCTTCAGGCCGTCGCCGATTAAAATGGCTCCCTCGGGGGCCTCTTTTATAATGGATTCCACCGGGTAGGCGTCGTCTTTTTTCAGGCGCACAAGCCCCTCGCCCTTTTTTTCAAAGAATGCGGCGTACACCCGCTCCCTCCGCGCGTCGAATAGGGGAATCACCACGCCGTCGGTGGCCACTTCCCGGGCCAGGGCCTTTAAGGTGGAGACGCCGACGACGGGAATATCCAGTGTGCGGCCGAGGACTTTGGCGAGGACCACGGAGATCCTGAGTCCCGTAAAGGAGCCGGGGCCCACTCCGGTGGCGATGAGATCCACATCTTCCATGGCCCAGCCCGCCGCACAAAGCATGTTTTGAATCATATTGATTAGCCCTTCCGAGTGGCTCGCGCGGCTGTTTACCGAGGCTTCCGCCACGACTTTTCCGTCTTCCGTGAGGGCGCAGGTGGTCTCCATGGTGGCCGTATCAAAGGCGAGAATTTTCATAAGCCGCCACCTCCTCTTCCAGTTCCTTTCCCCGAGGACCGAAGCCTGTGGCCTTCACGTCCCTCGTATCTTCGTCGACGCGCGTAAATTGCAGGCGCAACACATCCTCCGGGAGGCTGTCCGCGATAATGTCCGCCCATTCCACGGCACAGACGGCGCCGGAGTCCAGCATGTCTTCCCCGCCCATGTCGAAAAATTCATCTTCGTCTTTCAGACGGTACACGTCGAAATGGTAAAGGGGCAGTTCCCCCTCGTATATATTTAAAATGGCGAAGGTGGCGCTGGTCACCTCCGAGGAAAGGCCCATGCCCTTGGCCAAGGCCTTGACGAAGGTGGTCTTTCCCGTGCCCAGGTCCCCGACGAGAGCCAGAACGTCGTAGGCTTTTAATTTTTTTCCTAAATACAAACCGAAAGCTTCGGTTTGTGCGGTGGTTTTCAGTATCATAGCTTCCTCCTGCTTCTTATTATAGTCAATCTATGGAAAAGAGAAAAGCGGCCACGACATCGGACTTTGCGAAATCAAAATAATATTCTTCTTGTTTTTCAATTTGTTCGTGTTTCATTGCACGAAAAATCGAGTAAGCAAAATGCTTACTCGATTTTATAGGTCCACGCTAAATGCTGATTTCGCTTTCGTGAAATTCAATGGAAATTTTTGCGCCAAGTCATAAAAGACTAGCGCCGTGTGATAATGACATCCTCGTCAAAGCTTCCATACCAAGATCCTTCCGTAATCACAGTATGTGACGGTAATTCCACACTTTTCAATCTCTTATTTAACTGAAAGGCACCATCCCCAATCTTTGCTACAGAATCGGGAATTCGAACAAGGTGTAAGTCATTATTATAAAATGCAGTTTCACCAATCTCAGTTACCGTGTTCGGTATGGTTAATTCACTTAATTTATTGGTACTGAATGCACCTCTCTCAATAACTTCGAGATTGCTCGGCAATCTTAGTTCCACAAGACCATTCCTCCAAAATGCACTGTCCCCAATTCGAGTGACTGAATTCGATATCTCCAGACGAATCATGGCCTCGTTACGGGCAAAGGCTCTCTCCCCAATCGTTACGATTGATCTGGGAATATACAACTCTGTCAGATCATTCGATTCGAATGCGCTGGTACCAATCGTGAGCTCTTTCCCTTCCGTTTCCGCATCGTAGTCAGGCAGTGTTAACTTCGTTATTCCGCTCTGATAGAATGCATCCGACTCAATTCTTTCGACGGAATCAGGGATGATCAGTTCTCCTATTTTCGTGTCAGAGTAATCATCTCCCTTAAAGGTGTATTTTCCAATTACCGTCATCTTATTTGAAATTTTCACCTTTCTTAACGGGTTATAACTGAAGGCGCCATCTCCCACTCTTTCAACGGAATCAGGAAGAATCGCCCTAGATAGTTTATTTCGTCGGAACGCACCGTCTTCAATCTCAATAACCGATTCGGGGATACTGACCCTTATCAATTGATTAAATGCAAAGGCATCATCTCCAATGGTATGCAGACCATTGGGCAATCCAATCGATTGCAACTTATTCTGCATAAATGCACCCTTTTGTATTTCTTCAACTGTCTCAGGTATGCTCACAGACGTCAATACCGGCCTTTCCGTATGCGACGGCCTAAAAGCATAATCGCCGATAACTCTAACCTCTACACCTGCTATTTGACTCGGGATGTTCACCCTGGTCTTTTCGCCTATATATTCAACGATGGTTCCCGTTGAACGATCAAATCTGAAATCGCCTACAGTGACCACGTCCGGCTCTTTAGGCTCGTCCGGATTCGGTGCGGGCGGATTCGGCGGTTTAGGTTCGCCCGGATCAGGTGCGGGAGGATTCGGCGGATTCGGCGGCGTGGGTTCCTCTTCTTGTTTGTCTTGAATTTTTTGAATGATACTTTCCAGGCTTTCAATCCATGTGTTAACCTTCTTATTTGATGCTGCCGCCTTTTCATCGTTTGACCAATCCCCATAGTTGTTTCCTATGGCATACACGCGGGACTGCGTTTCTATTTCTTTTAAAGCATCCTTATCCGTCTGATCAATCTTTTGGTATGCGGCCGTCCGTCTCAGCGCCTTTGCTTGCTCTAACAGCCGAACAAGTTCATTTAGCTTTGAAGTTAACTGATTATATAATCCCTGTACTTGATCCAGAGAAACGTCCAGCTTTTTCATGGTCGCTTGGTATTTGCTCGGCGTTCTGTTTGCCTTGTTTTTTGCGTAAAGCACTGTGTCTTTTGCTCTGGTTTTTAACGTGTCGATTTGCTTGATCGACGGAGACTTTTGTGTCTGTTTAAAATCCGCTCTCTCTTCAATCGCCTCGATTTTAGCCAAGTACTCTTCTATCGCCTTGATCTTCTTGTCCAGTTGTTCTGCCTTATCGGCCGTTAACGCCGTTTCTCTTTTTAGCTCATAGATTTGTTCTTCCAACAATGTGTGATGACCCTGATAAAGTCCTGCAAGATCGAAATCCGCATACATGTAAACCCAAGCCCCGTGGCTTACCATTCCATACATATCAAGATCATTCAATTTTTCATTTCCATTTTGGTAGCTTTGTTTTATATCGATGTGTCCACGATAGATGGCTTTATGGCGTAAGCCTCCATCAAGCCATACCGGACGTGTGCCTAGCAATAATAGGGAGAATTCCGCACCGAGATCAGCGTTTGTTTCAAGTTGACCCTCTAATCTTTTGTGCTTCTTTTCCTCTAAATCCTTTTTTGTAATCGCGATCATTTTAAATCGCTTGCCGACATCTCGATTGCTTATATGCACATCTTTTTCTTGTTGAATCTGTTGAATTAGATAAACGGTCTCGTTCTCAAACTTTTTATCGAAAACATTGACATTTACAGATGAACTGTCCGTTAACTGACTTTCGCTAATCAGTTCCACTTCTAATTCTCCGTAAACATTGATATAAACTGCTGCCAATAATGCCAGCATATCGCTAACTTCGCCAATAGAACCTTTTTGAGATTGCTCAATTGCCACCGGCCCTCCGGGGTACAAGGGAATTTTGGCATAACCTAAAAAGTATTTATCCTTAGAAAAATTATTCGTTTGTTTTAATTTTTTCGTTATAAAGTCATTTGATTTTTCTTGACCCAAACTTCTGAGAAAGCGCGTAAAATTAACCTTTTCTTTGAACTTTAGATCCAACTTCATGTCCATTTGTTGCCGTTCTGCCAAACCGGCATGAAGCAATTTTAGTCCTTCCCTCGAATGCTGAATTTTTACATCGGCAAGTGTTTGCGCCAAATAGTTATAAAAAATCTCCCCATTTAAAGTCGATTGGGCTGAGTCTCCGTCCATCGAATTGTTGATATTTGTGCCGGCGGCTACATTCAGCGCCACCTCGGAATAAGCCTCATGGCTGACGTCTTTTCCCATCACCCAATTGAATGCTTTTTGTGCCCATTCCCAGTATTCCTTTGGCAATTCTTTTAATTTTACCGAATTGGCCATTCCACCATGGATCGATCCCCAGTAGCTAACTTTGGTGTCATTCAGTTTTTTCTCGTGTTCAAAACCTTTTCCTTTTAATTGCAGTTTTCCACCGCGTAGAGAGTTAACATCAATAGTTTCTTTTCCCTTAGGAGACGGCGGCAATTGGATGAAATCTTCTGCGTTACTCTTTTCCACGAGTTTTGCTGTTTTTTGACCTTCCGCATCCATTAACTTATCAGCGGGGCTACCCACTAGCTGATTGCTTGCAAAGTCAACATGTGCCAAGGCCTCCTGAATACCTTCTTGATCAATAAAAAGCTCAATCTCCCCGGCATTGGTATTGGAAGTAGCGCTAATGTTTAGCGCTTTATCCGCTAACAACTCGTCAAACTTGGCGTCCGTCACCGCATAAAATACTTTGTCAGCTTGGATCGGATCATTGTATTTATTGTCATTTTTAACATCCTGATGCGCGATAGTATTTTTATCCGCAATCTTAAATGACTGTTTCACGCCAAAATCTACCATGACAATTGGGTGGGCGTCTGTTTTTAAAGATTCCTGAATCTTCTTAAAAACATCCGATGTCCGGTTGACACCCAAGTAATATTTTCCTTTCGTTTTAGAAAATATCATCTGAATATCTTTCGGTTGATTGCTTCCTTTCTCTTTTGGCACAACGACCAAGCTGTCTTTTACCGTAATTGTTTTCGACTCTTTTTCTAAGAAGAAGGTTTTCCGAACAAGTTCATTGCGGTCTGTAAGGGCATAAACATCGACTTTGTTTGAACCGATGGCGTAATCCTTAAGATTCAACGTAAAGTTCTTCCCGTTTACCGTTACATCGACCTCTTTCGCCTCTTTTTTTGACGGATCGATGATTCTTGCTCGAACTGACTTGAGTTCGTCTCCGGAAATTAACTTCCCTTTTGCCTGAACGGCATCTTCTTGCGTCTTTAAACTGTATGAAGTGTCAAGATTTTCAATAACGATCTGCGACTCATTCAGCTTTTTACCAATGTCTTTTAAGCTGTCGGATTCTTTTTCTCGTTTAATCTCTTCTTCAATTTTTTGTTCAGGTGAGCCCGGCTTTTTCCCCGGATTCGGTTGAGGATTTGGAGTATTTCTCCCATTGGATTCATCACCCGGAGGAATTATTACATTAGGCACAAATTCGGGAACCTTCGATGTGCCCTCTCCGTAACGACTCAAAGCATTGTAAAGTGCCACAAAAGCATCTTGTCTTGTTGCTGGGGCATTTGGAAGTATGCTTTTGTTAATTCCACTATTATCTCCAATGATTTTTAACTCTATCGCCCATCGAATCCAATCAAAGGGCCACTGTGCCTTGGCAACATCTTCGGATTTTAGATCTTCCTTCGTTAAAGCAACCAACATCTTCAATACTTCAGCATTGGATATGTTCTTTTCAGGCTTAAATGTTTTGTCCGGATACCCATTCACCATGGTGACATCATTCTTCGCATTCTTATTTTTAGCTGCAAATTGAATAACACCTTTTGCCCAATGGTTTTCGATATCACTGAAGAGAGCAGGGTCTTGCTCCATTAGCTTAGCTGCATCTTTTTTTCCTAAGCTATAAACGATGATCTTAGTAATTTCACTCCGCTTAATCGGGCGCTCCAAGGCCAAATCGCCATTGCCATAGCCCTCAATAATGCCTTCATGTTTCAAATAGTTAATTTTTTCCTGATTGCTTTTCTTCTCACTATCCGAAGGGAAAGCTAAGGCCAGCGCATTGCTTGACGAGACTGCAAGCATGAGAAAAGCTAAAAACAATGACAGTATTTTCTTCATTTCATACTCCTTTCTGAAATTCGATAATGAAAATACCCGCGCTCTTTTAATAGCCTCATTAACTTTTTAGTTGATTGAAGCATAAAGAACACTTTTTAATCCTTCTTCAGCTTAGCATAGCACATTACCCCCCCCGTCAATATTTTAACGTAAAATAGCAATCTTCTTTTTTCTCGTCTTTTTATTCTTACGATCGCAAGAAAAAAGACCTTGCCGAAACAAGGTCTCTCCCTTAATTGTTTAAGCCCGGAATCAGGCGGCGCAGGCCTTCTTCTTGGCCCACCGCGGGGACTTGGTAGTCCGTGAAGGTGAGCTTCAGGTTTTCTTTCTTGCCGTTTCTCGACACGACGACATCCACGGTATCGCCAGCCTTGTACTTGTAGAGCTCGCGCCTCAGTTGGCTCATGCTTTGGATTTCCGTATCGCCCATTTTCAGAATAATGTCGTTGACCTTCAGGCCCGATGCGGCGGCCGGGGATTCGGCTTCCACCCCGCCGACGATGACGCCCTTGCCGCCGGTGCCTAAATCGTAGCCGCTACGCTCGACGGCGCTCACGGTGTAGCCGCTCATCCCGAGGGCCACAGATTTAAAGTCGCCGGTTTTCATGACCTGTTCCACAATGGGTTTCGCCGTGTTAATGGGAATGGAAAAGCCCAGGCCTTCCGCCGAAGAAATCTTCACGGTGTTAATGCCGATGACTTGGCCTTCGCTGTTTAAAAGGGGCCCGCCGGAGTTGCCGGCGTTAATGGAGGCGTCGGTTTGGATCAGGCCGTCCATGTAATTACCCTGTACTTCGCCGATGTTTCGGTTCAGGCCGGAGATGACCCCACTGGTGACGGAGCGCTGAAAGTCGAGGCCCAGGGGATTGCCGATGGCCACGGCGGTCTCGCCGATGTTGATGCTGTCGCTGTCGCCCATGGGAAGGGGCGTGAGGCCTTTCTTTTCGATCTTCACGAGGCCCAAATCCATGGTCTCGTCGGACCACACGACTTTGCCCTCGGCTTCCGATTGGTCGTTTAAAAGCACCTTGACCTTGTTGCCCTTGGCGCCGACCACGTGGGCGTTTGAGAGGATAAAGCCGTCTTCCGAAAGAATAAAGCCGCTGCCGCTCCCCTGCACGGCCATGGGACCCATGAGGGTGTTTTTCGTCGTGGAGGTGGTGATCCCCACCACGGAGGGCATGGCGTATTGTGCCACGCTTTCCACGACGCCGGCTTCGTGCTTTCTCGTCTTGTCCGCCGGTGGCTCAACTTGCGGCTTCAGCCCTTCCGACACGGCGGGCTTCGGCATGTATTTGTAGGTGACGACGCTTCCCACTGCGCCGCCGATCAAAGAAAAGATCAGGGCCCAGAGGATGAGAAAGCCGCCTCGCTTCTTTTTTCTTCCGTAATGATAGCTTGTGGGGCGGTTTTCGCCGCCGAAGTCTCTGTTTGGTTCCATGGGATTCCTTTCTATTTTTATCTGTTCCGTTTCACTTCGTTTATTTACTATGACTATACCCATCGAAATTGAACTTCTTGTGAAACCTTTACAAAGATATTTATTGGGTATAAGTAAAAAAGATACGAAACGATTCCCGCGAGCTTTTCGCGACTAAAGGAGGTTATTTATGGATTTTAAACAAATGGTAAAGAAAAGACGCTCCATGCGCAAGTACAAACAAGATCAAAAAATGGACGACGAGGCCTTATTGGAACTGTTCACCTACGCGTCCATGGGCCCGAGTAAATCCAACGCCCACCCGGTGGAATTTCTCGTGGTGGAAGATCCCGAAAAGAAGAAGGCTCTGGCCGAATTAAAGCGCTTCGGCACGAAGTATTTGGCCGATGCGCCGCAAATTATCGTGGTCATGGGCAACGACACCTCGGAGCCCACCTGGATCGAAGAAGCCACCATTACCTCGGCTTATTTGGGCCTCTTGCTCCACGCCGAAGGCTACGCATCCAGCTGGATCAATATTCGCGAACAAACCAATTCGGCAGGGGAAAGCTCCGAAGAAATCGTGAAAAAGCTCTTTAATATTCCCGAAAACTACGGCATTTTGTGTCTGATCCCCTTCGGCATCCCCGACGAATGGATCCAAAGCAGAAAATACTTCGACATTTCCTCCAAGGTACACAAAGATACCTTCTAAATAGAAAAGCGGCCACGAAGCCTTTCGCTTCCGGCCGCTGTTTTAATGCCCTTCTTTAAAAGTAATCCGTTGATTTTCCGAATCGATGGCCTCGATGCGCACGATGGAATACACGTCGAGCCCCGCCTCTTCCAGGCGCCCGCGGCCCGGCTGAAAGGATTTTTCCACGCAAATACCCACGCCGGCCACCTTGGCCCCGGCCTGTCTCACGATGTCCACCAGGCCCAAGGACGCTTCCCCGTTGGCGAGAAAGTCGTCGATAATCAAGACGGAATCATCCGCTGTCAAATAGGCCTTGTTCACCATGACTTTGGAGGTGATTTTTTTCGTGTAGGAATACACGTCGGTGGTATAGGCATCTTCCGCTTTTAATGTAGCGGGACGCGCCTTTTTGGCGAAGAGCATGGGCACGTCGAAATGGGCCGCCACCATAATGGCCGGCGCAATGCCCGAGGCCTCCACGGTGAGCACCTTCGTCACCTTTCGGTCCTTGAAATAGTCGTAAAATTCCGCCTCGATCTCCTTCATCACCTTGGGATCGATTTGATGATTGAGAAAAGAATCGATCTTCAACACATTTCCCGGGTAGATGACCCCGTCCGCTTCGATTCGCTTTTGTAAATAACCCATGGTTCCTCCTCGCTGGTATTTATTAAACAGTGTAACACAAGCACGTCCTTCCTCCACGAAAAAAATCAGCTTGCGACGGAAAAATTTTTGATGAGGGATTTCAACTCGGCCAGGCCTTCTTTTAATTGATCCACACTCATGTTGCCGTAGCCCACGATGAGGCGGGGATAGCCTTCCTGTGCTTGCCCTTGGGAGAAATCCGAGAGCCCCTTCATGTGAACGCGGTGTTTTTTTAAATAGGCCAAGAGATCCGCCTCGCTCCTGTTCACCTTGCAGGTCAGAATAAAGTGCATGCCGGCCCGCTTATCGTCCACGGAAAAGAGATCGTCGCCTAAAAAGGCCTCCGCGGCGATTTTTCTCCGCTCGTCGTAAATTTTCCGCTGGCGATTGAGCCGGCGCTCGAAATGGCCTTCTCTCATGTACCGGGCCAGAGCCAGCTGCACGAGATTGGGAATGGGGCAGTTCATCCCCGGACTTAAGTGGCGATAACGGGCCATAAGGGGCCTCGGCAGCACCATAAAGGAGATGCGCAAAGTGGGCGAGAGGGATTTTGAAAAGTTGGACATATAGATCACCCGGTCCACACCGTCCAGGCTCTTTAGGGCGGGAATGGGCCGGCCGTAATACTTGTATTCGCTGTCGTAATCGTCTTCGATGATGTAGCTTCCCGTGGCCTTTACGTGATTTAAAAGCTTGATGCGCCGGTCCACCCGAAGAATGCTCCCCGTGGGAAACTGATGGGAGGGGGTCACGAGATAAATGCTCCTTTCACCTGTAAGGGCGTCGGGATCCACGCCGGCCTCGTCCACGGCCATGAAATCGTAGGGAACGCGGTTTTGCTCGAAGATTTTCTTCAGGCCAATGTAGCCCGGATTTTCCAGGCGAAAGGGCGCATCTTTCGGCAAGAGGGCAAAGAGAATCAAAAGCAGATACTCCATGCCCGCGCTTAAAAGAATGTCTTCCGCCGAAACGTCCACGCCCCGGGAGGCCTTGAGGTAATCGGCCACGGCGCCCCTGAGCTCCGCGAGCCCTTCTTTTTCCCTGCGGTTTAAAGGCTCCTTTTGCTCCGCCGCCCACTGAAGGCATTTTTTGAAATGATTGTCCGGAAAGCGGTAGTCGGCATTTTTATTTAAATCGAAATCGTAATCGTAGGCCGGCGCTTCGCGGGCGGGCGCCGCCGGCGCCGAGGCGATTTTCTTGTGGAGATTTTCGATCTCCGCCACGAAATAGCCCACCCGCTCCTTGGCGATGAGGTAGCCCTCGTCCACCAATTGATCGTAGGCGGCGGTGACCGTGTTCACGGACAGGCCCAAGTGCCGCGCCAGGTCCCGCTTCGAGGGAAGCTTCTCCCCTTCCCTCATGGCGCCTGTGGCCACGGCGTCTTTAATGTGTTCGTACAGGGCCTCGTAGAGGGGTTCGTCCCCGTTAAAGTGCATGGTAAACAATCTGGTCCCTCCAAATTTTATTTATTTGATCCTTTTGATGATACCAAATCTAGCCTACAATGTCACTGTAAAGATTACATAAATCACAAGGAGGATGACATGAACGAAGCATTTATTAAACTCACCGATTCCCTGAAAGGCGGCGTCATCATGGACGTCACCAGCCCCGAACAAGCGAAGATCGCAGAAAGTGCCGGCGCCGTGGCCGTCATGGCTCTGGAGCGGATTCCCGCAGACATTCGCGCCGCCGGCGGCGTGAGCCGCATGAGCGATCCCAAAATGATCAAAGAAATTCAAAAGACGGTGAAGATCCCCGTCATGGCCAAAGTGCGCATCGGCCACTTTGTGGAAGCATCCGTGCTTCAAGCCATCGGCATCGACTACATCGACGAATCGGAAGTCCTCACTCCGGCGGACACCACCTTCCACATCGAAAAGAAGAAATTCGACACGCCCTTCGTCTGTGGCGCGCGGAATCTCTCCGAAGCCCTTCGCCGCATCGAAGAAGGGGCGGCCATGATCCGCACCAAGGGCGAAGCCGGTACCGGCGACGTGTCCCAAGCCGTGGATCACATGCGCTCCATTATGGGCGAAATCGCCTATGTGAAAAGCGCCAAATCCGATGAGCTCTACGCCCTGGCCAAGGAAATGGGCGTGAGCTACGATCTTTTGGTTTACGTTCACGAAAACGGCAAGCTCCCCGTGGCCAACTTCTCCGCCGGCGGCGTCGCCACCCCCGCCGATGCCGCCCTTATGCGCCGCCTCGGTGCCGAAGGCGTCTTCGTGGGAAGCGGGATCTTTAAGTCCAATAACCCCGAAAAGCGCGCCAAGGCCATCGTAAAGGCCGTGGAAAACTACATGGACGACAGCGTCATCGCCGAAGTGAGCGAAGACATCGGCGAGGCCATGGTGGGCATCAATCCCGACGAAATCGAAACCATTATGGCGGAACGATAAACGACACAGTCTCTCTCTCAACATCAATACATGAAAAAAGCGGATCTCCTTTTCGGAAATCCGCTTTTTTATTATCGTCCCGCGGCGCTTGTTTTGTGTTTCTTCGCCAGGTCGTTGTTTATGAATTTATTTTTCTCCGCCTGTGCCATCATGAGCTTGATGCGATTGGTTTGGTTGACCGCCGAGGCGGAGGCGTCGTAGTCGATGGGAATGATATTGGCCGTGGGATAGGCTTCCCGCACGGATTTAATCACGCCTTTGCCCGTAATGTGGTTGGGCAGACAGCCGAAGGGCTGCACGCAGACGATGTTGCCGGCGCCGGAGCGAATGAGTTCCACCATTTCCGCCGTGAGCAGCCAGCCTTCGCCGTATTGATTTCCCAGATCCACAAATTCTTCGGCATAGGCCATGAGGGTCTCGACGGTTTCGGGCCCGTCGTAGACGGAATCCACCAGGGCGTCGCGAATGGTGCGGCGATAGCTTTCCACGTAGCGAATCGTGATTTCCGCAAAGAAGCTGCCCATTTTCGACGTGCCGTAGCGATGTTCTTTGATCTTCGCGTTTTTAAAGGAGTAGATCATAAAGTCCGTCAGATCCGGCACCACCACTTCCGCGCCTTCTTCTTCCAATTGGCGCTGCACGTGGTTGTTGGCCTCGGGCAGATATTTCACGAGGATTTCCCCGACGACGCCCACTTTCGGACGCACTTCTTCCCGCCTTTCGATGGCGGAGTAATCCCGAATCATGGCGTCGATGTTTTTCTTAAATTCCGCCCGGGAATAGCGGCGATTTTTCCTATTTAATTGATCGAGCCACTTTTCCGTTACGGCCTTCGTGGCCCCGGCCTCGACTTCGTAGGGTCGGGTGGCGTTTGAAAGGCGCATGATTAAATCGCCGTAAAGCAAATTCTGCACGGCTTTTTTCCCGAGGCGCACCATCTGACGCTTGCTCAGTTGAAAGCCCGGGTGCCGCTCGATTCCTTGGAAGGAGGCGCCCAGCACGGGAATGTGACCGTAACCCGCATCCTTCAGGGCCTTTCTGATAAAGCCGACGTAATTGCTGGCCCGGCAGGCACCGCCGGTTTGGCTCATCAAGAGGGTTAAGTTGTCGGTGTCGTAGCGGCCGCTTTTCACCGCTTCCATAAATTGCCCCACGACAAAGATGGAGGGGTAGCAGGCGTCGTTGTTGACGTACTTGAGCCCTTCGTCCACGACGTGATTGGAAAGATCCGGCAACACTTCCACATTGAAGCCCTCGCTCTTTAGCATGGGCGCCAACAAGCTGAAGTGGATCGGCGCCATTTGCGGAATGAGAATGGTGTGGGTCTTGCGCATGTCTTCCGTAAAGAGCACGGGGTCTTTGTACATGGATTCGGCTTCTTTGTCCAAGGTGCGGTTTTGCACGGCCTGAATCAAGGAGCGCAGGCGAATTTTCGCTGCCCCCAGATTGTTTACCTCGTCGATTTTTAAGACGGTGTAGATTTTGTGGTGGGCCTCCAGAATTTCGTTGACCTGATCCGTGGTGACGGCGTCCAGGCCGCAGCCGAAGGAGTTCAGCTGCACCATTTCCAAATGCTCGCTTTCTCCGACGATTTTCGCCGCCCGGTACAGGCGGGAGTGGTAGTTCCACTGGTCCAGAACGCGGAGCTTGCCGTCGATGTTTTCCTCATCCACAATGCTGTCTTCCGACAAAACGGGAAGGCCCAGGCCGGTGATCATTTCCGCCATGCCGTGGTTGATCTCGGGATCCACGTGGTAAGGCCGTCCGGCGAGGACGATGCCCACGCTGTCCGTTTCCTCGAGAAAATCCAACGCCCGCTTGCCTGCTGCGCGCACATCGGCGCGGTAGCGGTCTTCTTCGTCGTAGGCGGCGGCCACGGCGTCTTTCACGGCCTTTTTGTCGTGCTCGGGGAAGACTTCCGAAAGGCGCTCGGCGAGTTTTTCCCGATTGTCGAAGGAGAGGAAGGGATTCAGGTAGCGGATCCCGCTTTTCTCGATGCTCTCCACATTGTTTTTAATGACTTCGCTGTAACCCGCCACCACCGGACAGTTTAAGGTGTTGTCCGCATGGGCCATTTTTTGTTCTTCGTAGAAGATGGCCGGATAGAAGATCGCGTCCACCTGTTTTTCCACGAGGTTTTCGATGTGGCCGTGGGTGATCTTCGCCGGATAACAGGCCGTCTCCGAGGTAATGGATTCCAACCCCTTTTCGTAAAGGTCTCTGGAAGAGGTGTCGGAGAGGACGACGCGGTAGCCCAGCTTCGTAAAGAAGGTGTGCCAGAACGGGTAGTTTTCGTACATGTTCAGCACCCGGGGAATGCCCATAGTGGGCGCGCCCTCGGGAAGACTTTCGTAGTCGAAGACGCGCTTTAATTTATAGGCGTAGAGATTGGGCAGGGCTTCGTCTTCGCCCCGCACGATGCCCGCGCCCCGCTCGCAGCGATTGCCGGTAATGTAGCGGCTGCCGTCTTTAAAGATATTGACGGCGAGGGCGCAGTTATTGGCGCATTGGCCGCAGCGGGCGTGTTTCGTGGTGTAGGTAAATTCGTCCAATTCCTCACGGGAGAGAAGGGTGCTCTCCTCACCCCCCTCTTCTTTGGCAATAAGGGCCATGCCGATGGCGCCCATGGTGCCGCTCATTTTCGGACGCACCACGTTTCTTCCCGTGATCTTTTCGAAGGCGCGGAGCACGGCGTCGCTGTAGAAAGTGCCGCCCTGAACCACGATGTGCTCGCCCAGTTTTTTCGGGTCGCGAATTTTAATGACTTTTTGGATGGCGTTTCGAATGACGGAATAGGCGAGACCCGCGGAAATATCCGCCACGCTCGCCCCTTCTTTTTGAGCCTGCTTCACCTTGGAGTTCATAAACACGGTGCAGCGGCTGCCGAGATCCACCGGCGCGTCGCTTTTGAGGGCCACGGCGGCGAAATCCTCCACACTTAAGTCCACGCCGCCGGCGAAGGTTTGAAGGAAGGAGCCGCAGCCCGAGGAACAGGCCTCGTTTAAGAGAATGGACTCGATGACATCGCCCTTCACTTTCATGGCCTTCATGTCCTGGCCGCCGATATCCAAAATGAAATCCACGTCGGGCTCGAAGTAGCGGGCAGCGCGGAAGTGGGCGATGGTTTCCACTTCTCCCCGATCCACTTTCAGAGCCGCCTTAATAAAGTCCTCGCCGTAGCCCGTGACGCCGGAGGAGGCCACGTAGGCGTCGGCTGCCATGCGGTCGTAGAGATCCATGAGATAGACCTTCACCCGATCCAGGGGCGAGCCGTTGTTGGGGCCGTAGGCTTCGTACAGGACCTCGCCCTCATCGGAGAGGGCCACCATTTTCGTCGTGGTGCTCCCGGCATCGATCCCCACGTAAAGGGGGCCGGCGTAGGTCGCAAGATCCCGCCTCGGCAGATCGCAGCCGGCGTGGCGGGCGCGGAAGGCCGCAAGGGCCGCTTCGTCTTCAAAAAGAGGTTCCAGAAGGGCGTCGGCATCCACGTGGACGTCCTCTTCCTGCCCCAGCCGTTCGTAGAGATCTTTTACCTTCACCGGGGCGTGATCCACGCTCTTTAAGGCGGCGCCCAGGGCCACAAAGATCTGGCCGTTTTCCGGCGCCAGGATCTCGTCGTCTGAGAGATTCAGGGTTTCGATAAAGCGCTTTTTCAATTCATCCAGGAATGTAAGGGGACCGCCTAAAAAAGCGACCTTCCCGCGAATGGGGCGGCCGCAGGCCAAATTGGAGATGGTCTGATTGACCACGGATTGAAAAACCGACACGGCAATGTCGGCTTTCGTCGCTCCCTGATTTAAAAGAGCCTGCACGTCGGTCTTGGCAAAGACCCCGCAGCGGGATGCGATGGGATAAATTTTTGTATGTTCCTTGGCCAGTTCATTGAGGCCTGCAGCGTCGGTTTTCAGGAGGGAGGCCATTTGGTCGATAAAGGCCCCTGTGCCTCCGGCGCAAATGCTGTTCATGCGCTGTTCCAGGCTGCCCCGCAGGTAGGTGATTTTCGAATCCTCCCCGCCCAGTTCGATGGCCACGTCCGTCTCCGGCAAATAGGCCTCGATGGCGGCGGTGCCGGCCACCACTTCCTGAATAAAGGGAACATTCAGAAATTCCGCCACGGCGATTCCGCCGGAGCCGGTGACGCTGATGGTGGTTTCGTCGTCGGGAAATTTATTGGATACCGTCGTTAGAATGTCGGCGACGGTTTTTTTCATATCGGAAAAATGTCGTTGATAAGTAGAATATAAGACCTCCGACTTATCGTTTAATGCCACAAGTTTTACCGTGGTGGAGCCCACGTCCAAGCCCATGTGCAGCAACATTTCACTACCTTCTTTCTTATATATACTGTTCGCTTTTGCCGTTGGACTAGATTATAACATCTTTTTTATGAAAAGGCAGTATTGTTTTGCTCTCACTCCACATTATTTTTTCACGGACTTTGCCTGCATCAGTCTTCCGATTTTCCGTCGCTTTTCCCCTTATTCAAAAAGTACACGGCGGCGATGGCGGCGGCTGAAATGGCGATTTTTATGAGCATGAGGAGAATGAAGGGCTTGGACAGGGGATTTAAAATCACATCCCCCAAAAGGGTGTTGGTCACCACGCCGATGCTGCACCCGATCAGTGACGCCGTGAGGTAGGTGATGTAGGGCGTCTTGGAGGCGCCGAAGTAGAAACTTAAAATATCGCAGGGAAACCAGCCGATGAGCCTGACGATAAAATTGGCGAAAAACTCGTTTTTCTTTTGAAACTCAAGGACTTTTTCTATTTTCGGGTAATTGGCCGTAATGTAGTCGATTCCTTCGCCGCCGGCCCAGCGCCCGAGGATGTAGGGGATGGTCAGGGTAATGGCCAGGCCCACGTAGCTGATGCACACCGCCTTTACGGGCTGAAACAAAAGGCCGCTCGCCAAGTACAGCGACGGCAGGGGGATGACCACGGAAAGGCTTTTGATGGCGAAAAGAAGCCACAAAAACCCCGCCGCTCGGGCGGAGTTTCCTTCCACGCCGGCGGTGAGGCTTTCGATGGTTACATGTTCTTTTACGCTGAGAAAAATAGCGATCAGGGCGATGGCGAATGAAATAACGGCGACGATTTGTACTTTTTTAAACTGCGCCTTCATGACAGATGTATCGGCCGCGTTATTTTCCGCTTTCTTTTGCGTCTTCTTTTCGAATTTCTTAAACAGTGCCACGCCCCGTCCTCCTTTTACAAATCGCGATTTCCTTCCCACACCATACCGTACAGGCGCTCCATCCGCGCATCCATGGCCGCTCCCATTTCCGCGCATTCGTTGAGTTCTTTTTCGATAAAGTCCGAATCGGGCAAGTCTTTTTTGTAGCGAATCGTCTGTTCCAAGCTGGCCCACCAGTCCATGGAAATGGTTCTGAGTTGCACCTCCACCTTCATGGTTTTCTTGTGGTCGTGGAGAAAAATGGGGATCTCCACGATTAAGTGGAGGCTGCGGTAGCCGTTGGCCTTCGGGTGTTTGATGTAATCTTTTTTCTCGATCAGGCGCACGTCGTCTTGCTTTAAAAGGGCCTCGGCCAAGGTGTAAATGTCCGAGGGGAAGGAGCAGATCACCCGCACACCGGCGATGTCGTGGAGATTTTCCTCGATGCTCTCCACGGTGAGAGGATAGCCCTTGCGTACCATCTTCTCCCGAATGCTCTCCGGCGTCTTCAACCGGGTGCGAATGGATTCGATGGGATTGCGGTCGTCGCGCATGGAGAGCTCCTCGCTTAAGACCTTAAATTTCATCTCCACTTCCATCATGGCGCAGCTGTAATAGCTCATAAGTTCCTTGTAGGGCTGAATGGATTTTCGCACCATGGAGGAGATTTTTTGATTCTGGAGTTGTTCCAAAAAGTGTACGGTGAGTCGATTGTATAGGTATTCCGGTTCCATTCCGTCTCCTTTTTTATCGGCGCCCTACCCCCGGCTTATTTTCCTTCCGCCTGCTTTTCTTCCTGCCACAGGCGATCGGCTACGGGCTTCCAGCTGCTTGCATAGCCTTCGCATTTGCCGCAGAGGTGTTCCGCCGATTCCGGCGACTGGAGATCCGTGGACACGGCGCCGGTTTCTTTTACCAGGCGCTGAAGAATTTCCGGATTTTCCAGCATGGGACAGGGGCGCAAATGATTGTCGTTAAAGGGTTGATTGTCGTGGTATGCCATAAACAGCGGGCTCTTCAAAATCTCCAAGAGGGACGAATCGTGAATATTGGCATTGGAGTAGTGAATAAACACGCAGGGTTCCGCGTCGCCGTTGGCGTTGATGTGGAAGTAGTTTCGTCCGCCGGCGATGCAGCCGTCCATGTATTCCCCGTCGTTTTGGAAGTCCATGGTAAAGAGGCCTTCCCCATGGGAAAGATTGCGGATGGCCCGAATGCGATTTTTCGTCGCCACCCGTTGTTCGGGAGAGGGCAAAAGTTCCACCGACGCGTCGTTGCCTACGGGCATGTAGTGGAAATACAGGGCGTAGCGACAGCCTTTGTCCACCATGAGCTGAATAAAGTCTTTATCCGTGACGGACTCGCAGTTTTTCGAGGTGTAGCAAATGGAGGTGCCGAAGATCAGGCCGTTTTTCTTCAGGCGGTCCATGGCGGCCATGACTTTTTCATAGACCCCCTCACCTCGACGCAGGTCGTTGACTTCCGGCGAGCCTTCCAAGCTGATGGCCAGCATTAAATTGCCTACCCGCTTCATTTCTTCGCAGAAGGCATCGTCCACCAAGGTGCCGTTGGTAAAGGCCAGGAATTGACAGTCGCGGTGCTCGTCGCAAAGCTTAATAATATCGTCTTTTCGCACCAAAGGTTCGCCGCCGGTAAACATGTAGAAATGAATCCCCAGCTCCTTGCCTTCTCTCACCACTTTGGTCAAGTCGTCGTAGCTCAGATTTAATTTGTTGCCGTATTCCGCCGCCCAGCAGCCGGTACAGTGGAGATTACAGGCACTGGTCGGGTCCATTAAGATGAGCCAGGGAATATTGCATCCGTGCTCTTTTCGCATGGCGTGCATGGTCTTTGTGCCGGAAAGCATGGCTTCAAAACCCAGGTTTAATACCGTGGTCTTGACCACGTTGGGATCCAATTCGTCGAAGGCGCGGTTTAAGTAGCCGTTCAAGGCGGTGTTTTCGTCGCCGACGAGCCCGCGAATCCAATCGTAATCCAGGGCGAGCTCGTCGCCTTCCATGAATTTTTCCATGAGGTCCACGAGCTTCAGCATTTCCTCGTTTCGATCCTTTTTATTGACTTTCTTTAAAATAACATCGACGCCGAGTCCGGCTGCTTTTCGTGCCGATGCGTGTGTTAATTTACCCATATTTACCTCCTAAAGGTGGAAACGGTGCACTGCACAACGAAGAGATTGAGCAGACCATCGATCATTAAGTTTAGCCCCACCAACATGACCAGGGCTCCCGTGGCTTGGGTCGGCTTCATAAAGAGCAAGACCCCGCAGGCGGCGGTCAACAAAGCCATAATCAACAGCATGCGCCAGCGCCTGATGCCCATGCGCCGCGCATCCAAGGCCGTTTGCACCCTGAGCAGGGCATCCAGAATCATAAACAGGCCGATTGCGATGACGACGATGTCCAGAAGCTGATTCGTCCGAAACAGCATGACCAGCCCCAACAGGGCCGAGGCGATGCCCATGGCGAAGTCGAACTGAAAGGCAAGCTCCATGGAATCCGGCGAGAAGTAGCCCACCAGCTTGACGATGCCGAAGAGCACGAGCAAGACGCCGATGATCTTGAAAAAGACGTCGGCGGCCATGTTCGGCCATATTAAGAGCATGGCACCTAAGAAAATCAGCCCGACGGAAAACAGGGTGTACATTTGCCTAACTTTTTTTAATCGTTTCATTGACTCACCTCCACCTTTATCCTATCTATAAAAGCCCCGTTTTCGTACATGCAAAAAAGACAAAGTGTTCGAAATCTAAACACTTTGCCTTAATTGTCTTATAAATTTAGTAATTTACGCCCTTTTTTCATTGGCACGGAGGAAAAATCCGCCCCGCTTCCCTTAACGGCTTTCGCTCACGGCGGCGCCGAGCTTGGGCACCATTTGCTTCTTTCGGGACAGGAGCCCTTTTGCCGTAAATTTGTCTCCTTCAAGGGCCGCGCCGAATTGCCGGGCCAGGGCTTCTTTAAAGTCGCCGACGACGATGACCTCGGAAAGCTCGCTGAAAATGTCGGTAATCATTAAGACGTAAGACGACGCATCTTCTTTTTGAATGTAAGCCTCCATGGCCGCCTTCAGCTCCGTTTCCACCGAGGCGATGCTCTCTAAATCCATGGTAAAGATCTGGCTTATACGCACCACTCGTCCGTCGAAGGTAAAGTTTTTTACGTCGGTATTTAAGAGCTCTTCCGGCTTTTTCCCTTCCAAACCGGTGCCTGCTTTGAACATTTTCATGGCGAAATCCTCCACGTCCAGGGCGGCGATTTTGCTCATTTTATCTAAAATGTAGCGGTCTGTGGCTGTGGACGTGGGGGAGCGGAACAGGAGCGTGTCGGAAATAATGGCGGCGCACAAAAGCCCGGCCACGCGCTTCGACGGCACGATGCCGTTTTCGAAATACATTTTCGAGACGATGGTGGCGGTGGAGCCCACGGGTTCGTTTCGGAAGTAAATAGGCGATGCGGTCGCCACATTGGCCACTCGGTGATGGTCCACGATCTGCAGAATTTCCGCGCTGTCCAAGTCGTCGATGGATTGATTGCGCTCGTTGTGATCCACGAGAATGATCTTCTTCTTTAAATCCGTAATCAAATGGTAGCGGGAAATGCTCCCGATGACCCGATGTTTGTCGTCTAAGACGGGATAGGAGCGGAAGCGGGATTCCGCCATTTTCTCCCGCACCTCGTCGATTAAATCGTCTTTATGAAAGACCACCAGATTTTCTTTCGTCATGACGTGGCCGATGGGCACGGCCTGAGGCAAAATCCGCGCCACCATGAAGGTGGAAAGGCCCGTAGAAATCACGGCCACATTTCGCTCTTTCGCCAGGGCCAACAGGTTCTCGTCCAATTCAGTGGAGATGGTGAGAATCAAAAGGGAGACATTTTTCTCAATGGAGGCCTTTTGATCGTCCACGTCGTCGCCGACGATGACCACGTCTCCTTCCTCGATAAGGTTTTGATTCTTAATGGCTTTAATGGCCATCTTCCCGGTCAGAGGCCGCGGCACCTCCGGCAAATGGAGCCACCGGCCCTTTAAAACGTCCTTGATATTTTCCAGGCCCGTGTCCGAGCGGCCCATGATGCGATCGTCCCAAATTTCCATGTAGGAAGCGGCGATATTCGAAAGGCTAACGATACCGACTAAATTTTCCTCCCCGTCCACCACGGGCAGAGAAGACATATTGTTTTTCTGCATAATTTCCATGGCGCCGGCCATGGAAAGTTCGGGATTCACGCAGTAGGCCCCGTCCATATCCAGGTCGCGAATTTGCGGCGTAATGGACGTCTTGAGCCGCGGCGCCTCCACGCCGAAGTAATTCAAGACGAAGGCCGTTTCCCGACTGATTTCCCCTAAGCGAATGGGCTCCGCCTGATGGCCCGTTTTGTTTTTCAATTCCGCCAGAGCGATGGCCGATGCGATGCTGTCCGTGTCCGGATTCTTGTGTCCGGTAATGTAAATTTTATTCTTCATAAACCCTCCAAGTTCGGCTATTATACCACGATTTTTTCTCCCTTCGCCGCGAAAAAATCCCCTTGGCGGGAAAATTTCCACAACAAAAAAGCCCGATCCGCCACCGGGGGCGCGTGATCGATAAAGCCATCATTCACTAATATATAGTATAATTGAAAAATAAGGATGTGCATCGCCCTTTAAAATTTCGTCCCGTCAACTTTTCATGGAACATTCGGAGGTCTTCGATGAAAAAAAAGATTTTTCTTGCCGGCATCATTCTATCCGCCATCTTATTGATCCTCGTGGAATCTAATCCGAATAAAAGGGTGCGCATGAAAGAGGTCAGGCAATTTACAGAAACCATGTGCCTGTCCGACGAACATATAAAAGATTTAAAGTTCTACTTTCGAAGGCCCACTTTGAGGGCGGAGATGGTCTATGAGGGTCCCTTGGAAAAAGAAAAACTGATCTCCATTATGAAGGATTTTAAGGACTTAGTCGATGTGGAATTCATGCAAAAAATCGGCGATAACTATTGGGACGGCGCTCGACCCTCCGATTTTGAGTTGTACATTTATTCCGACAAAGATAAAGAGGGAAATGATTACGATTACTTGATTTACAGTCAATACAATAAGACGTACAGATCCGATGAAAATCCCGACAATATTGACGGCTATAAGACTTGGACGATCTCCGGCGCAGAAAATGAAGGGGTACTATATAAGGATTAAATCGATCAGAACCACCGCCATCCGGTGGTTTTTTTCATGGAAAAGCACACAAAAAAGCCCGACCCCGCAGGATCGGACTTTTTAATCTAAAGTTTATGCTTGTGCTTTTTCTTTTTCTTCCTTGATTTTTTCGAAGGATTCCATAATGGAATCAGCCAAGGCATCCAATTCTTTTTCCGTGGAGTCGTTCAGGGAAGAAGTAACGGTGACTTCGCCGCCCAAGGTATCCATGAGTTTCATGTTCTTGTCCAGGAATTCTTCCATGAGGGTACCGGCTTGGGGTGTCCATGTGCCGTTTTCGATAATGCCGACGGTGCGGTTTTGCAGGTTCAGCATGCGAATTTCGTCCAGGAATTGGTGCATAACGGGATAGATTTCCAGGTTATAGGTTACCGATGCCAAGACGATGTGGCTCAGGCGGAAAGCTTCCGATACCAGGTAGCTGACGTGGGTTTTGGACACGTCGTACATGTGGATGTTGGTCATGCCCCGTTCGCAAAGCTTGGTAGCCAGGCATTGTGCGGCGTATTCCGTGTTGCCGTACATGGAGGCGTAAACCAAGAGCACGCCGTCTTCTTCCGGTTCGTAGCGGGACCATTTGTCGTATTTTTCGATGAAGTAGCCCAGATCTTCTCTCCAGACCGGTCCGTGCAAGGGGCAGATCATCTTAATGTCGATGGTGCCGGCTTTTTTCAGAAGGTCTTGAACGTGGGGGCCGTACTTACCGACGATGTTGGTCAGGTAGCGGCGGGCGTCGTCGATCCAATCGCGATCGAAGTTCACTTCATCGGCAAAGAGCTTGCCGTCCAATGCGCCGAAGGATCCGAAAGCGTCGGCGGAGAAGAGGACGCCGTTGGTGGTATCGAAGCTGACCATGGCTTCAGGCCAGTGAACCATGGGCGCTGCGACCCAGGTAATTTCGTGTTGACCGAAGCTCATGGCGTCTCCTTCGGCTACTTCGATTTCCTTGCCGTCGACGTCAAATCCGAATTGGCGCATCATCATGAAGGCCCGTTCGTTGGAAATGACTTTGGCGTTGGGGTAGCGAATCAACACTTCGTCCAGGGATGCGGCGTGGTCCGGTTCCAAGTGATTGATGATTACATAGTCCAGATCTCTGCCGTCCAAGACGTGTTCGATGTTGTTTAAGAATTCCCGGCATACAGCCCAGTCTACCGTATCGAAGAGGACGGTTTTTTCGTCCATGAGCAGATAGGAGTTGTAGCTGACGCCGCGGGGAATCGGGTGAATATTTTCAAACAGGTGCAGGCGGTGTTCGTTGGCGCCTACCCAGTATAAATCTTCGGTTACTTTTCTTACGGTATACATTACTTACCTCCTAATGCTTATTTAAAGGTACGGTCTTCGGGGAAATCGACCTTGATGAAATTGTCTTTTTCTTCGCCGCATTTCGGGCAGATGTATTCTTCAGGCAATTTGTCGAAGGGCGTTCCTTCTTCGATTTCGCTTTCTTCGTCGCCGCGTTCGGGATTGTATTCGTAGCCGCAGCCTTGGCAGACGTAGATGTCGTCCTTCGGTGCAGTCTTTCTCGGTTTGGAACGTTTCATCTTGACCATTTCAGGTGCTTCGCCCTTGCCTTCCGTACCCAGTGCTTCGATAATCAGAGGCGCAACTTCTTCGATGTCGCCGACGATGCCGTAGTCGCAGTTTTTGAAGATCATGGCGTTGGGGGCATTGTTAATGGCCACGATGGTGGCGGCGTCTTTAATGCCCTTCAAGTGTTGGCCGGCACCGGAGATACCGCAGGCTACATAAAGGTTGCCGCGGAATTTTTGACCGGACATACCGACGTAACGTTCGATAGGAAGAACCTTGTCGGTTTCTGCGACGGGACGGGAAGAACCGATGGCGGCGCCGAATGCGCGTGCCAAATCTTCGGCCAGTTCTTTGTTTCCGTTAAAGCCTTTACCCATGGAGACCACCCGTTCGGAGTCGACGATGGGCGTCATCAAGTCGATGCCGACGCTGAAGTCGTAACCGTCTTTTTCCAGAGCGGCGATGAGGTTCTTGACGTTTTCTTCTTGATTGTCGCTGTCGAAAATTTCTTTCTTGCGCACGCCGGTGATGGGGCCTTTGCCCGCTTTCTTCTTGCCGCCGCCGGAAGAACGTGCGGCCTTGCCGATAATATTGGCTGCGATGACGACGCGTTGAATTTCGTTGGTACCTTCGTAGATGGTGGTAATCTTCGCATCTCTGTAAGCGCGTTCAACTTCCATGCCCTTCATGAAGCCGCTGCCGCCGTAAATTTGCAGGGCGTCGTTGACCACTTCGAGGGCGATGTCTGAGGCAAACATCTTCGCTTCAGCTGCTTGGAGGCCATAGCGTTCGCCGTTGGTCTTCATTTCAGCTGCACGATAGACTAAGAGACGTGCGGCGTCGATCTTCGTGTACATGTCGGCGAGCTTAAAGGAAATGCCTTGATTGGCTGCCAAGGGTTGACCGAATTGAATCCGTTCCTTGGAATAAGCCAGGGCGTGTTCGTAAGCCCCTTGAGCGATACCTAAAGCTTGTGCGGCGATGCCGATGCGGCCGCCGTCCAAGGTGGCCATGGCGATGTTGAAGCCCTTGCCTTCTTTACCTAAGAGGTTTTCTTTCGGTACGCGGACATTGTTGAAGTGAAGTTCCGCCGTGGTGGAGGAACGAATGCCCAATTTGTCGTAGTGATCGGAAAAGGTGAAGCCTTCGAAATCTTTTTCTACGATAAAGGCACTGATGCCGTGGGTGCCGATGCCCGGTGTGGTAACGGCAAAGACGACGTAAGTGTCTGCGGCAGGCGCATTGGTGATGAAAATCTTTTGGCCGTTTAAAATGTAGTGATCTCCGTCTAAAACAGCGGTGGTTTCCGTTTCACCGGCGTCGGATCCGGCATTGGTTTCCGTCAAGCCGAAGGCGCCGAGCTTTTCGCCCTTTGCCAAGGGAAGCAGATATTTTTGTTTTTGCTCTTCCGTTCCGAAGTGATCGATGGGATAAGTACCCAAGGAGGTGTGCGCCGATAAAATAACGCCGACGCCGCCATCCACGCGAGCCAGTTCTTCTACGGCAATGGCGTAGGAAATGACATCGGCTCCTGCGCCGCCGTATTCTTCGGCGGTGGGAAGACCCATAATGCCTAAATCAGCCATTTGGGCGACGATATCTTCCGGGAATTTGTTTTCGCGGTCAAGCTCAAAAGCGACCGGTGCGACAACGGTTTCCGCGAACTCGCGAACTTTCTTTCTAAGCGCCTCGTGCGCTTCATTGGTTTTAAATAACATATTTCCTCCTTGCAATCAATGACAGAGACGACAATGGATACGAACGGCCGAGAATAAGCCGGTACAGAAAACTGCACCTCTTGTGTATAGTTTTACTATAGCACAGGCTTTTACCGTTGTAAAGGCATTCCACCTTTTGTTTTTTCGAAAAAATACAAAATTTCCCGATTATTTTCGCCCGTTCCCAAATCATGTATTAAGAAGTTACCCCACGACCTTGAATTTAAGCGGTCTTTTTTATAAAAACCGCGGAATCCGAAGACAAAAAGAAAACTTTTTCTCGAAGGCGCCCCATTTATTATTTCCCTTTTTTCACTTCATAAATACAAAATCCATCGTTCGGAAAAAATTTATCGACATTGTACTTTGCATTTTTCCCTTAATTTACGTGATTATTACCCATTTTTTATTTATTATTTTGTCGACCTTATTATTTCTCCCGAAAAGTAAATTTTCCGTTTTTCCCCTTCCCTTTTTGCCTTTCGCCGTCTATAATAAAAATTAATTGAAAAGATAATAACGATTCAGGAGGTTCTTCACATGAGCAATATGATTCAAAACCCGAACGCAAAAGTAATTCTCGTCGGCGACGGTTCCGTCGGCTCTTCCTTCGCATTCGCCATGACCTTAAAGGGCCTGGGCCGCGAACTGGGCATCATCGACGTGAACACGAGAAAGGCCCAAGGCGACGCCATGGACTTAACCGCCGCCTTGACCTACAACTCCGCAAAAACCATTTACGCCGCCGAATACAGCGACTGCTCCGATGCGGACATCGTCGTACTTACCGCAGGCGCACCCCAAAAACCCGGCGAAACCCGCTTGGACCTCGTTCACAAGAACCTGGCCATCGTGAAAGATGTCGTGGAACAAATCATGGAATCCGGCTTCAACGGCATCTTCCTCGTCGCCGCCAACCCGGTGGACATCTTGACCTACGCCGTACTCAAAATCTCCGGCTTCCCGAAAGAACGCGTTATCTCTTCCGGTACGTCCTTAGACTCCGCTCGCTTCTGCGACGAAATCGCTCGCTACCTGGATCTTGATCCCCGCGACGTTTCCGCCAGCATCATGGGCGAACACGGCGACACCTCCTTCCCCTTATGGAGCCAAGCTTCCATCGGCGGCCGCCACATCGACGAATGGCTCGCCGACAAAACCGATGACATCGAAGGAGCCAAGAAGAAAATCTACACCGACGTTCGCGACAAGGCTTACCACATTATCGACGCCAAAGGCGCGACCTACTATGGCGTCGCCACGGTCCTTGCAAAGATCTGCCGCATCATTATCGAAGACTCCCACTCCATTATTACCGTGGGCGCTTACCTTGAAGGCGAATACGGCTGCGAAGACATCTACATGGGCACCCCCGTCGTTCTGAGCCGAAGCGGCATCCAAAAAGTAATCGAAGTTCCCTTGAACGAAAAGGAACAAGAACAAATGCAAACTTCCTACAAGGCATTGAAGGAAGTTCAAGACCAAGGCATGGCAAAGCTCGGTTTCTAATCGAGCCACATACGACTCCTTAGAAAATGAAAAAGCGTCCCGCGGGGCGCTTTTTTTATATTAAAAATCAAAAAACGAGCACCGAATGATGCCCGTTTATTCGACTTCTATTCTATTACAATGAAGCTTTTCCCAGGGACAATGGCTTCGTGAAGTGCCTCCTCGGTTTTTCCTTTTTCGCCGAAGATGATTTTGTATTCTCTTTCATCCAAGCCCTTTATCTCTTTCGCCTCGTCGGTGCCGTTGACGGCAAAGATGCGGCCTTCATTTTTTATAAGGATAAATCCCGCCTCTTCGCCCAAAATTTCGTGTCGAGAAAGATCCGTCTTGTGCCGGAGCTCGATAAGATCTTTGACATAACTCGCCAAACTTTTTTTCGCAAGAAGTTCTTCCCAATGAAGGGCCACGGCGGATGCGGGGCCGTTGTAGGGATTTTCTTTGTAGCGGCGACGCAGGTATTCGTCGCCTTCTGTGAAGAGCACGGGGCCCGGGGTTAAGAGGAGCACGGCGAAGGCCAGCTTGGCGACCCGCTCTTTATCTTCTTCCGATGCGTCCATGGCCTCGTCCAGAAAGTCCCCGAGGACGAGGTCGTCGTGGCAGGAGAAGTAGGCCAGGTTGTTTGCGTGCTTGCCGCCCCCCGAAAGGGCGCTCATGAGGTGATCTTGGGCGGAAAAATCGCCGCCGATCCAGCCCATGGTCTTTGAAAAGCTGTCGCCTCTCAAGCCGTTTCGGTAATCGTCGTCGAAAAAGGCCGTGGCCCTATCCTCGGTCTTCAACCGCAGGGATTCGTCCAGTGCGCTTTCAGCGGCCATCCAGGGCTCGCCGTAGAGAAGGGCATTGGGATTTCTTTCGTAGACGGCGTCCTCGATTTCGGCCATGGTCTCGTCGTCCATCAGGCCGCAAAGATCGAAGCGAAAGCCGTCCACGCCGAGTTTTTGAAAGTACTCGATGCTGTCTAAAATCAGTTTTCTCATGTGGGGCTCTTCCGTGGCCACTTCCGTGCCCGTGCCGCTGCCGTTTGAAAGTGTGCCGTCTTCGAAGCGGCGCACGGCATAAGGATTTAAGCGGGCCACGGAGGATTTTTCTCCCAGGTACAAATGATTGTACACCACGTCCATGACGACGCCGATGCCGGCGGCGTGGGCGGCGCGAATCAGCTCCCCAAAGCCCGTGAGGGCCGATGCGGGATCGGCGGAGTTTTCGGCATAGCTGTTTTCGAGGGCGAAGTAGTGGTCGGGATCGTAGCCCCAATTGTAATTGGCCTCGTCTCGTTTCGATTCGGCCTCTTCGAAGACCGTGAGGTAATTGTGCACGGGCATGAGGTGGATGTAGTCCACGCCGAGATTTTTCAAATGATCGAAGCCCACCGGCGTACCCTCAACGGTTATGGAATCCGCCAGGGCGCAGAAGGTGCCCGGCGAAGCCTCTGTCTCCAGCTCGTAGGTAAAGTCCTTTACGTGAAGTTCGTAGATCACGGGATGTTCTTTCTTCTCCACGTAGTCCTCGGAGAAATAGCTTTCGATGCCGTCGAAGGCGTAGCCCCGCCTGCCGTTCAGCGAAAGGGCCTTGGCATAGGGATCCACGAATTCTTCTTCGCCGTCGCCGAAATTGTAGTAGACAGGGAGGCGCGCCATGGGAATCTGGACGTAAAAGGTGTCTTCCCGCTTTTCCATGGAGATGCGGATCCGGTCCATGGTAAATTCATCCTCGTAAAGGTAGAGGGCCATGGCTTCTTTTTCCGGGGCGTAGACGTGAAATTCGTAGCCCACGTCGGGGGCCTCCTCTTCTTCTTTTCTGAAGCGCCGCAGGTCGCGGAAAAGATTCACATCTTTTACCACTGAAGCCCCCATGGCCGCCATAGCCGCCGCCCGATAGGGATCGTCCGTAAGGTAAATATCCGGCAGCACATCTTCCGGCACGACTTTTATTTTGTGCCCGGCGGCAAGATCCCGATTGATCTCTTCATCTTCCGCCCCTTCCGCCGCCACGACCACGTCGGGCACGTCCAGAGTGGGACGCTTTTTCAGGGCATCGTAGAGAGCGCGGGCGCTTTTTTTCAGGCTCTCGATTTTTTCCTCATCGCAGCCGACCACGACGGCCTCGGGATTGGGATAACCCCATTCTTTTTTTCGAATCCCTTGCCGCTTTTCGGCGAGCCGGGCCTTTAACTTTTCCACGTCACTTTTTATGGCTTTTTCGATTTTCCGCGCCAGGGCATCTTCCAGGGCACTCATTTCTTTTCCCTCGTAGATGTATAGAGTTCGCGGTAGGCCGCCGCAGATCTCTTCCAGCTGAAATCTTGGGCCATGGCGCTTTTTCGGTGGAGCGCGTCCACAGGCCTGTGGTAATCGGCCAATGCCCGGTCTACGGCATTTAAAAGATCCCATGCCTCCGTCCGCTTAAATGTGTAGCCGCCGCCACGCCCCGCTTCGTCGAAGGGAATTACCGTGTCCGCCAAGCCGCCGGTTTCCCGCACGACGGGAAGATTGCCGTAGGTCATGGCGATCATTTGGGCCAGGCCGCAGGGCTCCGTCAGAGAAGGCATGAGGAAGAAATCCCCGCCGGCGTAGATGCGATGGCTCGCCGCGGAATCGAAGGCGATATGCACGGCGCAGTTGTCATGGATCCAGGCCAGGGCGCGAAAACCCTCTTCGATGCGCGCATCCCCCGTGCCCACCACGAGAAGGTCCAGATCTTTTTTCAGCAGCTCTTCCGCCGCGTCCAAAACCAAATCCATGCCCTTAATGTCCACGAGGCGGCTCACGATGGTAAAGAGGGGGCGATTCCCGGGCACCAAGCCGTATTCTTCCTTCAGGGCCTTTTTGTTTTCCGCCTTCTGTTCCAAATTCTCCCCGTCGTAATTTTTCACGATCAAAGGATCCGTCGCCGGATCGTATTCCTCGGTGTCGATGCCGTTTTGTATCCCCGCCATTTTGTCTTTGTGGCGGCGAATGAGCCCGGCCATGTCCAATCCGTAGGCGGGATCTTCCAGCTCTCGGGCGTAGGTTTTCGACACGGTGGTCACGGCGTCGGCAAATTGAATCCCCGCCTTCATAAAATTCACCCCGTCGTAATACTTCACGCCCTCTTCCGTAAAGTACTCCCGACTTAAATCGGCGTAGGAAAAGACGGCCTCGTCGAAGACGCCTTGGTAGTTTATGTTGTGAATGGTGAAAACCGTGGCGGTCTTCGAAAAGCGCGGATCTCCCTTGGCGAAATCCTTCACGTAAAGGGGCACGAGGCCCGTGTGCCAGTCGTTGGCGTGAACCACGTCGGGCACCATGTCTAAATAGGCCATGAGCCGCACGCAGGCCTTGGAGAAAAAGGCGAAGCGGTAGCCGTCGTCGTCTTCCCCGTAGACTTTGTCTCTGAAAAACATATCCCGGTCGTCGATAAAGTAGTAATCCACGCCCTTTTCTTTGAGATGCAGGACGCCCATGTACATGTCCGCGCCGCCCATGTGGATGTAGTCGAAGCCCATGTAGTCCATGGCGGCCTTGTATTTCTCGGGAATCTGCCCGTAAAGGGGCATAATCACCGACACAGAATCCCCGGGCCCTTTCACGGCCCCCGGAAGAGCCCCCATGACATCGGCCAGGCCTCCGGTCTTTAAATAGGGGTGCACTTCCCCTGCGCAATAGACGATGTTCATCGGCTTTCACCGATTTTCAAATTCTTTTCCAGGACGTAGGGGGATTGAGCGGAGCCGATAAGGTGTTCTCCTTCGCCGACGACGACGTTTTTGTCCAAAATGGCATTGACCACCACGGCGTCTTTTTCGATGCGGCACTTCTGCATAATAATGGAATTTTTCACCACGGCTCCTTCTTCGATGACCACGCCGCGGAAGATCAGGGAGTTGGTGACGGAGCCGTCGATAAAGGCCCCGTTAGCGGAAAGGGAGTTGACGGACTCGCCGGTTTTCGTGTAGAAGGTGGAGGGTTCGTCCTTGGTCTTGGTGTAGACCCGGCCGCCTTCGTAAAAAATTTCGTCGAAGTAGTCGGGATCCAAAAGACGCATATTGGCGTCGTAATAGGATTTCACACTGTCGATTTTTTCGAAGAGGCCCTCGTATTCGTAGCCGATAATGCGGAGTTTCTTCTTGTAATTGAAGAGCACATCTTCCATGGTGGAGATGTCTCCGCGCTCCAGGGCCTTTCGCACCAAAAGGGTGAAGATGTCTTTTTTCAGAAGAATCATGTTCATGTAGAGGCTCACGGTTTTGTCGCTGCCGAAGTGGTAGCCCAAGTTTTCCAGGCCGCCCTCTTCGTTAAAGAACAAGCTCTGTGCCCCGGCGTAGGCCATGGCCTCGTCTTCCACCTGCTTGTAGACCACGGCGGCGTCGGCATCTTCGGCGAGAAGTTTTTCCTGAAGGGCGGTGAGGTCCACTTTCGTCAAAATCCCCGGGCGCATGTAGAGGACGTACTCTTCCTTGGCCCGCTCGTAGAAGTTGGCGGTGGATTGAAATTCCGCCATTTCCCCGTACTTGTTCAGCTCGTCTTCGCTGATCGTGGGCGGAAAGAGAAACAGACCGTTGAAGCGGCGATTTAAATTCCACGGCACCCCCATGTTCAAATGGTCCATGTAGGAGCGGATCTTTTTTCCCGTGTAGACGGCCACGGAGCGAATGCCGTGGGCGGTCATATTAGAAAGGGGCAAATCGATGAGACGGTAGCGGCAGCCATAGGGCAACATGGATATATTTCTGGAGCGGGTCAAGCTGTCGAAGGCCGAATCGTCGTAGGTCGGCGCAATAATTCCCAGTGTCGAATACATAAGTCCCTCCTATTCCACTCGTATGCCGTCGTCGGAAACCAAGCTCACCGTGGCGCTGTCGCCGATGACCTGATCTCCCTCAACGGTAATATTTTCCATGACGATGGCGTTTTCCACCCGTGCGCCGGATTTCACCACCACATTGGATTGAAGCACGGAATTGATCACCGTGGCCCCTTCCTCGATGCGGACGCCGGAAAAGAGAACGCATTTCGTCACATCGCCGTAGATTTCGCAGGCTTCGTTAATGAGGGCCTCGGAAATCTTGGCCTCTTTGCCGATGCGATGGGGCGGCAAGTTAGCGTTGTTGGTGTAGATGCGCCAGTCGCCGTCCAAGAGGCGCAGGCTGTTTTTTCGGTTCAGAAGATCCAAATTGCTTTCCCAGTAGCTGCGCACGGTGCCCACGTCTTTCCAGTAGCCGTCGAAGCGGTAGGCGAAAAGCCGTCGCCCTTCCCTCAACATGGTGGGCAGGATGTTTTTGCCGAAGTCGTGATCGCTCTCGCCTTGCTTTTCATCGGCGATTAAGTAATCCCTCAGCACCTTCCAGGTAAAGACGTAGATCCCCATGGAGGCCATGTTGTTTTTCGGCTGCTCGGGCTTTTCGTCGAATTCCTCGATGCGACTGCCTTCGTCGATGTTGACGATGCCGAAGCGCGGCGCATCTTCCCAAGGCACTTCGATGACGGAAATGGTGCCGTCGGCGCCTTTGGCCACGTGTTCTTTCACCATGGCCATGTAGTCCATCTTATAAATGTGGTCGCCCGACAAAATCACCACGTAGCGAGGATTCACCGAGTCGATGTAGTCGAGATTTTCGTAAATGGCATTGGCCGTTCCCGTAAACCAGCGGCCCCCTTCTTCCGAGGCGTAGGGGGAGAGGATTTTCATCCCCGCCGGGGCGTGGTTGTAGTCCCAGGGCTCGCCGATGCCCAAGTGTTCGTTGAGCTGCAGGGGCTTGTACTGAGTCAGTATGGCGATGGTGGGAATGCCGGAGTTGGCGGCGTTGGATAGGGCGAAGTCGATGATGCGGTACTTTCCGCCGTAGGGCACCGCCGGTTTCGCCGTGTGCTTGGTGAGCTCTTTCAGGCGGGAACCTTGTCCCCCTGCCAATAAAAGGGCCAATACATCGTTTTGAATGTCCATAATGCCTCCTTACGCTTTCATAAAGTAACTGCCTTCGTAAGGCGATAGCTTAATCAATAAATACCCATCCTTCGCCGTGAGGTCTTCTTTTTTCATGTGGGTGTCGAAGAGGCGCAGGTATGTCCCATCCAGGGGCAAGCGGAGGGTGGTCTCCGCCGGCGTGAAATTACAGGCCACGAGAATCTCTTCCTCTTTTGCGATGCGGGAAAAGGCGATGGACGATGTTTCTTTTTTGTCCACGGCCTGCCACTTGAAGCCCTCGTAGGCGGGAAGGGGACGGGAGAGGGCCGGATGCTCTCTGTGAATTTTAAGGAGCGATTGAACAAATTCCTTGAGGCTTTTGTGGCTGTCGTAGTTTAATAAAAACCATTCCAATTCCTCGTGATCCACCCATTCCTTGAACTGGCCGAATTCCTGGCCCATAAAGAGCAGCTTCTCTCCGGGCTGGGCCACCATGTAGAGGTAGAGGAGCCGCAGCTGGGCGAATTTTTCCTCGTAGCTGCCGTACATTTTATTCAACATGCTCTTTTTTCCGTGGACCACTTCGTCGTGGGAAAAGGGCAGGATGTACCTTTCGTTAAAGGCATAGACCATGGGGAAGGTGAGGGCGTCGTGGTGGTATTTTCTGTAAACGGGATCCATCTCCATGTATTTCAATGTGTCGTGCATCCAGCCCATGTTCCACTTTCGGTCGAAGCCCACGCCGCCGGATGCCTGAGGTGCCGTAAGGCCCGGGAAGTCTTCCGATTCCTCAGCGATCATTAAAAGCTTCGGGTGGCGGGCCTTTATGCGGCCCACGAGCTCTTTCAAAAAGTAGAGGCTCTCTTCCCGCACATTGGCGGGGTCCTTCGTGTCCGTGGCCTCTTCGCCGAAGCCCTTGTAGAGCATGTAGCTCACGGCGTCCACGCGAATGCCGTCGATGCCCAGGCGGGCGAAGTAATCGGCGGAGGAGTAGAGAAAGCTCCGCACGTGGGGCTTGGTAAAGTCGAAGGCCATGGTGTCCCAAATGCGGTTTTCCGCAAAATGGGGGGCATCGGATTCGTAGGTGGGCGTTCCGTCGAAATACCTGAGCCCCTGTTCGTCTTTGCAGAAGTGGGCGCAGGGCCAATCCAAAATCACGCCGATGCCCTGCTCGTGGGCGTAGCGAATGAAGTAGGCGAAATCCTGCGGGCTGCCGTAGCGGCCCGTGGCGGAGAAAAAGCCCGTCACCTGATAGCCCCAGCTGCCGTCGTAGGGATGCTCCATAATGGGCAAAAGCTCCACGTGGGAAAAATTCATTTCCTTCACGTAGTCGATGAGCTTGTGGGCGAGCTCCCGGTAGTTTAAAAAATCGTCGTCTTCTGAGCGCATCCAGCTGCCCAAATGGCATTCGTAAACGGAGTAAAGGGGCGGGGCCAAAATCTCGCCTTCGGGAATGGCTTCCAGGGGCACGGCCACGGAGGCGGTGCCGGGAATTTTTTCCGAGCTGAAGGCGAAGGGATCCGCCTTCCACATCCAGCCGTTCGGGCCCAAGATTTTAAATTTGTAGCTGTCCCCTTCCGGTACATCCGCCGTAATTTGAAAGAGGCCCGTGGCCGTATCCCGCTTCATGGGAAGGCCCTGCCAATCGTTGGATGCGGCGGCAAATTCCGCTTTCTCCGCACGCGGGGCGTAGAGGGTAAATGAAATCCCCCCGTCCCTTCGGTGGGGGCCGAAAAGCCCGTAGCTCTCGGCATTTTCTCCGCAGTGAAACAGATAGGCCGCCACATCGTCCACATCGTCGTAGCTGTATTTCATTGAATCGCCTCGTATCTGCTGTTTCCTAAAAAGTCCACGCTGCGCTTAATCTTTCCCTCCTCCGCCAACTGATCCAAGGCACTAATGAGCCCTTCCCGCGTAAAGGGCAGGCCCCGCTTCTCCAGCTCCGGCAAGATGGAGAGAATATTGCTCGCCGCGGAAATGGGGAAGAAATCCGCCGCCGCCTTTAAGAGCCGGTCTTGGGAGGCGGTCTTCACCTTTTTCAATTCGTCGAAGGGATTTTCCGTGTGGGGCGAGGTGGTTCTCGCCATGCGAATGCGGGCGAAGGTGGTGCGGCCCAAGTGGGAGGAGGAAATAAACACGTCGCCGGTTTGCAAATAAGGCAGGCGCCGGGATTCTTCCACGCTAATGTCCGTCTCGCCCTGAATGGTGTCGATGTCCTGGGCCCGCACGGTGCGGTAGATCATCTTGCAGTTGAGCTGGGCGGTGATGGTGTCGTCCAAAAGGGTGGGCCGCTGGGTGGCCAGGATCAAAAACACGCCGTACTTCCGCCCTTCCTGGGCGATTTCACGAAGCACGCTCTTCGACGGGGCGGGGATGCCCTTCGGGGCGAAGGTGTGGCTCTCGTCGGTGACCACGAAAAAGGGCGGGAAGTAATCGCCGCCTGCGGGCTGCACGAATTGGGCGTCCTTATAGTCCCGGCGCTTTTTGTAGAGATTGCGAATGAGATAAGTGGCATACATTTGGATAAGCTTCACCGAGCCTTGAATCACGGCGAGCTTCCCTTCGAAGATCGCCTCTTCCACGGGCCTCGAGTCGCCGCGGAAAAGGCCGTCTCGCTCCACGCTCTTGAGCCGCCACAAAATCCCACGCAGGGAAGAAATGTTGGTGGCTTTACCAAAGCGCTCGTAGCGGCTTTGAATCCGCTGCCACTTTTTCTGATCCGGCGAAGGCACCATGGTCATCTCGCGAATCTTGTCCACGGATCCGGCTTCGTGGCCCTCGATTAAATCCTCGAGCACCGTCGTAAAGCCGGTGAGGCCCTTGTCGATTTTAAACAAGAGATCCACCGTGCTCTTCATGGCCTCGGAAAGTTCCGACACGGCGTTTAGGATGGTCTTTAAATCGCCGCCGGTGAGGGAGTTAAAGTCGATGCCGATGTCCACGCCGATTTGAAAGCGTCGGTGGCTTTTTTCGTAGCTCTTTCCCCCTTCCGCTGCATTGGAAAAATCCATTTCGTAGTGGGGATCCAAAACCACGCCGGGGATGTTTTTCTCCATAAGCTCTTCCAAAAGCACCCGCATGCCGAAGGATTTCCCGCTGCCGCTGCCGCCGAATATCCCCATGTGGGGATATTGGTGCATGGCCCGAAGATCCAGAACATAGGGCACGTCCTTTTGAGGAAGCTGCGCCCCGTCTTCGTAAAGCGTAAAAAGTCCCTTGAGATTGTCTTCCATGGCATCGTAAAGGTAATCCGTGTGGCGGATCGCCCCGAGCACCAAGCCTTCATCGGGGGATGTTGGCACGAGGAGGCTCTTGATCTCTGAAAATTTCGGCGGTCTTGCATCGGAGCCCGTCAGGGGCGGGTAGGGGGCCTCGTGCAAAAAGCGCACCTTGGCCACGTAAATGGTTTCGTTGTGAATGTCGTAGCCCAATTGCCGCAAAGAGGCGAGCACCCCGTCGTCCACGAAATCGCCGCCCACGTCCATGGGAATAAAGCGATTGTACGTCTCGGCTTCCACCACTTCCCCGAGGATCGCCCCCTGTACCGGATCTTCGATCATTAAAAATTCCGCCACCCGGAAATTATGATCCCGACTCCCTACGGTCACTTCTCTGGGATTGGTTAATCCCACGACTTTTATTTGCATCACACTCTCCGATCTCTTTCCGATACGAAAAATCGCTCCATCATCTCGCGGTCCATGGCCTCTTCCAAAATCAGGCGCACTTCCTTCTGCTTTACCTTCACTTCCCTGTCCACGATGTCGATCCAAAAGGGCACGCCGCGGCCGTTTTTCGGCGTCAGGGTAAAGAGAAGGCGGGCGAGAAAATTCAGCGCGTCTTTTTGTTCAGTGAGCACGTCCATCCCCACCACTTCCCAGTGACGGGTGGGGCGGTAGAAGGCTCCCACCAGGCCTGCGGCGGTCTTTCCCTTTTCCTCCTCGTCCTCATCCTCTGCGAGAATCAAGAGTTCCCCCACATCCAGCTTGCCGGCCAAGTATTCTCGGTCGTAAAAATCCCGGCCTCGGCCCATGCGCCGGGCGATGTCTCTTGTCTTTATATCTTTGATGGCGCCGACGAGAAGAGTATTTTCGGCGAGGCATAGCCCCCTCAGCTCCTCCCACTTCGCGGGGGAGTTGATGGCGTAGCGCAAAAGGCCCCCGTCCATCATGAGGACCGCCACGTCTTCCTCTTCCACCAAGGCCATAGCCGCCTCAAGCTCCACCTCGGCCAGGTAGCGGTCGTGGAGCTTTTCCGCGCTCACGGCGTCGTCTCCCGCGAGAAGGGGCGTGTAGATGCGGCGAATGCGCCGCTCTTTCTTCTGCATGCTCAAAGCCAGGCCCTGATAAAATTCCACGTAGTGGGGATAGGCGCCGCCTTGGCGAATGACCGAGCCGTCCACGCCGGCCACAGGGCCCACCTTTTGAAGCTCCGCCTCGCTTAAGGGCTCCAGCTTATGAATGATGCCCACGTCTTTCGTGAGATCCTTTTTAAATTCCGCCCCGGACTTTTGAAACAGGGGATCGTACTTCGTCTTTAATGCCTCGCTCAGCGCGTCGATTTCCCGACGAAAGGCCAGCAGATCTTCTTGATTCAAAGCTTCAAACTCTCCTTATACACCACATTCTTCGGCAGATTCCACTCCTTGGCCACCACCTTCGCCGCCTTGGAAGGGCTCATGCCTTCGTCGATCTTTTCCTTCAGAGCCGAGAGAATGTCCACGGTCTCTTCCTCCCGCCGGGGCATTAAGACCACGGCAAATTCCCCCTTGATCGTATAGTCCTCAATATTGGCGAGAAAATCTTCCACGGTGGTTTCGATGCGCTCCTCGTACATCTTTGAAATCTCCCGCACAAAAATCAGCACCCGATTACCCATGGCCTCCATGACATCTTGGGCGAATTTCTCGATGCGATGGGGCGCTTCGTAGAAAATCACCGGCACGGGGAGATCCTTTAAACTTTCCAGAGTCTTCACCCGAGCGCCGTGTTTTTGCGGCAAAAAGCCCCAAAACAGATAGCGGCCCTCCTCCAAATTGGCGATCACCGACGCGCTCACGTGGGCGCAGGCCCCGGGGAGCACCTCGTAAGGTCTTCCCTCTTTTAAAAGGGCCGTCATGAGCACGGCACCGGGATCGGACACTCCGGGCATCCCGGCGTCGGATATGACCGCCACATCTTCGCCGTTATCCAGCCGCGCCAAAATGGCGGCGATTTTTTCCGCCTCGTTAAACTTGTGGTAGCTTTCCATGGGCGTGGCAATGGCGTAGTGATTCAAAAGGGGCCGGGAATGCCGCGTGTCTTCCGCGAAAATCACGTCCGCTTCCTTCAGCACCCTGAGGGTCCTCAATGTAATATCTTCCAAATTGCCGATGGGCGTGGGACAAAAATACACCTTACCTGCCATAATAACCTGCGACCTCCTCGCTGTACGCGCCCTTCTCGTAAACATAGAGGGCGGGCTCCAGAACCATAAAACAACCGCCGCCCGAGACCCCTTCAAAGAGAATGCGCCGGGCGGCCTCGCCCTGCTTCCAATAAACGGGGCGCATGCGCTTTATCGCCACATTCGCCGCGGTGAGATCCGCCATGACTTCCTGAAAGCGGGCCACGTCCACGATGCCGTAGATCCTTCCCCCGGGTTTTAAAAAGCGGGCGGCTTCGTAAAACCAGCGCATGTCCGGATCCAAATGCTTCGCCGCGGAAATGGACGCATCCTCGTTTTTCACACTGTCTCGGTAAAATGGCGGATTCGTAAAGATCACATCACATGGCGGAAGATCCAGATTCCTGAAATCCCCTACCGCCGTTTCGATTTCGACGCCGTTTGCCGCGGCGCTTTTTTCCACCAGCTCCACGGCTTCCTGCAAGCGATCCACCGCCACCACTTCCTCGGCATCTTTCGTGGCCATTAAAGCCAAATAGCCGCTGCCGCAGCCAAGATCCAGCACGCGGCCTCGGCTCTTTCCGTAGGCTGCGAGAAGCACGGAATCCATGCTGAAGGAAAAGACGCCCTTCTTCTGAAAAATACGCATCCCGTTTGCGGGAATATAATCACTGCCCATAAGCCCTCCTTACTTGTATTATACCCTATGTTCTTTGAAGACACGGATCGCCTCCTTTTTTGCGGCAAGAAAAAAGCCGCGAGCGGCCCTTGCCGATCACAGCTTTTTGATGTCGTCGTATATTTCCGGGTCCACGCCGTGGATGCGCTCCACGTGGGCCAGCACGTCGCCGATAAAGGGAATGTCTTCGCCGAAGTATTTCCCCGTAATGGCTTCGATTTCTTTTGCGATGGCGGCCTCTTCTTCCGGTGTTTTCGCCGATCGCACCCGCTTGTAGGCTTCGTAAAGGTAGCGGGAGTCCCGTTTTTTCCGCGCCTTTTGATTCAGAATCAAGGTATATACCACGGCGATGGCGAGGATGAGGGCGTAGAGAATGATCCAAAAGGGCGTCTTAAAGCCCGCGTCCACGGCGCCGTAGAGTTTCAGGGTGCCGAAGAGGAGAAAGAGAAAGGCCGCAAAGTAATTCAGCGTCACTTGGGGAATTTTCTTTCCCACGTATTTCCCCACGAGGATGCCGAAGAGGGAGACGAGAATCATGGAGGAGACGGTAGCGAGAAAAATCACCGCCGGCCGCTCGCTGTTCATGGCCAGGGTCATGGCCATGAGTTGGGTCTTGTCGCCCAGCTCGCCGACGAAAAAGGCGGAGGCCACGGTGAGCACCGGCCCCATGGAGGAGGCCTTCACCGCTTCTTCTTCCTCTTCGTCGTAATCCATCTTCAGAGCCGAGAGGCCGAAGAATAAAAACAGAATGCCGGCGATGATCTGCAAAAAGGTGAGGTTGTTGAAGACGCCGGCGATTAAGACGGCAGCCAAGATGGCCAGACCGTGGTTTAATCCGATCCCCAAGCTCACCCCACTCAGCACCGTTCGCGTAGGGGAAGTGGTGGCGAAGGCCAGGGCCAAGAATTGCGACTTGTCTCCCATCTCGCCGATAAATACCATGACAAAGGCTTCGATGAATTCACGCAAAATAATGCTTCCCTTTCGTATTTCCGAAACTTACTCTCCTTCTTTCTCCCGAACCAAAACGCACAGGGAGATTCCCGCATCCGGATCCACTTCCCCTTGGGCGGAGAAAAACACCGTGCCCGTAATGTAGATCTTGTAAGCGCAGCGGTTCCTTTCCCCTTCCATGGTTAGGTCCTCGGGCTCGATCTCGCCCTTGGTTTGGCGCAAGATGCGGATCTTCTCGCGCACAGCTTTCAGATCCACGTTCACGGAATCCTCGTCGTTTAGATGTACGGTGACGCTACCGCGGATCCGCTCGGTCTTCAAGCCCGAGGTAGCTTCCGGTTCCCCGACGCCGTAGGTGTCGATAAAGTAGGCCTTGTCGTAGCCCGAAATGTCTACGCCTTCTCCCATATCCATGGCGTAATTTAGATCCGTCACCGGCCCGGCGTTATCCGGCGTAAAGCCGTAGATGCGCTCCATGGCCTCCGAGGAATTGGCGTCCCGCAAATAGGCCACATGGGACACGTCGTGGTGACGGGTCAGGTACTCGACGATTTCCTGAATCTCCCGCTTTTCCTTCACGGAAAGATTCCCGGAAGGCACCACTTCCCCGCCCTTTAACATGTGATTGGCGACGAGGATGCGGTCCAGGCGCTTTTTCTGGGAGCGAAAGGCCACGCTGTCGGCGCTGATGGGCCCGCCGAAGACGGAGACCAAGAGCACGGCCACCAAGGTCATGGGGAGGATCATGTGCAGCTCCCGCTTCTGAACGATGAAGTGGACCATGGCGAAGGCCACCCACAGGCCCAGGGCAAAAATCATGTAGCGATTTTCCGTGAGGCCGTATTGATGCACCCGCAAAAACCAGGCGTAGTACATGAGGCCCAGAAGAGGCAGGGCCGCCGGAGGCATGGCTTTTCTGAAGTAGTAGGCGCCGGTGCGGTCCCGGTTGTGGTCTACCATAAAGAGCACGAAGACGGCCAGGGCCATGGGCCAAAGGATGAGGTTCACGACGCTGGTGGTGGGCAGTTCGTGCAAAAACAGAATCTTCGCCATGTACAGGTAAAGGAGCAGGACGTAAAGGCCCAGAACCGGCGCGAGAATATTGTTAAACAAATTGTTGATCACGTGGATGCCCGCGCCGTAGGGGGCCCGTCCCCCTTCCACAGCGCTTAGACGGGAGAGAAAGATAGCCGCCATAAAGGGCATAAAGCAGATCGTAGCCAGATACATGACCGCCGTAGAAAAATCCACCACGCCCAATAAAACATCGGCCCCGACGAGCAAGAGGCACATGGCCGCGAAGAGCACGAAGGCGTAGAGATAGGCCACGGCGATTTCGATGGTGAGAATCAGCACGTAGGCGGGAAAGCGGCGCTCGTCGTGGATCTTTCCGCCGCAAAAGACCATGATCCCCGAGGCGGCGAAAAGGGCCCATGTGGGCATGGCGAAGTAAATGTCCACCCCTTCTTTTCCCATGGAGGCCAGGCGAAAGCCGCTGATCACGAGAAAAAGTAGCACGCCCAACCAGGTGCCCAAAAGCAGGGCGTGGAAATTTTCCTTTTCCCGCACGCTTTCAAGATACAAATAGGCCGCCGCGGTAACGAAAAAACCGATGACGGCGACGGCGGAAAAGAGAAGGGGCGAGGCATTAAACACCGTGGCTTCGTTTCTGTAGAGCCAGATGCACTGAAAGATCGCGGCCACGACGGCAAAAGCCATGGACAGAGGAAAGCGGCGAAAGGCCTCCTTCCCCTGCTTAAGCTCCTGGGCAATAAGGCGTAAAAGTTTCATAGATACCTCCTACATAATCGGGGCGAAGATGCGAAGCACGCGGCCGGCGGCCCGTTGGAAGTAGTTGAATTCCATGCACATGTCCATGGTAAAGGGCGTGCATTCTTTGAGTGTCTCCTGAAAGTCCGCTTCCACTTTCCGGGCCATGGCCTCGTCGTAAAAATAGGCGGCGCATTCGAAGTGGAGAAACAGGGAGCGGTAATCGCAGTTAATGGTGCCCACCACGGCCTTTCGGTCGTCGGAAACGAAGCTCTTCGCGTGGACAAAGCCCGGCGTGTATTCGTAGATCTCTACGCCGTTTCGAATGAGCTCCTTATAGTAGCTGCGGGTCACCCGAAAGACGATTTTCTTGTCGGGAATGTGGGGCGTAATGATTTTTACATCGGTCCCCGTGTGGGCCAGGTGGATCAAATCGCTCTTGGTTTCGTCGTCGAGAATCAAATAGGGCGTCATAATGTGCAGATAATTTACCGCCTGATTCACCATGTCGTTGTAGACCTCTTTGCCCACGCGGTTCTTGCCGTAAGGGTCGTCGCCAAAGGGGATCACGTAGCCCGTCTTCTTGCCTTTGTATTCTTCTTCCGGGGGCATAATGTAGGGCCGGAAACTTTCCGGGTCGTCGGCGTTCACATCCCACATGGCCAAAAACATATTGGTGAAGCTGCGCACCGCTGCCCCGTAGATCGTAATCCCTGTGTCCTTCCAGTGGCCGAAGGGGGCCTTCAGGTTCACGTACTCGTCGGCTAAATTGATCCCGCCGGTAAAGGCCACCTTGTTGTCGATGACCAAAATCTTTCGGTGGTCCCGGTGGTTTTGGTACAGGCTCAATATGGGCACGATGGGCTTAAATACCTTGGTCTTAATGCCCAATTCTTCCATGGCCTTCGGGTATTTGAGGGGGAGCTTCGTAAGCACCGCCGTGCCGTCGTACATAAGGCGCACTTCCACGCCCTCTTGGACTTTGCGCTTCAGTATATCTAAAATGCTGTCCCACATTTCCCCCTGTTGGACGATGAAGTATTCCATGAAGATGAATTTTTCCGCCTTTTCAAGCTCTTCCAACATGCGGCGCCAGTAGACTTCGCCAATGGGATAATAGTCGCATTCCCCGTTTCGGTAAATGGGAAAATCTTCCTGATTCCACAAAAAGCGCGCCGTATTGTAAAAGAGGGGATCTTCCATGCGGGTCTCTTCCAGAATCTCCGGATCTTGGCGGTAGTAGGTAAAGTTTTTCTTCTTGGATGTTTCGAATTTTTCCGAAAACCAGCGGCGCATAATGTCCCATTTGCTCAAGATGTAGAGAAAGGCGCCGAACATGGGCAAAACGATCATGGTAAAGAGAAAGGCCACCTTGTACACCGGGTCGTTTCGTTTGTCGTTGACGATGTGCAGGCCGACGCCCAAGTCCACGACAAAGAAGAGCCCTTGAAGCAGGTCTTCGTGCTCTTTCAGAAAATGCCCCACGGCAAAGATTAAGGCGAACTGCAGAAGAAACAGAACGCCGTAAAGAATCAACGTGGTCAACACCCCGGGCAGGGAGTTTTTTATTCTGAAGCGATTGGTAAAATCCGCGAAGTCATTCATCTTGTCCTCTTCTCTAAATCCCGTACTGAAAGCGAATCGTTTACGAATTTATTATAGCACGCCTCAAATGCCCGTACCAGAAGGGCGGCGGCGGGGATTTCTCAGAAAGTATCTGTGAATTTTCCCGTTTTCGGCAAACCCGCCTCTTCCTTTGCCGCTTCTTCTTCCACAAAAACAGCCGCCGGAGATCTCCGACGGCTCTCTTTTCAGATTTCTGCATTATTTAAGCGGTTAATGGCCCTCAGCAGGGAAAGCTTGGCTTCTTTGTAGCTTTGGCGACTGGTGTCTTCTCCCTTCGACTCAGCCTCTCGCAGCCACGCTTCGGCACGGTCCTTGGCCTTTTGCGCCCGCGTGGCGTCGATGTCGTAGGTCCACTCGAAGGCGGTGGTGGCCACGGTGGCCACATTGTCTTTCATGGACACGTAGCCGCCGTGAACGACGCCGACTTTTACGCCGCCATCCATATAGACCTTCATGGTGTTGTAGGCCAGGGGCGTGACGATGGGCGCCGTGTTTTCCATGAGCATCAAATCACCTAAGATCCCGCGGACGATGACTTTGTCCACCTGTTTTTCAAAGCCGTCGGCGTGAGGGGTCACCAGACGCAGGTCGATCATTGTTCATCCCCTTCTTCCGCTTCGTCTTTTTCCGGCGCAGCTTCCGAAGTTTCCGACGCTTCCGATTCTTTTTCGGCCGCCGCCGCTTTTTCCAAAACTTCGTCGATGCCGCCGACAAAGAGGAAGGCGGATTCGGGCACTTCGTCGTGCTTGCCTTCTAAGATTTCTTTAAAGCCGCGCACCGTCTCTTCGATGGGCACGTACTTGCCGTCGATGCCGGTGAATTGGCTGGCGACGCTGAAAGGTTGCGACAAGAACCGTTGCACCTTCCGCGCCCGGGCTACGGTGATCCGTTGATCTTCGGACAATTCTTCCAGGCCCAAAACGGCGATAATGTCTTGCAGGTCTTTGTACTCTTGAAGCACTTCCTGTACCTTGCGCGCCACGGCGTAGTGTTCTTCGCCCACCACATTGGGATCGAGAATACGGCTCGTGGAGTCCAAAGGATCCACGGCGGGGTAGAGCCCCATACCGGCGATGTTTCTCGATAAAACCGTGGTGGCGTCCAAGTGGTTAAAGGTGGTGGCAGGCGCCGGGTCGGTTAAGTCGTCGGCGGGAACGTAGACGGCTTGCACCGAGGTGATGGAGCCTTTTTTCGTGGAGGTGATCCGCTCTTGAAGGGCGCCCATTTCCGTGGCCAGAGTCGGTTGGTAGCCGACGGCGGAAGGCATGCGGCCCAAGAGGGCGGAGACTTCACTCCCCGCTTGGGTAAAGCGGTAGATATTGTCGATAAATAAGAGCACGTCTTGGCCGGCTTCGTCGCGGAAGTATTCCGCCATGGTGAGGCCCGTCAAGGCGACGCGCATCCGGCTTCCCGGCGGTTCGTTCATTTGACCGAAGACGAGGGCCGTCTTGTCGATGACGCCGGAGTCGATCATTTCGTAGTAAAGGTCGTTCCCTTCGCGGGTGCGCTCGCCGACGCCGGTGAAGACGGAAATCCCCCCGTGTTCCTGAGCGATGTTGTGGATCAGCTCTTGAATCAACACGGTTTTGCCGACGCCGGCCCCGCCGAAGAGGCCAACCTTGCCGCCCTTGGCGTAGGGGCAGAGGAGGTCGATGACCTTGATTCCCGTTTCGTAGACTTCATTGGACGTGTCCTGATCTTCGAAAGTGGGGGCCTTTCTGTGAATGGGCATGGTTTCATCGCCCTTTAAGGCGTCTTTGCCGTCGATGGGCTGGCCGAGGACGTTGAACATGCGGCCCAAGGTTTCGTTTCCTACGGGAACGGAAATCGCCGCGCCGGTATCTTTCGCATCCATGCCCCGCTTCAGGCCGTCGGTGGCGCCCAGGGCGATGCAACGCACCACGTCGTCGCCGATGTGTTGGGCCACTTCCACGGTGAGGACTTCCTCGTCGTTTTGAATTTTAATGGCGTTTAACAGATCCGGCAGGTGATCCTGCTCGAATTGGATGTCTACAACAGGCCCGATGACCTGGCAGATGGTTCCTATATTCTCATGCATACCGATACCTCTTCCTATTGCACAGCATCCGCAGCCGAGACGATTTCGGTGATTTCATTGGTAATCGCCGCTTGTCTGGCGCGGTTGTAATTGGTTTGCAGTTCGTCGATCATGTCGTGGGCATTGTCCGACGCATTTTCCATGGATACCCGTCGGGATCCCTGTTCCGAGGCCGCCGCCTCGATGAGGGCACCGAAGATCGCCGTCTCCACATACATGGGGATCAGGTAGTCCAGTACCGATTCGGGCGAGGGCTCGAATTCGATTTGCGTCCGAGGGGCGGGAGAATCTTCCTTGGCCTTTAAGTCCTCGGAGGGCAAAATGGAGGTGACGCCGGCTTGGTAGCTGATGGTGGAGATAAATTTCGTGTAGACGATGCGAATGGCGTCCACTTCTTTCTCTTCGTAAAGCTCCATGGCTACGGCAGCCAGATCCCGGGCGTTGGAATAGCTCGGATTTTCGCTGAGGCCCGTGTAGGCTTTCACGATGTCGTAATCGCGACGATCGAAATAGTCCTTGGCCTTGTTGCCCACCACCAACAGTTTTGATCGGCAGCCGTCCGCTTTAATGGTGCTTTCGGTCAGGCGCAGCACATTGGCGTTGTAGCCGCCGGCCAGCCCCTTGTCCGAGGTGAGCACGATGTAGAGGACGGTTTCTTTTTCCCGCTTCGCCAGAAGGGGATGGTCCTCTCCCATAATGGAGAGAATGCCTTGAATGTCGTCGACGACGGTTTGGAAGTAAGGTCTGGTTTTGGCAAGTCGAATGCGGGCGCGACGAAGCTTGGCCGTGGAGACCATCTCCATGGCCTTGGTGATTTGCAAAATGCTGTTTATGCCTCGAATGCGCCGTTTAATTTCTCTCGTAGATGCCATAAAAACCTCCTATCGCGTCTGTTTAAACTCGACGAGGCTTGCTTTTATCGCGTCTTCGATGGCATCGGTCATGGTCTTTTGCTCGCGCAAGTCTTTAATGAGTTCGGGATGGTGATTTTCCACATAGAGCAGGTACTCTTCTTCGAAATTCAACACATCGTCCACTTCCACATCCAAGAGATAACCCTTGGTGACGGCGTAGAGGATCAAGACTTGATGCTCCAGCTTCATGGGACGGTATTGGGGTTGACGCAAAATGCGCATCATCCGCTCCCCTTGAGCCAGTGTCCGTTGGGTTTCCTTGTCCAGTTCGCTGCCGAATTGAGCGAAGGAGGCCAGGTCTCTGTATTGGGCCAGATCCAATTTCATGGTGGAGGACACGTTTTTAATGGCCTTCGTTTGGGCGGCGCCCCCGACCCGGGAGACGGAAAGGCCCGTGTTAATGGCCGGCCGTTGCCCCGCGAAGAACAGGTCCGTTTCCAGGAAGATTTGGCCGTCGGTAATGGAGATGACATTGGTGGGAATGTAGGCGGAAATGTCCCCGGCTTGGGTTTCGATAATGGGCAGGGCCGTAATGGATCCGCCGCCGTATTCGTCGCTCATGCGGGCCGCCCGCTCCAATAATCTGGAGTGGAGGTAGAAGACGTCGCCGGGGAATGCTTCACGTCCCGGCGGACGACGCAAAAGAAGACTCATGGTCCGGTAGGCGACGGCGTGTTTCGACAGGTCGTCGTAGACGATGAGCACGTCTTTTCCCTGAGCCATAAATTCTTCCGCCATGGTGACCCCGGCGTAGGGGGCGATGTATTGGATCGGCGAAAGTTCCGCCGCCGTGGCCGCCACGACGATGGTGTGATCCATGGCTCCGTGTTGTTCCAATGTGTCGACGATTTGTGCCACGGTGGAGGTCTTTTGACCGATGGCCACGTAGATACAAATGACGTCGGTGTCTTTTTGATTAATGATGGCATCGATGGCAATGGCGGTTTTGCCCGTTTGCCTGTCGCCGATGATCAGTTCCCGTTGGCCGCGGCCGATGGGGAACAGGGCGTCGATGGCCTTGGTGCCCGTTTGCAGGGGCTCGGTGACGGATTGTCTCGTAATAACCCCGGGGGCGATTTTTTCGATGGGCATGGTTTTTTCGTAGGGGTAGTCGCCTTTGCCGTCGATGGGCGCGCCCAGGGCGTTGACGACGCGGCCCAAGAGGCCTTCGCCGACGGGTACCTGCACGACTTTGCCCGTGGCCTTGACTTCGTCCCCTTCTTTAATGTCGCCGTCGCCGAGTAAGACGACGCCCACATTGTTAACTTCCAGGTTTTGGACCATGCCGTAAATGCCGCCGGGAAATTCGATTAATTCGCCGGCCTTGGCGTCTTCCAGGCCCCAGATGCGGGCGATTCCGTCGCCGACCTCGATGACGGTGCCCACATCTTCCATGACCAAGTCGACATTATAGTTTTTGATCTGCTCCCGTATGACGGCGCCGATCTCTTTTGATCTTAGATTCATGTCTCACCTCTCTATGCGTTTCTTCTCAAGCTGCGCCCTAAATCCTCAAGCTGCCTCGACAGGCTGCGGTCGATGACGCCGTCTTCGGTGATGATTTTCACGCCGCCGATTAAGCTCGGATCGATTTCGACCTTTACCTCCACTTGGCCCGGGCGGTTTTTCCCGTAGGCCTTTCGGATGGCTTCCACTTTTCCGTCGGACAGGGGCATGGGCGCGACGACGACGATCCGCTCGATGTTTTTGGCCTCGTAGCACATGTCTTCGTAGGCGTCTAAAATGCGCACCAGGCGATTCGAGCGGCCGTGATCGGCCACGACGTAGAGCAAATTAAACAAGGGCTCGGGCAATGTGTCGCCAAACACTTTTTTAATTAGCGCGTGTTTTTGTTCCGGGCGAAGCTTCGGATGGGACAGGGCGGTGAGAAAGGCTTTGTCTTTGTATGCCTCCCGCACATCGTCCAGATAATCCAACAGATCGTCGCCGGATGCTTTCTGCACTTCATAGAGAGCGATGCTGTATTTGCTCAGGCCTTCATCATACATGGTTCTTCTCCAAGTCTTCGATGAGGCCGTCTACCAATGCGTCTTGATTTTTTGCGTCAATATTGTCTTGCAGCAGTTTTTCCGCGATCATCACGGCGAGATCGGCGGTTTCTTCGCGCACGTCTTTTAAGGCTTGGGCCTTTTCCAGGGCGATGTCTTTTTCCGCCTTGTCGATGATCTTTGCCGCGTGGGCCTTGGCTTCTTCCTCGGCGGATTTTTCCAGATCGCGGCCCCGTTCTCTGGAGGCTTCGATGATTTCAGCCCCCTCTTTGCGGGCCTGCTGTAATTTATCCTTGTATTTGTCGCGAAGCGCTTCCGCTTCATGCAACAGTTCCTCCGCCTCTTCAATTTCGGAGACGACACTGTTTTGCCTTTTTGTCAAAAATTCGTTCATCGGCTTATAGACAAAGTGGCGAATGACGAGAAACAGGATAAGTGTGGCGCCCCATTGTGCCAACACATTCCACATGTCCGGCACGACAAAAATTTCCATAGGGACAACTCCTTTCGGTTCTCTGCGCCTTTAATCAGCCTAATAAGGGTTTTACGAATAATAAGATAATAGCGATAACCAGACCGTAAATACCCGTGGTTTCCGCAACGGCTTGACCGAGGAGCATGGTTTGTACGATGTCCGCTTTCGCTTCCGGTTGACGTCCTACGGCAGCTGCCGCCTGACCTGCCGCATACCCTTGACCGATCCCGGGGCCGATCCCTGCGATAACTGCTAAACCGGCGCCGATGGCCGAGCAACCTAAGATGAACGCTTCACTGGTGATTTGCATAGTGTTTTCCTCCCTATACACTTTCTATGGTTACGACTGCTTTTTTGCTTTTCTCTCTGCGATTTCTTCCGGAGACGCCATGTCCGAGTTAATGTAGGTCATGGACAGCATGAGGAAGATAAAGGTTTGCAACACGCCGCTGAATACGTCGAAATAGCCGTGTAGGGGCCACGCGACGAGGGGAATGATGAATTTTGAGATCAAACCTAATCCCTGATAGACCAGACTCATGATTAACATGCCGCTTAATATGTTGCCGAACAAACGGAAACTGAGAGAGACGGGATTGGCCAGCTCTCCTAAAATATTAATGGGCGTTAAGATGGCGATGGGCTCGGCGTATTGCTTTAAGTAGCCTCCGATCCCCTTGGTCTTGACGGAGAAGAAGTGGATCATGGCAAAGGTAATTAAAGCGAGTGCCAGGGTGACATTGTAGTCGCTTGTCGGCGGTACAAAGCCCAAAAGCCCGGACAGATTGGCGCATACTAAAAACGCGCCCAAGGAGAGCATGTAGGGCGCAAACCCCATGTTGTGCTCGCCCATGGTCTGCACGGTCAGATTGTTGATCGCCTCGACAGCGATCTCGACGATGTGCAGAAGTCCCGTGGGCTTTTCCTTGAAATCGGCTTTTTTGATTTTCGAGTGAATATACAAGCTGAGAATCCCGAGCACGATCACGATGACGAAGGTCGTGAACAGGGATTCGTGGAGCCATATGGTCTTATCACCTGCGTGAAAGACGATGCCTCGTTTCAAAAGCCCCCTCCTTTCTTACTGCGAAGATAGTCGAACATGTTTCTAAAGAGTATCACGTACTTGACGGATAATAGACCGAAAAACGTCCCCACAAGGCTCAAATACTCCGCCTTGGCCGCCACCACCAAGACGGTAGCGTAGAGGGCGAAGCGAAACAGGTAGTGCATACCCGCGTAGCGCGACGCCTGCGCCTCGGATTTGTCCACGGCGCGGAGCAAGGTAAAGTACATGAGCTTAAACATGGCCATGGCAATCAGCGAGCCGAAGATCCAGCCCAAAACAGCGGGCTTCGGGTCTTTTAAGGCCATAAGAAGCACCCCCGAGACCACGAGCGTAAGCCCTGCGGTGAGGGCGATGTATTCGTTGGTGAAACGATCTTTCATAGCTTCTTGCCCAAGCGAAGGATGTTCATGACGCCGGCGGCGATGCCCAGAAGGGTGAGAAGCAGAAGAAACAATCCGCTTCCGCCCGTTTTTTTGTCTAACCACGCACCGAGCAGCATGCACCCCAATATGGGCAGAAGGACATTCAGTCCCACCTGCGTAATTAAGGCCAAGCCGGTGTAAGGCGACTTTTTCACGGACACCACCTCCCTTTTCTGTCTATTCCCTATTTTATCGGATCCCCATGTTCTATTCAATCTATTTACCCCGTTTGCGGGAATTTTTAAACGATTATCGAAAGACCGGATGGGGCAAAGTGATCACATCTTGGGTATGAATGGGCATTTTCGTATCGTTCAGGAGCCCTAAAAAAGTTATTGCCTCTTCCCCGTAGCGCCGACGAATTGTATAAATGGCCCGGTCCAAATCCTCTTCTTTTTTCTTTTTTTCGTAATCTGAGAAAAAATCCGTCTGCACCGCCGCCTTGCTCGGCACGAGATTCGTGGCCCGAAGGGTCACGGCGCGAATGAGGCGAGCGGGATCCACCTTCTCCGTGTAAAGATCGAAGGCGCTGTCTCGAAGCAAAAAAGAAGAGGCGCCGTCGGTGGGGAGCATGCGCCGAAAGGTCATGCTTCTTAAATCTTTATCCCGCAAATGGATCTCGATGCCCCGGGCCATGAGCTCCCCTTCCCTGAGCCTGCGCGCCACGTTCAGAGCGAGAATCTGAAAGATCCGCCGCACCTCCACGGGGCTCTTTAAATCTTCCCGAAGGGTAATGCCGTTGCCCACGCTCTTTACGGGCAGAAGGTCGTCTCGGTCCCGCACCGGATCTTCCTCCATGCCCCGGGCCTTTTTCCAAAGCTTCTCGCCGTTGATCCCGAGGCGGCTTTTCAAAAGGGCGACATCCGCCTGAGCCAAATCCCCCAAGGTGTGGATCCCCACGGCCCGCAGCTTCTCCTTCGTCTTGCTGCCGATGCCGATCATGGCGTCGGTGGGAAGGGGATAGACCTTCCTCGCCACGTCTTCCTCGGCGATGACCGTCACGGCATCGGGCTTTTTCATGTCGCTTCCCAGCTTCGCGAAAGTCTTTGTAAAGCTCACGCCTACGGAAACCGTAATGCCCAGTTCTTTTTTCATGCGCCGGCGAATGGCGTGGGCGATGGCCTCGCCTGTGCCGAAGAGATGCACGCTCCCCGTCACATCCAGCCAACACTCGTCCAGGCCGAAGGGCTCCACCTGATTGGTGTAGTCGTAGTAAATGGCCCGGGCCCTTCTGGAAAAATCCAAATACACCTCGTAGTGGGGCGCCACCACGACGAGGTTCGGGCATTTGTTTTTCGCCTGCCACAAAGCCTCGCCGGTTTTGATGCCCATGGCCTTGGCCTCCATGGACTTGGCCAGGACGATGCCGTGGCGATCTTCCACGGAGCCCCCCACGACCAGGGCCTTGCCCCGGAGGTCCGGGTTTCTCTGAATTTCAATGGAGGCATAGCAATTGTTCATATCCGAATGTAAAATAACCCGTTTCATGGCGATCCTTTCTTGACAAAAGGCGCAATTCATTTTATGATTTACGCAATTCGATTTCCTATTTGTCTCCATAATACGAAATTCGATTGCATATTTCAAGGTTGTTTTTCCATATACACGCAATTTAATTGCGCACAAACCATTCGAGGTGACCCATGACATTCGGAAAAAAAATAAAAACCCTGCGCAAGGAGCGAGGCATGACACAAAAAGATTTGGCCGAGGCTCTAGGCCTTTCTTTGCGCACCATATCCAATTACGAAACCGGCGGCCTGCGCCCCCGCCACGACGCCACCTACGACGCCCTGGCCGCCCTCTTCCACGTGCCCAAAACCTATTTCTTTACGGAAGAAGACGCCTTTATCTCTGCGGCCGAGGCCCGCTGGGGAAAAAGCGGCGCCGACGACGCCCGTGAATTGGTGGACGGGGTCATCGGGCTCTTTGCCGGCGGCCGCTTGGACGAAGAGGACAAGCAGGCGGTGTTTGAGGCCATACAGGAAGCCTATTTCCGCGCGAAGCTGGAGAACGAATCGAAGAAGGCGGGCGACCCTTATGAACAAGACGAGTAATCGCTACCGCCACCTTTACGACGATGCCAATCGCCTGCGGGCCCGCTACGGCGCAGATCCCAAGGCGGTGCTGGAGGCCCTGGGCGTAGGCCTCGTGGCCATGGCCACCTCCACAAAGCTCCTCGGGATGTACAAAACGGTGTTGAACAAGCCCTTCGTCTTTTACAACGACCGCATGCCGACGCCGATTCAGCGCATGGTCCTGGCCCACGAGCTGGGCCACCACCTCTACCACAGAAACCACGCCGAGGCCGATGCCCTCATCGAATACACCCTCTTCCACTTAACCGACGCCATGGAGCTTGAGGCCAATATCTTCTCCGCCCACTTCCTCCTGGAAGACGAGGCCGTTTACGCCATGGCGCGGGCGGGCTACTCCTACATGGACATGGCCCGAGCCTTTTCCGTGGACGTGAACCTCATGATCTTTAAGCTCAACGAAATGCAGCGCATGGGCTACGATCTGCCGCCCCTGGATCCGGCAGACAATCAGTTTTACAGAAAAATCGACGGACGCAAGCTTCCCGACGATTTGTAACGGGATTAACACCCACAGAAAATCCCTTTTCCAGTACAATGGAAGAAAGAAAGAGGTGTTTCCTTTGAACGTATTTAAAAGGCAATTTGTATTTTTATGGGTCTTGGCCCTCGTGCTTCTCGTGCCCAAAGGCGCCGAGGCCGTCTCCCTAAAAGAAAACGGCCGCACCACCGTCTCCCCCGGCGTCGTGCGCCGCGAGCTTTCCGCAAAAATCGGCGGAAGAAACCACATCGTCGATGTGATCCAAGTGGATCTGAACAATCCCGGGGCGGATCTTCAGGTCATGGCCGGGGCGGGCAACTACACCCGCAAAGACACGGTGAGCCACATGGCCGATCGCACCGACGCCTACGCCGGCATTAACGGCGACTTCTTCAATATGTCCAAGCAAGGCGCCCCCTTCGGCCCCTCTGTCGTGGACGGCAAGCTTCAGTCTTCGCCCCTGGAATCCGTGGGCCTTTTCGCCTTCGGCATCGACAGCGGGAAAAACGCCTACATCGAAAGCTTCACCTTCAACGGCCGCGCCACCGCCCAAGACGGCGCCCACTACAAGATCAGCGGCCTGAACAAAACCGACTACATCATTAACCACACCCAAGTCCCTTCCCACAAAGACAGCATCCAATTGTACAACGACTTTTGGACCGCCCCCTCCCGCGGGCTCAAAGGGAGCGGCGAAGTGTTGGTCGACGGCAATTTCGTCGTGGAGCGGATTTCTTTAGATAAGCCCATTCCCATGGTCACCCCCAAGGGCAAATACATTTTGCAGGTCAACGGACGGGCCAAAGACTTTATTCGAAACCACGTGAAGCCCGGGCAAAAACTGCGCCTGGATTACCGCGTGAGCCCGGACAGAAACTGGCGCTTTTTAATCGGCGGCCACGCCCTCTTAGTCAACGGCGGCCGGCCCCAGCCCTACATTATGGACGCGGCTTCCATCGACGGCTACCGGGCCCGAAGCGCCGCGGCCATTTCAAAAGACCGCAAAACCGTCTACCTCGTGGCCACGGAAGGCCGCACAAAAAAAAGCCGCGGCATGAAGCTGGACGAGTGGGCAGCCACCGTGGCCGCTCTCGGCGTAGAAAAAGCCATTAACTTAGACGGGGGCGGCTCCACCACCTTGGTGGCCCGAGGCCACGGGGATTTTAAAAACACGAAAATCACCCGCCCCGAAAGAAACGGCGCCGAGCGGCGCATCGTCAACGGCATCGGCGTCATGAACAAGGCGCCGAAAACCGCCCTCGCAGCCGGCGAAATCGCAGGCCCCCGCCACGTGGTCTTAGGCGAAGTGGCCACCTACAAGCTGAACAAGGCTTGGGACAGCAACTACCACCCCATTAAAGTCGAAAACGTGGGTTACAGCTTAACGGACAGCACCTTCGGCGAAGGCGCCTGGATCTACAGCCGCTTCCTCTCGCCGAAGATGGGCAAGACCAACATCGTCCTGACCACTACAGGCGGCGTCAAGATCACCCTGCCCGTGGACATTCAAAGCCCCGCCGCATTAAAAAGCTTCACCCTCGTCGCCAAAGACAGCGGCAACACCATTACCCTGGCCCCGAAAGGCGTCACCAAAGCCGGCAGAAGCATCGCCATCGACCCGGCTCAAATCACCTGGACCGTGGAAAAAGGTGCGGCAAAAACGGACACAAGCAGCTGGAAAGCCCCCGGCGCCGGCGTAAAAGAGCCCGCCGCCATCTTCCGCCAAGAAAAGGTGGACGGCGCCTACGTGGCCTACAAGGCAAGCTTCGGCCCCAACACGGCGAGCTATGTGAAGGAATCGCCGGGCTATGCAAAAGTGCGCATGACCGTGGGCAAGAAAAACTTTACCTTCGCCGGCGAAAACCGCACCATGGACACGACGCCGGTGATCAAAAACAACCGCACCCTCGTGCCCCTGCGCTTCTTAATGGAATCCTACGGCGCCGAAGTCACCTGGGACAATGAGGCCCGCACGGCCATGGTAAACTACAAGGGCCACACCATTGCCCTTCCCGCGAACAAAAACGAAGCCACAATCGACGGCAACACCGTCTCCCTGGATGTGGGCGCCACGATCCAAAACAACCGCACCATGGTTCCCCTGCGCTTTATCGTGGAAAACATGGGCATGGAAGTGTACTACGAAAATTCCGATCGCTCCATCTCCATCTTCCAAAAAATCAATTAAAAGAAGCACCCCGATCAGGTGCTTCAAACTGCAAACAAGCCTCGACCATCGGGGCTTGTTTTTTATTTTCACAGACGAAACAACGTCATTGCCACGGAAAACATCCCCCAACGCAAAAACACCGCCACAAAACCATGGCGGTGTTTTTCTGTTCGATTTATTGAATTAGTCTCTTTTTCTTCTCTTTAAGCGTTCCAAACCGACGAGGAGGCCCGATGCAAGGGCGGCCAGTCCCGTGGGAGCGGCGATGCCGGCATCGAAGGTTTGCGGCGCTTTTGCGTCGTCCTTCGCCACTTCAGCGGCAGCTTGATCAGCTTTCGTCCGGTCGACCGTATCGTCGGCGTCCGTCCTCCTGCTCGGCGCCGAACTTTCCGATTCAGTCGGCGTGTTCGGATTCGGGCTTGCCGGATTACTCGAGGTGCTCGGATTCGGGTTTGCCGAACTCTTCGGCGTACTCGAATTCGGGTTTACCGGACTCTCCGGCGTACTCGGATTCGGGGTTATCGGACTCTTCGGCGTGCTCGGATTCGGGTTTACCGAATTGTTCGGCTCACTCGGATTCGAGTTTGCCGGACTATTCGGCGTACTTGGATTCGGGTTCACCGGATTGTTCGGCGTACTTGGATTCGGGTTCACCGGATTGTTCGGCGTACTTGGATTCGGGTTCACCGGACTCTCCGGCGTGCTCGGATTCGGATTTACCGGATTATTCGGCGTGCTCGGCCCTTCCGGAACCGGACACATCTTTTCTGTCGGTTTTGTGCCGACTCTGATAATCTTTTTAACGGCTTCTTTCGTGGTCTTGTCCGACCTTGATTTTTCAACGCTATTTTCAATTACAAGAGTCGTTTCTTTTTCACCGACTACCCCTTCTTGGGTAACCTTGTGGGTTCCTGCGTCCATTGTAGGATCTTCGATGATCTCAACTTCGTAAGGAATTTCAGATTTAACTTTCACTTCCCCTGTCGTCTTGGAGCCATATTCATATTCAGCATTGGTCGGCTCCGTTCGTACGACCTTGGATTCAAGCTTGCCTGTCTCCTTGTTGAAAGTGGTGGTGATAGTAACCTTGCCCGGAGTACCCTCAGAAATTTTATTGATTGTACCGGCTTCAAGGTTTGGATTGTGTTTATAGGTTGAGTCTTGCGGAATAGCCTCTTCCTTAACAACCGGTTTGATGCCGACACGAACGACTCTGTCTTCTTTCGGCGTCAGCACTTTTCCTTCAGAATTGACTTCTATATTGCCATCAATCGAGGTGATGGTCGTGGTCACTCTTTCCTTACCATCTTTTCCTTCATTGTCTACGACTCGATTACCCGCTTCAAGGTTTTCGTCGTAGATGACTTTTGTTTCGTAGGGAATGGCTTTATCGACAACTTTTTCGTTAGTTCCTGTAAGTGCTTTAGTACCTACACGAACGATGTGCTTCGTCGGATTTACAGTTACCTCTTCACCGATCTTAGTCGCTTCACCGACCGCTTCACCGTTTCTAATATCTTGCTTGTAGCTCGTGGTCTTGGATCCGGCCACGCCTTTTTGATCTACGACCGTTTCACCTTTGGATAGAGTCGGGTCTTCGATCACTTCCACTTCAAAGGGAAGAGGGCATGTCTTCTTGTACTCGTAGGTCCCTGTGAAGTCCTTGGTGCCGACGATGACTTTTTGCTTCGCCTTGGTCACAACTTCTTCGGTGCTTTGTTCCACCTTGCCGGTTTCCGGATTGTATTTGTCGACGACTTTGGTTTCTACCTTGCCCGGGGTCAGTTCGCCGGTTTCGACGACGCCTTTGTCCTTGGTATCGTCGTAAACGTATTCGATATCAACTTCAACATTCTTTGTATAGTTGTTTTCAGGCGTTTCAACCTTGGTGCCGACTTCGACGATGTGTTTTTTCGCTTCGACCTTGTTCGATTCCGTATTCGTCATTTCGCCGGTGGCTTCGCCGTTTTTAATGGCTTGTTTGTACTCTACATCATAGGAGCCTTTAACGCCCTTTTGGATTTCATTGCTCGTACCGGCGGGAAGTTCACTGTTATATCTGACTTCCACTTCAAAGGGGATTTCGAAGGTTTCTTTGTGACTTACTTCACCTGTAAAGTCTGCGGAGCCCACTTCGATGATGGCGTCCACCGCTTTATCTTCGGTTACTTTCTTCTCGTCTTGAACAACAGAATTTATAATGGTCCACTCCGTGGTTCTGGAGCCGAGTTTGCCCTTTTGTTCCACGCCGTCGACAGTCTTGTATCTCCACTCGCCCTTCTTAAGGTCCAGATTGACTTCGACCTTGGTTTCAAAGGGAAGCACTTCCGTGTGGGAGTGGGTTCCGTCAGTCATGGTACCGACTTTGATGATTTGTTTTACGGCTTCTTTATTTACTTCCGTAACCGGGTCGCCACTGCTTTCAACTGCTCCATTAACTATCTTATGCTTCGTTGTCGTAGTTTTCAGACCGTTTTCTCCGGCTTGCGTAATTTCTTTTTCACCGGCCTTAAGGGTATTGTCAAAGACAATTTCTGTTTCATAAGGAATAATGACCTTATTGACTTGATCAAATTCTCCATTATAGGCCCTTGTGCCTGCCACAACTTTTCTCTTTCCTTTTTCAACAACTGTTTCTTGAGTGGTTTCAATTTCACCGGTTTCGGGATTGTATTTGTTTACGGTTTTGGTCGTTACCTTGCCGGGGATCAGATCGCCGACTTCGATGACGCCGATGTCTTTGTTCGGATCAAATACCCACTCAACATCTACGCCAACTGTACTTTCAACTGATTTCTCATTTTCAACGGGCTTCGTCCCGATTTCAATAATGTGTTCCGTCGGTTCGACATATTTGTCCGTCAGTTCTTTTTCGGTGAAATTGGTGCCGTCTTTTAATTGACCGTTTACGATCTCGCCGCTGTATTCATAGGTTCTGGAACCGGCCTTACCTTCTTGCTTCGCATTGGTTTTGCCTACATCCAGGTTCGGATTTTGAACGACTTTTACGGTGTAGGGTACGTCTTTCGTCACGGTGTTGGTCACCGTTCCCGTATAGTCTTTTTGTCCTACCTTGATGACGGCATTGATGGGCTCGGTTTTTTCAAGTACATAGTCTCCGACGATCTTGGAATTTACAATGGTCCACGTTTTCTTATTAGTACCGGCTACGCCGTCTTTGACGATTTTGTAGTTGTCCGTCGCATCCGGATAGTTTTTGTAGAAGTCCGGATCGAATTCCACGGTGTAGCCAAAGGGAATCTCGTCTGTATCGACAACAGTGCCTTCTGTTTTTGCCGGAATGCTCAATTTTCTATTGGTCGGAGCCTTGCTTACTTCCTGAGTGACGGTGATTTCGCCGGTTTCCGGGTCTCTCGTCGTCGTGATGGTGACTTCGCCCTTTTGACCTGCCGTAATTTCCGTCGGCGCTTCGCCTTGTTTCTTCGTGTAGTCCAGCTCGTATTCCGTGTCGAAGGGAATTTCCACCGTGGTTTTCGCCGGCTTGGTGCCGATTCGGATCACGGCGTCTTGTTTTTCCGTTACGGTAGTTACTACAACGGATTCTTGATTCTTAATAAATTCGCCGGCATCATTGATGATTCCCTTTTCGCCGTTGATGACCACTTGCTTGAAGGTGGTCTTCGTTTCGCCGACGACGCCTTCCGTTGTTACAACTTTTCCGGCTTCCAGCGTATCGTCATAGACGACCTCGGTCTCGAAGGGAACCTTGCTCGTAAATTCTTTCGTTACTTCTTGCTTGTATTTCGGTCTGGCGATGAACTGCGCCTTGACGGTTTCTTCTTTTTCGATGCCGTTCTCGTCTCTATAGTTGACCTTGACGTCGACATAAAGATTTTCGCCGCCTTTGATCTCGGCGCTTTCAGGGACGACTGCAGTGACGACACCGGTATCTTTGTCTACTGTAATATTGTCCCAAACATTGCCCGAGCTGTCCTTGTAAGTTCCCGGGACAATTTCATAGGTCTTCGGTTGATTTTTCTTTTGGCTGGCTTCGTCATCCGGAATAGTTGGAGTACTTGTTAATGTATCCCCCTTGAAACCAATTTGTGCGAAGTATTCCGGTCTGTTGTTGTCCGATTCTTGGACCACAAAGTGGAACCAATGGACGTCCTTTGAGCCGTTGGTGTAGGTGTATTCCACCGGCACGGCCACAAAGTCCCCGGCCTTGGCGGATTTCGGCGGCGTAATGGTAAATTTGCTGATATCTCCGTCGGTTAAGGTGACCTTCCATTGGTCCTTGTCTTCCTTGCCCTGATTTTCACGGTTGATAAAGTCTAAAATTACTTTTCCTGCAGCTTCTCCTCTATCTTCAGCACCATTCATTTCAGATGAGGACTTATTAATCTCGCCGGATCCTTCCGGCTCGTAAATTTTTACCTCAAAAGGTTCTCCGGGTTTAACAGCTGACGACGTGTTTTTTGAAGTATCTTCATTATTTCCGTCAATAAAGTTTTGGTCGTAGTACCTTGTGTCGTCCAGGTTAAGCTTGAAGTCGCCGATGAGGTTGTAGTGGTCGTAGCGGTCGATGCCTTGTTTGTCGATTGTGATATTTTTTCCCTTATGGTTGATGTCGGCAGTACCTGCACCTGTTTCTGTATAAGTTCCTGTTTCACCAAATTCGTCTGGTGTTTCTGCTATATTTTTAAATTCTTCTGCTGTTCTCGGACGGGCAAAGAATTTGACATCCAGATTTTGAAGAGCCTTGTAGTCAGGTGTATTGAAGATGGAGTCTTCATTGATGACAGTCTTGCCATTTTCGTCTTTTTTTAGGGCTCCTTCCGGCATCTTAATGTGGATATTACCATCTTCTCCTATATAGGCACTGGCTCCCGGAACAATTTTCCCGGTAATCGGGTTATAAACTTGGCCGACCAGTCTTTCCTTGGCATTTTCGTCCACATTGTCCACCTTAATACCGGTGTCTATGTCTTGACCTTGAACAAAGTACTTAGATGTTGGATCATAATTGTTTTTATTAAGTTTTAACTCTTCAAGTTTGTCATTTTCATTTGGCCATGGGTTAACCTTGTAGCCTAAGGCAAAACTATCTCCAAAAAACTTAACTCCCGGATTATCTTTTGTGTAATGATCCTTCATTCCGAAAGACGTCGTGTCGTTATCCTTGCTGTTAATATGCTTCAGGGTTTCTTCGCCGGCTTCATAGTTTAAGTTTCTTTGGGCTCTGGAAGCACTTATATTTGAATCCTCTGTCGGTTTGTAGTTCACATCGGGAGACTCGGGAGTCAGTTTGTCTCCTTCATCCATCATCGATTTGTTCTTCGGATCCACAGGCACAAGACCGGAATCGGTGACATAGACCTTGGTATAGGTGCGTTGGCCGGTCTTTTTATCGATGGTAATTTCATAACCATATTCCGTCTTGCTTGGAGAATCTGCGGACGGGTTTTTCGTGTTAAATTTAAAGCCGTCCTTTTCTGTCCCTTCGTCGGTAATTAAATTCTCCTGATTGGTGTCTCCCTGTTGTAAATCCGTTGTCTTATAACGTTCGCTGTCGTTATAGTCTTTGATCTTTGCTTCATCATCGCCATAGTTCGGCTCATTAGCTTCTTCCGGAGCTTTTTGAGCTTCCGGCGATTGTTCTTTGCCGATTTCCAGGCCCTCTTTCGACGTAGTAGCGGGTTCGGCCGGTGCTTGTGCCGCTTCAGCCGGTGCTTGTGCCCCGTTCGTTGCGGGGGCTTCCGATGCGCTTGCAGAAGTTGCTTCCGTTACGCTCGCAGAGGTCGCTTCCGGTGCACTCGCAGAAGACGCCTCCGGCGCACTTACAGAAGTCGTTTCCGATACACTTGCAGGGCTCGCTTCCGTTGCGCTCGCAGAAGACGCCTCGGACGCGCTTGCAGAGGGTGCATCCGATTCGCTCGCAGAGGTTGTCTCCGTTGCGCTTGCAGAGGGCGCTTCAGTTGCGCTTGCGGAGGGCGCGGCTACGGCTTCTCTCTGCACGACGGCCGACGGCTGTTGTGCGACCTGAGCAAAACCGGCCTGAGGCATCATAACGAGGCCGGTGGCGATTACCGACGCCCCGACCATGGATTTCAGCAGATTGTTTCTCTTTTTCTTGGCATTTTCGTTGGATAAGGGCAACGCCACGTGATTTGTCGCTTCCCGAACATTTTTATTGCTTACCAATTGGATTCCTCCCTTTTCAAAGCATCTGATCTATATGAATATATTTCATAATATATACTACCAATATAGTCTTAATTAAACAGAGTTCATCATACCCTGAATCCCTCGTCGCTGTCAATTTTTTCTTCCGGAAAGAAAAAACCGCACATTCCTTTTCTTTTCATCAAAAAACGTCTCCTCTTTAGAGTGACGTTTTCTGGTTTCTATCTTTTCTTTTCCCTCGGTCTTTTCCCCCGAAGGTTCGCCTCTTCCGGTGCATTTTCCAAGGCGGCTTTTTCTTTCTCCTGCGCTTTTTCCGCGCGTTGGCGTTCTCTTTCCAATTCTTCCCACCGCGCCTTTCGCCCTTCGCCCTCTAAGTAAAACGCCGCTGTAAAGGGCGGCCGCTGTTTTATGGCGATGACTTTTTTTATATACCCGAGCAGTAGATATTCTAATCGCTTTTCTTCTTTCAGCAGACGCTCGGGCGGCGACTGGCTCGCTTCTCTTTTTGCTTCATTTAAAAGCTCCTTTAGGGCTTTTTCATCCCCCTCCCGAAAGGCCTCCACGGCTTTTTCCATGAATTTTTCGTCGCCATGCTCGGGATTCAGATCCGGATGCCGGGCCTTTATGATTAAAATCATGAGACCATTGAGTTCTTTCTCCTTCGCCGCGGGCCATGCTTTCCAAGTGCGGGCTTCCGCCAGGAGGGCTTTCTTTCGGGCCAGTTCCCCTTCCCATTGGGCCAGGATTTCGTCCATTTGGGCTTCCGCGATTTTTCCCGCCGTGGTTTTTCCCGCCAAAATCCGCTCTCGTTCTCGAGCGAGGACGAGGGTGCGGTAGCGGGCTTCGAGGATGGCGATTTCTTGATCGTAAAAGGCCAGGCAATAGTTCATCTCTATGGCTCGCCCCTTCACGTGAAGGAGGTATTCTTTTGTGCAAATGGCTTCGGCCACGGATTGCCTCAATCTTTCGATGGACGCTTTTAATTCTTTCACCCGCGGCAATTCGATCATCTCTCCCACGGCGCACCCCCTTTCGCGCCCATTATAACAGGAAGGTCCTAAGGATACAAAAACGAGGCACCCCACGGCGCCTCGCACATAATTTTTATTCGAAATCTTTCAGCCAATCGTTTAAGACCTTGAAGTAGCGTTTTTCTTCCTCCACAAAGGCCATGTGGCGGGAGTCGCGGAAGAGTTCCCAGCGGGAATTCGGCAGCTCGTCGGCCATGCTCTTGGCGATGTAGGGGCTGCACAGATCCATCTGGCCGCTTGTTACCAAAGTAGGCACGGTGATTTCTCCCAATTTCCCTCGGTAGTCGTAGCTAGCCAAGGTGCCCGTAGGACCGAATTCGTTGGCGCCCCAGGCGGTGATGTAGACTTCCCCGGCGTTTTTCTTTTTGCGCTTCAGGTACTCGGGGCTGTTCTCATCCAGCGTGGGGCCGCAGTACAGATCCATAAAGCGGTCCAAGGCCTTCAGGTAATCGGGATCGTCGTATCTGTCCGATGCTTCGGCCTGATTAAATATCGCCCGCTCTTTTTTCGTCATGACGCGGTCGATGCGCCGCCACTGCTCTTCCCGCCACAGGGCGGCGGAGTGGAGGGTGGAGGCCAAAATCAGGGAGAGGACGCCTTTCGGCTCCCGCTCCATCATGTAGGAAATGGCGAGCATCCCGCCCCAGGATTGGCCGAGAATATGCACTTCCTTAAGGTCCAAATGCTCTCTCAAAGATTCCAGCTCCTCCATCCACACCTCGGCATTGTAGAGCTCGGTGTGGCCCGGGGTGGCGGATTCGCCGCAGCCGATTTGATCGTACATAATAATGGGTCGATCCAGCGCCTCGGCGAGCTTGTCGAAGCCTTCAAAGTAATTGTGGGTGCTCCCCGGCCCGCCGTGGAGAAGGAGGAGGGGGGCTTTTTTCCCCTCGGGATGCGTAATGCGGTAATAGGTTTCGAAGCCTTTAAAGGCCATGCGTCCTTCTTTAATGGCGACCATCGTCTTCCTCCTCTACGACGATGAGATCCTTCGTCACTTGATTTAACACTTCGCAGCCGTCTTCGGTGATGAGAACCAAATCCTCGATGCGCACGCCGATGCCTTCATCGAGAAGGTAGATCCCCGGTTCCACGGAAAAGACTTGCCCCGGCTGAATCACGGCGTCGTTGGCCGAGGACACGTCGCCCACTTCGTGATCTTCCAGGCCGATGGAGTGGCCGGTGCGGTGGGTGAAGTAGTCGCCGTAGCCTTTGGATTCGATGTAGTCGCGGCAGGCTTTGTCCACGTCGCACATGCGGTTGCCGGGCTTGGCGGCGGCGATGCCCCGCAGATTGGCTTCCTTTACGATCTCATAGACTTCCCTCGCCTTGTCGGAGACCTCGCCGATAAAGACCGTGCGGGTCATGTCGCTTGCGTAGTTTTTATACATGCCGCCGATGTCCAGGACCACGGAGTCGCCCCGCTTGCCCTTGGAATCGTCAGTGGCGTGATGGGGATCGGCGCCGCCCCGTCCGTAGGCCGTAATGGGATCGAAGGAAAGCTCCACTACGCCTCGTTCGGCGAAAAGCTGCCGCACTTTGGCGTCCAGCTCTTTTTCCGTAAGCCCCTTTACCACCCGGGGGATGAGCGCTTCCATGACTTCGTCGCAGATTTTTGAGGATTCACGCATAATCCCTTGTTCTTCCTCGTCTTTCATGCGGCGCACGTCGTCGACGAGAAGGGAGCCGTTCACGTAGCGCTTCTCAGGGAAAATTTCCTGAAGGCGCAAGAGGAAGTGGCTGGGCCAATTCTTGTCGATGCCCACAGTGTCGCCCTCTTCCATAACATCGGTGAGAATTTCTACGCCATCGTCCACGTCGTTGTACCAAATTAAATCCGCGCCCACGTCTCCCTCTTGGGGAAAGAGTTCGTTGATCACAAGCTTCGCCGCGCCGTTAACGTGGAGGTAGAGGACGAGCATGCGCTCGCCGGGAGCGATCTTCCGCCCCAGCAGGTAGAAAATGGCCACGGGATCGGTAATAAGCAGGTGATCCAAGCCCCGTTCTTTCATGCCCTGTACGATTCGATGGATTCGTTCTTGATTCATGGATGGCTCCTTTCAGTTTTACTTCTCATCCTCCACCAATCGGTTCAGCTTCGGGCTGAAAGCCGCGAGGAGGATGCCGCCGAAGGTGATGACGGCTGCGATAATGAAATAGGTTTTTGCGAAGGGAAATTGCAAAGTAAATTCGTAGAGGTAGCCGTAGGTTTTCGCGGAGATAAAGATGGCGAAGACCCACACGCTCATCAAGGTGGAGAGGAGATGGGCCGGGGCGTATTTGGAAATAAAGGCATTGCCCAAGGGCGCGAAGACCATTTCGCCGAGGGACAAGACGATGCCGAAGGCCACGATCCACGTGAGGCCCGCTTGACTTTCTCCGCGTGCCACGTCGGCCACGGCGAAGATTCCGTAGGCGATGCCTAAAAGGAGCAGGCCGAAGGCGGTCTTTTGAAACATGTTAAAGTCGCCTTTTTCGCTCCGCGCCCGCTTCGCCCAGTACATGCCGAGAGCCGGCCCCATCACAATGCAGCATAGGGAGTTCAGGGCGTCGAACCAAGAGGATGGGACGGTAAAGCTGCCCACCATCCAATTGGCGGCGGGATTCTCCCCTGCCCAGTGGAAATACACGGGCAAGTAGGCAAGGTGCCAAAACACCCGAAACAGAATGGAGAAGAAAGAGACGAGAACGATGGCTCCCACCCGCTTCTTTTCCCCGGACGTCAGGGGCCGCTTGACTTTCTCTTCTTTTTCTTTTTTCTCGTCGTATTTAAAGGGCTTCTTTCCCGTGTCCCCGAGGCATTTTCCTCCGAGGACAAAGACGATGGCCGCCGCAAACAAGACCAGAGCGCAGACCAAAAAGCCGAAGGCGTAGCCCCGGCCCATGACCAAGACGCCGATGATGGCCGTGCCTAAAAAGGAGCCGACATTGGCGATGGCGTATTGGGTGGAAAAAGCCTTGTCCAGAAGCTTTTGGTCTTTGAAAAGCCGGCCGGTGACGGCGTGGATTTGGGATTTAAAGAGGCCGTTTCCCAAAGACACCACGAGGATCATGGCGTTGATCATGGCGATGGAGTCGGCCTTGTAGCCGAGAAAATAGCCCGCTCCCATGATCGCCATGCCCACGGGAATCAAATACCTTGCGCCGATGAAGCGATCGGAGAGGATGGAGCCGAAGAGGGGCGTAATGTAGGTCATGGCCACTAAATTGGCGCTCACTTTCGCCGCGTCGGCCTTTCCCATGCCCAGGCCTCCTTTTGCCACGGCGGCGGCCACCATAATGGTCATGAGCCACTTCACGGCGTAAAAGGCGAAGCGCTCCACGGCCAGTGTGGCGGAAGCCAGGTAAAAGCCCCCGCCCATGGTATTTTTGCCCTTTATTAAATTTCTCTCGTGTATTTCTTCAGCCATTGGGCCTCCTCGCTCGTTAAGTGGGGGGATATGGTGTCGTAAACCCGGCGGTTGTACGCGTTCAAATAGGCGATTTCTTTTTCATCCAATAGGGAGAAGTCCACGGCGTCCAAATCGTAGGGCACCAGGGTCATGGATTCGAAACAGAGCCATTTGCCGTATTCGTTTTCGCCGTCTTCTTTAACCACCAAGCAGTTTTCCGTGCGAATGCCGTGTTTTCCGGCGATGTAAAGGCCGGGCTCGTCGGTAATAATCATGCCGGGCTCGATTTGGTGGTGTTCGTTCTTCGCCACATTCACCCGGTGGCGAATGCCCGCCGGGCCTTCGTGCACGTTTAAAAGCTGGCCGATGCCGTGGCCCGTGCCGTGATTGAAGTTCAGATGGGCGTCCCAGAAGGGCTTTCTCGCCGCGTAATCCAGGCCGTAGCCACAGGTGCCGTAGGGGAATTTTGCCATGGCCAGATCCAAATGGCTCTTTAAGACCAGGGTAAAGTGGTACACTTCTTCCTCCGTCAATTCGCCTAAGGCGATGGTGCGGGTAATGTCCGTAGAGCCCTCAGCGAAATTGCTACCCGTGTCGGAGAGATAGAGTCCCTTGGGCTCAAGGGGAATGTCGCTCTCTTCGTCGGCGGCGTAGTGGACGATGGCGGCGTATTTGCCGTAGCCGCTGATCGGAGCGAAGGAGGGCCACATATAGCCTTCCTGCTCTTTGCGGAAGGATTCCAATTTATCCGAGGCACCGATTTCGGTGATTTCTTCCTTTCCGATGGCGTGCTTCAGCCAATACATGAATTTCACCCAGGCGATGCCGTCTTTCACATGGGCGATGGCCATGTTCTTTACTTCCACGGGGTTTTTCATGGCCTTCATGAGAATGGAGGGATTGGCCCCTTCCACCAAGGTGTTGTCCGCTGGAATGCTTTCGTAGAGGGCGTAGTTCATCTTCGCGGGATCAAGAAGAACGGTCTTTTGCGACAATGCCTTCACGTCCTCGTAAATGCTGTTGTAGGGCCGGAGGCGCACATTCAGTTCCTTTAATTCGGCCTTGATTTCATCGCTCAGCTTGTTCTCGTCTATATAGAGCACCATCTCGTCAAGGGTGATCACGGCGTAGCAGAGCAGAATCGGCGAGTACATAATGTCGTCGCCCCGCAGGTTCAGCGTCCAGCACACGTCGTCTAAAGAGGCGACGATGTGGGTGTCTGCGCCTTTTTTCTTCATGACGCCCCTGATGCGGGAAAGCTTCGATGCCGCGCTCTCCCCGGTAATGGATTCGTCCAATTTAAAGGCGGGCTTTTCCGAAAGAGCCGGGCGATGGGGCCAAATTTCGCCCACGAGATCCATATTGTAGGTAATGGAGGCGCATTTCTTTTCGCAAATGGCCTCGTAATCGGCGCCGTCGGCCACGGATATGGTGCGCCCGTCGAAGCCCAAAGTGCCCCCGACCGGCAGTTTGTCTTCAATGTATTCTTTTATCGTGGGGACCTTGGGCTCGCCCATTTTTTGTAGGCGAATGCCGCTGCCCTTTAATTGTTCCTCCCCTTGGAGGAAGTAGCGGCCGTCGGTCCAGAGGCACACCTCATCCGCCGTGGCCACCAAGGTGCCGGCGCTTCCCGTAAAGCCCGATACATAGGCTCGGGCCTTGAAGTATTCCCCCACGTATTCACTTTGGTGGAAATCTTCCGAGGGTACGACGTATAAATCTATATCTCTCTTCCGCATGAGGGAAAATAATTCTTCTACTTGTTTTCTCAACGCTGTCTCCTTTCAAACACCTCTCTATAACAGATTTATTATATAGCTTGCCCTATGCCTTGTAAATGAACGGTCGGCGGCGGCAAAGGGGCGTTTCTTTCGTGTCTACACAAAAAAACGCGGATCGCTCCGCGTTCTTTTCATCATGGCTTTTTAAATACCGCTACCGGCCGGCCATCCGCCTCGTGCAAGGTGCAGGGCGTGGAATAAAGGGCCTCGATCATGGCCGGTGTCACATTTTCCGGGGCTTCATCGAAGAGCAGCTTTCCTTCTTTTAAAGCCACAATGCGGTCCCCGTAGGCCAGGGCCAAGTTCATATCGTGCAGAGCCGCCACCACGGTAAGCTTTGTGTCCTTCACCATGGAGAGCAGCTTCAGCTGGTAGTAAATGTCCAAATGATTGGTGGCTTCGTCGAGAAGCAGGTGATCGGTTTTTTGCACCAAGGCCCGGGCCAGCACGGCCCGCTGCCTTTCTCCCCCGGAGAGGGCGCGAAGGGAGCGGGCGCCGTAGCTTTCCATGCCCACAGCGGCGAGGGCCTCCCCGGCCATGGCGCGGTCATCTTCCGTGTCCCTTTCCAAAAGGCCCTTGTAGGGCGTGCGGCCCATAAGCACCATGTCCATCACCGTCATGTCGAAGGCCATGTCGTTAAACTGGCCCACGACGGCCAACCGCTTGGCGTAGTCTTTTCTGCTCATGTCCCGGGCCTCCACCTCGTCGAGAAAAATTTTTCCCTCGTAGGGCAAAATCCGCGCCACTGCTTTTAACAGGCTGCTCTTCCCCGAGCCGTTGGGCCCGATTAAGGCCACGAGCTCTTTGTCGCGAATCGTAAGGGAAAAGTCTTGAAGCACCTGTTTTTTTCCGTAGGCGACCGAAAGATGTTCCACGCGAATCATGGCTGCACCTCCCGGGAATTTTTCACGATTAAATAGACGAAAAAGGGCGCCCCCACTACGGACACGACGACGCCGGTGGGCAGTTCCCCGGCGGGCAGAGCGTTTCTCGCCGCCACGTCCGCCCAGAGGAGGAGACTCGCCCCCAAAAGAATCACGCCGGGAAGGAGGTGGCGGTGATTGGTCCCCAAGAGAAAGCGGGCCATGTGGGGCACGATCAGGCCCACGAAGCCGATGGTGCCCGAGGTGTAGACCACGAGACCCACGAGAAGGGACACCGCCACGATGTAGGCGCTCCGAAGCTTGGCGAGATCCTTGCCCAGGGTGTAGGCCACCTCGTCGCCCAAGAGTAGCAGATTTAAATTGCGGCTTTGGGTGGCGAGAAAGATACAAAGGGCGAGGATCACCGGCCCGATGAAGGCGATCTGATTCATCTTCGCGCCGGATAAGGAGCCCATGAGCCAGAAATTCACTTCCCGAATGGCGTCGCGGTTTTTCGCCGTGTAGACCAAAAGGGTGGCGATGCTGGATGTGGCGGCGGAAAGGGCCAGGCCCGAGAGGATGAGCCGCTCCGAGGTGGCGCGCCCACCGATGCGGGAGAGAATCATGACCCCCACGGAAGTTAAGAGGGCGAAGAGAAAGGCGCTGATCCCCACGGCCACATTGCCCAAGGCGCTCATAAGGCCGAGGACGATGGCCAAGGTGGCGCCTAAAGACGCCCCGGAGGAAATCCCCAAAATGTAGGGATCGGCGATGGGATTTCCCACCACCGCCTGCATAATGAGCCCGGAGACGGCGAGAGCCACGCCGGTTAAGATGGCGAGGAGCACCCGTGGCAGGCGAATGTCCATGACAATGGCATAGGCCACGTCGTCGCCGCCCTTCCCCGCAAGGCCGCGGGACAAAGCATTAAGAATCTCCCCGAGACTTAGATCCGCATAGCCCAGATACAAGCCGCCGATCACCGATGCGATGAATAAAAGCGTAAGCCCCGCGAAAATCACCGAGCGCTTCATGATTCGGGATAGAGGCCCTTGATCATGGTGTCGATGCCGTCGGCGGTGCGCACGCCGGAGGCGTAAACTTCCGACAAGCTAATGGGATAGACCCGATCGTTTTTAATGGCGGAAAGGCCTTTTAAAGCAGGCATGGATTTAAAGCGCTCCAATTCCTGATCTTCGACCTTGTTTTCGCCGAAGTAAACGACGAAAATCACGTCGGGATCCTTTGTAAGGAGGGCTTCGGAGCCGAAGCGATCTTCGTCCATGACCAGCTTCGCGCCGGCTTTTTCGGCGATTTCGCCGCCCACGGTTTTCGCACCGTAGTTTCTGAAGAGATTATCGTCTTCGATTTCCAGAATCGCCGCCTTCACCGGCTCCTTGCCTTCCCGGAGTTTTTCCGTTTCGGCCAGGCGATCCTTCATGGACTGCACGATGGCTTGGGCTTCTTTTTGTTTATTGAAAATCTTTCCTAAATTTAAAATGTCGTCGTATTCATTTTCCAAGCTGTCCACCTTTACGGCGCCGCTGTTTTTCAGAATATAGGTGTTGACACCCTTATCCTGCCAGTCCTTTACATCCCCCAGGGTTTTGTCTCCGAAGTAAGAAGCCCAGGAAATAATGAAATCCGGCTTGGCGGCGAGAACCGCTTCCTTCGACGGCGCGTCCTTTACATATTCCACCTTGCTGAAGGCGTCTTTGTACTCGTCCTTGACGTCGATGTCCAATTGGGCGGCGAGGACCATTTTGTCCTCGAGGCCGAGGGCCAGCATGTTTTCAATGGCCGATTGATACACGGCCACGACGCGTTCCGGTTCCTTTTCAAAGGTTTCCTGAACGGGATTGCCCTGGGCATCCACCGTGTCGATGGTCACCGGATAATAAGCATCCTTTGTTTCCGCCGCAGCATTGGTATTGGCATTCGCCTGATTGTTTTCGTTCGTAGCGACTTTATCTCCCCCGCCGCAGGCGGTTAAGAGGAGCAAAGACGCGAGCAACAAGACGTTCAGAATCTTTTTCATAAAGACCTCCTATCTTGTATGGACAACTCCATACCTCGTGAAGAAATTTTTTCCATAGGCAGGTATCCTGACTTCTGACCTCAGGCGACGTTCCATCCTTCCCGTTAAGTGAATGGGCGTCTCGGCCGTTACAGTGGCGGGACCGCGTGCCGCAAGCAACTTCCCTTTTAATCCGAAGAACCTATGCCTCTATTATACCTGGGGTAGGAGAAAAAAGCAGGAAAGCATACAAGGAATTTGGGGAAATAAAAAATCCCAAGACGGGCTTGGGATGGTGTTGGTTTTTGGAATTAAATAGATTGCTTATTTGTTTTCGCCGGGATTGAAATTATGCCACGAGGATCGCCTATGCTCTTTCACTGTCGGGAATCCGCGCCTTTACGCGGCCGAAGACCTCGTCGGTGTCGTAGCGAACCGTCGTCTCCTTCGCCATGCGATCCGCCTCATCCAATTTCGTTTCTACATCTCCAGAGAGAGCCGCATTATGGGCCATGCACGGTACGCTATCGTAACCACTTTTCGTTAAATAATCGGGATGTGTCGTAACCATAGCAAATCCTCCTTATGGCGTCATTTTATCTTATTTGTTCATCGGATCAATAATTTGCTTCCTCCCCTAAATATTCAGCGCCACGCGAAGGAGGCCCAAGATCAAAATGTGCACCGGGTAAAAGGCGTAGTTGAGCCACTTATACTGCTTGCCCCGCTCGCCGTTGTAGGTAAGGGTGGCGGCAAAGCCCAGGATGGAATAAAGCTCTTTTATAATGGAGAGATAACCCAGGGCCGCGCCGTAGACGGGCTTTTCGTAAAAGAGATAGAACAAATAGGCCACGATAATGGCGTGGTAATCGTAATCCAGGCTGAAGAACATGGCCACGGCACACATAACCGCCACCACGACGATGGACGCTCCGTACCAAAGGGCCGCGGACTTTTTCGACAGCCGCCCCTTGAGCTCATCCACGATCCAAATGGTGACGAGAGACAGAGCGAGAGTGAACATCATATTGTTCCAGTTGTTATTGAAGAGCTCCCGGGAGGTAAAGAGATCGAAGGGCACTTCCGACACAATGGCGAAGAGCAAGAGATTCATGAGATACTTTTTCCGGGAGCGGGTCTTGAAAAAGCCCTCCACGAGAAAATACATAAAGAGAGGAAAGGCGATTCGCCCCAAAATGCTCAGAAGATTGCTTACATGGAGCAAAGGCCCCTTTCCGTCTAAATAAGGCGTAATCAAGGCGTTGTTGACGTGGTCCAAAAGCATGGACAAAAAGGCGATGTATTTTAATTGAGCGCCGTTTAATACCCGCCAAGACGTCGGCGGCCGGCCCGTTTTTATGGCTTCCATAGGCATCCTCCTTTTTAGGATTTTAAGAAGGTTTTATTTTATCCTACCGACGAAAATCTGTCTATCTTTTTGTCGATTCAATGGCTTCTCACAAAGAAAAAAGGGAGGGCAAATCGAATGATTCTCCCTCTCTTTTTATTACTCCGACCCGAGATACTCCTCGGGTTTTTCTTTTTTCACAACTATTGACGGCGCAAAATTTCCGGGATTTGGCCGTTGCCTTTGTTTTTGTCCGTGTTGTAGCGGACGAATTCTTTGTTGAAGCGGCGGCCGATTTCGCGGTTCATTTCCCTGCAGTCGCCGACAAAGATGCCGTTTTTCAGCGTGGCGTGGACGTAGATGTCCCGTCCGTTGTTTTTGCCCATGTACAGGCCCACGTGGTTGTAGCCTAAATAGAAGTTCGGGCTGTAGTTAAAGATAATGTCGCCGGGCCATGCGTTGGCAAAGTTGGCCGGATAGCGCATGCCGCCGAATTTGTAGGCGGCTTCGTATTGCACGCGGGGCAATTCGTAGCCTCTGTGCTTGCGAATGTTAGCGTCGTTGGGCCCGGGAATGTGGATGCCGAAGGCCTTGTGGGTGGCGTAGGTGAGGCCGACGCAGTAGACGCCTTTGCCGCTGTCGAATTCAAAGCCGTACCAACGGAAGGGTTGACCTTCGAAGGCGGCGGCGTAGTTGGCCATTTCCTGTCCTCTGAAGCGAAGTTCCTGATTGGGGCCGGTGAGCCAGCCGTTTTCCAATTCCTTGGCCGAGGGGCCTGCCCAGTAAACGAGGCGGCCGTGTTGCCCGCCGGGGCGCTTGCCGATTTTAAGCTTGCCATCTTGGCCGAACCAGTAAACGCCTTCGCCGGTGGAGAACATGCCGTTTCTGTACATGCGGTAATTGGCCGGCGAGAAGTAGTAGAGTCCGTCGCCGATTTGTTTCCAGCCGCGGACCTTTCCTTTTTCGCGGTCGATGTAGTAGGTTTTGTTGTCTCTGCGAATGAAGCCCGAAGTGAGGGCGTCGTCCGGGCCGAGCAAATAGGCTTGATCGCCGATGGTGACGTAGCCGTCTTTAAAGGCGTCGCGGCTGAAGCGGGCGCCGTTTTCTACATTGACGATGTAATACTTGCCGCCTTCCTGTACAACTTTGCCCTTCAGTTCCGTCGCCGGCTTCGGTTGCGGTGCAGGTTGCGGCGCGGGTTGGGGCGCAGGTTGCGGCGCGGGTTTTTCAACGGGAGCCGGGGCTTGGCCCGTGGCGCGGAGGATCAGGGTCATGGCCTCGGCGCGGGTCAGCTTGCCTTGGGGCTTAAAGACGTTGTTTTCGTAGCCGGTAATAATTTTCCCGTCGGTTAATTGGCCGACGGCCCACACGTAGCGCGGCATCACTTCGGCCTTGTCCGAATAGCTCAGGGCGTCGGGGTTGTTGTTTCTTTCCGTCAGCGTGGCGGCGAAATTATGAATGGTCTCTACATTCTCTTTCGTCAAGCCGGATTGTGCGTCCATATTTTTGAGCATGGTGCCCAAATTCAGAACGGCCGCCGCTTCTTCACGGGTGATGGGGGCGTTGGGGCGCAGGTTCGGTCCCATGAAGACCAAATCCAAGAGCTGCGCCTCTTCCGCTTGGCGAATGGTCCCGTCGGCCCAAGCTGCCTGATTCAAATCGCCGTAGGCCGATTGCTCTTTCGCGCCCACTTTTTCCAGGCCCGCCATGCGGTGGACCATGGCGATGTATTCCGCCCGGGTCACCGATTGATTCGGGCGCATGGTGCCATCGTCATAACCTTTGATCCAGCCGAGATCTGCGGCCTTAATCATGGTGCCTTCCGACCAGTGCCCCGCCAGGTCCGGGTAGCTCGCGGCGAATACGCTGAAGCCCGTGGCCAGGGTCATGACCAGGGCCAGGAGAAGCACGGTCCATTGTCTCTTCATGTGTCCTTTCATCATTGCCTCCTTCATGTTTATATAAGTAATTATAGCATTCTTTTAATAAAATATGTTTTTATTTAGGTAAACTCTTTCTTCTCCTTTTATTCAGCCTTAACTCTTTTTTCCATGAAAAAAGCCAAGGCCCCGAATGAGGCTTTGGCTTTTCAAAGGATTTATTTTTTCAGGAAGGGCAGATTTTTCGCCCAGGTTCCGTTGTAGATCATGTGAAAGGCGTTGCCCCGATTGGCGGCATCCGCGGGATCCTGATCTTTCAGGGGCTTTTCGTCCTCTTCGTTGGTCTTGGGCTTTTCTTCATTGGCCTTGGGTTTTTCCGCCGGCGCCGCGGGCTTCACCTTGGCATTGTAGACCATGACGAAGACGTCGCCGCGGGTGGCGGATTTGTCGGGATCCAATCCGTCGACGCCTGCATCCGCGCCCACGATGTTCATCTCCCGGGCCCAATTGATCCAGCTTGCGGGCCAGTCGGCCTTGGCCTCGTCGGCCGGGGTGAGGTCGGTTTTGGCGCCGGCCACGAGAATTTTCATCATTTCCGCATTAGAGATGTTTTTTTCCGGGCGGAAGGTGCCGTCGGGGTAGCCGACGATGGCGCTGACGCCGCCGGGATTTTTCATTTGGCTCGCCACGCGAATAAAGCCGTTGGCCCAGTGGCTCGTGGGAACGTCTTTAAAGACAGCGGCTTTTTCGGCGGCTTCAGCTTGTTTGCCGTCGATTTTTACGAGCAATGTGGCGATTTCCGAACGCTTAATGGGCGCATCCAGGCCCAAGGTGCCGTCGGGATAGCCGGTCACCACGCCGGCTTTTTGTAAGTAGGCGATTTTTTCGTCTCGACTTGCGGCAAAGGCGCCGCGGGCGGGCAAGATCAGCCCCGTGGCGAGAAATAGGACCGCCAACAATCGACAAATACGTTTCATGATATCCTCCGTTCTTCATTTCTTTGTTTTAGCCTATCACAGGCCGGGGAAAAGCACAATGTTCAAGGGCGCCCCTACGCCTTTCGCCGACCTTCCCTGTCGAAGGTGCGGCGCAGGTCCATTTCCGTTGCGGCCACGGAGGCCAAGAGATAGGCGGTTTCAAAAGCGGTGTAGATACCCAACGCATCGGCAAAGTCCGGGCGACGAAGGGCGAAAATCAACACGACGAGGGTGATCAGGGCGAGGACGCGGCCCCATCTCCGCCACCTTTCGGCGCAGGCGGCCTGTGCGTAGTCCCAAGTGTCTTGATTAAGCATGGACATGGCGGTGCGGTAGCCGTAAGCTGCGTTAATGGTTTTCGGCGGATGGTCCAGCATAAGGCCGCCGAAAAAGACCATGATTCCCGGAATGACATAGACGGCAAGCGCCATTGCCACTTTAAATCCCATAGGCCCTCCTTTCTCTCCCATGTGTTTTACAAAACTATTTTATCAACAATGAGGGCAAAATAAAACGAGGCCCGAAAGCCTCGCTCGTTACATTTTTATGACACATTACGACACGGAAAGTTTCTTGTCGTGGCTGTGGACGCTTCTCAGGAAGAGCACCACGGCGGCGATCAGCATAAGCCCGCTCAACACGAGAGACGTTCTGAAAAACAGTTGGGAAGCGACCTGATTAAAATATTCTTCGCTTACAATCTGTCTTTGGCTTCCCATGGTATCGATCACCACTTTCGTTACCACATTTATGGCCACTTGCAGGCCGATGTAGAGCATAATGGGCCCGCCGATGCCGAAGCGGCGGAAGGGCTTTTCGCTCCCCACGCTGGTGACAAAGACCCAGGCCGCAATCCCGAAAAGTATGCTGGCAATTACAAGTAGGATAAATCCCGTAAGGTACTTTACGCCGATGGGCGTCGTGACCAAATACATTAACTCTCGGCCTCCTTCATACAGTTCGACATTGCGGTAAGCCGGAGGGCCGATGAAGATGGCGGTCCCTAAAAAAGCGACGAACTGCACGATCAGAAACCAAAGGAACCGGCCGCCCATCACATCTTTTCCCGTCAAGGGAAGGGCGGCGAAGAAACTGCCGTAGGCGCCGTACATGCGCTTGTAATCCCTAATGCAAAGCCACAAGGGAATGATGCTTACGCCGATGAAAAAAGCCGCGACGCCGACAAACACACTGATGGCGCCAAACGCGTTCTCTACTTCCGTGTAGCCCCACAAGAGAAAGCTGCCGAGAAGCCCCAATCCCACCATGGCGAGAAGAATCCATTTGTCTCGCTTGAAATAATAGCTAATGAGTTTAGACATCGTACACCTCCCTGAAAATCGCTTCCAAATCCTTGCCGTAGCGGCCGCGCAGGGCCTCCACATCTTCATTTAAAAGCACCTTGCCGTCTCTTAAAAACACCGCCGTGTCGATAATGGGCTCGATGGCTTCCACCATGTGGGTGGAGATGATCAAGGTCGCCTCCGTATCGAAGCCGTCCAAAATTCCGTCGATGACGTTTTTCCGCGCCAGGGGATCCACGCCGCCGATAGGCTCATCCATTAAATAGAGCCGCGCCTTTCTGGAAAGCGTCAGCGCCACCTGGAGCTTGTCCTGCATGCCCTTGCTCATTTCCCGAATGCGGCGGGAAGGCTCGAGATCAAAAGATTTCAGCATGTAAAAGGCCTTTTGCCGATCGAAGTCGTCGAAGAAATGGCCATAAAGATCCACGCAGGCCTCGGCGCTTAAATCCTTGGGCAGAGGCAGGTGATCCGGCTGGTAGCTCACCATGTTTTTCGTGGCCTTGCCGATTTCTTCGCCGAAGATTTTTACCTCGCCCTTGTAGCTCATCTCGAGGCCGGCCAAAATGCGAAGGAGCGTCGTCTTCCCCACGCCATTGGACCCCATAAGCCCCACGATGTGGCCCGGCTCCAAGGATAAATCCAGTTTGTCCAAGACGTATTTGCCTCGGTAGTCGATGTCGATTTGTTTGCACTCAACGGCCTTCATGAGACCCTCCTTTCTCCCAACGCTTGTTCAGTAATTTTACCGCTGTCTCCTGTGTCATGGACAGATCCGCCGCCACGCCGATCAATTGATCGCAGGCGTCGAAAAAGGCGTCCTTGCCCAACGTGTCGATGGTGTCTTTATTTTCCGTCACAAATTTCCCCCGCGTTCGATCCGTTTCAATGAGCGCTTCCCGCTCCAGCTCCTGTAATGCCCGCTGCACGGTGTTTGGATTCACACCGTAGATCTTCGCCAAATTTCGTACCGATTCCAATTTCTCTCCGGGAATCAGCTCCCCGGCGGCGATTTGCTTTCGAATGGTTTCGTAAAGCTGCAGATAAATCGGTCGATTGCCGTCAAATTCCATGGGCCCTCCTTTCAGTTTTCGTTTCCTATATCACTTCGTTTAAATTTTCTGTTTCCTACCCAATTGAAAACGTACACCATCCCCCAGTTCAACGCCATAAACCTCAGAAAGTCCATGATGCTTCCCGAATCGATGAGTTTATATAAATAATGTACGGGTACGAAGGGCTGAAACAAGGTAAACGACTTTAAATAAAGTCCTATCGCGTAGAATAGAATAAAGACGCCGACTGATACGTAGGATTTGAAATACATACTTAAACATTGCACGAGGCTGATGCCAAGAATGTAAAATGACCCGATGCCTATTATGATCAATAGATTATTTAACCAATTCTCGCCTACGACTGTGCCGGTTGCAATCGCCATTTTTGAAAGGAATAAATAGTAACAAGCGATAGAAAATAAAACAAACGCGAAAGACACAATCCCCCAAGAAAAAGATTGAGCATAAAACTTGGCGTAATAGATTCTGCTTCGTTTGTTGACACGCGTGAGCATCATAGACAAACTATTGTTTTCTATCTCTCCTTTTAAAGTAGTCGCACTATTAATGGCGAGAAATAAGAAGATAATAAAAACCATATAGACTAAGGTGTACATATTATCGGCAAAGCTCAATCCGCTGATCAATTCAGTACTGGTATAAGTGATAATTTCAGAATGGCTCCATACCCCCATACTATAAAACAAGGGTAAGACGAACATGAAGAGTATCATAAGATTTTCTTTTCGCTTTAATTGTTTATAAAGCTCAAATCGGATTAGACGCATCATGTTACCTCTCCTCTAAAAAAGTTTCCAAGGGATTCATTATTTTTTCAATGTTTCTAATTCTGGTCACGGAACCGATATAGAGTAATTTTTCATTGAGCTTATCTTCCGTCACCAGAATCCGATGATCGTCTACTATTTCCGCATAACTGCTATCCACCGCCGCCGCACAATCTACCTGTAACAAGACCGGGCTTTTGATGTGAATATCGCCGTCATAACGTTTGGTTCCATCTTGAATGACAACCAACCGATTGCACAATGACTTCACCTCGTCTAAATTATGATCGGAAAAAATGACCGCCATGTTTCGTTTCTTGACCATCTCTCTGATAAAGTCCTTCACCATGGCGCGGCCGTGAATATCCAAACCGACGAAGGGCTCATCTAAAAGCATGACTGTCTCTGAATTCAAAATGGCCTGAGCAAAACCCAATCTCTGTTTCATGCCGAAAGAATAGGACTTTACTTTTTTATGTTCCGAGCCTTCTAATCCCACAATGTTCAGAACAGATTTAATATCATCCTCCATTTTTTTGCGGTTTGTGACGCCATTTAAATAGAAAACGGCTTCCAAATTTTCATACGCGCTGAGGTAGGGATAAAAATCAGGATTAACCGACACCCCAAACTTTTTTCTACACGCTGAATCGATGTGCACCGCCTCACCTTCATAAAATACGGTCCCAGAATTTGGATGAATCTTTCCGGATAGGATATTGAGCAAGGTTGTCTTTCCCGCTCCATTGACGCCGATCAACCCGACGATATCTCCCTTTTGAAGATTCATGGAAAAATTAAAAAGCCCTTTTCCGCTACCGTAATCCTTCGTTACGGACTGTATATCTAATAACTGCAAAACTTACCTCCTTTCATCTGTACTACTTCCTTAATACAGTCATATTGTATCGCCGTCTTAATACAGTGTCAACTCTTTTTTTGAAATTCTTCTTCGTTTTAAAGGCGTCTCCCGATTATTTTTCCAAAATTTTTCAAAATCATCCGCCGCAACCGAAAGTTGCGCCCCCGTTGCTTGTGCCATGTTCTTCTTTTTGTTACAGTAAATTCAGAAAATGACACAGAGAAAGAAGGTATTTCTTATGTATGGTGAAAAAATAAAAGCAAAACGAAAGGCCATGGGGCTTTCGCAAGAAGACTTAGCGGAAAGACTCGGCGTCACCCGCCAAGCCGTATCCAAATGGGAAATGGACCGCGCCCAGCCCACCACGTCTAATCTCAGGGAGTTGGCCCGGGTGTTTTCCGTGGACATGGCCTATTTCATCGGCGAAGATGATTCGAAGAAAGAGCCCGCTCCCCTCAGCTCCACCGTTGTTTCCATTCTTGCCTATGCCATCGGCCTGTTCTTTTTTCTCGTCTACTATTTTGTCCTTGCCGACACCCTTTTCCATAAAAGCCCCACCTCCGCGGCCCTCATGCCCCTCACCCTTTACTTTATCCTCGCCACTGTGGCCTTTCCTCAAGCCTATAAACACGCCGGCGACCGACTGGATCATTTAGATCTTACTTTCTTTCGCCTGGTGGCCCTCCCGGCCCTCTATGTCGTCGGCCCCGTGGTGGTTCTCTATTCTCTTTTCAAAAAGAAAAATTAATTCTCCCGCGCCCGGCGCGGGTTTTTTTGCACAAAAAACGGACGCCTCAGCGTCCGCTTTCATTCAGAATATAGGAAGGTGTCATTATTTTAGTATTCTTGTATTGCTTTGTTCATGACAAAGTATTTCGCTAAGTCAAATAAGAAAAAGCGCACTTTCGACAACAAGATGTTTTCGTAGCATTTCCAGTAACCGACGAATCGATGGTGTCGCCTCTGGCTGAAGGCTTCCACGTCGGAGACCGGATAGCCGAGAAAGATGCCGATTTCGTCGGGACAGCCAATTAAAAACCGTGTTTTTAATTCCGCAATGGCTTCGTCCGCGTTGGCGTAATCATAGCCGCGATTCTTTAAAAAAGCTCGGCATCTTCTGTCTGTAAGTCTGTGTTCAAGTCGTTTTCGATCGTAAAAGTAGAGAAGCAAACTGCCTTTGGGATTGATCAGCTCCGCATACGCAAGGGGTATGGCATGCTTGATGCTTTCGTCCTGCGCCCAACACCGGGTTAGATCTCTTGAAGGATTGACTAAGTTAACCAGAGTTCCGGTCTTTCCGCAAAAAACCGTGGGCGCCGTGTAGGCTTTTAAAATCGCTTCCAGGTAGTCTCGATCGTTGCATGTATCGCATTGGTTTAGGTAACGAACCGTGGAGTCATTGAGCTTACGCTTCACATAATGCGCGAGCACTGTCTTGGCACTCCTTCACGCCGTCTTCGTCCGGCTCACCTTTACAGATCACGGTGGCGAGATACGCGGGGCCGAGTCCTCGAACTTCGTCTTCCCAGGTTTCCATCCATTCGCCGTCCGCCCAATCGTAGGAGCCGAAAAGCAGCACATACTTTCCTTTTAACAGGGGATTCACATCGTCCATGAAGGGTCGCATGGTGGTTTCTTCCAGCTCTTCTGCACCCATAGCCGGACAACCGAACGCGATCCTGTCTGCATCTTTTACCATGGCCTCTGTTGCGTCGGCAGCTTCAATTAAAGAAGCTTCTTGACCGGCGGCTTCGATGCCTTTGGCGACTGCCTTCGCCATGGCTTCTGTGTTGCCGGTTCCCGACCAGTAAATTACAGGAATCAAAATTCCCTCCTTTCTACCTTGCGGCACGTTCACGCTGCACGCATTGGCATAAACGACAGAATCACCTGATATGTACCGCAAAGAATGATTTGATAATTCATATCGTTTACATTGATTATTATAGCGACCTTTTGGAATGATTGCAAGGGTTTTTTGAAACTTTTTGAGATTTATTTTCAACTGATTCTTCGTTCCCTTGTTTCCGCGGTTTTTTCGCCTTTCATTCGTTGTGCCAAACCCGATTTTTCATGTCTTCTCGTTTGTTCATCGAAATATCTTCCCCGTGATTCGATTTTCACATCTTTTCGACGAGATTCGATTTTCACATCTTTTCGAATTGATCGAAAGCTATTCGGACGCGATCCGATTTTCCGCCGTCATCGCGCTTTTTTCTTTTCGATTATCGACTTTCCCTTTCCGCAACGCCTCTGTGTTAATTTCCCTTCGGCTCCTTTTCCCCTCCATTTTTTTCTTCTTCCCTTTATCTTTCCCCTTTTTTCCACACATCGGCGATTTCTTTTCCGATTCTTTACGTTTTTCGCTAATTATTTATTGTTTATCGTTAAATTGCGAGTATAATGAAAATAGGAGGTGGATATGAAACGATTACAAACCACTTTTATTGCCGTCACGTTGGCGGCGGCCATGCTTTCGACGAGTGCCTTCTTCGCCCTCATCGGCTCCATTTTAGGCAAAGCATGGGTTTTGAAAGACAGCACATTTACCATTTACCTGCCCTTGATTCCCGCGACCCTCGCCTTTTGGGGCGCGAGCGGCGCCTTTCTTCTCGCGGGGCTGGCCTTCGGCCTGTACACCACCTATTTGTACGCCAAGAGCCGCCTTTTTACTCCGGCCATGGTTCGCGGCCTGGAGCGGGTGGGATTGTGCTTTTTAGGCGCCTGCCTGAGCTTTTTGCTTCTCGCCATTTACCTGGCCGTGAATGTGCAGCTCGCCGCCCTCTTTCTGCTCTTTTTCCTTGTCGCCGCCCTTCTCGCGGCAGCAGCCCTCTTTTTCTTCCTTTTGGCCGATGCGGTGGACGAAGGCCGTATGCTCCGGGAAGAAAATGATCTGACGATTTGAGGTGCGCCATGATTTGTGTGGATTTAGATCTCATGCTCGCCAAACGAAAAATGACCCTCACGGAATTGTCTCAGGCGGTGAATGTAAGCCTGCCCAATCTCTCCATCTTAAAGACGGGAAAGGCCAAGGCCATTCGCTTTTCCACCCTTTCGGCCATTTGCGAAGCCCTGGATTGTCAGCCGGGAGATATTTTGCGCTACGAAGGAGATGATGAGCATGACGCGGACTAAAGGCCTTACGGTTTTAGGGGCGCTCTTTCTTGTGGGGCTCGCGGCGATTTTGATTATCTCCGACGCCACGCCCCGGACAATCAAGGCCATGAACCTTGCCTTTTCTACCCACGTCACCGGACGAGCCGTCTGCGTGGACGATGTAAAAAAGCCGCCGGATTTTCTCGGCGACGGCGTGAGCTATACGATTTATAAATTAGATGACGAGGACATGGCGCAGCTGAAGAAGGATTTGAAAAAGACGAGAGCTTTTTCCGCAGACAGCGCGATCGGAAGGAAGGTGGACTCGGCGTTGAAATGGGCGAAACAGGTGCAACCCGAAATCAACGATCCCGCCCTGTCATTTCCTAATTGTCGCTACTACTTTGTGGACCGCTCCCCGAGCGGGGCAGGGGATTCTATCTCCAATTATGACGCCCTGGTGGTGGATGAGGAGAATCTGCTGATTCTATATTTGGTCTACGATACTTAAAAGAGATCGATCGCCGGAATACCTGAAAAGAGGGCTACCGTTTTAAGCACGGTAGCCCTCTTTTTCTTTTTACGCGCACAAAAAAACACACGCCGTCATAAGATCAGCGTGCGTTTTTTGTGTGACCGGCAATTTCCTACTCTCCCGGGTCGTTACCAACCAAGTACCATCGGCGTTTAGAGACCTAACCCCATTTTGCGGACCGAAGGGACGAAAATGGATGGTAGGTCCTATGTCAGGATGGCCCGGCGGGACGAGCGAAGCGCGCGGTTGCCATCTACGGCCAGAGACCTAACCCCATTTTGCGGACCGAAGGGACGAAAATGGATGGTAGGTCCTATGTCAGGATGGCCCGGCGGAACGTGCGAAGCGCGCGGTTGCCATCGACGGCGAGAGACCTAACCCCATTTTGCGGACCGAAGGGACGAAAAATGGATGGTAGGTCCTATGTCAGGATGGCCCGACGGGACGTGCGAAGCGCGTCGCCCGGTTGCCATCTACGACCAGAGGCTTGCCTCTTCTGCACTATCACACTTCTTTTTCTTTTTACACGCACAAAAAAACACACGCCGTCATAAGATCAGCGTGCGTTTTTTGTGTGACCGGCAATTTCCTACTCTCCCAGGTCGTTACCAACCAAGTACCATCGGCGTTTAGAGACCTAACCCCATTTTGCGGACCGAAGGGACGAAAAATGGATGGTAGGTCCTATGTCAGGATGGCCCGGCGGGACGTGCGAAGCGCGCGGTTGCCATCTACGACCAGAGGCTTGCCTTTTCTGCACTATCACACTTCTTTTTCTTTTTACACGCACAAAAAAACACACGCCGTCATAAGATCAGCGTGCGTTTTTTGTGTGACCGGCAATTTCCTACTCTCCCGGGTCGTTACCAACCAAGTACCATCGGCGTTAAGAGGCTTAACTTCTGTGTTCGGCATGGGTACAGGTGTGTCCCTCTTGCTATCGTCACCGGACGAACCAAGTGCATATA